>NZ_AEJB01000441.1 GCF_000331005.1 Streptomyces turgidiscabies Car8
TCAAGCCGTCTCCGCGTCCGCTTCGGGCTTGAGGCTCGGGATCAGCAGGCCCGCCAGCGTGCCGAGGAACACCACACCTGCGGCGAAGTAGAAGGCGTTCTTGTAGCCCTGGTCCAGGTAGAACTGGGTTCCCTCGAGCACCTTGCCGTCCTGGGCCAGGATCACGTACGTGAGCGTGGTGACCAGCGTGGTGACGACGCCGATCGACATCCATTGAATGCCGCTGGCGATGGCCTGCTCCTCCGGTGAGACCGCCCGCATGATCAGGATCGGGATCACCGCGACGATCATGCCGAAGCCGATCGCGAAGAGGTTGCCCCACCAGATGAGTTCGGCGTTGGTGTAGTGGTAGGCCGCCTGAGCCAGGTAGCCGACGGTGGAGATCAGGCCGCCGAGGATCAGCGGGAGGCGCGCGTCGACCTTCCGTAGCAGCGTGCCCGTGCCGAAGCCGAGCGCGAGGATCAGGAAGCTCGCCGGCAGGCCGATCACCGCCGCGTGAGTGGCGGTCATGCCGAGGCCGTCCGAGATGGTCGGGATCTTCGGGTAGAGCACCAGCAGCGAGGCGATGATGCCGGTGCCGAAGAGTGCGCCGCCGGTGAGAGCGGAGGCCAGTATGACGGTCCACACCTTGCGACGGCCCAGCATGGCCAGGTGGACAAGGGGCTGGGCGATGCGCTTCTGGGAGACCACGAACAGGGCGATGGCGGCGAGGCCGCCGATGACACAGCCGAGCGTGCCGGCGGAGGTCCAGCCCCAGTCCGTCCCCTGGCCGATGCCGTAGGTGAGCGCGGTCAGTCCGCCGCCGAGCAGCAGGCCGCCGATCCAGTCCATCCGGGCGGAGGGGTCCCGGTAGTGGGTCTTCGGCACGGCGAACAGGATCAGCAGCAGGCCGATGGCGGTGGCCGCGACGATGGACCACAGGACCCCGCGGAAGCCGTAGTCGTCGAGGACCCAGCCGGTCAGGAACGGGCCGCCGATGGCGACGAAGGCGACACCGCTGCCGACGATGCTGCTGGCCGTGGCGGCCTGCTTCGGCGGGAGGACCTCGCGGATGGTGGCGTAGGTGAGGGCGCCGATCGGCCCGTAGAAGCCGGCGATGCTGCGGCCGATCAGCATCATGGAGTAGTTGCCCGCGGAGGCGGCGATGATGTCGCCGACCAGGCCGATCAGGGTGATGGCGATCATCACCTGGCGCTTGCCGTAGAGGTCGGCGGCCTTGATCACGAACGGTGTCAGCAGGGTGGAGACCAGCGCCGTGGACAGGATGAACCAGGCGATGTGGGTGGTCTGGAAGTGGATGGCCACGGCCGCCTGCGCGTTGCCCGTCAGCATGCCGACGAGGGTGAGCAGCTGGGTGGGCCACAACAGTGCGAGCGCGATGAGCGCGAAGCGCGCGCCGCGGACGGGGTGGGTGGCTTCGGCCTCGGCCGCAGGCGCGGCGGGGGTGAGTGAGGATGTCACGGCGGTGTGCCCTCTCGATGGATGGGCTCCGGTCGACGGAGCAACAGTAGGGCGTTGAACCCATTCAGTTCGGCCGACGCCCCACCCCGGAATCCCGGAGGGGGCGGGATCTGGGACGGTCATGGCGCGTTGCACTGGGTTAACGGAGCAGAAACCTAGCTCTGTTTGGGATTCGACGCTAGGGTTGCCGCCAAGGAATCTCACCGGTGTGCCGAGAGCCACCACCGGGGAATTGAATCGTTCCATTCCTCCGTCGTCATCGTGATCGCCGCAACAGGCGTACGACGCCCGCGCACAGCCCGACAGCAAGGAACAGACGCCGTGCCTGAAGCCCTTCTCCCCGCCCCAGCGGTCGCGCGCCTCCGGTTCGAGCACCACCGCGAGACGCTCGGCATCGGTGAATCCCGCCCCCGTCTGTCGTGGACCACCCGGACCGAGCTGCCCGGATGGCGGCAGGCGGCCTATGAGATCCGGCGACTGGCCGCGGAGGGCGACGTGGTCGCCACAGCCGAGGCCGAGAGCGACGAGTCGGTCCTGGTCGCCTGGCCCTTCGACGCCCTCGGTTCGCGAGAGCGCGTGGGAGTGCGGGTGCGTGTCCGGGGCACGGACGGGGCCTGGTCGCGCTGGAGCGAACCCGCGTTCGCCGAGACCGGGCTGCTGCACTCCGACGACTGGCAGGCCCGCTTCGTGAGTGCCGACTGGGACGAGGACGCGCAGCAGGACCAGCCGGCCACCCACCTGCGCCGCGGCTTCACGATCCGCCATGGCGTCGCGGCCGCCCGTCTCTATGCGACCGCGCACGGCGTCTACGAGGCGGAGCTCAACGGCTCCCCGGTCGGCGACCACGTCCTCGCCCCCGGCTGGACCACGTACGGCAAGCGCCTGCGCTACCAGACCTATGACGTGACAGCCCTCCTGCAGGTCGGCGAGAACAACCTGACCGCTCTTCTCGCGGACGGCTGGTACCGCGGCCGCCTCGGCTTCACCGGCGACAAGCGCGCCGTCTACGGCGACCGGCTGGCCTGGCTGGCCCAGCTGGAGATCCGCTACACCGACGGCAGCACCGACACCGTGACCACCGACGCGGACGGCCGCTGGCAGGCCGCCCAGGGCCCGATCCGCCGCAGCAGCCTCTACGACGGCGAGACCCACGACGCCCGCGTCGAGCCCACCGACTGGCGGGGCGTGCGCGTCGAGGAGCGTGACCCGGCGACGCTCGTCGCCCCCGTGGGCCCGCCCGTCCGCCGGATCGAGGAGCTGGCACCGACCGCCGTCACGACCTCGCCTTCGGGCAGGACGATCGTCGACTTCGGCCAGAACCTCGTCGGCCGTCTGCGCCTCACGGTGGCCGGTGAGGCCGGGCAGGAGGTCGTGCTGCGCCACGCCGAGGTGCTGGAGGACGGCGAGCTCGCCACCGCACCGCTGCGCACTGCGCAGGCCACCGACCGCTACATCCTGCGCGGTGGCGGTCCGGAGACCTTCGAGCCGCGGTTCACCTTCCACGGCTTCCGCTACGCCGAGGTCACCGGCTGGCCCGGCCAGATGAACCCCGATGACGTGCGTGCCGTGGTGATCCACTCCGATCTGGAGCGCACCGGCACCTTCGAAAGCTCCGACGAGCTGCTCAACCGGCTGCACCAGAACGTGGTCTGGGGCATGCGCGGCAACTTCCTCGACGTCCCGAGCGACTGCCCACAGCGCGACGAGCGCCTGGGCTGGACCGGCGACATCCAGGTCTTCGCCCCCACCGCCGCCTACCTCTACGACAGCGCCGGCTTCCTCACCTCATGGCTCGCCGACCTCGCCGCCGACCAGGGTGAGAACGGCGGGGTCCCGTTCGTGGTGCCCAAGTGCGTCGACGGCGCCGACACCCCGACCGCCGCATGGGGCGACGCCGCCACCATCGTGCCCTGGGTGCTCCACCACGCCTACGGGGACCTCGGCGTGCTCGCGGCGCAGTTCGAAAGCATGCGCGGCTGGGTCGACCACGTCGCCTCGCTGGCCGGGGAGTCGCGCCTGTGGGACAGTGGCTTCCAGTTCGGTGACTGGCTGGACCCGAACGCCCCGGCAGGACGCCCGGATCAGGCACGTACCCCCGGCGAGATCGTCGCCACCGCCTACTTCGCCCGCTCCGCCGAGATCGTCGCCCGGGCGGCGCAGTTGCTCGGCCGCGAGGCGGACGCCGTCCGCTACGCCGCACTCGCCGCCGAGGTCCGGCAGGCGTTCGCCTCCGAGTACGTCACCGGCGCGGGCCGGATGATGTCGGACGCCCCGACCGCCTATGCGCTGGCGCTCCAGTTCGCACTGCTGCCCGACCAGGCGCAGCGCGCGCACGCCGGCAAGCGGCTGGCCGATCTGGTCCGAGCCGGCGGCTACAAGATCAGCACCGGCTTCGTCGGCACGCCGCTGATCTGCGACGCCCTCGCCGAGACCGGTCATCTGGACGCGGCCTACCGACTGCTGCTCCAGACCGAGCAGCCGTCCTGGCTCTACCCCGTCACCCAGGGTGCGACCACCATCTGGGAGCGGTGGGACAGCCTGCTGCCCGACGGCAAGGTCAACCCCAGTGGCATGACCTCGTTCAACCACTATGCGCTCGGCGCCGTCGCCGACTGGCTGCACCGCACCGTCGCCGGCCTGGCCCCCGCCGAGCCCGGCTACCGGAAACTGCGCCTGGCCCCGCGCCCCGGCGGCGGGCTGGACCGCGCGCAGGCGGCGCTGCTCACCCCCTACGGCCGCGCGGAGATCGCCTGGCGTCTGGACGGCGAGGAGCTTCACATCACCGCGCTCGTCCCGCCCAACGCGACCGCGGTGGTCGACCTGCCCGGCCCGGCAGGCGCGCCGTTCGACGTCACCGCCGGTCATCACACCTGGACCGTCCACCTGCCGGCACCGGATCAGCCCAGCGGCCCGGTCACCCTGGACACCACGCTCGGCGAGCTGATGGACCGTCCGGGGGCCATGAAAATCTTCACGGACACCCTGGTCCGCTACTTCCCCGAGGCAGCGGCGTACATCGACCAGTCCGACACCGAGTCCGGCGAGACGACGATCCGCGACGCGGCCGCCATGGTGCCTGGCGCCCCCGAGTTCCTCCTCGATCTTGAGGAGCAGTACGCCGCCTTCAACGCCGCCGCACCGAGCGAAAACTGACGGACCAGCAAGCAGGGATCGCTTCCCGCCCCACTGCACTTCCCTCTCACCGATGACTTGGGGGTCCCATGCCCAGCAAGACCCACGAGTGGCTTTCCGGACTGGTCACAGCCGGTCGGGCCGCCACGCAACCCACGCTCGCCCAGGAGCGCGAGAACGCCGTCCGCTTTGCGGCGGCGATCCCGGTACCGGACGGCGTGGTCGAGGACGCGTTCCCCGGCCTTGCGGGCGCGCTGCTTTTCAGCCCGCCGGAGCCGCGCGACGACCTGGTCATCCTCCACATCCACGGCGGCGGCTTCCGCACGGGCACCGCGGCCCAGGCGCGGGCCGCGGCCGGGCTCCTGGCGTTGTGGCTGAACACCCGAACCGTGGCGCCCGAGTACCGACTCGCACCTGAACACCCGTTCCCAGCCGGGCTCGACGACTGCGAACACGCCTACGAAGCCGTCCGCGCCAGCTATCCGGAGGCCCGGATCGTCGTGGCCGGCGAGTCGGCGGGAGCCGGTCTTGCCGCCTCGCTCCTGCTGCGCCGCCGCGACGCAGGCGACGGTGCACCCGTGGCCGGAGTGCTCTGGTCCGGCGTGTTCGACCTGCGCGCGGAAAACCTGGCATCGGGCAGTTGGGCCGCGAACGCCGCCACCGATGCCATGATCACCCCCTGGCTCGGCCCGCAGATGGCCGCCGACTACCTCGCCGGACATAGCCCCGAGGATCCGCAAGCCTGTCCCGCACTCGCCGACCTCACCGGTCTGTCCCCGCTGATGATCCTGGCCTCAGGCTCCGAGTTGCTGCGTGACGACTCGGTCGCGCTGGCCGCACGTGCCGCCGTCTGCGGTGTGGAGACAGTGCTGGAACTCTGGCCGCACATGCACCACGCCTGGCCCGTCTTCGGCTCCTTGCTGCCCGAAGCGCTCGAAGCCCTCGACCGCACCGCTGAGTTCATCCGCCGCGTGGACGCGGGCCGCTTCGTGGACGGTTCAGCCCTGACGGACGACCCGGCGATCCTCGCCCTGATGGGGACCTCCCAGGAACAGGCGGAGGTGTGACACATGAGTGAATCCGCTCAGTTCCCGATGGTCCGCACGAGCCACGGGTCAGTGCGAGGAACCCGCTGGGGCGACACAGGCGGAATCTTCGCCGGTATCCCCTTCGCCGTTCCGCCCATCGGCCCACTGCGACTGCGCCCGCCCGCGCCTGGTACGTCGACCTGTGGCCGGTCCTCGCCGACACCGCGGCGGTCTGCGCAGCCAGTACACCCGCGACGACTTTCACCTGAATGGAACCGGCCACCGCGCCTGGGTCCAGAGCCTGCGGCCGCTCCTTGCGGACGTCGCGCGTAGAGCAACGAAGGAGAACTCCCGATGACGACCACCCCCCACACGATCCTGAACGACGACGGCCCCGGCGCCCGGGAGACGGAGGGCGAGGCGCGCTATCGCGACGCCGGCTTGCCCGTCGAGGACCGGGTGACCGATCTGCTGGCCCGCATGACGCTGGAGGAGAAGGCCGGCCAACTCACCCAGTTCTTCTACATGGGCACCGGCGAGCCGATCCCCGACGACTTCGACATCGAGTCACTGCCGCCCGAACATCGTGCCTTCGTCCAACAGCCCCACGACGTCGAGGCCGCAGTCTCCCGCGGCGGCGCCGGGTCGCTGTTGTTCGTCAAGGACCCGGCCCTGGGTAACCGGCTGCAGCGCCGCGCCGTCGAGGACACCCGGCTGGGCATCCCGCTGCTCTTCGGCAACGACGTGATCCACGGGCTGCGTACGATCTTTCCCGTGCCGATCGCGATGGCCGCGACCTGGGACCCGGACGCCGCCGAGGCGGCGCAGGTCGTCGCGGCCCGCGAGGCGCGCGCGGCGGGGATCCGCTGGACGTTCGCACCCATGATCGACATCGCCCGCGACCCCCGCTGGGGCCGCATGATCGAGGGGGCCGGGGAGGACCCGGTGCTCGCCGCGGCCATGGCCGCGGCGCAGGTCCGCGGGTTCCAGGGCGACCTCGGGGCCGAGACCGTCCTTGCCAGTGCGAAGCACTTCCTGGGGTACGGCGCCGCTCGCGGCGGGCGCGACTACGACGACGCCGACATCTCCGACGCCGAGCTGCGCAACGTGTACCTCCCGCCCTTCCGAGCCGCGATCCAAGCGGGTGCCGCCAACGTCATGAGCGCCTACATGGACCTCAACGGCGTGCCGGCCTCCGCTAACCGGTGGCTGCTGAGCGACCTGCTGCGCGACGAACTGCACTTCGACGGCTGGGTCGTCTCGGACGCCAACGCCGTGCAGTCGCTTCAGACACAGCACTTCGCGAAGGACCAGCAGGACGCCGCCGTACGGGCGCTGAACGCGGGCCTCGACATGGAGATGTGCACCTTCACCCCGGCGTTCGACCACCTCCCGCAGGCGGTACGCGACGGGCTGGTCACCGAGGAAACGCTGGACACCGCCGTGTCACGGGTGCTCGCGGTGAAGTTCTGGCTCGGCCTGTTCGAGAACCCCTACACCGACGAGGACGCGGCCCCCGCGGTCCTGAACGCCGCGGCGCACCGTGATGCCGCCCGGGACGCGGCCGAGCGCACCCTCGTCCTCCTCAAGAACCATGCGACCACGCTGCCCCTGCGGCCCGAGCAGCTCACGAGCCTCGCTGTCATCGGCCGGCTCGCCGACTCCCGGCGCGACACGCTCGGGCCGTGGGTGCTCGACCACGACACCTCCGAGGCGGTCACGATCCTCGACGGGCTGCGTACCCGGCTCGGGGACGGCATCCGGGTCGAGTATGCGGCCGGGGTCGGTGCCCCCGAGCGGCTGCACCCGTCGCCGTTCGACGCCCTGGACCCGACGGTCGTCCCGACCCCGCCCGACCTGGACGAGGACGCCGAGATCGAGCGCGCCGTCGCCACCGCCCGGGACGCCGACGTCGCGATCGTGGTCGTCGGGCAGCCTCAGAACCAGATCGGCGAGAAGGCGTCGACCTCCACCCTCGACCTCCCCGGCCGTCAGCTCGAGCAGCTGCAGCGCGTCGCCGCGACCGGCACGCCCGTGGTCCTGGTCGTGCTATCGGGCCGTCCACTGGACCTGCGGTGGGCGGACGAGCACGTCCCAGCCATCGTGCAGGCGTGGTACCCGGGGACACGTGGGGGCGAAGCGGTCGCCTCCGTGCTGGTGGGTGACGTCTCGCCCGCCGGCCGGCTGCCCTTCACGTGGCCCCGTCACGTCGGCCAGGTGCCGCTCGTGTATTCCCACTACGGACCTTCCTGCCGCAGGAACAGCACGCCCGCTACTTCGAGGACGACGGGGCGCCCCTGTACCCGTTCGGCCACGGCCTGTCCTACGCCACGTTCACTTACACGAACCTCCGGATCGACCGGACGTCCATGACCGGCGGCCGCGACACCGCCACAGTGTCGGTCGACGTCACCAACACGTCAGAGCGCGACGCCGACGAGGTCGTGCAGCTGTACGTCCACCAGCGCTACGGGGCGTCGTCGCGGCCCGTGCGGGAGCTCAAGGGCTTCGAACGAGTCCTGGTCCCCGCGGGCACAGCCACCACCGTGACTTTCGAGCTCGGCCCGGACCAGCTCCGGTACTGGAGCGCCGCGACCCGCACGTACCAGCTCGACGCCACCGTCCTCGACCTCTGGGTCGGGGGCAGCTCCACCGCCGAGCTCACCACGACCCTGGAAGTGACCGGATGACCTGGACCGACGTGCAGCTCGACGCAGACCGCGTCGACCTTCGTGACTGGACCATGTGCCGCCAGGGCAGTGCCGAAGAGACCGCCGTACGCCTCCCGCACGACGCGATGATCACCGAGCCCCGGTCGTCCGACGCCTCCGGCAGGTCCGACACCGGATGGTTCCCGGGCGGCCGGTACACCTATCGCACGCGCTGGTACGCCGACCCCGTGTACCGCGGTCGAGACGTCCAGCTCCGGTTCGACGGCATCCAGGGCGAGTCGGTCGTGACCGTGAACGGCCACCGGGTCGGGGCCGTGCGCAGCGGGTACACCGAGTTCGGCTTCCGTATCGACGACGTCCTGAACTGGGGCGACGAGAACGAGATCGCTGTCGACGTGGACAACAGCGCGCAGCCCGCAGGCCGGTGGTACCCGGGCTCCGGCCTGTACCGGTCGGTGTCCCTGCGGATTCGCGGTCGGGTGCGCCTGGAGGACGACGGGGTCGGCGTGCGGACGACGCTCCACGGCGCCGACGCGGTCGTCGAGGTCCGGACCGCGGTCGTGAACGACAGCGACGGGCCTGTGCGCGTCCGCACCGTACTGCACTCCGAGGCAGGGGCCGTGGCGCAGGCCGTGGCGGCCGATGACGGGATCGCGCACCTGCACGTACCCGGGGCCCGCCTGTGGTCCGCTGAGGATCCGTTCCGCTACGAGCTCGTCACGACGGTCGAGCACGGCGGTGCCGTCGTCGACACCCGTCGCGAGCTCGTGGGGCTGCGCACGGTGCACGTCGACGCCCGCCACGGCCTGCGGATCAACAAGCAGCAGGTCAACCTCCGCGGCGCATGCATCCACCACGACAACGGCATCCTGGGCGCCGCCACCCACCGGGCCGCCGAGTTCCGGCGCATCCGGATCCTCAAGGAGAACGGCTTCAACGCCGTCCGGTCGGCCCACCACCCGATGTCACGTCACCTGCTCGACGCGTGCGACGAGCTGGGCATGTACGTGATGGACGAACTCGCCGACTACTGGATCCAGTCCAAGTCCACGCACGACTTCTCGCACCGGTTCCTGGACACCTGGCGCGAGGACGCCGACCGCATGATCGAGAAGGACCGGAACCGGCCCTCCGTCATCATCTACTCGATGGGCAACGAGATACCCGAGACCGCGCACCCCGACGGCGTCGCCCTCACCCGTGAGATCACCGCATACGTCAAGGCGGCCGACCCGGACCGCCCGGTCACCGTGGCCCTCAACATCTTCCTCAACGTTCTGTCGTCGATGAACAGATCCCCGTACGCGGGCACTTCCGACACGCCAGAAGGGGCTCACCCCAACAAGCAGGGGCCCGGCAGCACGGAAGCCAATCGCCTGGTCAACCAGATCGGGCGCATGATGGACGTCGCCTCCCGACTCCCCATCGCCGACCGTGCAACACGCGACTCATTTGCCGAAGTGGACATCGCCGGCTACAACTACGGGCTGGCGCGCTACAAGCACGACGTGAAGGCGTACCCCGACCGCGTGATCGTCGGCAGCGAGACCCTGCCGGGAGACATCGCCCGTGCGTGGGACCTCGTCACGACGTACCCGTCCGTCATCGGCGACTTCATCTGGGTCGGCTGGGAATACCTGGGAGAGTCGGGGGTCGGGGTGTGGGCGCCCGGCCGCAGGACCGGGCTGGTCAAACCGTATCCCTACCTCATCGCCGGGCCCGGGGTCATCGACCTGACCGGACAGCCGGACTTCTCGCTGCGCCTCGGGCAGGTGGCATGGGGAACGCACCCCGGTCCGGCGATCGGTGTGCGGCCCCTCGACCGGGCGGGACAGCCCGTCGCACGGGTCGCGTGGCGCAGCACCGACGCTGTCGAGAGCTGGGCCTGGCGCGGGTGCGCGGGCCGCAAGGCCGAGATCGAGGTCTACTCCGCGGACGACGAGGTGGAGCTGTTCGTCAACGGGCGTTCCGTCGGCCGTCGCAGGGCCGGGCAACGACGTCGCTACACCGCCCGGTTCACCGCCACGTACGCCGCCGGCGAACTCGTCGCGGTCGGCTACCGCGGAGGGCACGAGGTGTCCCGGACGGTGCTCCGCTCGGCGGCGGACGACCTCGAGATCCGTCTGACCGCGGACCGGACTCGCCTCCGGGCCGACGGCGACGACCTCGCGTTCGTCGAGGTCGAGATCGTCGACGGCGCCGGCACGGTGGAGATGCTCGCCGACGACGACATCGAGCTCAGGGTCGAGGGCCCGGCCGAACTCGTGGGGTACGGCAGCGCCAGACCTGACCCCATCCGTCCGTTCGCCGATCCCACTCAGCGCGCGTACCGCGGTCGTGTTCTCGCCGTCCTACGGTCCACGGGACGGACCGGGAACGTCCACATCACCGCGACGTCACACCTGCACGGCGTCTCTCACCTCACCCTCGACGCACGCTGAACGATCACGGCTTCGTCCGCGTGGGCTCCGTTTCCGTCGCAAGTGAAACAGACATGACGCGCGATCAAGCGATCTGCGAGGAACTCGCCACCGCCCGGGGCCAGTTCCTGGTGACGGGTGAGCCTGGCTGACCGGACCCGCCGACCACGTCACCGGCTGCCGGATCCACGGCTCCTGACGTTCCACCACACCGCGGCCCACCATGCAGCACGCCAAACGCGTCCGCGCAGGCGTCCAACCCAAGGCGCTACGCCGCAACTTCACCAGCCGACCGACCACCAGACTCACTCGCCAGAAACCGGAGCACTCCCATGAACCGCTACAACGACCGCCGTGTCCTGATCACCGGAGCAGGCTCCGGCATCGGCCAGGCCACCGTCCTGCGCATACTCGCCGAGGGCGGCCACGTCGTCGCCACCGACGTCGATACGGCCGGCCTGAACGCCACCCGCAAGCTCGCCGCCGACACCGGTACCAACGCCCGTCTGCACACCGTCCAGGTGAACATCGCCGACGAGACCTCCGTCCGCGAGGCCGTCGCGTCGGCCCTCGACGCCCTCGGCGGCGGCCTGGACGTGCTGGTCAACGCGGCTGGCATCCTGCGTTCCTCGCACACCCACAAGACCAGCCTGGAACAGTTCAACCAGGTCATCGCGGTCAACCTGACCGGCACCTTCCTGATGATCCGCGAGACGATCCCGGTGCTGCTCCAGGGCGAGAACCCTGCCGTCGTCAACTTCAGCTCCACCTCGGCGAGCTTCGCGCACCCCTACATGGCCGCCTACGCCGCCAGCAAGGGCGGCATCCAGGCCATGACCCATGCGCTCGCCGCCGAGTACAGCAAGCAGGGCATCCGCTTCACCGCCGTCGCGCCGGGCTCGATCTCCTCCGGGATGACCGACGCGAGCGGCACCAGCAAGGAGAACGTCGGCCCTGGCCTGCCCGACGACGCGGACTACGAAATCATGATGAAGCTGCTTCCCGCCATCGGCCAGGGCTTCGCCGGTCCCGAGACGGTCGCGGGCGTCGTCGCCATGCTCGGCTCGGCGGACGGCGCGTTCATCACCGGCACGGAGATCCGCATAGACGGCGGCACCCACATGTAAGTGGTGCGGTGTCAGCGGTGGACCACACTAGAGGCTTGGAACATCAGTTCGAGCTGGAGCCGGACCTGGTGGTCCTCGTATTTCGCGGTGTCCCTCGCGTTGGTCGACGCCCCTGCCGGCGTATTCCCCTTCCGCCGCGACCCCGGCTTCTTGTGCGCGGTCAACCTTCAGGACGAGCCGTACCGGCTGCCCGAACACACCCCGAACCTGCTGGCCGGCGTCCCGATGACGGACGGACCGCTGGAACCGGACCACGCGACCTGGCTCCAAGTCTGACAGTTCCCTCCGGGGGTAATGCCCCCTCTCGATTCGCCAGGGCCTCTCCGGTGTCACTCCCCGCTGACCGGAGAGGCCCTGGCCCGTTGGACAACGGACAGCTGTAAACCCTGTCCATAACTTCCGTTCGGTCACGAGCGTCCCCGGCAGAGCCCCGTCCCCGCGTAGTGGCGGCTGTCCTGGAAGCCGGGGAGAGCCTGGACGTTCCATTGCCCACTCGTTGCTACTCCGCTGGAGGGCGTCGAGCGCCAGACGACGGCTGAGGCGGCGGGAACCCGGTCGAAAGATGGTGCAGATGAGGGTGAGCTCGTGACGTTCCAACCCTGGGTAAGCCCTCCCGACAGCCGGGAAAGGGCCTCTGACCTGAACATTTCTTTATCGGTGGCATCCGGACATGTTCCCGATGGCGCAATATGTCGAGGACGCAGCGGCCGGAAGCTTTCGGTCCGGGCGGAAAGTCCCAGAAAAGTCCCAGGGAACTCCCACGGCCCGCAGTCAGTCTTTCGGCTCTATGCAGGGCGTGCCGACGCGGTGTGGCCTGTTGTTGATGCATTGGTGATCCGCCCTGCACGAACGGCAGCGCGCGCTTGTTGAACGGCTCGCGACTGGTGAAGATGCTGACCCTCATGTGTGATGGATGGCCGAGAGCGCGGCAGCGCCGGGGGAATGGGTTGATTCGCGGCAGGCGGTATCGCGAGCAGGGTTCGGCCGGGGGCCGCCGCTCGGGGTTCGCCGACTGCGGGAGTTGACCTGATCAGTGCTGTGTCGGGCGCATGTCGCCCTGTGGCTTCTTCATGTGGCCGCGACGTTGGCTAAGGGTCCGTCCAGACCTGCCCGGTCATCTCACTGGTTGGCGAGGACCGGGATGACCTTGGTCGCGCAGAGCTCGGAGAGCCAGTGCGCGCTCAGCTTCGGAATGCGTTCTTGGGTGTCGTAGTCGACGCGGATGATTCCGAAGCGAGGGCCGTATCCCTCGGCCCATTCGAAGTTGTCGAGCAGTGACCACACGAGGTATCCGACGACGTTCGCGCCGCGTTCCCGGGCGCGGTGGGTCGCCGTTGCGTGATCGATGAGGAACTGCGTCCGGTCGCGGTCCAGGACCACGCGCTGTCCGTGGGATTCGCTGACCATGTCCGTGAATGCCGCACCGTTCTCCATGACCATGAGGGGCAGCTCGGGGAATGCCTTCGAGAGGGCGACCAGGTGGTCCTCCAGCCCTCGTGGCTCGATTCCCCAGTCCATGGCCGTTCGCTCCAGATCGTCGCGGCGAACGATTTCGATGCGCTCCGAGCCGGGGAAGGCCGTGCCGCCCGTGGCTTCGGTGGCGGGGTCGAAGGCCGGATTCACGCGTACGTGCATGACCTCGTAGTAGTTGACCCCGAGCAGGTCGATCGGTTGATGGCAGATCTCCACGTCGCCCGGGTGTACGAAACTCCAGTCGGTGAAGTGACGGGTGTCGTCGAGGAGGTCGGCCGGGTACTCCCCCCGGAGCATCGGTCCTGTGAAGACGCGGTTGGCCACGGCGTCGAAGCGGCGTGCGGCTTCAGCGTCCTCCGGGGTCTCGGGTTCGATGCGGAAGATGTTGAGCACAACGGAGATCTGCGCGTCGGGGTGTTTCACGGTGCGCCGCAGTGCCGCCACCGCGAGCCCGTGCGAGAGGTTGAGATGGTGTGCGGCCTTGAGTGCGTCGGCGTGGCTCTTCACGCCGGGCGCGAACGCCCCGCTGCCGTATCCGGCGAACGAGTTGTTCCACGGCTCGTTGTGCGTCGACCACATGGCGACCCGGTCTCCGAGAGCGGCGCCCACGATCTCCGCGTACTTCTCGAAGGCGAAGGCGGTCTCGCGTCCCCGCCAGCCGCCGTAGCGGTCCTCCAATGCCTGGGGGAGATCCCAGTGGTTGAGCGTCACGATCGGTGTGATTCCGCGTGTGAGCAGGCCGTCGATGAGCCGCGAGTAGAACGCCAGGCCGTCTGGATTGACGTCGCCTTCGCCCGTGGGCATCACGCGCGGCCAGGAGATGGAGAACCGATAGGCGTCGAGGCTGAGGGAGGCCATCAGGTCGAGATCGGTCTCGACCCGGTGGTAGTGGTCCGTGGCGACGTCACCGGTCGCGCCCTGGGCGGTCTTTCCCGGCGTGCGGCTGAAGGTGTCCCAGATGGACGGGCCCCGTCCGCCTTCGCCCGCGCCGCCCTCGATCTGATAAGCGGCGGTGGAGGCGCCGAGGACGAAGTCGGGCGGGAACGTCAGATGCCCGCGGGCAATCGAGTCGCGATACATGGATCAGCCTCTCTGGTGACGTGGCGTCAAAACTCAACAACTGAACTGCAATCAGCTCGGAGGCTGAACGAACTCTGGTATCCCGTTCCCGGAGGGGTGCAGTTCGTGGGACCGGCATATCCGGACCGGACCTTGCTTGCAACGGCCGAAGACTTGGCACCGCTTCTCGGGAGATGACAAGGCGACTCAGCTTCTGATGGCGCTGGCGAAGGGATGAGTGAGGTCCGGTCCGTGTTCGGGATCCAGCGACGGTCCCGGGGACCGTTCTAGACGTCGCGCGGCAGCGGGACCGCCACGGTGCTGAGGGTCTCGAAGACCTCCAGGAACAGCTCATCACGCAGCTCATCACGGACTTCGTCGCCGAACCGCGCCCGGCTCTCTTCAGATCGTCACGTACGCATGCGTGAGTAGCCGAGGGGTGAGATTCCCTCAGTTGCTCGCGGCGCACCAGACGTACGGCGCCGGCCGCGACCAGAAGGGGTGTGTCCGGCCTCCAAGCCGCAACCTCCCGCAGTCAGTCGCCGAGGTGGTCCCGCAGCCAGGGCAGGGCCAGGGCACGGGTGGCCTGCGTGCCGATGTCAGCGATGGTGCCGTCGTAACCGTGATCCATGAAGGGGAGCTGGATGTACCGGTGGGTGATGCCGGCGGCGGTGAGCTTGTCCGCGAACGCTTTCGTGTGCTCTGCGAAGACGAGGTGGTCGGCGCCGCCGTGGAGGATCAGCGTGGGCGGGGCGTTCTTGGTGATGTGGGTCGCGGAGTCGGTGGCGTGGTAGCGGTCTGGATGCTGGGCGGGGGTGCCGCCTGTGTACCACTGGCTGACCTGTTGCCCCAGCGCGCTGTCGGACGCGCTGGCCGTGAGGTCGACGGCGGGGTACGAGGCGATGACGGCTTTCACGCGGGGCAGTTCGGCGGCGGTGCCGCAGGAGGGCTTCATGGTGCCCGCGTTGATCTTGTAGGCGACGTTGATGGCCAGGTTGCCGCCAGCCGAGCCGCCGAAGGTGGCGACTCGGTTCAGGTCCCAGTGGTATTCGTCGGCGTGAGCGGTGGCCCAGGTCATGGCGCAGGCGGCATCGGCGTCCGCAGTGCTCCATCGGTGTTCGGTCGCGGTGGACAGGCGGTAGTCGACGTCCAGTACCGCGTATCCGCGGTCGGCCAACCAGCTCGTATAGGGGGTGCGGCCTCGGCTGCCCTGTATGAAGCCCCCGCCGTGGATGCTGACGACCAGAGGGGCGGCTGAAGCGTCGGCAGCGTTGTCGGGCAGGTACAGGTCCGCCTTCATCTTCTCGCCGTCGAGCGTGGCGTAGGTGACGGTGTTGTCGGGGCCCCGCCCGAGCGCGGAGGCGAAAGTGGGCGGCGCGAAGGGGAACCACTTGCCGGTGGCTCCGTGTACGGAAAGGACCTGGACCGTGCTGGTGAGCAGGGCCAGCGCCAAGCCCACGCCGCCCACGGCCACGAAGGTGCGGGCCGTACGCCTGCGGGTGCCGCTCTTGCATAGGGCGTACACGGCCGCGGCCAGAGCGAGGGCCGCGAGGACGATGTTCCAGACGCCAGCCCCGTCGCGCATGCCGCCGATGACGAGCGCGACCGCCTGCAGCGATGCGACGTGCAGCACCGGGGAGAGCCAGCCAACGGGCAGTACAGCCAGCAGTTGGCCCAGCAAAACAAACAGGCCGAGGAGAACGGCCACCGTCAGGAAGACGAGGCGCGCGAGGCGTGAGCCGGTGCCCGCGCCATCCGACGAATCGGGCGGCGGGGTGGGTGTGTCTGGCGATGCGGCGGGAATTCCGGAGCGTGGTTCTTCGAGGTCGTTGCGCATGGCCAGCGGGTCCTGTCAGACGTGAGGAGAGGGGGAAATGGCGCGCACCATCGGATTGTCAGTATGGGTGAGGGCGCGGTGCGGCCTCGTCTCGGCAAGGCGTAAGCCCCCCGTTAGGGGGGTGTAGGAGTCCTGTCTGCGATCTCCTAGCGCAGGCAGCCTCGCGCACGTGCTGCGGCCACGAGCGCGACACGGTTGCGCGCGCCGAGCTTGCGCATACTGGAAGTGAGACTCGACTTCACGGTCTCGGCGCTGATACCCAGCGCGGCAGCGACCTCCCGGTTTGTCGCACCCGTGGCGACCTTGGCAAGGATCTCCCGTTCGCGCTCCGTGAGGGCTCTACTGGTCGCCTTTGCCGCCTCGGGGAGTTCTGCCGTCCGACCGGCCAGGCGGCGCACGAGAGCCTCGATCTGCCGGCGCTGAGAGACGTCGGGCATTTCTGATGCTATGTGCACGAGTTCGGAGCAGACGTCGACGAGCCTACGGCGCTCGGCCACGCTCATCTCCGTGTTCGGGGCCGAGATGCTGCCCCCGGCCGCCACCCGCAGGCATTCCAATCGGCGGTTCAGTTCCAGATCCTCGGCAAGCTCCCGCTCCAGGGCGCGCACCAGTACCATCACGTCACCGAAGACACGGTCGCCGAAGACGTACTCGTGGCGCCGTGCTCCGTAGAGCACGCCCCGGTGACCGCCGGGGACCGGAACACGGATCGGGACGGCGAACGCGGCACGGAGCTGCTCCCGGCGCACGGCCGGGTCGTACTCGTGGCTGATACCGCCCGATCGGCAGTAGTCCGGCACCTGCATCGGCCTGTGCAAGGCCATCGCTTTGCCGCCCAGTCCCGTACCGATGGCGACGCGCAAGTTGTGCAGACCTTCGGTGGTGACGCCGACCAGCTGGTCGATGACGAAGTGGTCCGAATCGGCCGCCACCAGGGCGCCCATGACCGCGTCCACGCCGGTGATACGCCGCATGTCGTGCAGGAGGGTGGTGAACCGTGCTGCTCGCGCCGCTGTCAGGACTGTCATGTGATGGGTTCAGGGTCCGGTGCTGGTAGGAGCCTTCAGTTGACACGAAGGCATGGTGAGGGAAAGAGAGGGCGGTGACGACGACCGTCCGAGGAGACGAGACGGCTCATTCAGAGTTCGGCCGAGGCGACGGGGTCGCCGGTGCGCACGGGACCGTAAAAGGGCTCGCATGACTTGCGAGGCCGGACCGGGCACGTCTACTCGTGCCGCTCGGAGGGCTTCGGCAGGAGCACGCGGGAGACCGCTCCGGTGGCGTGGTGGATGGTGTGTGTGCACGGCCGCAACTCGTTGCCGGTGCCGGGCACCGTAGCTGTGCCCTCGTTGCGTGCGTACTGCGGGTGCGAGCCGCCGGCTGTCAGCAGACGTATCCGGTGTCCGGGCCTGACCTCGTGTGCGCAGGCGTCGAGGCGCACGCGCACGTGCTGCACCTGGTCGATGGGCGAGGTGGGATCGAGGCGCAGGAGTCCTTCGGCGAAGTTGCGGGACACACCTTTCGGGTCGACGTCGCAGAGCCGTACGAAGACGTCGGCGTGCGGGTTGCTCCTGGTGTGCGCAAGTTCGACGACGGGTGTTCCGATGATCTCCAGCGACTCGGTCAGCGGGTCGGTGGTGAAGGTGAGCACGTCGTCGCGGCTCTCCAGTTTCGTGTTGTCCTTGACGCCGCTGTCGAGGGTGAGCAGTGGGCCGGCGAGGGTCGGTGTGGGGTTGGCCGGGTCGTAGACGTACGTGGACGGTGCGCCGCCACTCGGCTCATCGGCCAGGAGCTTCCCGCCCGGCTGCAGGTAGCGCACGGTCTCGCCGGCCGCCGGTGGCCATTCCGCGAGCCGCCGCCATGCGCCCTGGCCGGTGACGTACACCTCCACTGGCAGGTTGGGCCGTGGGGGTGCCGGCGTCTCGCCGCCGGCGAGGTGTGTCCGGAGCCAGTCGAGATTGCCGCGGAGCAGGTGCCCCATGGCTTTTTGGCCCGATTCCTGGTGGGTCCAGGGGCCGACGGTGAGTGAGACGTCGACTCCACGTGCGCGCAGCGTCCGGTACTGGTGCAGGGTCTGGTCGAGGAAGAGGTCCTGCCAGCCGGCGGTGAGCCGCACCGGTACGTTCGCCCGCTGAAGGGCGTCGCCGAGTTTGAGGCGGTCCCACGGGGAATCGTCGGGGTCAGGTGTCGTCAGCCATTCCCGGAACCACGGTGTGCGGTGCTCTGTCGCCGCGTCGGCCGCATCGGCCAGGGGGAGGGCGCCGAAGACCGGGGCCAGTCGCCGGTTCATCGTCAGTATCCGGGCCACACCGCGTAGCCCGGTGAATCGCTCCTGGTCGGCCATCATCGCCGCCCAGGACAGGAAGTCGCCGAGGCGGAATGCTCCCGCTCCGTACACCGTGTCGTGCATGTCGTGCGGGGCGACGGCGATCAGGCAGGTGCGCAGCTCAGGGGGCGGGTCCATCAGCAGCGCCCACTGGGTCCAGCCCACGTAGGAGCCCCCGGCGGTGGCGAGCCGTCCGTCGAACCACTGCTGGGTGCGCAGCCAGGCCACCGCGTCCTGGGCGTCGTCGGCCTCGTTCGCCATCGGGTAGAAGGTTCCCGTGGAGCCGAACGTGCCGCGGCAACTCTGCACCGCGACGTGATACCCGTGGCCCGCGTAGACCCTGGCCTCCAGATCACCCGGGAAGCCGCGCCCGTACGGTGTGCGCAGGAGGACTGTGCCCTTCGGCCGGTCGGTGACGGGGGCGTAGTGGTCCGTGACCAGAACGGCGCCGTCGCGCGCGTGCGCCGGGAGGTTTCGCTCGACCCGGTAGTCGTATCGCGTGCCCGGCAGCCGCATCAGGCGGGTCAGTATCCGGTCCGCCGTGCGAGCGGCCAGGCTCGGTGGCGCCGGCGCGGTGTGCGAGGGAAGTGTGGCTGTCATGGCCTGCTCTCCGGTTCTTTCGGTGGACGGGGTCGGGACCTGACGTGCCGGAGTCGGTTCACAGGCAGGCGCGCAGCGCGCGACAGAGGGCGTTGGATCGATCGTCGGGAAGACCACCGGGCTGTGCGGTCTGGTAGGCGAAGGCGATCTGCGATTCCGGGTGGGCGAAACCGAGGCCGCCGCCGAAGCCATCGTGGCCGAAGCTGCCCGGGCCGGCCATCGGCCGGTGGGCCGAGCTGATCATGAAACCGGTGCCCCAGCGGTTGCCTTCGTCGGGCCCCACGAACGGCGGGCCCTCGGAACGCGGCACGCGGGCATCACGGACGGTGTCCGGGCCCAGCAGCCTGACTCCGTCGACCTCGCCCACCGTCGCCGCGTACAGCCGTGCCAGGCTGCGGGCGCTGGTCACGAGATTGCCCGCCGCGAGCTCGACCGACAGCCACACCTCCCCGTTGGCGGTCTGGATGAGGTTGGCGGTGTCGAAGACGCCACCCAGGCTCGTCGAGCGTTCGACCATCGGTGAGGCGAGAGCGGTGGCCATCAACGCGGCGGCAGCGAGGTCGGTGTTTGGCAGCGGGTCTGCCAGGGGGTGGAAATCGGCGGCCGTGGGGTCGACGCCGTACGTCATCGCCAGGTTCAGGGGAGCCGCCACGTGCTCGCGCAGCCACTGGCTGGGCCGCAGTCCCGTTGCCCGGCGCAGCACCTCGCCGGCCAGCCAGCCGAACGTGAGGGCGTGGTAGGCGTACGCGGTTCCCGGGGACCAGGCCGGTGCCTGCCGGGCCAGCGCGTCCGCCACGGGCTCCCAGGCGCGCAGGTTCTCCAGCGTCACATCCGCCTCGGGCGCCACCAGACCGGCCTGGTGCGTGAGGAGTTGCCGTACCGTCGTCGTCTCCTTGCCGTTCTCGGCGAACTCCGGCCAGTACTTCGCCACCGGGGCGTCGAGTTCGATCAGTCCGCGCTCGGCGGCCATCAGCAGGCAGACGGTGGTTACTCCCTTGCTCACCGAGAACACGACGGTGCGGGCGTCGGGCGTCCAGGTGCCCCGGGCGGTCTGACCAGCCCAGATGTCCACGACCGGGGCTCCCTGCGCGTACACCACGCAGGAGGCGGCCGTGTCGCCGCGCTGCCGGAAATTGTCGGCGAAGGCGTCCGCGATCGGTTCGAATCCGCTGTCCACGCGGCCCTTCACCTGTACTGCTGTCATGTCACGCACTTCCTCGTGTGTTGTCCCGCGTCGCATCCGGGATCAGCTCGTGCACGGCCTGGGCCCACCGGTCAGCGGTACCGCTCTGCGGGCGTCCCGCCTTCTCACACCGGCTGCTTGCGGTTGAGGGCGCTCATCGCCTGAGGAAGAAAGCGGCGCAGATCGTCGTAGTCGTAGAACCGCGTCGCCGTCGTCCCGCCCGGATGAGTGCCGTTGCCGTAGAACCAGGTGGTGACGGGCACCTCGGCCCGGGCGAGCGCGGCGACGAAGTTCTCGGCCATCTGGTGCACGAGGATCTCCATGGGGGCTCCCGCGACGGCGCTCACGGCGTCGTCGTAGCGGCCGGGCAGCCCGTTGCCGCAGGCGACGAACAGGGACACTCCGCGCAGCTCGGCAGCCAGGTCGACCGGGTTGTGCGCATTCCAGTTGTCGGCCTGCAGGGTCCGGTCCCCGAAGATGCACGGGTCCCAGGCCAGGGAGATCAGCACAGGACTGATCGGGTACAGCGCGTCAAGGTCCACAGCGCCGGAGAAGGAGCCGGCGGCGACGAAGACCCCCGGGTTGCGGGCGGGATACGCCATCGCGCCGAAGCCGCCCATCGAGCTGCCGGTGATCGCGCGTCGGCCTGTGGTACGGAAGGTCTTGTCCAGCCACGGGAGCAGCTCGCGGATGTGGAAGGTCTCCCACGCCGGGGGCGGGAACGGCACCGGCCCGTTGAAGAGATCGCCGCCGGTGACGGGGGTGCCGTACCAGTCGGCGTAGAAGCCGGCAGGGCCGCCGTCGGGCTCGACGAAGATCACGTCGTTGTCGCCCAGTACCTGCTCCACCTCGCCGGCGGGCCAGGTGCTGGGCGAGTTGTTGGTGCCGTGCAGGTGCAGCATGACCGGGTAGCGCCTGCCGGGCGAGCGGTCGTAGTCGGCGGGCAGGATGACGCGCACCCGGACGAGCCCGTCAGGCATGGCGTCGCCGACCGCCTTCGAGCGGAACGCGTACATCTGCGTGCGGGCATCGATGCGCTCGACCGAGACCAGGGTCAGTCCCACCCCGGGCTGCGTGGTCCGGGGCACGCAGAACGGGCCGTCAGCCGCCGAGGCCGGGCTCGGCGCTGCTACGCCGACGAACAGGACGAGTGCTGAGACGAACATCAGCAGTACCCGCCGGGCTGCGGGCCGGGTCCGGGACACGTGTGCCTCCTCGGCCATGTCACGCGCTCCCTCGTGTGGTGTTGTCCTGGATCTGGGCGATGACCTCGGTCCACAGTGGGCGGGGAAGCTCGTGGCCCATTCCGTGGTGGATGGTCAGCGTCGAATCCGGGATCAGCTCGTGCATGGCCTGGGAGGCGCCGGAATCGATCAGCTGGTCGCCGTCACCGTGCATGATCGTGGTGGGGACCGTGACGCGGTGCAGGTGAGGCGTGCGGTCGGGGGAGTTGTCGAGTGCCTCCACCTGGCGGACGACGCCGCCGGGATCGTAGCCCCGGTGGTACATCAGGCCGCCGAGTTCGCGCAGCCAGGCGATGTCCTGGGGGTATTCCGGTGAGGCGCACGCCGCCTCGTCGTCCAGGTACAGCGCGATGGCCTCGTCCTCGTCGCGAGCCCGGGGGCGCCGGGTGCGCTCGTCGACCAGGTCGCGGCCGGCGAGGAAGTCCGTGCCGGGCGCCGTGTAGATCAGAGCGAGGCTCAGCAGTCGCGTGGGGTGGTCCAGTGCCAACTGCTGGGCGATCATGCCGCCCATCGACTGGCCCACGATGTGTGCTGCGGGGATGCCGAGCGCGGTGAGCAGGCCCGCGGCGTCGTTCGCCATGTCGGCCAGGGTGTAGCCGCCCTGCGGGAACTTCTGCGAGAGGCCGACGTCCCGGTTGTCGAAGCGGACGACGTGGAATTCCGCGTCGGCGAGTTGCCGGCACAGAGCGGCGCGCCATCCGAGCATGTGGGCTCCGAGGCCCTGGATCAGCAGCAGCGGGGGGTGGCCGGGATCGCCGAAGGTGTCGTAGCAGAGCGACACCTGCGTGTGCGTGGTGATCATGGACATGGAAGGCTCCGTCCGGCTAGCGGATCGAGCGGATGCACATGGCCAGCGCACCGGCGACAAGGGCGCACGCGCTGCCGACGATGAACAGCGAGCCGTAGCCGCCGAGGTTGATGAGTGCGCCGGCGATGGCGGGGGAAGCGAGTTGGGGCAGGCCGGTGGCGACGTTGAGGATGGCGAAGTCGCGCCCTTCGTTCTCCTTGTCCGGCAGGACCAGCGACATGACGGCGAGGTCCACCGCGAAGTACGTGCCCAGGGCGGCGCCCGAAACCGCGGAGTACGCGAGCATGGCACCCCAGCTGTGGCTGACGATCGGTATGAGCTGGGACAGTCCCAGACCGATGGCGCTGATCGCGATGAACAGCTTGCGCCGGTCGAGCTTGTCGGCGAGCCAGCCGCAGAGAGTGGCGACGGCGATCCAGGTGCCGATTGACACCGTCGAGAGGGTGCTCACAGCGACGGCGACGTTGCCGCCGGGGACGTTCTTCGTCCCGACATAGTCCTGCACGGTGAAGAAGAGGTAACCGGAGACCGTGAAGTAGGACAGGAACAGGCCGAACCGGCTGGCGAAGGCCAGGGCGAAGTCGCGGTGGCCGAACGCGCGGAAGAACGCCCGGACAGCCGCGCTCGCGGAGCCGCGGTCCTTCGGTCCTGTTGTGGCGTGGTCGAGCGAGGACGGTTCGCGCGCACCGGCTACGAGGGCGAGCGTGGTGACGAGCAGCACCAGCGCGAGAGCCGTGTACGCCCAGACCTGGCTGACTCGGCTGGCCAGGTTGACGCCGAAGAGGACGCCCACCGGCGTGCCCAGGCCGATGACCGCTGAGGCGATGCCACGGCGGGCCACGGGCACGCGGTCGGGCAGGAGCGCCGAGATCGCCCCTCCGTAGAAGTTCATGGTGAACCACAGGACCGTGAGTACGATCGCGAGGACGACCAGTGAGTTGCTCAGACCCATGGCGATCGTCAGAATTGCGGAGGCCCCGGCCATCACCACCAGCCAGGGGGCGCGTCGTCCGAACCGGGACCGTGTACGGTCCGACACCGCTCCTCCGGTGGGAAGGGCGATCATCGAGGCCACTGCGCCCAGCGTCGTCAGCAGCGCCAGGACTCCGACCTTGGAGTCGGGCGCCAGCCGGGCCACCTGCGCGGGGAGCAGGATCGCCCCGATCGCGTTGAACACGGCGTACATCGCGGTCGTCGCCGGGAAAGCGAAAGCGAGCAGGCGGCCCAGGCGGACCGGATCGGCGGGGGTGGTAACGCTGCAGGGTGTGGTGTCGGTGCTGACCGGGATCGTGTCGTCCATGACAGATCTCTCTTCGTGTGATCCACCCGGTCGGCGCGCAGGGGGACGGTTTTCGACCGGGATGGGTGGCTCGGGCAAAGCGGGTGCGGGGCGTCCCCCTACAGGCCATTGCGGCTACCGAAGCGCGATCTAATACGTATTAGATCGTCCGATTGCCGTACCGTAGCCTGTGCATGAAGGTGTGGCAAGGGTTCGGGGAGGGGCGTTGCCAAGAGTCACCAGCAAGGACGTGGCGCGAGAGGCCGGGGTCTCGCAGACCACAGTGAGCTTCGTGCTCAACGGGAGGGACGAGCACGGTCTTTCCGCGGAGACCCGCCGTCGTGTGCTGGAGACGGCGGAGCGTCTCGGCTACGTACCGTCGGGAGCCGGCCGTGCACTGCGCAAGGGCCGTAGCAATGTCGTG
Organism: Streptomyces turgidiscabies Car8; assembly: GCF_000331005.1. Classification (GTDB taxonomy): domain Bacteria; phylum Actinomycetota; class Actinomycetes; order Streptomycetales; family Streptomycetaceae; genus Streptomyces; species Streptomyces turgidiscabies. Next base: position 24,074 of record NZ_AEJB01000441.1, read on the forward strand.
CTCTGCGTGGTTCCGGATCTCCCCGTCGCCGAGGCCATGGAGCAGTTCAAACTGGCCCTCGGACGCTCACTGGGCGAGGCCGGCTACACCTGCGTGTACCTGCACCACGCCGGCACGACCACGCCGCTGGCCGAGCTGTGGCAGCACGTCCAGCCGGCGGTGGTCGTCGCGTTCGGGAGCCTGCCGCCCGCCGATGCGCGGTCACTGCGTCGCGCTGAAATCCCATTGCTCGATGGCGTGTTGGCCCCGGACGGCATCAGCCTGACCGGACTGAGCCAGGAAGCTGTCGGGCGCATGCAGATCGAGCACCTCGCGGCACGCGGGCACCGGCACATCGGCTATGCCGCGCTGGACGACCCGCGCGAGCGCCCCTTCTGCGTGCCCCGTCTGCAGGGAGCCACCCGGGCCTGCAGCGACCTGGGTCTGCCATCGCCGCAGGTGGTCAGCATGCGCTATTCGCGGGCCAGTGCCCGGACCGCCGTCGCGGAGTGGACGCGGGGCGCCACCCCGGTCACCGCGGTCGCCGCGTTCAACGATCTGATCGCGCTCGCAGTCCTGGCGAGCTGCCGTACGCAGAACATCGCCGTCCCGGACGACCTGGCGCTCATCGGCGTCGACGACCTCCCGGTGAGCTCGCTCGCCGTACCGGCGCTGACCACCATCGGGATGGACCTCACCGCGGTAGCCGGCAATCTCACCGCCCGTATCCTCTCGATGGTCGGCGCTGCGGCCCTGGCGACGCCGGGTGCGCCTGGCGCGGGGGACATCCTCGCCGTGGTCGAGCGCGAGACGACGTAACGGGCTGACGGCTCGGGTGCTTGAGGCCGAGGTCGGCACCGCCCGCGAGTCGCTCACCGGGGCAGGAGCCGCAGCGCGTGCAGAGCGGCGCCCAGGTCGGCCAGGTTCCTGGGTTCGGAGAGTGAGCGGCCCGTCAGCTTCTCGACGCGGCGCAGCCGGTAGCGCACGGTGTTGGGGTGGACGAAGAGCAGGTCGGCCGCCTCGGCGGCGACGCCCCCGGCGGCGAACCAGTGCCCAAGGGTCTCCAGCAGCCGCGCCCGCTCAGCTGCCGGCAGGTCCAGGACCGGCCTGAGAACGACCTCCACCAGGCGGGACGCCTCCGCGGGCGCCGCGGCGACCAGCATCGCGAGGGGGCTGTCGTCGAAGCGGGCCACCCCGGGCCCGTCGCCCGGCAGCCCGGCCAGCGCCAGCCGGGCGAACCGCAGAGCCTGCGGGGTGTCCCGCAGCGAGTCGAAGCGTGGACTGACCCCCACCCGGGCGCGGCTTCGGCGCAGCGACGACAGGCTCACCGTCTCCGCGTCCCGGTGCAGGAGGGACACCAGCCCGATCTGCTGGTCGGGCAACAACCGCCAGGCCGAGGACACCTGGGCCTGACGCAGCACCGCCTCGATGCCGGGCAGCGGCTCCTGGCCCGGGTCCGGCACGGATGCGGCGACGACCGCGTACGGACCCCGCTCGGGCAGGCCGAGCTGCCGGGCCGCGTCCCGCAGCGTCGTACGGTCCGCGAGCGCGCCCGTGAACAGTGCCTCGACCAGCGCCGAACGGCGCGCCTCGCGGCGCAGCGCCAACTCCGCGCTGGCTTCCCGGTAGGCGGCCGCGACCGCTTCGGCGTAGCGGCCGAACAGCGCCCAGATCCGCGACGACCCGGCCACCAGATGCGCGTCCGTGACCTCCGGATGCCTGCGAGCCTCCTCGACCATCTGCGACCAGAGGTACTCGAAGCCGACCCGGTAGGCGTGCAGTGTGTCGGCCAGGGGCACGCCCTGCTCGGCGCGCAACCGCCCGGTCTCCTGCGCGGGCCGTACGTCGGGCTCCGCGCCGGAGGCGAAATGCCGGATCACCAGGTCGGCGTTGCGCTCGCAGGAATCCCGTAGCGAGGCAAAGGGTGTGAGCGAGTCGTCCGCGTAGGACTCGACCTCGGCGCGGATGCGCTGAGCCATCCGCTCACCCAGTTGGGGAAGGCGCTCGCGCAGCGCGGCACTCACACCTGACAGATCCATCCTCGCAGCGTACGGCGCCCTGTTTGTGTTCCGGAACAATCCCGGCACGCACCGGCTGTCCGCGCCGCCATGGACGGCCGCGATCGCGGCCGTCACCATTCCGTGAGCGTCGGAGGCGAACTTCCCCGGCGCCACGGAGCATGCGTGCAAGGAGGCATCATGGCCAATCTGGCGGAATTCCTGGCGGAGACGGCACGTCGGCAGCCCGAGAGCCCGGCGCTGCGGCTGGGCACGGCGATCACCACCTACGCCGAGCTGGACAAGCTGAGCGCACAGGCCGCCGCGCTGGTGCGTGCCGAGGGCCTGCGCGCCGGCGACCGTGTCGCACTTATGCTGCCGAATGTCCCCGAGTTCGTCGTCCTGTACTACGGCATCCTGCGCGCCGGCGGGATCGTGGTGCCGATGAATCCGCTGCTCAAGTCCCGGGAGACCGACTACCACCTGCGGGACTCCGGTGCCGTGCTGCTCTTCGAGTGGCACGCGGCGCCCGGCCAGGGCGCCGAGGGAGCGGCCGCTGCCGGGGTGCGGCACAGTTCGGTCGAGCCCGGAGCCTTCGCCGGCCTGCTCGCGCGGCAGGAGCCGCGGTACGAGGTCGCCGCCGCGGCCGGCGACGACATCGCGGTGCTGCTCTACACCTCCGGTACCACCGGCAGCCCCAAGGGCGCCGCGCTCACTCACGGCGGGCTGCGCCACAACACCGAGGTCAGCGCCGTAGACGTGGAGCAGCTCACCAGCGAGGACGTCATCGTCGGCTGTCTGCCGCTGTTCCACATCTTCGGACAGACCTGCACGATGAACACCGCCGTGTTCAGCGGCGCCTCGCTCACCCTCGTTCCCCGCTTCGCGCCGCGGACGGTGCTCGACGCCATCGCCCGCGACCGGGCCACCGTCTTCGAGGGCGTGCCCACCATGTACGCGGCGCTGCTTCAGCACCCGGGTGCCGCTGAGGCCGACGTGTCCACCCTGCGCATGTGCATCTCGGGCGGCGCGTCCCTGCCGGTGGAGATCCTGCACGGCTTCGAACGTCGCTTCGGCTGCATGGTGTTGGAGGGCTTCGGCATGTCCGAGACCAGCCCGGTCGTCTCCTTCAACCACCCCGACCGCCCGCGCAAGGCCGGTTCCATCGGCACCCCCGTCCGCGACGTCGAGGTGCGACTGCTGGACGAAGCCGGCCGGGAGGCGGCGCCGGGCGAGATCGGTGAACTGGCGGTGCGCGGACCGAACCTGATGAAGGGTTACTGGAACCGCCCGGAAGAGACCGCCGCCACGATTCCCGACGGCTGGCTGCGCACCGGCGACCTGGCCCGGCAGGACGAGGACGGCTACCTCTTCATCGTCGACCGCAAGAAGGACCTCATCATCCGCGGCGGCTACAACGTCTACCCACGCGAGATCGAGGAAGTCCTGCACGAGCACCCCGCCGTCGCCCTCACTGCAGTCCTCGGCCTGCCCGACGAGCGCCTCGGCGAGGAGGTGGCGGCAGCGGTCGTCCTGCGCCCGGGAGCCGAGGCGACGGCCGAGGAACTCCAGGAGTTCGTCCGCGAGAGGGTGGCCGCCTATAAATACCCGCGCCGCGTGTGGCTGACGGACGCCCTGCCGATGGGCCCGAGCGGCAAGATCCTCAAGCGCGAGATCACGGCACCGGCGCGCTGAGCCGAGGCTTCTCAAGGCTTTCTTCGCGTCAATGTCAGCCTGTTGGCGATCGGCGGGTGGACACGGGCCGAAACCGCGTTTGATGGTTGGTCCTTGATGTGCCGTCCTCCGGTGACAGGATCCTGTCGACCGGTGGGCTGGCTCGTTTCTTCGCTGCCCCGTACGGAGGTGGCTTGTCGGCGATGTGCCGCCCGCCGGTCGTAGGCCGTGCTCAAGCGGGCGGGCGCGGGGGGCGGCCGGCGCCGGGTCGCGCGGCTGATGCGGACCGCCGGCCTGCGGAGCCGGCACCTCAGACGACGGCACCTGACGACGATCCCCGGATCCGCGAGCTGCCCTGCGGCCCCATCTCCGTCCGGGGCTTCCAGCCCGACGCCCCGCTGGATGCCCGCTGGTGCGGCGACATTACTTACATCGCCACACAGGAGGGCTGGCTCTACCTGGCCACCGTCACCTCCATGGCCTCCGGTCACGTGGTCGGCTGGGCAACGGCCGATCACCTGCGGACTCATCTGATCGCCGATGCCCTCACGGCCGCCTGCCAAGAGCGCCGCCCCACCGGTCCGGTGATCTCTCACTCGGACCGCGGCGGCCAGTAGAACAGTCGCCACTTCGCCGCGTTGACAGACCAGTTGGGGGTGCGTCTGTCGGTCGGCCGTACCGGGCAGTGCTGGGACGACGCACTCGCCGAGGCCTTCTTCGCCACCAGCAAACGGGAGTTGCTCGTACAACTTGCACCGTCTGTACGGCGGCCTCGGCTACCGCAGTCCAGCCGAATACGAGAACGCATTCGCAGCCTGACCACCACACCAATCGCGTCCGCCAAAGCGGAACAAGCTCATGTATCGGGTGATCTGGCTGTGTAGGTGTGTGCTGCCCCGAGCCGAGGAGCAGGTCTTGGACTGCCCTTTTCCGTGGCTCGCTCAGACCGACACCTCTCCGATGGCGCACCATGTCGAGTGCGCAGCGACCGGAAGCCTTCGATCCCGACCAAAAGTCCCAGAAAAGTCCCAGAGGCGCCGCCACCTCCCTTCCCGCCTCACGTTCATGCAGGTCAGCAGGGGTGTGGCGGCGCCTCTTCTGACGCCCCTCAGATGTCCCGGAAGAGACCAGCGGGGCCCGTGACCTGCTGTGCTTGGTTGGTCCGATCCTCTGAACTGCGCAAATATCCAGGAAAGTCCCAGAGCACTCCCACTCGCCTGCAGCCACTCTTTTGGCTCTACGTAAGCGGTGCACTCGTCGCAGGCGGACCCGTGGAGCACAGTCGTTCCTGCCGGAACACGAACGGCGTGAAGCTCGCACCCTGCACCGGGAAGTGCCTGCGGCAGTTGTCGCAGGTGTTCTCCTTGACGTCGGTCAGCTGGAGCGGGTTGGCGGCGCACGCGGCGACGCAGTCACGGCAGCGCCACAGGTCGGTCGGCATCAGTAGGAACATCGGCTGCAACGGCACCGCGCGCAGGTGCGCGCACTGTTGTCGAGCGGTAACCGCACCAGGTAGCGCTCGATGATCGGGCTGGTGCCCGACGTCGGTCCGTCGGAGCCAAGCGTCGTCTTCATCATGTTGCGCGCGTCGGCCTCGCGGCGGCGATCTGGTCGAGCGTGGGGTCCGTCATCCTGCGTCCTTCCGCGTTGGGCAACGAGCGTACGTCGCACCACCGACGAACCATGCCCGCGACGGCCCTGAACGTGCTGCTGCCGGCCGTGCAACAAACCACGACACTGTGTCGGAGGTTCGCTCTACCATGGGCGCATGGCGCAATGCACAGCACCCTCCCGAGGCCACCGCACCGCGAGTGGGGCCGCGAACTGCCCAGCGTGTAGCAGCCGGGGACGGAGGTCGCCCACCCAGTCGTATTCGTCCGGACCCTCCTACGGCGGTGGCGGTGGCGGCGGTCGGTCGTCCGGCGGGTCGTATGGCGGCGGCACCTCGCGGCGCACCAGGTCCGGCAGAACGGTGTCGTACACCCCGACCGAGTGGCGGGCGGTCGAGCCCTACGCCGACAAGGCTGCGGTACAGGCACAGGTACACCCGGACAAGCGAGACCTCTTCCTCTGCCACGCCTGGAACGACCGCGAGGGCAGCGCGAAGGAGCTCTACGGTCACCTGAGGACGAGCGGTGCGACGGTGTGGTTCAGCGAGGAAGACATCCCGCTGGGCTCGCTGCAGATGCGGGAGATCGACAAGGGGCTTCGCAACTCCCGGATCGGCATCGTGCTGGTCACGCCAGCCCTGCTCGAGAGCATCAAGAACGAGGGGATCGCCGAGAAGGAGCTCGCCGTCCTGCTCGGCACCAACCGCGTCGTGCCCGTGACGCACGGGGTGACCTTCGACGAGCTTTTTGACGTCAGCCCCATGCTCGCGTCGCACTCCGGGCTGAGCACGAAGGAGTCGTCGCTCGACGCCGTCGCCGCCAAGATCGCTGCTGCTGCCGCCGCGCTTCCCGCTGCCTGACGTCCGGATCGACCAGCGGACGTCGGACCAGCCCGTCGCGGGCGGAGGGCCTGCAAGGCCGCGTTGTATGCGCTTGGTCTTCCATGCGCAGTACGGGTGCGGGCCGCCGTCGTTGTAGTCGGCAGCCGGGTCCACGACGGGCTGCTCGCACACCCAGCAACGCCCACCAGCCGGGTCGACCGCTTCGGGGGGAAGGCGTACCTCCTGGCGGTCGGCCCGGCTGGGTGTTGCGACCTCGCGCTCGTCGGCGGTGGCTGACATCTTCCCGGAAGCGACACCGGGACGAGCGCGAGGAGTCATGGGGTCAGCGCCCGTACCGGCGGGCGTGGCCTGCGGCGCGGCGGTCCAGCCCGGCGCGCTCGGCGGCCTGTTGGGCCCGCCGGGGCGATGGCAGCGGCGACAGCCGTGTGCCGGTCGGTGTGGGCGTGCAGGCGCCGCTGGGCCTGCGCCTGGGTGTCGGCGGCGATTCTTGGCCTGGGCGGCCAAGGCCCCGGTGTCGCTCGGCGCCAGGATGGTCTGGTCTGCCCGCACGGCGGACGGTGCCACCGATCCCCGAACCCAACAACGTGACAGCGCCGGTCCAGCAGCGTCTCGCGCTCGTCGGCTTCCACTCCTCGCGCAGCTTGGCGAAGGGCCGGGCCTTCTGCTTCGGCGGGCGCGTCATCTTTGCGGCGATCCGGTTCAGTTTGGCGCTGGCCCGCCCAGAGATCACTGGCAGGAACTGCTGCTCGCCGTCGCCGCCGTCGGCGGTCACGTACTCGTGCTCGAGCTCTGCTCGGCAGGCGACGATCTGGTCGCTGCGTGACGCAGAGCAATACGCCGACCGCGACCTTTCATGTGTTGTGCCGCATCCCGTCGATGCGTCTTCACGCGAGGCTCACGAGGCCGACCGCGCCCTCAGAGGCATGCCCGTGGGTCCCGTGCCTGGCAGGTACGTCGCCACCCACAGGCCGAGCCGCCTCCAGGCGGTGCGCGGCGAGCCGCCGATCGGAGCGACCGGCCGGTCCCGGCCCTCCGGGCAGTCCAGGCGCCGAGCCTCACGTTGCCCCGGGCGTCAGCACCGCTTCCAAATGAGCCGGTAGGAGGTGCCCGGGACGTCCGTCGAACCCATGGTGACCACGCTGGCGCTGTTGCCCGTGCCAGCTCTCACCCGCAGGGATGTGTTGACGTTGAGGTACCGCTGCGAGCCACACGGTGCCCAGACCAGCCGGTTGTCCGGCACGCTGTCGGACACGGCCCAGTCATCCTCGTACGGCCCCGTCAGCGGGTGGGACTGGAAGACGTCGTCCGTCGTCCCCTGGAAGTAGTAGTCGGACTTGATGGTGGCGGTCGCGCCTGCGGGCAGCGAGGCGTGGCCGCGGTGGTCAAGTCCGAAGAGGGCGTAGGTGTAGGACGCCGGGGCTTTGACGTCCAGGACGAGCTGGCAGTTCTTCCGCGCGTCGGTCGGTCCGGCATTGCCTCCGGCCTGGGCGGTATAGGCGTCGTACTTCACTGTGAGCGTGGAGTTGTCGGGGGACACCGTGGCACCGGCCGTGCCCGCCGGGCACCCGGAGCCGTTGATCGTCTTGATCACGACCTGGGCCCCCTCGGCCGGCGCGTCGGCGGCCGCCGACCCGGATTGGACCGACAGCAGCCCGAGGCATAACGCCGCCAGTGCTCCGCTGGTGGTGAGAAGACGAGACATGACTCTCCAATCGCAGTACGGCTGGTGACGGAGTCCCACAGGCATGATGCGGGGCGGCCGCCCTCACCCGCTTGGGCCGCCGGAGCAGATTCGGTCATCGATGCATGCACGGCGGCGGAACTGTCCGTACGGGTTCGGGGGACGGTCGTGCGGTCATCACCGCGGGCCACAGCGGGCCCCCGGGGTGGGAGCGCGCCCACTATAGGGGGAGCCTGCCACCTACGAAAGAGCGGCGAGCTGGTCGACGTCGTCGAGGCCGTGGTCGATGGTGTGGCGGACGCGGGCGGCCAGTTCGTCGTCGGACAGGCCGACCAGATCCGGGCGAATGCCCGGGAGCCGGGCGGCGAGGTCGCGGTGGTCCAGTTCGGCGGCGATCCGTAGGGCATCGGCGTCGTCGACGTGGCCGATCAGGCGGCCCAACTCGGCGTCATTGAACGGGTCAGGTCGGCGGCGAGGGCACCGCCGGGGGTGGCGCGGTCGAGCAGGGCGGTGAGGTCGCGGCGGTCGGCCTCGGCCTCGATTCGGCGGCGGGCGCGGTCGTCGAACAGGTTCGAGCGCATGGCGGCGGCGAGCTGGTCGTCGTTCATCTCGCGCACGGACGCGTCGTCGCCTGACCAGATGCGGGCAGCGTCGACCTGCTCGGCGGTCGCCTCGGTCCGGGGCTCGGGGAGGTTGCCGGCGCATCTGCTCGCGTACGCGGTTGCGGCGCAAGTCGGGGTGGTCGGCGAGGTGTTGGCGCGTGGCGCCCTGCCACTGGAGCACCTTGGCGCGGGCGGCGCGCTGCGCTTCCGGGGTGACGGCGGCGGCCTCGCGGCTCCTCCACTTCCGTATGGTGCGCTCGATCTCGCGCTGACGCTGGCCGGCGTCGTACCCGTCCGGGTCGCTGCGGGCCTGCTCGATCCGGGTCAGGCCGGGCGAGTACATGCTCACGCTGTGGCGGCAATTGGGGTGCTGCAACCCTGCGGCGCGGGCTTCGTCGAGGCTGCCGGCGACGCGGACGTGCACCGTGCGGCCGTCCTCGACGGCGTGTGCTCGGCCTCGACCGTGCGCGCCCCCGCGGGCCCGCTGATCGTCGACACGCGGCCTTCCCACGGTCGACACAGGGGGCACTCGCGGGGGGCGTCGCTCACGACGACCAGCTCGACGCCGGCCTCGCTGAGCGTGCGCATGTGCGCTTCGGTCGCGGCGCGCGCGGTCGCCGTCCTCACTGCCATCTCGGCGTAAGAGGGGAGCGACCAGCGGCGGCCGGCGCGGTCGACGAACGCTCGGCTACCGGCGTCGACCAACCGGCGCATGGCGTCTTGCGTGGCCTGCCGGCGGGTGCCGATACCGAGTAGCGGCGTGGCGGCCACGGACGCGACGACGGTCCGGAACGTGTCGACAACGGCTCGGAGAATCGACCGGTGCGTTCCGGTGACGACGTCGACCGCTTCCTGTGCGAGGCGGTCTGCGGCCTGTGCGTTGGGCACGCGGTCGTCGACCAGAGCGCGGGCGTCGTCTGACAGGGCGCCCAACTCGGCGACCGCGGCACGGTGCCCGACGTTGTACGCCTCGGCGACCGCGTCGAACACTTCGAGGCTGGTCGCCTTGCCCAACTCGTCGACGACGGCCTGTGCGGCGCGGCGTACCTGCTGGACGGCAGCGAGCTTGGCCTCGACCCACCCGGGCGCGTCGAGGCCGGCGGCGAGCTGGCGGGCGATGATGCCCACTCGGCGGCGGCGTACAGGTCGCGAGTGCCAGTGGCGAGGGGTTCAGCCATCCCGGGGGTGAATGGCCATGTGCATCCCCAAACCCCTTTAACAGATACCGCAGTTGATGCGGGTCGATTTCGGAAAAAGTAATCCGTTTGAGCTATGGGAAGCTTGACATGGGCGGCGCATAGTAAGGAAAATTCGTCCGCGCCGCAAGGGTTGAATGGGATATGCCATCCTCACGGGTGAATGACTGCTCGTCCGCGAGGGGGCGTTGTGCATGCTGAACGGGTCCATAGGAAAGGAACCCGAATGAGCAAGCGAGTCAGCATCCCAGTGCCGACTGTCGGCACTGGCAGTGCAATTGCGGTCGGCGCACTCGTCGCGACCGACAGCGTCCAGACGGCCGGGCAGATCACGGGACTCGTGATTGTGGCGGTCGCAGTGCTGGTACGCGATGTGTGCGTGGTGTACTTCGAGTACAAGGGGAATCAGCCTGACAAGGCGGCGGGCGCCCCCGCCTAGAGACCGCCACGAACCCGCCAGACGGGATCAGGCTGCCAAGCTCAGTGCTTGGCAGCTTTTCTTTGGCGCCTCACATCGGGTATGTGTCGCCCGGGTCTGGGGCTGCGGTGCCGGTCTCCCGGAGGATCGCAGCGGCCTCGGCGGCGACCTTGGTGTCGTCCCACTCCGGGTGAAGGATCTTGACCCGGGCTGCGGTCGACACGGCCTGTGCGCGGTTGAGTAGTTCGAGGGTCTGCGAGGTGTCCATCGGCGACTCTGCGACTTCGTCGGGGAACTCCACCCGCGGACGTTCCGGGGTCACTCTGCTGCGGAAGTGCACGGCGTCGAGGGCGAGCAGGCCGTCGGCCATGCCCTGTTTCCAGTGGCCGGCCTTCTTCCTGCGCGTGATCATGCTCTTGTCGTCGTCGCTGTCGACCTCGGTCGCGGTCCGGGCCTGCCCTCCGTTCTGGTCGAGGCCGAACGATCGGGCGGCGTACCTGGCGGACTGGGCGGCCTGCCGGGTCAGCGCCTCGGCCGTGCGCTGGTGCTCCTCGACCCTGATGTCGAACTGGCTCAACGTGATGCCGCCGTTGTCCGTGGGCGGCATGCTGCGCTGCGCGTATACCTCGGCGTCCTCGTCGAACGACCCGCCCTTTCCGGGCCCGTTGCTGCGTAGGTAACCATCGGGGACGATCAGCCGCGCGGGCGAGGCGGATGTCGCGCATCCAACTCGTCCACACCTCGTCGAGGCCGTCGAGTTGGTCATAGATGGGGGCGGCGTAGTCGCTGCGCCCGATCGGTGACCCCCGGTGCAATCGGTTCGGGGTCAGGTTCGGGATGTAGCAGGCCGTGAGCTGCCGGATTCCGGTCGTCGGCGACTCGCCGTCGCTCTCGATGCTGGCGACCAGGCTGGCCGTATCGGGGTGCTCGGTGAGGGGGACGCGCCGACCCATGTTGTCGCCGCTGCCCTGGTAGAGCGTGAGGCGGGCGTTCTCGGTCGGCAATCATGGACTTGACCTCCACGAGCAGCACCAGGTCGTCGAAGACGACGAACCAGTCGACACTTTGCAGTTCGTTCCGCTTGACCGGTACGTGATCTCCGAGATGACGTCGGCGTCCGGTATCAGGCGGAGTTGGCGGCCGACGTACTCTTCGAAGAGGTAGCCGGTCTCCTGCAGGAAGTCGGGTCCGAAGTGCTCGCGTCCTGTGTGGTGTATGCCGGCCGGCATCGCCCCTGCGGTTTTATGCGTGCGCATTATGTGCGGTGTGGGCGTTACAGGCGATATCTTGACGCTGAAGTGACGCTCGTTCTGATGGGCTGTCAGGCGTGTTGCTGGGCTGGTCAAGCCACGTGAATCGGCGTGGTCGCAGAGGCCCGGCCGGGCAAAAGCTTCGTCGGGCCGTCCGGAGATAGCGGCGGCGGCATCATGGCGGGGTGGACTACAACCTCAGCGGGCTGAGCACCCGGGAGTTCGAGCACGTGTCGCAGGCCCTGGCCCAGGAGATCCTCGGGCCGGGCGTCTCCGCCTTCGGGGACGGCAAGGACGGCGGGCGTGAGGCAACGTTCGAGGGGCGGGTGCCCTATCCGAGCGAGCTTGAGGCATGGGACGGCTACGGGGTCGTGCAGGCCAAGTTCCGGCAGCGCACGGATCAACACCCCCAGGATGCGGTCTCGTGGCTGAAGGGGCAGGTCAAGGAGGAATTCGAAGCGTGGCTGAGCCCGACCTCGAAGCGGGAGCGGCTGCCCGAGTACCTGATCTTCACCACCAATGTGATCCTGACTCCCGTGCCGGGCAGCGGAGGCATTGCCCAGATTGAGCGTTTCGTGTCCACGTATGCGGCACGCCTTGGGCTCAAGGGCTGGGCGGTGTGGCACCACGACCAGCTGTGCCGATACCTGGATCGGTACGACTCCATCCGCCGTACCTACGCCGGTGCCATCACCTCCGGTGACGTTCTTGCTCATTTGCTCGACGCAGTGTCCGCCGGACACAAGTCCAGGTCAGATGCCCTCACTGATGCAGCGCGTGCCTCGCAGCACCGCCGTGAGGCACGACTGAGTCTTGTGCCCGAGGAGCGTGCCGGTGCCGTTCTGGACTGGGCTGACAAATCCTCACTGCCGGCGGTGATTGTCCCCGCCGGTACTCTGGCGGTTCTGGTTGCGCCCATGGGGGCTGGCAAGAGTGAGGAAGCCGAGAGTTGGTTGCGGGAAGGGCTCCGCGAGGCGGCGGGTGACCCTGATGTCGTGATCCCTGTATGGGTGGATGCGGGCAAGGCCGTACCAGATCTGCTCGATGCCATCACGCGCGCGGGCGGCGAGCCGGCGAGTGGACTCGGACGTATCGTGATCGACGATCTTGATCGGATCTCACCCGAGCAGGTAGCACACCTCCTGTATGAGGCCAGGCTCCTGCTGGCCGCCCACCCGACCGCCCGGATTCTCGCTTCGTGCAGACCTGGAATCGAGCTGGGCAGGGCTGTGGTGCACGAGGTTTCCCCGTGGCCAGTGCGGAGAGGCGCGGAACTTCTGGACCTTGTGATCGGCGACGACGCGCGCATGCTTTTCGAAGAGCGAGAAGTGCAGGACCTGCTGACCAGCCCCCTTCAAGCCCTGTCCGTCGCCTCCCGCCTCCTGGCCGGTGAAGACGCCCGGGTGTCCAACTTGGAGTTGCTGGTTGGTCTGGCCGAGTCCGTCATCAAAGGACGGCGCAGAGGCTCCCAAACGTCACAGACCTGGGACCGCCTTGCTCGTCTCGCCGTACACCTCCTGAATGCTGGAGGTCCAGTCCCCGCTCAGCACTTCGGGCATGAAGCCGAGGTGTGGGAGCTGACCGATACCGGTCTGGTCGTTCAAGAAGCTGCGGGACTCCGCTTCGCCCTGCCTGTCTTCGAGCAGCACTTTGGCGCCCAGGCTCTGCGCAAGGGCTCCGTACTGCTGGAGGAGATCGTCACTGCCGACGCGTTCCCCCGGTGGCGCTACGCGATCGCATTCGCCGTGAGCGCGAGTGCCCCGGACGAAGCGGAGAACCTCATGCTCCGCCTTGCTCGGGCCAACCCCGCAGCCTCTTCCTGGACGTTCGACGAGATCGCCCGAGGCAAGAAGCAACACCATGGCATGCGCGAGGCTGAAGACAGGGCCAGGACCTCCATCGCCGGACTGGGCCGGGTGGACGACGACGAACTCCGAACCGCTGAAACCGTAGGCACTTGGCTGCGGGAGGCGCTCGAAGCTCTTGTCGAGGGATTCGGTCCGCTGAGCGGCTCGCTGGTTGAAATGCGGGATGGACGGCTGCCGCGGTGGGGAGTGTGGGTGAAGGATGGCTGGGTGGCCATTTCTCCGTCGAGATACTCCTCCGAGCCGCCTGCGGTGACTCCACTGGTCTCACACCCGAGGAACCGGGAAGACAACGAATGGCGATGGTGGAGTCAGCACCTCTTTCCCGGTGATCCGCTGGGCAGGTGGGACTGGGCCCGTGAACGGATCCGCGAGCCCCTTGAGCGTGTAGTACGACGTGGTGCTCTTCTGGTGCCGCCGGATTCTCCGTTGGCCCATGAGCGGCTGTGGCACCTCGCGCAGCGACTCCGCCAGGGAAACGTGCCCCGCGATGGCGTCTCCGTGCCCGAAGTGCGCCGGCGAGTTGAGGCGATGATGGAACGTGTGCGGACATCCGCGCGGTACACCCATCAAGTTGCGGGCTACACCTACGACTCGGCGGACATCCGGTGGTTGCACTCCCAGTTGGCCGGTGTTACCGACGAGGTGCTGCGCAGACCGTACGGCGAACCGGATCAGGAAATCCCGCGGCGTGGACGGATGTGGCAGGGGTATTCCCCTTTGCTGACGCTGAGGATCACCAGGCAGATTCTGCGGGACGCCCTCATCGGCTACCGACAGCTGGTCGAACTGAACTTCCCGTCCCTCGCCTCTGCGCTGGGCCTGTACAGCGCCCTGCCCGTGAGTGCCGAAGGCATGGTGGTCATGCCGGAGGACGACACGGACGGGTCGCACAGCGGCTTGATCCATACCCTCCGTCCCAAGGCCGCAGGGCGCCGCAATGACCCACCTGAGGTGGACCTGGACCTGTGGACCGAGCCGGGGTTCGGCCCTACCTCGCCGTTCCCCGGTGGGCCGGTCGGTTCCAAGACGAACTTCCATCGGCCCTACTACGTAGATCGCGAACTGTCCACTGGCTCATCCCGCCCGGCGACTGAGCTTGCCTATGTGGCTCGTCCGTGACTTGAAGGCGGTTGGCTGGCTGGGTGTGCACGTCCAGCTCTCTGTATGAAGGCGTCGTCAAGGTGTCAGGGAGGGCGAACGGCCAGGCATGCCGTCCAGCTTCCGTAGTGGGTGATTTCTGAGCCTGATGCCGTCGTTGCGGAGTGAGTGGGCACTGGTAATGCACCAGATTGCGAAGCAACTACAGTGTTGGCTCCGCTCCGGTGAGTTGGAGACCCCACCGTCCACATGTAGTCGCGGCTGTGTGCGCGAGGATTGGCCGTTGTCGCAGTTTCGAACGCTTTGGGGGCGTACGGAAGTGCCACGGGCGCAGAGCGACGGCTTCCCCTTGCATCGGGAGCGGTCGATAGGCGGCCTTTCCCGTTGCATTTCGGCCAAGTTGAGGAGAGCGTCTGCGGACGTTGCCGGACGTCCACGGACTGGCGCGAACACAGTGAGAGCTACTGAGACAGAGTGGGACTGGCCTGGTTTGATCCACGGAGAGTTACCTAATTCGCTCGGCGGGTCACACTGCATTCGTGGCGAGCTTCCAGCAGCGGAAAGCGATAGGCGATGCGCACGAGCGGCACGTCGCCGAGCAACTCATCGGGCGAGGATGGGAAGTGGATTTCTGGGGGCAGGGTCTACTGAGCCGGGCGCTCCAATGCGCGCTCCGGAGAACGGACAGCTCCATTCGCTGGTTTCCGGATCTCATTGCGGCGAAGGAACGGGACCTGGTGCTGATCGACTGTAAGGGTGGGATGACCAGCCAGCGAACAGGGCGTCATGCCGTTGAACGCTCAGCAGTTCTGGCGCACTTGCAGCTCATTGCCTGGACCAGTCTCCCGGTCTACTACGTATTCGATGGGCTCGACGTATGGGCGCCACATGATGTCCTCATCGCGGGGCAGCAAGGGCCGCACAGCGTTGTCGGCTCCGGGGCCCCGTACTTTCTGATTTCTACGCAAGGAGCCCGCCGCTTCGACGACCTGTTCGGCGGACGGGATCTTCCAGAGTTAGGCATTGCCTCGTAGGGGTCCCCCCGCGTGTCTACGAGGCTGCTGGACGGCTCTCTTGCACGAAACTTCGAGTCCCTGTCGGCGTCGGCTGAGCGTTCGGCCGTCGTCGAGACCAGTGATTGCTGGCTGCCACCGCTGACAACAGGGCAGGCGTTTAGAAGACACCTGCTCTGTCTCGATGGCGGCGGTCGAGGGCCGCGTTCGCCTGGTGTAACAACGGCTAACACAAAGAGGTGGATCGGTCCTGGCTGCCGTGTCCGGAGCGGGAGTTGAGCGTTCGGTTCGGTGTGGGGACGTCGCCGTGGATCGTGTCGGATGAGCTGTGGGACCGCCTGGAGCCGTTGCTGCCGCAGCGTGAGAGACGCTTTCGGTATCCGGGCCGCAAGCCGTTGCCGGACCGGGAGGTACTGTGCGGGATCTTGTACGTGCTGCACACCGGGATCCAGTGGGAGTACCTGCCGCAGCAGTTGGGCTTCGGCTCGGGCATGACCTGCTGGCGGCGTCTGAGGGACTGGAACGAGGCCGGGGTCTGGCAGCAGCTCCACGAGGTCCTGCTCGCTGAGCTGAATGCGGCCCTGCGGCTGGACTGGTCCCGCTGCGTGGTCGATTCCTCCCACGTCAGGGCTCTAAAAGGGGGCACCACACGGGCCCGTCACCGGTCGACCGGGGCCGGGCCGGCTCGAAGCATCATCTGATCACCGACGGGCACGGCACTCCGCTCGCGGTCCTGCTGACCGGCGGCAACCGCAACGACGTCACCCAGTTGCTGCCCCTGCTCGACGCGATCCCGCCGGTCCGGGGGCGGGTCGGCCGCCCCCGCCGCAGGCCCGACTCGCTGTTCGCGGACCGCGGCTACGACCATGACATCTACCGCGACCAGGTCCGCGACCGCGGCGTCGTGCCGGCCATCGCCCGCCGCGGCACCCGGCACGGCACCGGACTGGGCACCTACCGGTGGGTGGTCGAGCGCACCTTCGCCTGGCTGCACGGCTTCCGACGCCTGCGCATCCGCTGGGAACGCAGAGCCGACATCCACGAAGCGTTCCTCAAACTCGCCTGCTGCCTCATCACCCACCGACAACTCAACTCATTGTGTTAGCCGTTGTAAGTGGGGGTGCGCAGTCGTTGATTCTACGACGTGGTGGAGTTCCGCTTCAACGTTCAGTTTTCGCCGCCCTTTTCTGCCCTCTTTGGGGACCGGCCCGGCAGATCTCCTGTGAGTGACTTGCTGCTGTGATCAGAAACGTCCCCTGCATAGGGGCGAAGACTGGGCGCTCTCGGTCGGCTCGAACGTGCCGCCAAGTGCTCGGAAGCCGCCTGTTCCACTCGTCACTTAGGCAGCCCCGTCGGCGGTTATAACACGGGATCGCCGGTTGGCCAAACCGGCGCTTCTCCTGATCATTGTCTGCGTTCGTTGACGGACATTGCGATCTCCTTGTCTGCGCCAGGCGATGGCTGGGTGCGTGCGGGAGGGGAAAACGCCTCGCCGGTCGGGGGATCAGACCTGGGGACCAGTGCATGGTGCACGCAGTGGCCTCGCATGTCGGTGTTGATGAAGAGCATGCAAGTGATGAACGGCGTCCTTCAAAGGTTGGACGAGGCGCCGGTCTGGTGCCTGGAAGGGGTAGCGGCGTTGCGGGGTTCGAGTTGTCGAGGAGCAGAGTCGGGGGGTCTTGTGGGTATCGAGCTGTCGTTGGCTGACGTTCCGCTCGGGCCGTTCGAGGGTTCGTTGGTCACGGTGTATTCGGCCAGGAGCAAGGGGGCCAATCTGCACGTGTCGAGGCAGTGCGGACAGTTGCGCACGTCCGAGGTGAGGACCGCCGACGTGCCGCTGGAGACGGCGATGTTGCGGCGGTTGTGCTCGCGCTGCGCGGCATGGGGCGTCTGGGGCCGGCCGGGTACCGGACTGGGAATGTTCCTCGGGGCTCTCGGCGGAACGGGGCTGTTGTATCAGTTGCAGTCCTACGTGGAGCCGGACGAGGAGGAACGCTGGTCCGACCGCGAGGCACGGGAAGCCGCCGAACTCCTTCGCACTGAACAGGATGTCGACCCCGATGATGACGAGGAGGAGGTGGAAGGCGGCATATCGCGGCGGGAGGCACGTGAGGATGCAGAGGAGCTGCGCGGTCTGATCTTTGCCCACTGGCGCGGCGCGGGACGGAGCCTGCATCGGGCACAGGCCACCCTTGCTCACTTTCCATGGCTGGAGGAGTGGGCGAAGCCGTCACTGACGGTCAAGACGCGGTACCTGGAGACGCTTCGGTCTCAGGCGGCGCGGTTTGTAGACCCGGAGGAGCTTGTCGTGGCTGCTGCCGCAACGGCACTCCCTGTGCCCGAGCTTCCGCACGCGGATCCTGCTTTCGCGGTGCTCGGCGGCAATGACCGGGTGTCCAGAGCACTGGCGGACCTGTGGCACCGGTGGCAGAGCGCGGCCGAGCGGCCCTGGGAAGGTCCGGGGACGCGTGCATACCTCTCGTACGACATCGTGCGAGGCATTCGCAGCAACCGGAAGGGCTACGACGAGGCCCGAGCCGAGGCAGCGTGCCTGATCGCCTCCTGGGAGGAACAGGCCCAGGCGGCAGCGACGCCGGCCGACCGGGCACCGAGATGCCGGCTGACGACACAGATGCCGGAAGCATCCCACGCCATGCCGCGTCACGGTGCCCGGGATTTCCTGGACGGGCTGGATACGTGGACGCTCGGTGTGCTGCTCACGTGGACCGTTGATGCCAACTGGGGGAGCGGCGTCCTCACCCTGGAAGTGCCTGATCTCGTCGCCGAACGGCTACTGAGCCCGGTGAGCAGCCTTCCGTGCAGTCCAGCCGCCGCGGCGCCGGATCTGCCCGAACCTGACCGCAGTTCGGGAAGGCAGCCGGGCATCGTCCGGCCGGGTGTCTTCGATGACACCCCGGTCTTCGACCGGCGCCCGGTCACCCTCGATCACCTCCGTGCGCTGCACACACTTGGGCCAGGCGCCGACGAGCTCTATCTTGTCTTCTCGGCGAGCGGGGGAGCGGAAGTACTGCCTCTGGACAGCATCGAGAAGCGGCTGGCCAAGGGGTGGCTGGGCGTCCTCATCGCAGGGGCCCGTGACCTGCCCGGAAGCGTGCTCGGCTTGCAGGAGCTGGAACAGAGTCCCGAGCCGGAAGCGCGTGAGGCCCAACTGCCCGGTCGCGGCCAGGACGTCCACGATCCGAATTTCGGCGAAGGACTGGGTCTTGCCGAGGGCACACGCCGGACCCTCCGCCATACCGAAGACCGGAACCTGAATCTTCGCCTGCTGGCCCTGGCGCGCGGCGCGCACGACCTGCGAAGCCTGGACGGCGGACGGACTGGCGGGCTGCCGGTGGCCGTATGGCACGGCCTGCTCACTGAGGACCGCCTCAGCCTCGCGCCTTTCCGGCAGCCCGGCAGCGACCGTTGGCGAAGCGGCAGCGGTCTCTCTCTGGGGCCCTTGGCCGCAGTCCAGCTCTACACCACCAACGCCAGCCCTCTGATCGAGGGCAAGGGCCACTCGCCGCTGTGCCGGCACGCCCACGAACGCGCGGTGGTGGCCGGCGACGACCTCCTCACGGTCGCCGACCTCATGGCGCGCACCGACTTCGACTGGTGCAGCAAGTGCGGTGGCTACGCCCTGCGCAGGCTCAGCGACACCCAACTGTCCTACTACCGTGCGGCTCACCGACTGCACGACATCAAAAGGCGACTCGACCACGGGAGCGGAACTCCCGACACCGCGAGCTCCACGATGATCGCTCGCCTGGACGAACTGGCGGCCTGGCAGCTGGATGATGAAGGAGAGTGGTGCGGCAGTGATTCCTGGCAATGGCAGGACACCATCCGCGAGCTCAGGCGCAGGGCCGCGAGATCTCACGCCGTGACCAGCCCTGGCGAACCGACCTCTTGACCCACTGGCGGCCTTGGACGTGCCTCCCGGACGTCCCGTCGGCGATGACCCAGGCGACTCCTCCTTCAACAAGGGAGAGGGCCCGGCGACGTTGGCTTGGGGACCAGCTCTGGGGACCAGTGTCCGATACACGGATCTGCCTCACAGTAGCGTCGGTCATGGAGAAGATCACAGAAACGAGAGAATGTGCCCCAGCGAGCCGACCTCCTGACCGGACAACACCTTGGGGTCTTCCTGCCACAGTGAGCGCCGTGACGGGGCTTGACCCGGACCTTGGACACGGATTAGGTGGCGGCGTGGTACAGCCGTGACGACCGTGTGGGCTAAACGGCGTGCGACGAGCATTCTCGTTGCACCCGCCTCAGGCGTCCCACTCAGCCGGGGCTCTCGCTGTCGGTTCTCAGTCGAAGATTGCGTACAGGTCCTTCATCAGGCTGGCGGGCCCGCTCCGTGGGACCGCTGGCGGCTCCAGGGCGTCCACAGGGCTGATGCCGACATAGCGCCTCGGGGCCAGCAGAGAGCGGTGGGGGCGGCCGTGGAGATTACCGAGCGGCCGACCCGCGTCCAGGAGACCCGCGCCCCGGCTGGTGCCGTCACACCGCTGCCAGGGCAGACGTGACGGCTGCCGCCAGCGTCAACACGGCGGCGAAGGCGACGGCGGCCCGAGCCAGAGCAGTCGGGTAGGAGGCGCCGTCGAGTCGCGCGAGCTTGCCGGCGACGCTGGCAGCGAGCAAGGCGAAGAGAACGACCAGCGCGGTGGTGATCAGAAGGGTACTGAGAGCGGACACTGCGACTCCATGCTGGTGGGATGGTCGTGACGTATCCGAGAGTCAGGGAACTCGTGTGCGCCATGGTTCGGACGGTGGAAGATGAACACCGACGAGCAGCCGGGCGAGAGGGTCTTGGTAGGTGAACGGTGGAACGCGGGCTCGGGACGCGGCGCTCGCCGAGTTGCGCAGGCGACTCGGCAACGGCTTTGCCCTTCTCGGCCTGACCAAAACTCAGCTCGCCGCCCGGGCGAGTCTGGGCCGCACGACGGTCCAGGAGGCGTTCAATCCCAAGGCACCCGTCCCTTCTCCGGGTACGATCGCCGCGCTCGCGCACGCGCTGGGCCTTCCCGAGACCGAGTTGCTGGACCTGCGGCGCACCGCCGTCGGGGAGACATCGGCCTCGGCGGAGGAGGCCGAAGGTTTGGGGAAGCCGATCGCGGAGTGGGATCCGCATCACCTTGAGGTTCATCCTGCCGGGTCGGACGTGGGTCTGGGACACCCATCCGTCTCCATGCTCTCCGGATACGTCCGACGCGACCATGACAGGGTGCTTGCCGACTCCGTGGCAGCGGTTGCGGCGGGCGAACGGCGCATGGTGGTGCTGGTCGGGTCGTCCTCGACAGGCAAGACCCGGGCATGTTGGGAAGCCGTGCAGCCGTTGGCGTCGGAGGGGTGGGCATTGTGGCACCCCTTCAACCCGACGCGTGCCGAGGCGGCGCATGACGCGCTCGCCCAGGTAGGACCACGCACGGTCGTGTGGCTGAACGAAGCCCAGCACTACCTTGGCGACCACAGCTACGGAGAACGGATCGCCGCCGCTCTGCACGCCATGCTCACCGCCCCTGGACGCGGGCCCGTGCTCGTACTGGGCACCTTGTGGTCCGAATACGCACGCCGGTACATCGCTCCTCCGACCCCCAAGGCCCCGGACCCGTACAGCAGGGTGCGGGAACTCCTCACGGGTCGGATCGTGCACGTGCCCGAGACCTTCGACGCGAAGGCACTGCAGGAGGCAACCAGGCGAGCACAGACGGGTGATCGACTGCTTGCCGACGCCCTTGGACGGGCCCGCGGCAGCGGTCGGGTGGCACAGGATCTTGCCGGAGCCCCCCTCCTCCTTCATCGCTACCTGACCGCGAGCCCTCCTGCCAGAGCTGTACTGGAGGCGGCCATGGACGCCCGGCGCCTTGGCATGGGTTTGCACCTGCCCCAGGACTTTCTGACCGATGCGGCGGCCGACTACCTCGGCGATGAGGACTACGACGGTTTTCTCCAGCGGCCGGACTGGGCTCGAGACGCTCTGGCCGAACTTGCTGAGCCTGTCCACGGCAAGCAAGCTCCCCTGCGCTCTGCGTACACCAGCCCCAAGCGGACTCCCCCTGACAGCGGCCCTGTGCTCGCTGAATTGGGCGGAACTGGAACCATGTTCCGGCTCGCCGACTATCTGGAGCAGCATGGCCGTCGAACTCGACGTCACCTCTGCCCGCCAGCATCGTTCTGGAGTGCTGCCTTCGAACGGCTCACACAGTGCGACGACCTGAACGGGCTTGCTGCGGCGGCGAAGGCCCGACACCGGCTGGAGTGGGCCCATCACCTTCGGCGTCGTGCCGAGCGGGCTGGTGCTCCCCAAGGGGCTGAGGCAATCGTCGATGAGAGCCACGACTTTGACGTGGACACCGACAGGCTCTGGTCGGGGCGGAGGCCGGGGACCCCGACGGTGCGGAAGCTGCGGCCAGGGACGCAGCTGCCGTCGGCAGCCCCTCGGGGTTGTGGGTGATGGGCGTCTGGCGAGCAGAGGCCGGGGAAACGGCTGCTGCGGAGAAGCTCTTCTCTCAGGCGGTCGAGGCCGGGTTCCTGGAGGCTTTGAGTGACCTTGCCTTGTTGAAGGACGATGCCGGGGATCAACGTACGGCGGAGGTTCTTGCCCGTAGAGCGGCGAAGGCGGGTCACACGGAGGGCTTGCGGAGCCTTGCGGAGCGGCGTGACAAGAGTGCGAACTACTCGGACGCGGAGGCACTGGCACGGGCACTCGCCGACTCCGGATCCACGGAAACCCTGCTGGCACTCGCGCTGGAACGTCAGAAGGCCGGAGACGTAACCGCCGAGGAGCTTTTCCGGTACTGCGCTGACGCGGGCGACACTCACAGCCTGCACCATCTCGCCCTGCTGCGTGAGGACGCCGAAGACGGGAAGGAGGCGGAAGCCCTCGCACGGCAGGCGTCCAACGTCGGCGACTCCAATGCCCTGCGCCACTTGGCGATCCGTCGGTGGAAAACAGGAGACATCGACAGCTGTGAGTCACTCCTCCGAGAGGCCGCAGCTACCGGCGACGTTAAGGCTGCACGCGCGCTGGTCCTCCTTCGGGAGAAGGCGGGGGAATCCTATGGTGCAGAGGCCATCGCGCGGCAGGCAGTCGACGCGTGCCGTCCCCAGCTTCTACGCGATCTCGCAGTGCTGCGAGCGAAGGCCGGGGACATGACCGCCGCCGAGCGCCTCTTTCAGGAGGCTGCCGATACGGGGCACCGACACGCCATTCAAGAGCTGATCCGGTGGCGGGACGAGACGGGCGACCATGCCGGAGCCGCAGCCCTCGCGCGCGAGACGGTCAACACGGACGTCAACAGGCGTCACCCGTTGCACGAGCTGGCGCGGTGGAGGGACGCAAACAGTGACAGCACCGGTGCCGAGTCGTTGTACCGCGAAGCCGCACGCCTCGGAAGCGACGACGCCCTGGTGGATCTTGCCGTGTCACGGGAGCGAGCTGGGGACCGAGGAGCCGCTGAAGCCCTGTACCGAGAGGCAGCGGACACAGGCAACGTCGACGCTCTACGGGCGCTGGTACTGCGGCATGAAGAGAGGGGAGACGGGAAGGGAGTCGAGTCCCTCCTCCGCGAAGCCGCCGATGCGGGGAACGCCCGCTTCTTCCTCCTCGACTCCCGATGGCCATCGGGGCTGGACCCCGATGGCAAGCCAACGCCCCCATGGAATATGAAGACTTAACTCCACCGGGCAGGCGTTTGTCCTGGACCAGGACCGTGCAGCCGAATTCTCGGTAGCGGAGTGCCGCGTCCGGGCTCCACAGAAAACGGAGATCCGACTCTCTGGGAAAGCCACCTGTGCGCCATCCTCGGCCGCGACCTCACCACCGCCGAGCGTCGCACCCTGCCCTCGGGCCAGCCGGAATGGATTTGCCCGGCCTCACCGTCAAGGCTCACTTGATATTGACCGTTCGCAAGACCCGGAGCACCGTGCCCGCACCACGTCCAGCAGACCCGGACAGAGGGTGCACCCCTCCGAGAGAACGTCCACATTGAGGTAACTGATACCTCAGTAGGGGTGTTTTACCTGTGGCTATGACGAAGAGCGAGCGGCCCCGACCAGCCTTTTCGAGCTGCCTCTTCCCCTTGCGCTCGTAGATCTTTGCCATCAGGGCCGCTCCCGAATATCGATCGACCAGTGCCGGGTGCGGCGCTCGCCGTGGTGGTAGGCGGGCGGCGTGACGATCTCCCACATGCGGCCCTGGTACTCGACGCGGGACCAGAGGGTGACGCCCTCGACATGGGCGTCCACGATCATGCGCGTAACGTTGATCTGCTGCTGACCGGGGACTTCGGCCTTGCCGCTTCGCTGCGGGATGAAGGCCGCCTTCACCGTGACGGGGTGGTCCTCGTCCACGGCGATCACCGTGTTCCCTCGGTTGTCGACGATCTCCTTCGTCCGCCATACGCGGGCCGTCTGGCCGCGCCTGCGCTGCATGCTCACCAGGGGGTCGCTGCGTCGCCGAAGAGGGGGAAGCCGTCGCCGCCGTAGTCCACCGGTACGCATCCGCCGGCACCCGGCTTGGGCTTCGTGCCCCACGCGGAGACGACCACGCTGGAGAAGCCGCGCTTGCGTCTGGCAAGGTCTTCCAGGAGCCGGATCTCCTCGCGCGTGAAGTAGACGGACCCGGCGTCACGGCCGTGTGCATCGGACCACGCGAGGATCTCGTCCCCGGCCCGGCTCTGCGTGCAGCCGTTCGGGTTGCGCAGGTACCTTGCGGCAGCCTTCAGGACCAACGTGCGCACCAGGCGAGGAACCGTCTCCTCGGGCCACTCACGGCCGTACGTGGCCGCGAGGTCGGACGCGTCTTCCAACGCACCGGCCGCGATCCGCAGTTCGTCTTCGTCAAGATCCCAGTCGAGGCGGCCCTTCAGCTCGTCGAGGGTGGCATAGGGCACGCAGTCTCCTTCCTGTAGCCGGGGCGATGAGTGGTGACCGCAGATCCTTCAACCCGGCAGACAGGGCGCTGATCTTCCTGAACGATGACGACCATGAGCGACGGCGTGTTCAGTTCGGAAGTGAGGCGGCGTGCTGGTGAAGGGGTGACCTATAGCCAGATGGAGGCCGTGACACGGGAGGCCGGAGGTAAGGAGGCAACCTTGACTGCGGCATGGTGGAACAAGGTGGCCCTCGGCGAGTCGGCCCCTCCACCTGAGCCGAAGGGCATTCCTGGCGTCGCCGGGGTGCTGGAGATCCCCGAGCGTGAGGTCGCTGTTCTCGTCTGCAAGCAGTGGTATGGCGTGAGTCCAGATGACTTCGCGCGTGACCTGTTTGACCGGGGCGTGGACAGCGCGGTGGCCTGGCTGAGGCGTAGCTACGCTTCAATGCGCGAACGTCAGCGATCCGCAGCGAGCGAAGCGAAGAGCTAGGAGGGGGCAGCCAAGCTACCTGCGTCCCAGCCCCCCGCCCACCTCACCGTTTACGCGTTGGCCGGGTCGGTCTCGGCCTTGTAGCCGGTCGGGGTCCACACCATCGCAGTCGGAGATGCCGGTGATGGTGGCAAGCTCAGACGCGGCGGCCGGGTAGTTCGAGGAGCCGTCGAGGGCCAGCTTGATGCCGCGAACGAAGTGCTCCTGAGTGGAGACGATCTCCTTCTCGTTGACCGCGTCCCAGCCGACCAGGACGTCAGTCACGGAGCGGAAGCCCGCGTACGTGTTCACGACGGAACGATCCTGCATGTAGAGCGGGTCATAGTCGCGGACCCAGCGCAGCGCGATGTTCTCGAACGAGGTGGTCGCGCCGTACGGAACGGACTGCGGGATGCTCGGGGCGCCGGACAGGAAGTTGAATGCGCTGGACGCGAAGGCGTACGCGGCGTCGGCCGGGATGGTCTGGTCGACCACGATGCGGAAGCCCATGCGGTCGCCGATGCTCGCGAGGCGAAGGGCGGACTCGGCCTCGGCGTCGCCAACGTTCTGCGCGAGGTTGAGCTTGTCGTCGTTCAAAAGCGCCGACTCGAACTCGGTGCCGACGAGGAGGTAACGGCCCTCCTTGGGCGCGTGGAACGCGTTCAGGAGGCGCCGGGCCTCGATGATGGCGCCGCGCAGGTTCGCGACCGAGTTACCGATGACGGCGTTGTACGTCTGGTTGGTCAGCGTCTTGACCGCCCGGCGCTGGAGACCGCGCGCGACCGCCTTGGACTGTGGGCGCAGAAGCTTGGACCACTGGTCGATGTCGAAGTCGTTCTGCTCGTCGGTGAGCTTGACGGCCGAGTAGACGTTGCCGCCGAAGGTCACAGCGATGGTCCGCTCGCTGTACTCGTCGAAGACGATCGGGCTCGTGCGGTCGTTCCTCCACCCGTACTCGTGGAAGGGGAGGATGCCCTCGACCTTCATCGAGATGGTGTCGTTTTCCGCGCCCTTGAACTGGTCGACGCCCTGCTTCTGGAACAGGTTCGGGATCACGAGTTCCTGTTCGAGCGTGCCGACTGCGGTGTTGACGAGCTTCTGCGGCTTGACGACTTGGTGCTGTGCGGTGGGGATGGGACTTACCTCCGATGGGCTTGGCGTGCGTGGGTGCAGCCCTACGCTTCTCCGCTGATTTGCGCCTGTTGGGCGGACGGGCTACCGTCGACGCCATTCCCGCCTAGGAGTGCTGGAGAGCCGTTGCTCTCCGGCGTCGAGCAGACCCGTGTTCTGAACCGGACCTGGACCGATGCCACTTCAAAAAACTCCTAAATATGATCTCTGTTGGATCATGGAAGGCGGGAAATGTCCGGGCGCGATTTCACAAAGCAGTACGTGCTGATGGTGCTGCTTATCGCGACAGTGGTAGGGCTGGGTGTGATGGTGCTGGCCCTCGTCGCGCACCACGGCCTCTGGGAGAGTGGCTGCTATGGCGCGGGAGCCTTCATCGGCTCATTTGCCCTTGCTCGATGGGTGTTTGGGCAGTTGGGACTGCTGAGCCGAGACGACGGCTAGAAGCGCCGTGTACGTCGAGCCAGCTTGCGCGGGTCCATCTCTCCGTCGTCATTGTCGGACGGGTTGAGTCCACCGCCCAGAGCGGGCGGGGGCGCAGGGGTAACGAATGCCTGAAGTGCCTTCGCGTCGGCCTCCAGTTCGTCTGGGATATCGCCGCGAAGGCGTCCGGCTAGGGCCTCGGGGAGATCGAACTTGCGCGCCACGGTGGAGACGAGGAGGGAGCGCTCAAGGTCGACGTTCTTGGCCTTCACGTCCGCGAGAGCGGCCTCGACCTCATCGGGCGTCTTCGCCTCGGAGAGCTTCGTCTCGGCGTCACGCAGCCGCGTGCGGTATCCGGCCGCCTCGCCACGGACCTTCGCCAGTTTCTTGCGTGCCCAGTCGGGCAACTCGTCCTCGGAACTGGTGGACGTCCCGCCGGCACCAGCCTTGTCGTCCGGCTTCTGCTCCTCGTCCGGCTTCTGGCCGGGTGGAGTCTCGCCGGGCTTCTCCTCGGTCGACGTCTCGTCAGGCTTCTCTTCGGGCACTTCACGCCTCCGGGGCTGTGTCAGTGGACTGCCGCGCCTCCTGGGCTGCGGCTCGCTGCTTGCTGCGGATGAAGCGGCGCCAGACGGTCACTGCGGCCTTTCCGCTGTGGCCCCTCGTGAACCTCCGGCCACAGGGCCTCGTATTGCCGTGACAAGGCGGTCAGCTCGCTCGACTGGTACTGATCCCGGCTCCAGACCGGCATCGCGTAGCAGTGGCAGTTGTCGTGGTAGCGGTCGCCGTCGTTGAACGTGGCGGACTCGCGGCTCTTGTAGACCGGGCCCCGGCTGATCAACATGGCGCACCAGCCGCACGGGGGGTGCCCGTGCGGGACAGACGTACGTACCCGAGGGCCCGCCGGTCGCGCGACATGTGCGTCCCGTTCGCCGACCGGCCGCCGTTCATCGCGACGCGCGAGGCGGCTGCGGCCTGCTGTGCGCCCGCCTGACGGTGGGCCTCGTCGGGGTCAGCGTCTTCGAGGGTCATGCGCCGGTCGAGGCTCGCGGTGCCGAGGGCCTCCAGCACGATCCGAAGTTCCTCTTCGGCCTGGCGCTCGACGCGCTCCTCTTCGGCGCGGAGCCCCTCCAGTTCCTCGACGAGGACGCGTTCCCAGTCTGGGTCGTCCTCGTCGTCTTGCACCTCGGCGTTGGTGCCGGCGCCTTCGAGAACTTCTCCGGCCTCGTCGTCGAGGGCCTGCCCCGAGGTGCTGCCGGGCGCCTGGCCCGGAACGTCCTGCGGGGTGTCGTTCTCGACTTGGCGGGCGGACGAGGCTTCCCCGTCAGCGACGGTCGCGGCCTCGCCCCCCTGTTCAGCGGGCGGCTGGTAGTTGCCCGCCAGTTCGGCGAACTCCCTGCGCAGGTCCGCCAGGGTCACGTACGACGGTTCGGGGTGATAGGGGTCAGCAACCGTGCGGCCGGTCTGGAGTGCACGGGCGAGCCGGTAGTAGGCCCGCGCGAGATCCCGGGACTGACGGCGACGGCTCATGACGAGCGTGATCGCCTTGCGCAGCCAGGCGCCAGCCGTGGCCGCTCGCCGTTCGACCGGGACATCCGCCCACAGGGCGAGAGCCTCGGCCGTGGTCTGTGCGCCGATCTGCGTCAGCGCGACATGGAAGGCGGCCGAGACTTCGTCGGTCTCGGCCTGCCTCGCCGCCTTGCTCATGCAGCCACCGCAACGGAATCCGCGGTGACCGAGGCAGGTTCAGCGGACGCCCGCGTCAGCGCGGAGGCGAGCTGCCCCACCGAGTCTTCGTCCTCGGCGAGTTCGTCCCACTCGTCCAGCTCGGTTTGAGTGACGTTCGGGACACGCTTCCACAAGCCCTTGGCCGTGTTGCGCGTCTGGTCGCGAGAGACGGCCGCGATCTGCACCCACGCCTGCGGGTGGGGCACGCCGACCGGCTGCCCGTCTGGGCCCCAGTGCAAGAAGCGGCTCGGGCCGACGAATTCGACGAGCGAGATCACGGCCAGGAGGGGGTCCTTGCCCCAGCCCTTGAGCCTCTGCAAGACGCCCTTGCGGTACGTGAACCGACCGGCCTCGTCGACCGCGTACCACCACAGCAGGAAGCGGAGCTGCTCGCGGGTGAAGCGCCAGGGGCCGCCGTCCTCTGCCTTCAGGTACTCGGCGCACCAACCGGCGATCTGCCAACCAAGCGTGTGCTCCGGGAGTTTCCAGGAGCCGTCCGGTTCCTTCGCCCATGTCGGGCCGAGGAAGGTCGGTTCGAGAGCGTCGATCTCCTCGGGAGCCAGCGTGGGGATGAGGCTCACCCCCTACGAGCATCTGGCATCAACGCGTGTGGATGCCAGATGAGTTGGCTATACTCGCCAAGGTTGAAGAGACTTATGAAGGCGAGAGGCGTTGGTGCAGATGACCGAGCACTACAGCGCGGCGGCAGAGATTCTATAGGCGCGCCTGGCCGGCGCTCTCCTGTGGCGACGCCCTTTGGGCGGCGACGTCGTATAGCTGACCGGTGGTGGATGAACCCTGCCCTGGCTCAGATCGCGACGCTCTGGCAAAGCATGGGAGGGCCTTCCTTGTCTGCAACCACTTCAACCTGCGACCACCGCGTGTACCACGTAGTTATTGTCGCCCTGATCTCCGTAACCACCGGTCTCGCTATCGGGACCGGCTTCGCTGCTCTCGGGCAGGCACCGTTCACCGCTGTTGCCTCCGGTGCCGCTGTGGCGGCGTTCTTCTTCACGGCGGGCATGGGTGCGGTCGCCTACGTGAAGCGGCAGGCGTAGTAGGCAATCGCGGGGCGGTCCGTACGGCCGCCCCGCGCCGCTCACTCGGCAAGCCCGAGATCCTTCTTGTAGTCGGCGATGGCGAGCACGGCTGCGGACTGCTCCTCGGGCTCAGGCTCGTGCAGTTCGATGCGCACACGTCGCCGGTCGCCCTCGGCGACGAGGAGTCGCTCGAAGGCGCCGTAGATGGTCTGGAGCATCTGGCCCGACCGCTTCCCCGACTTCTGGTAGAAGGAGAGGTCTTCGCAGAGGGAGTAGGCGAGGGCCCAGTCGCTCGCTTGGTAGAAGTCGGCTTGGCCGGACTCCTTCAGGGCGTCCCACAGGCGCTTTGCGATCGGGTGCCAGGTACGGTCGCCGTTCGGCACCTTCGTGGGCCGGGCGATGCCGCGCGTCACCGACTGGAAATCTCCGCCCTTGCGCTCGCGCGGGCGGGCGAGGTCGGCTTCACGGTTGGGCACGGGGCCGGGCACCTGCTTCACCTCCAACGCGCATGATCTTGTGGCGAGTTGTGTATCGTCAGACACGTACGCCGCCGCAGGGCGGCGTAACTCTAGGGCTTAGAGCCCGGAGAGGGTGTGTTGTCTGTGTGGCCGTGACCCCGTGACGCAGGGGACATTTGGCCCCGGCATAGAACACCCTGAGCAAGGGGCGGGAAGCGGTCGCTCCTTGGTGCTAAAAAGGAGGAACGGCTCGCCAAGGCGTTAGCACCGCCCGAGGATGATTGCGCGCGTCGGCAGTCTCTCAGTTCACGAACCACGAAGTCGGTGGTCGAACTGAGGCTGCCCGCTTCCAGTTCGGCCCTCTTAGAACTGGAAGGCACTGAAACAAGTGGACTGGAATTCCCTTACCCTGACCGTCCTTGCGGTCTTCGGTCTGCTGAGCCTGGTCGTAACTTTGCTCATTCAGCTCATCAAGCAACTTCCCGAACTCATCCGTGCGGTGCGCGAGATGCTGTCCGCTCTCAAGCCGGACGACGAGGGCGAGGAGAGCACTACAGAGGCGCGGGAGTCAGAACCTCCCGCCCGTCAGGAAGTGGGCGGAGAGCCAAGCCAGGAACGCAACCAGGACGAAGCGGCGTAGTCGGGTGGTCCGGTCCGGAACGGTGTCTTTCGCGGTGTGGAACCACTTCCAGACGTGCTCGGACAGGCTGTCGCCTGGCTGCTTCCGGTACAGGGCGACGCCCTCGATCACGCAGAAGGCGGCGATCCAGCCGACCCATGCGGCAGTGAACACGGGCCACCTCCTACATCAGGCCCGGATGGGCCTCCGTCCGTCTGAAGCGCTTGTCGATCCGCCGTCTTTGTGCGGCAAGTGCGAGGGCTCCCTCGCGAGAGGACTTGGCCCGGTGATGCCACCCGCAGAGCGATCTCAGGTTGGCTTCTCGGTGGTCGTCACCGGGCACGATGTGGTCCGCGTCCGTAGC
Organism: Streptomyces turgidiscabies Car8; assembly: GCF_000331005.1. Lineage (GTDB taxonomy): Bacteria > Actinomycetota > Actinomycetes > Streptomycetales > Streptomycetaceae > Streptomyces > Streptomyces turgidiscabies. Next base: position 54,409 of record NZ_AEJB01000441.1, read on the forward strand.
CGGTTCCTCGCAGCGCCGCCCGTACTGATCGCGGGCCGTGCAGCGGTGTCCGTCTCTACGCAGGACGCGAATCCGACAGGATTTTCGGCCAGTCCGCCGGCAACCTCTCGCGCCGGTCGGATGAAGCCCAGTTCGGCATCACACCCCCAGGTCGAGGAGTGCCGCGTACGCGGTCGTTGCCTGCTGTGGAACAACTCCGTTGCCGAGGATCTGGAGCTGTTGTCCACGGGTCAGGTCGGGCACGTCGGTGACGTGGCCGAGGGGGAGGCCCATGAGCCTCTCGACCCAGACGGCGGTCACGCGTGGTCCGCCTTTGCGGCCGGGCTCGGTAGGTGGGGGAGCGGCGCGGCCGGTGACGGCTTCCCACCGTCGGATGGCGGGGAGGTACTCGCCCCACCAGTGCGCGGGGGAGTTGGGGCCGTCGACTGGTGACTCCGGCTCGCGACCTTCGAGGATCGCTTCCGAGTACGGGAGCAGGTAACACGCCTCGTCGTCGAGGGTGGGGCCGTGGCCTCCGCGCCGACGTTCTTCGGGATGGCGGGCGCCGCCGTTAGAGCCGAGGTTGCTCGTCGGGGTCTTCAGGGGTCGCGACACAGAACCACCGGTCACGGAGGTGAGGGGGTTGAGCTGCGGTAGCTCGTACGCACACCCACCGTGCGCGGTATCCGATCTCGGCCAGGTCGCCGAGGACGACTTCGAGTCCGCGCGTCCGGATGTTCGAGACGTTTTCCAGGAAGGCGATCCTCGGTCGTATGACGCGAATTGAGTCAACGACTCCTCCACCTTGCGGGCGAACCGGCGCCGGCGGCACCATACCCACGCTTCCTCCTGGTCATTGCCCCTTGTCGTACCGTGAAGCACTCTGACCTAGTTCCCCGCAATGCTGATGTCCTGGCAGGGTTCTTCAAGTAGACCCCCAAACTCGAAAGACGCGATTACGTACATACGTCTTTCGTCTTCACTCAGGTGGCCCCTTCGGGGGCGAGGCTTCGCAGAAGCCCGAGGGGTACGGAACGGTGGCGTAGCCACAACTGAAGCCTCACCCACTCGGCCCTTCTTGGCAGGTTGAAGGCGTACGGCACCCCTAACGTGAGTGCCGTACTGCTGGGCCGGTGCACAGGGAGGAACAAGCCGCATGCCCTTGACGATCGCTGAACAGCGCCAGCTCGTAAGCATTGGCAACGCAAGCACATACGTGCTTGGCCTAGACGGCATCTGGACAACTCGGCTGGCTGCTGACGTACCCGAGCCGGGTTCAGACGCTGCCAGCGAGCTGATCGACGTCGGCACCGAGATGGCCACGCTGCTCACCCACATCCATGAGCACGTCAAGCTCCTCGATCGGTTCGCCGATGAGATGGACGAGCTGATCAGCACCGTCGGCTATGTCAAGGAGCACCTCCCCGTTGAGGCGGAGGAGTTTCGTCAGCACCTCCGAGAGGCCCTGCAGTACGTCGATGGGTATGCGCCCGAGGAAGCTAAGGACATCCTCGCCAAGATCGACTTGATCAGGTCGGGCGAGGTTGTTGCCGGTGACCTGAAGGTCAAGATGCGGGGTGCCCTGCTGATCATCGCTGGTGCAGTCGCGCTCGGAGCGGGCATCGTAATCGTCGCACTCGGGGTCGAGGACTTTGGGGGGCCAATCCAGCACACTTGCCGACAGGTCGGGGGGACCATGTTCAAGCAGGGACTCCAGGACTGGAGGGCGGCTAGCGATGCTCAGGGCTGACCTGTGTTGACCGTGCTGATTCTGTGCTGACTTGGATCTCCCAGAACGGTGTTTCCGCAGGTGGGGGCGTTGCCGGTTGCGAGCGCGCAGGGGTGTCCCGGCCCGCCTCTGCCCACCACAACCGGTGACGCCGAACCTTTGCCCGGCTGACTCGGAGGACCCAGGGGTTCGTGGCCGGTTCGCGGCATGGCTGAGAGTGCAGGTTGGTGGTGATCGCCGGGCCGCAGCGGGCGGCTCGGTCGATCAGCGGACGGTGCCGGCAGCCGAGTCCCCGGTGGCAGAATGACCGTTAAGCTTCCATGGTGGAACGGGGGTAGAGGGTGTCGGCACGGGCTGAGCTGTACAGGAGTCTGCACGGGCTGCGGGAACGAGCAGAGCGTACCCGGCGTGCCGACGGCGAGTCGGTCGGTCTCGACTCCTTGGTCTTCGACGCCCGGGCCCGCGGCCTGCTCGGTGCACGGGACCTCAAGGCTCATCGAGTCCGAGACTGGGCTCCACCCCGCTTCGCCGATTGCCGAGTTCCCTCACGGAGCGTTACCCAGCAGGCCCTCGCCGCGATCACCGTATGGAGCGAATGGGCGGGCGAGGAGCTGAACGAGTCGGAATGGTTGAGCCTCCTGGACCGAGCACAGCGTGAGAGTGCTGAAGAAGACGCCCTGGCCAGGGGAGAGGCCGCCGGCCCGGCCTCTCCACCGGTGTACGGTGGTTCACTCGCACCCCCGCCGCCACCACGACGCAGGATTCGTGTCCCGGGCCCTCCCCGCCCATCGGCGAGACCGGATGACCGGTTCGGGCCTTGGCTTGCCCGGCAGTTGAGGCGATCCGAGATCACTCAGTCGGATTTGGCCCAGGAGTTGGGTCTGACCAGGGCCGCGGTCAGTGCGTGGATCACGGGTCGCGCGGAGCCGCGCAGCGAAGTGCGCCTGGAATTGGTCAAGGCCCTTGAAAGGCTTGCGCCGTGGGACACGGAACAGGCGATCGAGGGGCGTCGAATGCTTCCGGCGGACACTCGGCGATTCGGCCCGCTGGAACGGTGGGCGACTGGCGCGGCGGTGATGATCGGCGTATCCGACTACACCCAGCTGCCGCCGGTGCCGTCCATCAAGAACAATCTGTCCGCGCTCACCGAGGTGGCGTTGACCGGGCTGGGGATTCCGCGCGGCAACGTGTACACCCTGGAGAACCCCACGTCCGCAACACAGGTGCACGAGAAGATCGACCTGGCCATGGACGCCGCGGATCCCCGGTCCGGTGGTCTCTTCATCTATTTCGCCGGGCATGGCTGGACCGATCCTCGCAACGGACGCCTCCTGCTCGGTCTGGTCGACTCGAACCAGGACAAGGTCTGGACCGCCATGGAGTTCGACCGAATCCGTGACCAGGTGGCGGACGCTCCGGTGGGCTCGCGCCTGTTGGTCCTGGACAGCTGCTACAGCGGGGCGGCACTCGACATCCTCTCCGCGGGTCTGAGCAGCGCGGCACGGATCGAGGGCACCTACGTGATGACGTCCTCCAACGCCACCAACGCGTCCCGCGCTCCCCGAGGCGACCACTTCACCACCTTCACTGGGGAGATCATCCGTACGTTGACCGGCGGAATCCAGGGCGGTCCCCCGGTGATCGACACGGACGCGTTGTTCCATCATGTGCGGGCCAGTTGTCAGGAGCAGGGTTGGCCCGAGCCGTCGCGGCAGATCGGCCGCGATGGAGACCGAGTGGAACTCGTGATGAACAGCAAGTGGGGGTGGCCATGACCGAAGTGCAACTTCGTATCATCACGGAGACCGGTGCGAAGGTTCCGGACGGTCTTCGGATCTTTCTCTCCCGGGACCCTGAACTTCGCGGCGTCGGTCGGGCTCGGTGGGCCTCGGCGGCGCCTGCGGAAGACACGCTTGGGGACGCCCTCGACATTCTGACGTTGGGGGTTACCAGCACTCTCGCACTGCCGTCGGCCATCGAGACGATCAAGCGATGGTGCGCATCCCGCGGAACCGTAGAAGGTGTTGACGTTCGCCTGGGATCGCAGAAGATCACTATCACCGGGACCGAAGACCCCGCGGAGATCCGGCGCATGGCAGACCTGTTGAAGGCAGCCTACCCCGAGAGTGCACCTGCGCAAGGAGAGTGAGGAGGGTCTTAGCGGGTGGTGGGTGGCTACGTATCGCGGTGGCCAGCGAGGTGCCGATAGTTTCTCTGTTATCCCCTCGAACAGGCGCAAGGGCCGCAGACCTCACGCCGTGACAGGCCCTGGCGAGCCAGCCTCTTGACCTGTCGGCGGCCCCGGGCGTCTGCGTCACGGGCATGCCCCGTGGGGACCAGTTGGGGACCAGACGGACTCCGCGCACCTGAACACCATGCTCGGCACCGCACGCTGTGCACCCTGATTTCTGGCCGTATGTTCAGACAAAAGGGATAACCTCTACTCCTGGGGGTCAAGGGGTCGCAGGTTCAAATCCTGTCGTCCCGACTTGTGAAAGTCGGAAACCGGAGGCCGTTTTCTCAGCGATGAGAAGACGGCCTCCGGCGTTTGCGCACAGTGGCGTCGGCCGGCAGTCGTCAGCCGCCGCCGTCGAGGTCTGCGCGTCGGCGGAGCACCCGCAGCTCATGGCCGACGAACTCCATCTCGTACAGCTTGCCCCGCGCGTTCTCGAAGGGGCGGTGGAGCACCATCATCAGCCGGTCGTCGAACGTGTGGAAGAGCATCCCGTGCCCGCTGTCCTCGCGGACCAGCGGCCGGTGCTGCTGCCACGGCCCGGTGATGGCGCCGGACGCCGAGGTGGCGTAGGTCTGCACATAGCCGCCGCTGACGGCCCCGTCCCGGCCCACGATGTTCTTCTCGTACGTCGACCACAGCATGAGGAGTGATCCGTCAGGGGTTCGGTGCAGCTGGGGGCCGTCGGTGACGTACGGCGGGAGCTGGTTCGGCAGGCCGGCGGGTATCTCCTCGGCGAGCCAGGACGCGTCCGAGCCCTTGAACAGGAAGACGGGGTCTCCGATCGTCCGGGACAGGTCCGGGGCCAGCCGGATCGCCTCCATCGTTCCGTCGATGGTCTGCAGCCACTCGTGCGCGTACACCATCCAGGGCCGGCCGGACGGGTCGACGTAGAGCGTGCCGTCGAGCGTCATGAGGTTCGCGGGCGGGGTGGGGCGTGAGGGGTCGACCACGGTGAACGGGCCCAGCAGCGAGGACGAGACGGCCGTGATCGTGCCGCGCATGTAGGCCGGGATCTGGAACGGCGTACCCCACTTGTTCGGCGGAGGCACCGGAAGCGGTCTGTTCTGGTCATGCAACGTGGTGAACAGGTAGTACCTGCCGTCCCATTCGTGTACCTCGGGTGCCCAGCCGCCGTCGGTCGCCCAGATCTCCTTCTGCTCGGCGGCCAGGAAGACCACCACCGGGCGGGTCCAGTCCCGCAGGTCGTGGCTGCGGTAGACCATGGTGCCGGTGCCGTCCACGCCCGACACCGACGGGTCGTTGGACGTGTAGAGGTAGTAGGCGCGGGTCCTGTTGTCGGCAAGGACGAACGGATCGTGCAGCGGCATGTCGGGAAGCCGCATCGGGGTGCTGTCGGTGTCGGTGTCAGCCACGGTCGAAGGATAGACGCACCGCTCCGACCTCGGTCGTACCCGTGTTCGGGCATGCCGTTGGCCGAGAAAAACGCGTGGACCGCGGGGAATCCGACGCGGGACACTGCGACTTCTGGCCTGCCCGTACTCACACGTCTGCGCCGCCGCGAGCTCCGCGGGGGCGACGTCGTCGTGCCCGCCTGCCCGGACGACCCCGGAGAAGGCGAGCGGCCGGCCACCCTACGACACCACAGGGTTGGAATGGGATCGCCTGAATCGCCCAAGGATCCACCGGGCAAGGGGCCTGTGCTCCTCGCCCTTCGCTACTACGGACGGGAGCTGGCCCGTCTCCGCGTGCTGACGGTGCCCGCGATGCTGCTCCCGGCGCTGGGCAACATCGGCCTCGCCTACATCGCGCCGCTGATCGTCGCGAAGCTCGTCGGCCGTATCGCCGACGACAACGGCGTCGCCTCCGGAACGGCACTGCCCTACGTTCTCGCCTTCGCCGGCGTCATGCTGCTCTCGGAGGTGCTCTGGCGGATCGGCCTGCACTGTCTGAACCGCGTCGACGCCCGCGGCATCGAGCACCTGTACGTGATCGGCATGGACGAGTTGTTCGCCAAGGACGCCTCCTTCTTCCACGACAACTTCGCCGGGTCGCTGACCAAGCGGGTCCTGAGCTTCGCCTCCCGCTTCGAGGAGTTCGTCGACACCCTCACGTTCCAGGTCGTGGGCAGTCTCGTGCCACTCGTGTTCGGGTCGGTGGTGCTGTGGCGCTACGAACCGCTACTGGTGGTCGGCCTGTTGGCGATGATCGCGCTGACGGCGCTGTGCGTGGTGCCCCTCATCCGGCGCCGCCAGGCGCTCGTCGACAAGCGCGAGGAGGCCATCGCCCAGGTGTCGGGCCACGTCGCCGACAGCCTGACGAACATGGACACCGTCAGGGCGTTCGCCGCCGAGGAACGTGAGGCCGCCGAGCACCGGTCCCGGGTCGCGGCGTCACGACGGCTCATGCTGAGGTCGTGGGACTACGGCAACCTGCGCATCGACACGTTGGTCGCACCGTTGTCCGTGCTCACCAACGCCCTGGGTCTGCTGCTCGCGGTCACCCTCGCCGGGGGCGGGCACGGCGTGGAGACGGTTGTCGTCGCCTTCACGTACTACTCGAACGCCACCCGGATCATGTTCGAGTTCAACCAGATCTACCGCCGGCTGGAGAGCTCGATGACGGAGGCCGCGCAGTTCACCGAACTGCTGCTGACCTCCCCGACCGTGCTCGACCCCGCGTCGCCGGAAACCCTGCGGTCCAGGGCTGCCGACGTCCGCTTCGAGAACGTGACCTTCGCCCACCCCGGCGCCGAGCCGCTCTTCGAGGGACTCGACCTGGCGGTGGCCGGCGGAGCGAAGATCGGCCTCGTCGGCCGTTCCGGCGGGGGCAAGACCACGCTCAGCCGCCTGCTGCTGCGGATGACCGACATCGACGCCGGCCGGATCATGATCGGAGGCCAGGACATCAGCCTGCTGCGCCAGACGGACCTGCGCAGCCTGATCGCCTACGTGCCGCAGGACCCGGCGATGTTCCACCGCACGCTCCGCGACAACATCCTGTTCGCCCGCCCGGACGCCACCGAGGCCGAGATCCGGCGGGCGGCCGAGGCGGCGCACGTCACGGAGTTCGCCGACGCGCTGCCGGACGGCTTCGACACCATGGTGGGCGAACGCGGAGTCAAGCTGTCCGGCGGACAGCGCCAGCGGGTCGCTCTCGCCCGGGCGATCCTGCGCGACGCGCCGATCCTGCTGCTCGACGAGGCCACCAGCGCCCTGGACTCCGAGAGCGAGATCCTCGTCCAGGAGGCGCTGTGGCGGCTCATGGAGGGACGGACGGCGCTGGTGGTGGCGCACCGGCTGAGCACGGTCGCCACCATGGACCGGCTAGTCGTCCTCGACCGCGGAAGGATCGTCGAGCAGGGCACGCACCAGGAGCTGCTCGCGTCGGAGGGCGCCTACGCGAAGCTGTGGCAGCACCAGTCGGGGGGCTTCCTGGATGACACCCCCGCCTCGGCCGAACTCCGCTGAACGGGCCCCTGGTGGGAGTGAGTGGCCCGGCTCACATGGCGCGAGCCGGGCCTGGCCGACACCATGGGGCGCGTCACCGGCAGGCTGAAGGGATCCAGGATGTTCCGCAAGGTGCTGGTCGCCAACCGTGGTGAGATCGCGATTCGCGCGTTCCGCGCCAGCTTTGAGCTGGGCGCGCGGACCGTGGCCGTCTTCCCGCACGAGGATCGCAATTCACTGCACCGGTTGAAGGCCGACGAAGCCTACGAGATCGGCCGTCCCGGACATCCCGTCCGGGCATACCTCTCCGTGGAGGAGATCGTCCGCGCGGCGCGACAGGCGGGCGCGGACGCGGTGTACCCCGGTTACGGGTTCCTGTCCGAGAACCCCGATCTGGCGCGCGCCTGCGAGGAGGGCGGCATCACCTTCGTCGGGCCCAGCGCCGACACGCTGGAGCTGACCGGCAACAAGGCGAGTGCGGTGGCCGCCGCCCGCGCGGCAGGCGTACCGGTGCTGGCCTCCTCGGCGCCCTCCGCCGACGTGGACGAACTCGTCCGCGCCGCCGACGACATCGGCTTCCCGGTGTTCGTCAAGGCCGTCGCCGGCGGTGGCGGGCGCGGCATGCGGCGGGTCGAGGAACCCGCCCAGCTGCGCGAGTCCATCGAGGCCGCGGCGCGCGAGGCGGCCTCCGCGTTCGGCGACTCCACGGTCTTCCTGGAGAAGGCGGTCGTCGAGCCACGCCACATCGAGGTACAGATCCTCGCCGACGGCCAGGGCAACGTCATCCATCTGTTCGAACGTGACTGCTCGGTGCAGCGGCGCCACCAGAAGGTGGTCGAGATGGCGCCCGCGCCGAACCTCGACCCGGAGCTGCGGGACCGGATCTGCGCCGACGCCGTGCGTTTCGCCGAGCAGATCGGCTACCGCAACGCGGGCACCGTGGAGTTCCTCCTCGACCGCGAGGGCAACCACGTCTTCATCGAGATGAACCCGCGCATCCAGGTCGAGCACACGGTCACCGAGGAGGTCACCGACGTCGACCTCGTCCAGGCACAGCTGCGCATCGCCTCCGGCGAGACACTGGCCGACCTCGGGCTCTCCCAGGAGACCGTCACCCTGCACGGCGCCGCGCTCCAGTGCCGGATCACGACCGAGGACCCCGCCAACGGTTTCCGCCCGGACACCGGCAGGATCAGCGCGTACCGCTCGCCCGGCGGCTCCGGCATCCGGCTGGACGGCGGCACCACCCACGCCGGTACGGAGATCAGCGCGCACTTCGACTCGATGCTGGTCAAACTCACCTGCCGGGGCCGCGACTTCGGGACCGCGATCGGCCGGGCCCGGCGTGCCGTGGCCGAGTTCCGCATCCGTGGCGTGGCCACCAACATCCCGTTCCTGCAGGCGGTGCTCGACGACGCCGACTTCCGCGCGGGCCGGGTCACCACGTCGTTCATCGAGCGACGGCCGCACCTGCTCACGGCACGTTCCTCCGCCGACCGCGGCACGAAACTGCTCACCTACCTCGCCGACGTCACCGTGAACAAGCCGCACGGCGAACGCCCCGAACTGATCGACCCGGTCGGCAAGATCCCGCCCCTGCCGGACTCGGAGCCGCCCGCCGGCTCCCGGCAGCGTCTCGTCGAACTGGGCCCGGAGGGCTTCGCCCGGTGGCTGCGCGAGTCGCCGAACATCGGCGTCACCGACACCACGTTCCGCGACGCCCACCAGTCGCTGCTCGCCACCCGGGTCCGCACCAAGGACATGCTCGCCATCGCCCCGGTGGTGGCGCGGACCCTGCCCGAGCTGCTGTCCCTGGAGTGCTGGGGCGGCGCCACCTACGACGTCGCGCTGCGCTTCCTCGCCGAGGACCCCTGGGAACGCCTGGCCGCCCTGCGTGAGGCCGTGCCGAACATCTGCCTGCAGATGCTGCTGCGCGGCCGCAACACCGTGGGCTACACGCCGTACCCGACCGAGGTGACCGACGCCTTCGTGCAGGAGGCCGCGGCCACCGGCATCGACATCTTCCGGATCTTCGACGCGCTCAACGACGTGGGCCAGATGCGGCCCGCGATCGACGCCGTACGCGAGACGGGAACGGCGATCGCCGAGGTCGCCCTGTGCTACACGTCCGACCTGTCCGACCCGTCCGAGCGGCTCTACACCCTGGACTACTACCTCCGCCTCGCCGAGCAGATCGTCGAGGCGGGCGCACATGTCCTGGCCGTCAAGGACATGGCCGGCCTGCTGCGCGCCCCGGCCGCCGCGACCCTCGTCTCGGCGCTGCGCCGTGAGTTCGAACTGCCGGTGCACATCCACACCCACGACACCGCGGGCGGCCAGCTCGCCACCTACCTCGCCGCGATCCAGGCCGGCGCGGACGCGGTCGACGGCGCGGTGGCGTCGATGGCGGGCACCACCTCGCAGCCGTCGCTCTCCGGCATCGTCGCCGCGACCGACTACTCCGAGCGACCCACCGGGCTGAGCCTGCAGGCCGTGGGCGACCTGGAGCCGTACTGGGAGAGCGTCCGGAAGATCTACGCACCGTTCGAGGCCGGCCTCGCCTCGCCGACCGGGCGGGTCTACCACCACGAGATCCCCGGCGGGCAACTGTCCAACCTGCGCACCCAGGCGGTCGCGCTGGGCCTCGGCGACCGCTTCGAGGCGATCGAGGCGATGTACGCCGCCGCGGACCGGATCCTCGGCCGGCTGGTGAAGGTCACCCCGTCGTCGAAGGTGGTGGGTGACCTCGCTCTCCACCTCGTCGGCGCCGACGTCTCGCCGGAGGACTTCGAGGCGACGCCGAACAGGTTCGACATCCCCGACTCCGTCATCGGGTTCCTGCGCGGAGAGCTGGGCAACCCGCCCGGAGGCTGGCCGGAGCCGTTCCGCACCAAGGCGCTGGAGGGCCGGGCCGCCCCCAAGCCCATGGTGGAACTGACCTCTGACGACCGAACGGGCCTGGCGAAGGACCGGCGGGGGACGCTCAACCGGCTGCTGTTCCCCGGCCCTGCACGCGAGTTCGAGACACACCGTCAGACCTACGGCGACACCAGCGTGCTGGCCAGCAAGGACTTCTTCTACGGGCTGCGTCCCGGGACGGAGTACTCGGTCGACCTCGAACCGGGTGTCAGGCTCCTCATCGAGCTGGAGGCCGTGGGCGAGGCCGACGAACGCGGCATGCGCACGGTGATGTCCACGCTGAACGGCCAACTGCGGCCGATCCAGGTACGCGACACCGCCGTGTCCTCCGACATCCCGGCGACGGAGAAGGCGGACCGGGCCAATCCCGGCCATGTCGCCGCGCCGTTCGCCGGAGTGGTGACGCTCGCCGTCGCCGAGGGGGACGAGGTGGCGGTCGGCGCAACGGTGGCCACCATCGAGGCGATGAAGATGGAAGCCGCGGTCACCGCCTCGAAGGCCGGCAAGGTGACGAGGCTCGCCATCAACAGGATTCAGCAGGTGGAGGGTGG
>NZ_AEJB01000442.1 GCF_000331005.1 Streptomyces turgidiscabies Car8
AAGCGGCACAACTGCCTTCGGCCTGGACCGAGTTGCCTCGCCCCGCGACCGACTGCCGTGGGGAGCACGCGGGGCGAGGAGTTGTGCCTCAGGGGGCACGCCGAGCCGTGGGGGACTCAGCAGCCGTAGTCGATCAGGTCGAACGTGGCGTAGTGGTCGGCGGTGTAGTAGTCCTCCGGGTTCTCCTCACCGGTGATGACGCGGCGCGCACCCCGGGTGGAGGAGCCAGGGGTCTTGACGGTGTACTCGTGGTAGTAGCCGGTGCTCTGGCTGGGCAGGACGCGCTCGCGGTTCTGGAAGACGCTGCCGTCCTGCGAGTACGGGTAGGGGCCGCCCTTCGCGATCAGGTTGAGCGTGGTGTGGGCCTGCGAGGGCAGGTCGCCGTAGCAGATGCTGCCGACCGCCGAGGTGGTGGCGCCGGCCGTGCCGACGGTGACGGTACCGCCGACCAGGAGAGCGGACAGAACAGCGGCCGATGCGCCGATGCGAGTGATCCGTGGGGGGAATCTCATGCCCTCATGATGACGCGCGTAGACAGTGGCATGTCAATGACAACTCCGCAGAATTTCCCGTCAAGTCCGATGATTTAGCGCGGAGTTAACTTGCGGCGCGATCGCTTCACGAAGTCCGCACCCTCACACCCCCGCCCCTTCGCACCCTCTTCGCTTGCGTTGGGGAAACCGATCTGTTTTCCTAGTGGAAACAGATCGGTTTCCCGACCGGTGCTCTGCCTCCGACCAGCGAAAAAGGGAAAAATGACTACCGCCTTCGACCCCGGCGCGCCCGCCTCAGGGAAAACAGACTCGGGCCGCCGTGGCTCACATGCCACGCGCTGGTGGGTGCTCGTCGTGCTGGGCGTGGCACAGCTCATGGTCACGCTCGACGCCACCGTCGTGAACATCGCGCTGCCCGCGGCGCAGCATGACCTCGGGTTCAGTGACGGCAGCCGGCAGTGGGTCATCACGGGTTACGCGCTGGCGTTCGGCAGCCTGTTGCTGCTCGGCGGCCGGCTCGGTGACCTCTTCGGCCGGCGCACCACCTTCGTGACGGGCCTGATCGGCTTCGCGGGGGCGTCCGTCCTCGGCGGCGCGGCCGGCAGCTTCGAGGTCCTCGTCGCGGCCCGGGTGGCCCAGGGCCTCTTCGCCGCGCTGCTCGCGCCCGCGGCACTCTCACTGCTCAGCGTGACCTTCACCGAACGGGCCGAGAGGGCCAAGGCCTTCGGCATCTTCAGCGCGCTGGCCGGCGCCGGCGGCGCGGTCGGGCTGCTGCTCGGCGGCATGCTCACCGAGTGGGCGTCGTGGCGCTGGGTGATGTACGTGAACGTCATCTTCGCGGCGTTCGCGCTGGTCGGCGCGCTGTTGCTGCTGGCCGGGCCCGCGATCGCCGAGCGGCCCAAACTCGATGTCCCGGGCACGATCGTGGTGAGCGCCGCGCTGTTCGCCGTCGTCTACGGGTTCGCGCACGTCGAGTCCACCAGCTGGACCAACCCGGTCTCCCTCGGCTCGATGGCCGTCGGGGTGGTGCTGCTCGCGGTGTTCGTCCGGCTCGAGTCCAGGGCCGCGCATCCGCTGCTGCCGCTGCGCCTCGTGCTGGACCGGACCCGTGGCGGCTCGTTCCTGGCGGTGTTCGTCATCGGTATGGGGATGTTCTCGATCTTCCTGTTCCTGACCTACTACCTGGAGGCAAGCATCGGCTACTCGCCGATCAAGACCGGTCTGGCGTTCCTGCCGATGGTCGCGGGCATCGTCGCCGCGTCGACCACGGCGCCTTCGCTGCTGCTGCCCCGGGTCGGTCCGAAGGCCGTGATCGGCGCCGGCTTCCTGGTCGCCGCGTCCGGTATGGCTTTGCTGACGAGGCTCGAACTGGACAGCACCTACGTCGCCCACATCATGCCCGGTCTGATCCTGCTGGGCCTCGGCCTCGGCGGGGTGATGACGACCGCCTTCCAGGGGGCGACCGCGGGTGTGCACCACGAGGACACGGGTGTCGCCTCGGCGCTGATCAACACCGGCCAGCAGGTGGGCGGTTCGATCAGTACGGCGCTGCTGACCACCGTTGCCTCGTCGGCCACGACCGACTACCTGTCGTCGCACAGGGCCGGCGCGCTGACCGTGGCGCAGGCCGGGGTCGAGGGCTACACGGCCACTCTGGCGTGGGGTGCCGGGTTCTTCGTGGTCGGTGCGCTGCTCGCGGCTTTCCTGATACCGAACGCGGCTCTGGCGCCGTCGGAGGGCGAGCCCGTCGTCGCCCACTGAGCCGGAACGCGCAGAGGGGCACGCGGCGGCTCACGTCGAGTGGCCGCGGTCGCCCGGGAGAGCGTCGTAAACCGATCGGTTTCCATTCTGTCGGAGTCGAGTTACTCTCGCGGTATGACCACCGAGGCGAAGTCAAGTACCAGGGAGCGGCTGCTGGAGGCGGCGGCGGCGCTCACCTACCGGGACGGTGCCGGCGTCGGCGTCGACGCGCTGTGCAGGGCGGCGGGGGTGTCGAAGCGTTCGATGTACCAGCTGTTCGAGAGCAAGGACGAACTGCTGGCGGCGAGCCTGGAGGAACGCACCGCCGCCTTCGTGGCCGGGCTCCTGCCAGCGCCGGACGACGGCCGTTCGCCCCGTGAGCGAATCGCCCACGTCTTCGGCCGGCTGGAGTCGCAGGCGGATTCGCCCGGCTTCCAGGGCTGTCGGTACCTGTCCGTCCAGATCGAGCTCAAGGACCGGAACCACCCCGCCAGCGTGGTGGCACACCGGGTCAAGGCGAACCTGACGGGCTTCTTCCGTCGCGAGGCCGAACGGGGCGGGGCGAGCGACCCGGATCTGCTGGCCCGGCAGCTGATCCTGGTCTTCGACGGCGCCAGCGCCCGCGCGGGCATCGGCGCGGACGAGCTGCCGGGGCTTGTCGCGCCCACCGTGGCCACGTTGCTCGACGCGAGCCACCTGCGCTGACCCGCGACCCCGGCCCTGCGTGCGGGCTCGGTCCCGCAGCGAGGCGCCCCGCTGCCTCCGCCTCTGTGCCGTAGGTGTCCCATGCGTCGTCGCGTGTGAGCTTGCGCGGGGAAACCGATCGGTTTACTGTTGTGGAAACCGATCGGTTTCTCGTTGTGGAGGCAGTCATGGCATCACTCAAGGGCGCGAGCGTCTTCGTCACCGGCGGCAGCCGTGGGATAGGCAAAGCCCTGGTGGAGGAGCTCTACCTGAGGGGAGCCGGCAAGGTCTACGCCACGGCCCGCGACCCGCGCACGGTGACGCATCCCGACGCCGTCCCGGTGGCGCTGGAGGTCACCGACCCGGCGTCCGTGGCGGCGGCGGCCGCGCAGGCGCAGGATGTCACCGTGCTGATCAACAACGCCGGCGCCTCGGTCGGCGCGTCCTTCCTCGGCTCCCCGCTCGACGACGTGCGCCGGGAGTTCGAGACCAACTTCTACGGCCCGCTGCTGGTCGCCCGGGCCTTCGTGCCGGTCATCGAGCGCAACGGCGGCGGCCACATCCTCAACGTGCACTCGGTGCTGTCCTGGGTGGCCCTCGGCGGCTCCTACAGCGCCTCCAAGGCCGCCCTGTGGTCACAGACCAACTCCCTGCGCCTGGAACTCCGGCCGCGCGGCATCGCTGTCACCGGACTGCACGTGGGCTACGTCGACACGGACCTCGCGGCGGGCGCCGACGGCCCCAAGGCCGACCCGCGCGACGTCGCCGCCCGCGCCCTCGACGGCATCGAGGCGGGAGCGCACGAGGTACTCGCCGACGACATCTCACGGCAGGTCAAGGCGGGCCTCGCCGGAGACCTCGCAGGACTGTATCCCCAGCTGGCGCAGTAACCCACGGACCGGAACACGGGCCGCCGACAGACCCTGCCGACCCGAACCCGCCGGACCGAACCCCCAGTCCCCTGAGCACAGTTCGCACACGAGGAGTCCGAGATGCCCACCACCACGTCGCGCCCCACGATCGACATTCCGGGAACCACCAGCCACACCCTCGCCCCCCGCCCGGGACACGCCGGTCAGGAGGGAACGCTGCGCTACCTCAGAGCGGGCACCGGCGCTCCCCTGGTCCTGCTGCACACGGTGCGCACCCAGGCCGAGCACTACCGCTCCCTCATCCCGTTGATCTCCGGCCGGTACACCGTCTACGCCCTGGATCTGCCGGGGATGGGCTACTCGGAGATCGTGCCCGGTGCGTCGTACGACGAGCCGGCGATGCGCGCGGGCGTCGAACGGCTCCTGACCGAACTCGACCTGCACGACGTGACGTTGGTGGGGGAGTCCATGGGGGCGGTGCTCGCGCTGACGGCGGCGGCCGATCTGCCGGAGCGGGTACGGCGTGTCGTCGCGGTCAACGCGTACGACTTCTCCGGTGGGATCGCCCGCTCCAGCCTCCTCGCCCGGGTGGTGGTCAGCGGCGTCCTCGCACCGGGGGTGGGGCCGGTGATCGCCGGTGTGGAGCCCAAGCCCGTCCTCAGCAAGGTCCTGCAGGGCGGCCTGGGCGACAAGACGGCTCTGCGCGACGACTACGTCGACGAACTTCTCCAGGTGGGCGGCCGTCCCGGTTACCCGACCGTGGCCCGGGCGGTGTACCAGAGTCTGCCCAGCCTCATCGCGGCGCGCTCGCGCTATCCCGAGGTCAAGGCCCCGATCCACCTCGTCTACGGGGAGAAGGACTGGTCCCGGCCCTCGGACCGGGAAGCCAACAAGAAGCTGCTGCCCGCCGCCGAGTTCACCCAGGTGCGGGGAGCGGGCCACTTCATCGCACTGGAGCGGCCCGACGTCGTCGCCGACCTGGTGAACGCCCTGGCCTGACTGCCCCGAACTCGATGGCGGACAGCGCGGGTCGACGGAGGCGAAGGCGTCGGTCAGGGGCGGATCGTCAACCAGTCGAGTGCGGCGACCCGGACCCCGCCCCTCGCCACGAGGTACAGGTCGTGGGTGCCGGTGACCTCGCGACGCAGAGCCACGGAACGCTCCCGCCATTCACCGCCGGTGTCCGTGACGGGTACCACCGCGGCCACCGGGCCGTCCGGTGAGTCCAGGCGCAACCCGAGCGAGCAGCCCCGAGCGCAGGTGGAGGAGAGACGCACGGTGACGTGCCTGCCCCGGATGTTCACCGAGTCGAAGCCCAGCCCTTCGCCCGAGCCGAGCACGCCGGTGGCCGCAGTGCCGCGCGCCACTCCCCGTACGGACGTGGCCTGTTCGGCCTGGAGCGTCGAGGCGGCGTCGGGCCCGTCCCCGTACAGCCTGATGTCGTTGACGACCCAGGGACTCGGCCCGTTCGCGGTCAGCGTGATGCGTACGTAGCGGGCGCCGGTCTGCCGGGGGAACACCGCGTCCTGGGTGAAGGAGCGGCCGGAGACCCGGGCGAGGGGCTCACCCCAGTGTGTGCCGTCGCGGCTCACGGAGACCGTGAAGCCGTACGGCTGCCCGCTGGTGTCACGGCCCGCGTCGAGGGAGAGCCGGCCGAAGGTCCTGCTCTCGCCGAGGTCGACGGTCAGGGACTGGCCGGCGGCCTGCGGGGCGGCGCCCGTCCAGCGGGTGTTGATGTCGCCGTCGACGGCCGCCCGGACGTCGGTGCCGTCGCTCGCCGTGGCGGTCCAGTCGCCGTGGTGTACCCGCTGCCGGCAGCCGGGCAGATCGCAGCCGGACGACCAGACGGGAGCGCCGTACTCGTAGGCGCCCTGGTCGGGAGCCGTGCCCACGGTGTCGGTCGTGACCCCGTCGACCACTTCGCCCGCGTCGATGGCGGGCGAACCCGGCGTCAGCCACAGCTCACCGTTGACCGCGTCCGAGTAGCCGGGCTTCTCGCTGATCAGGTTGGAGCGGACGACCGGCAGCGGGTTGCCGGTCTGCGTCGCGGTGACCGGCCTGGGCCCGACGATGTTGCTGAAGTACGAACCTGACGCGTCCGTAGCGCCGCCGAGGGCGACCGAGGCGACGTTGACGCCCACTCCGTAACTGGAGTTGTGGTCCTCGTTGGCGATGCTCGGGCCGGTGTGCCCGTTGAAGAAGACGCCCCGACTGCCGGTGTTCCAGGCGACGTTGTGATGGAGCCTGAAGTGGCCGGAGTAGTTGTCGACGTAGTAGCCGTTCTGGCCGTCGGCGTCGTGTGCGGTGTTGTGGTCGACGGAGGTGCCCGAGCCGTTCAGGCTGCAGCACACGTAGAAGGGGGAGCCGTCGCGGGAGGTGCGCATCGCCTCGGACATGTCGTTGTAGGCGATGCGGTTGTCGTGGAACTCGGTGCCGCCCAGCTGCCAGGCGGTGTCGATGGCCGCCCGCCCGGTACGCCGGATCGTGTTGTGGGTGACCGTGTGGCCGTTGCCGTTGATCTCGATACCGGGGGTGTAACTGCCCATCCAGCCGACGTCGTGGATGTAGTTGTCGGTGACGGTGTTGCCGGTGCCACGGACCAGGACGCCGTCGCCCGCCGACCGCGAGATCTCGCTGTTCTTCAGGGTGTTGCCGGTGCCGAGGATCTGCACGCCCGAGTCGAGGATGCGCGAGGCGACGATGTGGCCCTCGAACGGTTCGACCGCGAGATCGCTGTCCGGCGGCATGGGCAGGGTGGAGAACTCGGAGATGTACGTGGCGTGCAGCCCGTCGACCACAACTCCCGTACTCAACTTGCCCGTTCGGAGGGAGGTGCCCCAGAGGTTCAGGCCGCGCACGGTGACGTACGAGCTGTCGCTCAGGTCGACGCCCCACAGCCGGTGCTTGGCGGTCACCGTGTGTCCGGCGATGCCGTCCTTCGGGGGGACCATGAACAGCCGGTGCGCGGCCTTGTCGTAGAACCACTCGCCGGGCTGGTCGAGGGCGGCCTTCGACCCGACGAGGTAGTAGTTGCGGTAGGTCTGGTTGCCCATGCACAGGGGCGGGCAGCGGTAGTTGCCGCCCTGGAAGTCCAGCTTGCCCGCCGAGGCGGCGGTGACCGTGCCGGTCTGCTGGGCCCAGGGATTGGAGCCCGCCCACAGATGCACGGTGGCGCCGGTCCAGTCGGCGTCGGGCAGGTCGGTGTCGTCGATGTGCTGGTCGGTGGAGGTGGTGTCGGCCTCGGCCCAGGTGGCGTTCAGCGGATCGGCGCCTGAGTTGGGCCAACGGCCTTCAGCGGTACGGGCGTTGTCCAGGAACACCGCGTTGAAGTCAGGGTCGGGCGGCAGATCGGTGTCGGTGGCGATCAGTCCGCCGCCGGCGTCCTTCCAGCCCGTCACCGGCTCCGTTCCGTCGACGGTCGCCGGACCGTCTCCGTACGCGGCGATCGTGATCGGAGCACCCTCGGCGCCGGAGGGAGGGGCGAGCTGCTCACGGTAGGTGCCCTGGTGGACCAGGCAGGTGTCGCCGGGACGGACACGTTCGAGGCAGGCGCCGATGGTGCGCAGCGGGCTCGCCCGCGTGCCGGGTGCGTGGTCGCTGCCGCGCGGGGCGACGTGGAAGGCGCGGCCGGACCGCGCCGCCTGCGAGTGCGCCTCCGCCTGGACCGGGAAGGCCAGCAGCGCCGTCACGACGGCCAGTACGGAGAGATGTCCGCGTCTCATGTCCTGTCTCCACTCGTCGGATTCCCGCACATGGCTCAGCTCAACCAGCTGTCACCGGGCGCCAGTTGGCTACGCGGGACGGTTGTGATGGCTTTCGTGAAACCCCGACCGCTCGGCAACGTAGGAGATTCATCCGATGACGTCAACGGTTTGTTGGGGATCGCGGCGGAAAAGGGGGCGCACCATGGCTGAAACCTCAGGTCAGGCGGGCATCTCCGTGCCCACTTCTTCCGGGTGTTCTGCGATAGATCCGATGTGTCGGCGGCCTGATCGACTTCGGCATGGGGCTGGCGCATCCGCACATCACGATTGCTTGAAGTTCACCCATCTGAATAGATGCGCATGCCATCACTCCAAAGGTCCAAGCCGATAAAGAGCGCACGAGCCCTTTCGCCCTCATGTGTGGCATGGCATGCTCACCGCTCAGCGCACATCTGAACGTCGTTCACATCCATGAAAGGCCATGGGAAGGGCGAACGGGCATGAGAGACGCACATCCAGCCGTCACCGGTGATCACAGTGTCATGCGCATGACTTCCAGTTCGACCAGGCGGGCCGTCTTGGGCGGCGCCGTCGCGGTAGCAACCGGATTCGTGGGGGCTGGCGCCGGCATCGCGACGGCAGCCGGAGCGGGTACACCGCCACCCCAAACCCCGCTCCTCTGGCGGGAGTTGACCCGCACACCCTTCACGCACCCGCAGATCCCCTACATCGGCCACGCGGGTTGCTTCGGCGGGGCGCTCCATCGCCCCCGCCGCCCCGTTGTCGCCGACGTACGCGACTTCGGCGCCGTGGCCGACGGCGTGACCGACTCCGCTCCCGCGATCAACCGTGCCATCGCCGCTGCCGGCCGGGCCGGCGGTGGCACGGTCACCATCCCGCCCGGCACGTTCCGTATCGACGACGTGATCCGCCTGGACCGGTCGAACGTGATCCTCAAGGGCGCCGGCAGCGGCCGTACGACCCTGTTTGCGGCGAAGAACCTCACCGAACTGATCGGCGCGTACGGCTCCCGCTACGGCGGCGACAAGTCGGGCTGGTCATGGGCCGGCGGCCTGATCTGGCTGGCCCCCAGGGCCCGTTGGTCCTCTCTCGTCGCCGCGATCAGGGCGAAGGCGTGGCCCTTCGAGGGATGGACGGGCAACCGGCGTGACGAGTGGCGCCCGCTCACATCGGTCGCCCCGGCCCGCCAGGGCTCATGGACGATCACGGTGACCAACCCGGCGTCACTGCGCCCCGGTGCCCTGGTCCTCCTCCGGCTGGCCGACGACGCGGAGCACACACTCCTGGAGCACATGTGCGGCGGCGGCCCCGGACCCGAGGCCTACTCCTGGGACGACAAGACGAAGCTGACGTCGTACGTCCCCTACGAGTGGCCCGTCCGCATCGCCGGGGTCCGGTGCCGCAAGGTCACCCTCGAACGTCCGCTGCCACTCGACGTACGCCCGGAATGGAACCCTCAACTGACCACGCATGTTGCCGAGTTGACCGGCGCCGGGGTCGAGGGGCTGACTCTCGAGGCCGTGGAGACCCCGCAGCAGCCGCATCTGCTGGACAAGGGGCACAACGGGGTCGTCCTGCAGGGCGCGTACGACTGCTGGGTGGACGACGTGACGGTCCGGAACGTCGACAACGGCTTCGGCCTCGTGTCCGCCTCCGCGTGCACCCTGCGGCGGACACGTGTCACCGGCCGCGGCTCCCACCACCCCTACTTCTGCCGTGAGGGCTCGCACGACAACCTCTTCGAGGACTTCACCATCGAGGAGCGCACCGTCCCCGCCCCCTCGAACACCCAACTGCACGGCATCAACGTCGAGGGGCTGTCCTCGTACAACGTCTGGTCGCGCGGCGACATGCGGATGGGCACCTTCGACAGCCACCGCGGACTGCCCTTCGCCAACGTCCGTACCGACATCACCCTGAACAACACCGGCCGCCACGGCGGGGACGTGAGCGCCGGCCCCCTGTTCGGCGCCCGCTTCACCCACTGGAACATCCGCGTCACCAACGGCCGCGCGGGACTCGTCAAGATCGACGGCCTGGCACCGTACTCCGCCACCGTCGGCATCGACGAGGTCAGGGAGTTCGACCAGATCGACGTCCCCGACCTCACCGGCGGCCTCCACACCCGCCTGGAGCTGTACGGCAGCCCGCACGCGGTACGGCCGCGGAACCTGCACGCGGCACAGCGCGCGCTCTGAATCGCTTCCCCGCGTCACCACCCGCACGTTCGCCCCCGCATGTTCGCCCACCCGCACGTTCGCCCGCCTGAACGGAGTGGATCGATGAGCGCACCCTCGGCACTGTCACGACCGATCGTCCTCCTGGTGGCCTTCGCCGCGTTCGCCGTCGGCGCCGCCGTCCCCACCGCCTCGGCGCGGGTGACGGCGGGGACCACGTCCCCGATCCCGCACACGGCCGTACTGGACGGCGCCCAACTCCACCGGACCAAGCTTCGCGTGGAGCACGGCGACCGCCAACTGCGCCGCACCGTAGCCGCGTTGACGGCCCGGGCCGCCAAATGGCTGAGTCAGGGCCCCTGGACGGTCGTCGACAAACCACGCCCCGCACCCGGCGGCGACGTCCACGACTATCTGAGCCAGGCTCCCTACTGGTGGCCGTCCAAGCCCCCGACCAGCGACAACGCCTGGGGCTGCCCGTACGTGCAACGTGACGGCGAGCGCAACCCCGAGGTCGACACCGGCACCGACCGCCAGGACGTGGAGAAGACGTTCGACGCCGCGTACGACCTCTCCCTCGCCTGGTACTACACCGGCGAGAAGCGGTACGCCGAGAAGGCCGGGCAGGTGCTGCGTACCTGGTTCCTCGACCCGGCGACGAGGATGAACCCGAACCTGAACCACGCGCAGTTCATCCCCTGCAGGTACGACGGCCGCGCCATCGGCATCATCGACTTCTCGCAGTCCTTCACCAGCGTCCTCGACGCGCTCGCCCTGCTGGACACCGGCGCCCCGGGCTGGACCCGGAAGGACCGGGCCGGCATGACGAAGTGGAACCGCGACTTCCTCGGCTGGCTCAGGACCAGCGACTTCGGCAAGGAGGAGGCCGCGGCGACCAACAACCACGGCACCTTCTACGACATGCAGCTCGCCGCACTCGCCTACGCGACCGGCGACAGGGACCTGGCCCGGCGAACCGTCCTGAACGTCCGGAGCACACGCGTCGCGCGGCAGATCGCATCCGACGGCAGCCAGCCGCAGGAACTGGCGCGGACCAGAAGCTGGCACTACTCGACCTTCGCCCTGGTCGCCCACACCCGGCTCGCGGCCATCGGCCGGCACGTCGGCGTGAACCTGTGGGCGTACCGGGGCCCGGACGGGCAGAGCCTGTTCAAGGCGGTGGACTACCTGCTGCCCGCCGCGACAGGAACGGCCGCCTGGCCGCACCAGGAGCTCGGATTCCTCCGTTACGCGGCGGACGACATCGTCCATGCGGCCGCCGACGCCGGTGACGTACGGGCGCGGCGGGCGGTCTCCCTGCTGGAGGAGCCGCCGGGCGGTGACCTCTGGGCGCTGCGCCCGGCCGCGGAACAGCTCGACTCCATCGCGGGCTGACCCGTGGCCGCCAGGTTCCCCCCTTCGGTCACCCGGACTTCCGGCTCTCGGCGGCGGCGAACAGCGCGAGGGACAGCACGAGCAGTGCAACGCTCGCGTAGATCTCGTAGCCGTCGAGGAATCCGAGCTTCTGTACGAGACCCCAGCGCAGATCGGTGAATTCGTGCAGCAGACCGGCGGCGCCCTGCACCAGCGCGATGAAGCCGGCGATTTCCAGTAACTGCTTCATACCGGGATCCTCGCTCCGCGGATCCGCCGCCTTCATCGGCCGCGGGGCGAGGCCCGCTCCTCCGAAGTCGCCGGTCGCTCCCGGGCAGCGCGCCGAAAGTCTGCGTCGGCGTGACTTTGGTCGACGATCGCGGCTCGGCGGGGGTGGCTCGGGCCATCACCCCATAGATTTGTCGACTGTGAGAGGTGACAGGTCGACATCCGGCCCCGAGACCGTTCCCGAGGTCGTTCCCGAGACCGCGACGGCGTTCCCGGGGCGACGGTGGCTCTTCCCGTCCGCCGTGCTCGACGGCCTCGACGCCGACCCCGTCGCGAATACCGGTGCCGGCAGCGGTTCCGGCTCCGCGCGGCAGCGGGCCGGGTGGTTCGGGGCGTCCACACAGCCCCGGCGCACCGCCCGCGACTGGGTCGTCGACTTCACCTGCTTCCTGCTGGCCGTCCTCGTCGGCGTGCTGGGCGCGGTCGCCCTGGCCGAGGACCCCAACACCCCGCACGCCGTCGCCGCCGTCGACCAGTGGGTCGGCGCCCTCTCCTGTGCCGCCGTATGGCTGCGGCGCCGCTGGCCGCTCGGCCTCGCCGTCGCGATGCTCGCGGCCGGCCTCGTGTCGGGCACCGCGGGCGGCGCAGGCCTGGTCGCCCTCTTCTCCCTCGCCGTGCACCGCCCCTTCCGGTACGTCGGCCTGGTCAGCGGCGCCTCCGTCGTGGTGATCCCGTTCTTCTACTGGCTGCGCCCCGACCCTGACCTGCCGTACCTCGCCGCGGTGGTCCTCAGCGTCCTGCTGACCGCGACCGCCGTCGGCTGGGGCATGTTCGTGCGGTCCAAGCGCCAGCTCACGGTGAGCCTGCGCGACCGGCTGCGGCGGGCCGAGACGGAGGCGGCGCTGCGGGCCGAACAGGCGCAGCGGCTCGCCCGCGAGGCCATCGCCCGCGAGATGCACGACGTGCTCGCCCACCGCCTCACCCTGCTGAGCGTCCACGCCGGCGCCCTGGAGTTCCGCCCCGACGCACCCCGTGAGGAGGTCGCGCGGGCCGCCGGGGTCATCCGGGAGAGCGCGCACGACGCCCTCCAGGACCTGCGGGAGATCATCGGCGTCCTGCGGGCCGGCGACCCGGAGGAGGCGGGGCGCCCGCAGCCGACGCTGGCCGCGCTCGACCTCCTGGTGACCGAATCCCGCGAGGCCGGTATGAAGGTCGCGCTGGACAGCCGGGTGACGGCCCCGGCCGCCGTACCCGCCTCCATCGGCCGCACCGCCTACCGGATCGTCCAGGAGGGCCTCACCAACGCCCGCAAACACGCCCCCGGCGCCGAGGTCACGGTGTCCCTCACGGGTGCCCCGGGCGACGGCCTGACCGTCTCCGTACGCAATCCCGCACCCCCGGGGGAGGTGCCGCACGTCCCCGGCTCCGGACAGGGCCTGATCGGCCTTACCGAGCGAGCGACCCTGGCGGGCGGACGGCTGGAACACGGCACGGAGCCGGACGGGGGATTCGCCGTCCGGGCCTGGCTGCCGTGGGGCGCCTGACGGCACCTCGTTCGTGACGGGACCACCTCTTTGAAGAGGAGGGTGCTTTCAGCCGCGCACCGTACGCGGTACCACCCGCTGCCCCGCCTCCCCGTACACCCAGGCGGAGGTCTCCTCGATGAACTCGGTCGGGAAACCGGGCCGGAATCCGGTGGTCTCCTCCAGCCTGGCCACCAGGTCGGCGGGGAGCGTCAGATCGGCCGCGCCGAGGTTGTCCGTGAGCTGCTCGACCCGGCGCGCGCCCACGATCGGGTGCACGGCGGGGGAGTGCGCCATCGTCCACGCGATGGCCACCTGCGCGGGGGACGCGCCGAGTTCGTCCGCCGCCGACTGCACCGCCGCCGCCACCGCGTGCTCACGCTCGCCGACCGCGTCCGCGGAGAGCCGCACCGACTCGTCGGGGGCGATACCACGCGCGCGGGTGTACTTGCCGGACAGAATGCCGTTCTGCAGCGGACTCCAGGCCGCCACCGACATCCCGAACGCCTCCGCCATCGGCAGCAGTTCACGTTCGACGTCCCGGCTGAGCAGGCTGTACGGCACCTGGAGCGCGGCGAACTGCGACCAACCCCGCCACTCCGCCAGGGTGTTGGCCCGGGACACCACCCACGCCGGGGCGTCCGAGATGCCGACGTACAGCACCTTCCCGGAACGCACGGCGTCGTCGAGGGCACGCATCGTCTCCTCGACGGGCGTGGCCCGGTCCCAGATGTGCACCCAGTACACGTCCACGTAGTCCGTGCCTAGGCGGCGCAGGCTCGTCTCCAGGGACAACGTCAGATTCTTGCGGTGGTTGCCCGCGGCGTTGGGATCGGCGCCGTCGCGCGAGATCGTGTACTTCGTGGACAGCACGAGCCGGTCGCGCCGCCCTCTGAGGAGCTCGCCCAGGATCGTCTCGCTCGCACCACCACGGTAGTTGATCGCCGTGTCGACGACGTTCCCACCCGCGTTCTCGTACGCGTCGAGGATGCGCGCGCACTCGTCCTTGGGAGCCCCCACCCCGCCCTGCTCTCCGAAGGTCATGGCCCCGAGGAAGAGCTCGGAGACACGTAAGCCTGTCCTGCCCAGCAGTCGGTAACGCACGAAAGGCCCCTCGTTTCACCGGAGTTCAGGTCGGCAATCTAGCCGGACGTCCGCCCGCGCACCGCCGGACGCAGCACAACCGTGATTACGTGGGGCCATGACCGTGATCAGACTGCTCCTCGTCGACGACGACCCCCTGGTACGGGCGGGGCTGTCCCTCATGATGGGCGGCGCCGAGGACATCGAGATCGTCGGGGAGGCCGCCGACGGCAGCGAGGTCGAGGCCCTCGTCGGCCGCACCGGCCCGGACGTCGTGCTCATGGACATCCGGATGCCGACGGTCGACGGACTCACCGCGACCGAACGCCTGCGCTCCCGCAAGGACGCCCCGCAGGTCGTGGTCCTGACCACCTTCCACGCCGACGACCAGGTACTGCGCGCCCTGCGCGCGGGCGCCGCCGGCTTCGTCCTCAAGGACACCCCGCCCGCCGAGATCCTCGCCGCGGTCCGCCGGGTCGCGGCCGGGGACCCCGTGCTGTCGCCCGCGGTGACCCGTCAGCTGATGGCCCACGCGGCCGGCGGCACGGCCGACACCCGCCGGGCCGACGCCCGGGACCGGACCGGCGCGCTGAACGACCGGGAACGCGAGGTCGCGGTCGCCGTCGGCCAGGGCCGGTCGAACGCCGAGATCGCCGCCGCGCTGTTCATGAGCGTGGCCACCGTCAAGACGCACGTCTCCCGCATCCTCGCCAAACTCGACCTCAACAACCGGGTGCAGATCGCCCTGCTGGCGTACGACGCCGGACTCCTGGAAGAGGACGGGCAGCCCTAGCCGGCGAGAGCGTACGTTCCCTGCTGCTCGCCCGGGCCCTCAGTCCCACCCGCCCGGGATCTCGGCGAGGTGTACGGGTCTGCGCTCCCGTCTGGACAGCTCGCAGGCCTCGGCGACGCGCAGGGCCTGCAGTGCCTCCCGGCCGTCGCACGGGTTGGCACGCTCACCGCGCACCACCTCGACGAAGGCCGACAGCTCGTCCTCGTAGGCGGGCCCGAAACGCTCCAGGAAGCCCGTCCACGGCTTGCTCGCGGCCGGCGGTCCCGCCGGTTCGGTCGACGCGATCGGCGTACGGTCGTCCAGGCCGACGCCGACCTGGTCCAGCTCGCCGGCCAGCTCCATGCGGACGTCGTAGCCCGCGCCGTTCATCCGCGTCGCCGTCGCCGTGGCGAGCGTGCCGTCGTCCAGGGTGAGTACCGCGGCGGCCGTACCGACGTCGCCCGCCTCGCGGAACATCGGGGGCCCTGCGTCCGACCCCGTCGCGTACACATCGACGATCTCGCGCCCCGTCACCCAGCGCAGGATGTCGAAGTCGTGGATCAGGGTGTCCCGGTACAGCCCGCCGGACAGCGGCAGGTACTCCGGCGCGGGCGGCGTCTGGTCCGACGTCATCATGCGGACGGTGTGCAGACGGCCGAGCCTCCCGGAACGCACCGCCTCGCGGGCACCCGTGTAGCCGGTGTCGAAGCGGCGCTGGAAGCCCATCTGAAGGATGGTCCCCGCCGCCTCCACCTCGGCGATGGCGGCCAGGGTGGCAGGCAGGTCGAGCGCTATGGGCTTCTCGCAGAACACCGGGAGACCCGAGCGTGCTGCCCGACCGATCAGTTCGGCGTGGGCCGAGGTGGCCGCCGTGATCACCACGGCGTCCACGCCCCAGGTGAAGATCTCGTCGACGCCCGGCGCGGCCGTCGCTCCTAAACGATGGGCCAGATCCTGCGCCCGCCCGCTGTCCGCGTCCGTGACGATGAGGGATCCCCCCACCTCGCGGTGACGGCTGAGGGTGTTCGCGTGGAATGTACCGATGCGGCCCGTGCCGATGACTCCGATGCGCATGAGAACCAAACTGGGGTCCGACCAGCCACGCTGTCAATGCGTATGTCCGGACAACCGAACTACACGACTTCCCGTCAACAACCACCGGAGCTACGCTCAGGCCGTGCCGAAACCAGATGTGGATCCGACAGTGCCGCTGGAACTCAGTGTGGACCGGAGCAGCCCGGTGCCGCTCTACTTCCAGCTGTCCCAGCAGCTCGAAGCCGCAATCGAGCACGGAGCACTCACCCCCGGCAGCCTGCTGGGCAACGAGATAGAGCTGGCCGGACGGCTCGGTCTGTCCCGCCCCACCGTGCGTCAGGCCATCCAGTCCCTCGTGGACAAGGGTCTGCTCGTACGCCGCCGGGGGGTCGGCACCCAGGTCGTGCACAGCCAGGTCAAACGCCCACTGGAACTGAGCAGCCTCTACGACGACCTGGAGGCGGCGGGCCAGCGCCCCGCGACAAAGGTCCTCGTCAACACGGTCGTGCCGGCCTCCGCGGAGGTCGCCGCCGCGCTCAACGTGGCCGAGGACAGCGACGTACACCGCGTGGAACGGCTCCGCATGGCGCACGGTGAACCGATGGCGTACCTCTGCAACTATCTGCCGCCCGGCCTGTTCGACCTGGACACGGCCCAGCTGGAGGCCACCGGGCTGTACCGGCTGATGCGTGCCGCAGGAATCACCCTGCACAGCGCCCGCCAGTCGATCGGCGCCCGCGGAGCGACCGCCGAGGAGGCGGAACGCCTCACCGAACGCGAGGGCGCCCCCCTCCTCACGATGCAGCGCACCACCTTCGACGACACCGGCCGCGCCGTCGAGTTCGGCACCCACACCTACCGCCCCACGCGCTACTCCTTCGAGTTCCAACTACTGGTACGCCCCTAGGGAGAGGGCGAAGCCTCTCCCTAGGGGCGCGGGGCTGTGACATCAGCGGCTCCGCCGCGGGGCGCGAACAACCACAACGCACCCGCACCCGGCACCCCCGCACCACCCCATAGCTCCCCCGCGCGCCAACGGGCCCCACCGTGAGGCAGAATCGCCGCAATGAGCACCTACCGCGACCTCGCACTCCCCCGGGCTCTCAACGCAGCCGGCGGGGGAGCAGCCCCCATCGGCTCCCGCCGGGCACCGGCGCTGCGCACCGTCGGCACACGCGAGCGCCGTTCCCACCTCACGGCCCCCCGTGTACCCACCGTCGGTATCGACATCGGCGGCACGAAGGTGATGGCGGGTGTGGTCGACGCGGACGGCAACATCCTGGAGACGATCCGCACCGAGACGCCGGACAAGTCCAAGAGCCCCAAGGTCGTCGAGGACACCATCACCGAGCTGGTCCTGGACCTCTCCGACCGGCACGACGTGCACGCCGTCGGCATCGGCGCGGCCGGCTGGGTCGACGCCGAACGCAACCGCGTCCTGTTCGCCCCCCACCTGTCCTGGCGCAACGAGCCCCTGCGCGACCGCCTCGCGGGCCGGCTGGCCGTCCCCGTCCTGGTCGACAACGACGCCAACGCCGCCGCCTGGGCGGAGTGGCGCTTCGGCGCGGGGCGTGGCGAGGACCACCTCGTCATGATCACCCTCGGTACCGGCATCGGCGGCGCGATCCTGGAGGACGGCCAGGTCAAGCGCGGCAAGTTCGGCGTCGCCGGCGAGTTCGGCCATATGCAGGTCGTGCCCGGCGGCCACCGCTGCCCGTGCGGCAACCGCGGCTGCTGGGAGCAGTACAGCTCCGGAAACGCCCTGGTCAGAGAGGCCCGCGAACTCGCTGCGGCAGACTCCCCGGTGGCGTACGGGATCATCGAGCACGTCAAGGGCAACATCGCCGACATCACCGGCCCGATGATCACCCAGCTGGCCCGCGAGGGCGACGCCATGTGCATCGAACTGCTCCAGGACATCGGCCAGTGGCTCGGCGTCGGCATCGCCAACCTGGCCGCCGCCCTGGACCCCTCCTGCTTCGTCATCGGCGGCGGTGTCTCCGCGGCCGACGACCTGCTGATCGGCCCGGCCCGGGACGCCTTCCGCCGCCACCTCACCGGCCGCGGCTACCGCCCCGAGGCCCGTATCGCCCGCGCGCAGCTCGGCCCCGAGGCCGGCATGGTCGGTGCCGCCGACCTCGCCCGGCTGGTCGCCCGCCGCTTCCGGCGCGCCAACCGGCGCCGCCTCGAACGGTACGAGCGCTTCGAGAAGTTCGTCGAGACCACCCGCCGCGCCACCCAGGGGCCCCTGTGACCGCCTCCCTGCCCCGTCAGGCCATGGCGCCGGACGAGCCGCCCGGCCCGCCTGAGGACCGCCGTCACCGCAACCGCCGGCGCGCCCTCACTCTGCTGATCATCGTGCTCCTCATCGGCGTGCCGGCCGGCTATCTGGTGATCTCCGCCAACCAGAGCCGTGACAGCGGCCTGGACAAGGAACGCAAGTGGGCGGCGCGGGGCCTCACCAAGGCCTGGCCCTCCAAGGTCCAGCGCCACATCTACGAAGTACCCGTCCCGCGCCAGGCCGACGGCGAGGGCATCCTGTCGACGAAGGTCGCCTACTACGAGACGAACAACTGGCGCACCAGCCGTCTGTACGTCCAGTTCATGACCACGAACGCGGGGCTGGACTTCTTCTTCAAGGCCATGGGCGTCCCCCGCACCAGCCTGAAGAAGGACCAGTTCCCCATCAGCGCCCGGGACCAGAAGATCGTCGGCTGGAAGTTCAAGGAGCCGGGCCCGTGGTGGGGGCTCGCCCACCCGCAGAAGAACCCGGCACCCACGCAGCACATCGTCGTGAAGTGGGCGAAGCCCAACCACTACATGGTGTACGTCGTCTCGCGAACGACCCCCTGACCTGCCGCGCGACCGCCTCCGGCCCGTCGCCGGGGACCGATTGTCAGACCCCGCCCGTACAGTCGAAGACGTCCGGCTCGACGGACACGACACGAGGGCGGGAGGTGACGTACGCATGAGTGAGGAGACACCGGCGACCGCGGTGGCGGACGTGTCCGTGCGCCTCGCGGCCGTCTTCCTCCCCGCGTCTCTCCCGCGCGGGGGCCGTGTCGCCTTCTGGGACCCGGAAGGGGACACGGGCCTGCCGGACGAGGGCGCCGGTCTTACGGAACTGACGGTCGTACGACGGCACGGCGCCGGAGTCCGCCGCCGCACCACCCCGGCGCTGACGCTGCCCGTCGACGCCGCGCTGCCCCTGCTCGTGCGGGCCCGCCGAGACCCCGCCGCCCACCCCGCCACGGCCTGCTGGGGCGCCGCCGCGCTGCACGCCCTGCGGCTCACGGCCCGCGGCAGGCTGCTCCCCGGGCTCACCCCGGCCGGCCACGACGCCTGGCGCGCGGGCCCGCTCGACCCCGACGACATCGCCCACCTCAGGGCCATCGCCGCAGCCCTGCCGTACGAGGGCCACGCGGTGCCCCTGCCCGGCTCCGGCCCCCTGCTGCTGCCCCAGCCGGAGGCATTGCTGCGCGCCTTCCTGGACGCCGTCGCGGACACCCTGCCGCGCACCCCGGCCGCGCCGTACGCCTCGGGGATGCCCTTCGCCGCGCGCCCGGCCCAGCGCCTGCCGGACGCCCACGACTGGGCGGCGGAGGTCGCCGCGGGCATGGACGCGGGCGTGCGGATCTCGCTCCGCCTCGACCTGTCGGCGTACGAACTGTTCGACGACCCCGACCGGGTGCGTACCGCGGGCGCGGCGGTCGTCCAGGTGCACAGTCTCGCCGACCCCACCCTGGTGACCGACGCGGCAACCCTGTGGGCGGGCACCGCGGACGCGGCCTTCGGGGCACGCGCCCGCGTGGACGCCGCCCTGGCGGTGCGCCGCGCGGCCCGCGTGTGGCCCCCGCTCGACCGCCTCACCGAGCAGGAGTCACCCGACGTCCTGGCCCTCTCCGAAGAGGAGCTGTACGACCTCCTCGGGGTCGCCGCGACCCGGCTCGCCGCAGCCGGGGTCGCCGTGCACTGGCCCCGGGACCTCGCCCAGGACCTGACCGCCCAGGCCGTCGTCCGACCGGCGCCCGGCTCGGCGAAGGACGGCACCGGCTTCTTCGAGAGCGAGGAACTCCTCCAGTTCCGCTGGCAGTTGGCGCTCGGCGGGGATCCGCTCACCGAGGCCGAGATGGACCTGCTGGCGGAGGCCCACCGCCCCGTCGTCCGGCTCAAGGACCAGTGGGTGCTCGTCGACCCCGCCCTCGTACGCAAGGCACGCAAGCGCGAGCTGGGCCTGCTCGACCCGGTCGACGCGCTCTCGGCGGCACTCACCGGCCGCGTCGAGGTCGACGGCGAGAGCGTCGAGGCGGTCCCCGTCGGAGCGCTGGCCGCCCTGCGCGACCGACTGACGGCCGGTATCACCCCGGTGGAACCGCCCGAGGGGCTGCAGGCCCGCCTCCGCGACTACCAGCTCCGGGGACTGGCCTGGCTGGACCTCATGACCTCCCTCGGCCTCGGTGGCTGCCTCGCCGACGACATGGGGCTCGGCAAGACGATCACCGTCATCGCCCTGCATCTGCGGCGGGCCCGCAGCGAACCGACCCTGGTGGTCTGCCCGGCCTCCCTGCTGGGCAACTGGCAGCGCGAGATCACGAAGTTCGCCCCCGGTGTCCCCGTCCGCCGCTTCCACGGCCCCGACCGCACCCTGGACGACACACCGGGCGGCTTCGTCCTCACGACGTACGGCACCATGCGGTCGGCGGCGCCCCGGCTGGCCGAGCAGCCGTGGGGGATGGTCGTCGCGGACGAGGCGCAGCACGTCAAGAACCCGTACTCGGCCACCGCGAAGGCACTGCGCACGATCCCGACCCCCGCGCGCGTGGCGCTCACCGGCACCCCCGTGGAGAACAACCTCTCCGAACTCTGGGCCCTGCTCGACTGGACCACCCCGGGCCTCCTCGGCCCCCTCAAGTCCTTCCGCGCCCGGCACGCGCGCGCGGTGGAGACCGGGGAGGACGAGGAGGCCGTCGCCCGCCTCGCCCGGCTGGTCCGCCCGTTCCTGCTGCGCCGCAAGAAGTCCGACCCGGGCATCGTCCCGGAACTGCCGCCGAAGACGGAGACGGACCACCCGGTCCCCCTGACCCGCGAACAGGCCGCGCTGTACGAGGCGGTGGTGCGCGAGTCGCTGCTGGCCATCGAGACGGCGGACGGCATCGCCCGCCGAGGCCTGGTGCTGAAGCTGCTGACCTCCCTCAAGCAGATCTGCGACCACCCCGCCCTGTATCTGAAGGAGGAGGCCCCCGGGCCTGCCGCCGGCGACCGGCTCGCCGCCCGCTCCGGCAAACTCGCCCTGCTGGACG
Organism: Streptomyces turgidiscabies Car8; assembly: GCF_000331005.1. Lineage (GTDB taxonomy): Bacteria > Actinomycetota > Actinomycetes > Streptomycetales > Streptomycetaceae > Streptomyces > Streptomyces turgidiscabies. The sequence goes on from NZ_AEJB01000442.1 coordinate 21,008, forward strand.
AGCTGTTGGACACCCTGCTGGCCGAGGACGGCTCGGCACTGGTGTTCACCCAGTACGTGGGGATGGCCCGCCTGATCACGGCCCACCTCGCGGCCCGCGCGGTCCCGGTGGAACTGCTCCACGGCGGCACCCCCGTCGCGGAGCGGGAACGCATGGTGGACCGCTTCCAGAGCGGCGCGACCCCGATCCTGATCCTCTCCCTGAAGGCCGCCGGCACCGGCCTGAACCTCACGCGCGCGGGCCATGTCATCCACTTCGACCGCTGGTGGAACCCCGCGGTCGAGGAACAGGCCACGGACCGCGCCTACCGCATCGGCCAGACCCAGCCCGTCCAGGTCCACCGCCTGATCACCGAGGGGACGGTCGAGGACCGCATCGCGGAGATGCTGGAGTCCAAGCGGGCCCTCGCCGACGCGATCCTGACCTCCGGCGAGTCCTCCTTCACAGAACTGACAGACCGGGCCCTGTCCGACCTGGTCTCACTGCGGGGGGCGGTGTGATGACCTCGGAGAAGCACCGGGAGCGGGAGGAAGAGCGCGATGTGGTGGGGGAGGCGCCGGTGCCGGAGCATCGTGCGCGGCCGGACGCGCCCGAGAGCGAGGGGGGCCGGGCTGCTGATGCCGTGCGCGGCGGGCGTGACGTGGCGGGGGAGGAGTGGGTGCCGGACGGGCGGCCTCTGCCGGGCGAGGCGCAGGGGGATCGGACCGTCGGTGTGGTGCCGAGGGAGCATGACGTGGTGCGGGATGTGTCGGAGGGCAAGTTCCTGTCGGGTGAGGCTCAGGCGGATCGGGCCGCAGGCGCGGTGCCCGGGGAGCGTGGCGTCGTGGGGGAGGCGTCGGACGGGAAGCCTCTGGCGGGTCGAGTGGCGCGGGGCGTGGCTGCTGATGCCGTGCGCGGGGGGCGTGAGGTGACGGGGGAGGAGCCGGCATGGGAGGTGAAGCCTCTGGCGGGCGAGGGTGAGGGAGACCGGGTCGCCGGTGCCGTGTCTGCGAGGCGCGGGGTGATGGGGGAGGGGTCGGCGTCGGACGGGACGCCTCGCTCCGACGGGGCCGGGACGGAGCGGCCGGCCGATGCCGCGCGCAGGGCGTTGCGGGCGGCGCGGGAGCGTGCGGGGCAGGAGGCGGGCGGGACACAGACGAGGGCGCAGCCGCAGCGCGGGGCCGGCCGGGAGA
>NZ_AEJB01000443.1 GCF_000331005.1 Streptomyces turgidiscabies Car8
GCCTGTTCCGGTGTCAGCCGGGACAGGCCGGTCAGTCCCCTTTGCGCGACGTGTACGCTCCGTACCACCGGAGCGTCGGCCAGAACGCCCGGTGGTGGTCATGTGCCGGCCAGCGCCTCCGTCGGAGCCAGCCGGCTCGCCCGGACCGCCGGATACAGCCCGGCGATCATGCCGATCAGCAGGGTCGAGCCGATACCTGCGACGCTGGCCCAGGCAGGTACGACCGTTGGCCAGTCACGGCTGACGGCGTAGCCCGCCGTGATGACCGTGCCGAGCACCGTCCCGCCCAGCCCGCCGATGAGGGACAGCAGCAGCGACTCCGTCACGAACTGCGTCCGGATCTGGCCCCGGGTAGCCCCGAGAGCGCGGCGCAGCCCGATCTCCGGCCGGCGTTCCAGCACCGAGATGACCATGGTGTTGCCCACGCCCACCCCGCCGACGAGCAGCGCGACCCCGCCTAGTCCGAGCAGCAGCCCGGTCAGCGCCGACTCGGTGGCCTCGCGGGCGGCGAGCGCGTCGGAGGGCCGCGAGATCTGCACCTCGCCCGGCTTCTCCGGGTAGGCGGTGGCCGCCAGCACCGACCGTACGGCCGTCACCTGGCTGTCCTCCGCACGGACGTACACCGTCGAGGGATGACCGTCGAAGCGCAGATAGCTCCGGGCCGCCTGCCAGCCGACCAGCGCGGCACTGTCCAACTCCGGTGCCAGCGGTACGGGTTCGAGGACGCCGATCAGCGAGAACCAGCGGCCCCCGATCCACAGCCGGGTCCCCGGTGTGTACACGTCCAGACGCTGCGCTGCCGTGGCGCCCAGCACGACCGCCGGGTACTTGTCGGTCGCCGAGTCCAGCCAGCGGCCCCTGTTCACCGCCCCGCCGACGGCGGGCAGCAGATCGGTGCCCGACGCGAGCACGGTCAGCGAGTTGGTCCGCCCGATGGCGATGCGTTCGTTGCGGTACACGCTGGCACCGACCGCCCCGGTGGCGGTCACCTGCTCCACGGGCGGGATACGCCGGACCATCGCGACAGCCTCGTACGGCAGCTTGGCCTTCTCGCCCGTGAGGGACTCGCCGGGGGCGACCCGCAGCAGGTTCGTGCCCAGGGCGTCCAGCCGCCGGTCCACCTCCGCCTGCCCGGACCCGGAGATACCGACCACCGCGACCATGGCGGCGACCCCGATGGCGATCCCGAGCGCGGACAGGAACACTCGCAACGGCCGCGTCCGCAGCCCGGTCCCGCCGAGCCGTACGACATCGGCGGGCCGAAGCCGCGCCGCCCGCAGAGGCGGCCTGGGCTTCTCCAGGCGATCCGTCACCGGTGCGCCCCGATCGTCGTACCCGTGCCGGTACCCGTGCCGGTACCCGTGCCGGTACCCGCGGCCGTATCCGTAGCCGGACCCATGTCTGGACTCGAACTGCCTCTCTGCAGGGTGTCGTTGACCAGCCGGCCGTCGCGCATCTCGATACGGCGGGGGAGCTGGGCGGCGATCTCCAGGTCGTGGGTGATGACCACGACCGTCGTACCGGCCGCGTGCAGCTCGCGCAGCAGTTCCAGTACGGCGGCTCCCGACACGGAGTCGAGGTTGCCGGTCGGCTCGTCCGCGAGCAGGACCGACGGCCCGCCGACCACCGCACGGGCGACCGCGACCCGCTGCCGCTCGCCCCCGGAGAGCTGGTGCGGCAGATGCCGGACGCGATGGCTGAGCCCGACCCGGGACAGCGCGGCCGACGCCCTGGCCCGGCGGCGGCGCATCGGCATGCCCGTGTAGAGCAGACCGTCCGCGACCGAGTCCAGCACCGGGACACCGACGGCCAGATGGAACTGCTGGAAGACGAAGCCGATCCGGGTGGCCCGCAGCGCGGAGACCTCCCGGTCGGACAGCTTCGCCACGTCGTACCCGTCGACCAGGACCCGCCCCGCCGAGGGCCGGTCCAGGCTCCCCATGAGATGCAGCATGCTCGACTTGCCGGACCCCGACGGCCCGACCACACCGACCAGTTCACCCCGCCCGATCCGCAGACTCACGTCACGGACGGCGGCGACCCCGCCGGGGTAGGTCTTGGACACGGAGTCGAACTCGACAACCGGGATCGATGTAACTGGGGCTGATGTAAGGGGAGTTGACGCATCCGGAGATGAAGGCTCGCTCACTCGGGGATCCTCACCTTCATGCCCTCGGTGACCCCGGAACCGCTGACCTGCACGTTCCCGTCGGCGAAGAGACCCGTCTTCACCGCGACGAACCGGCCGTCCCCGGTCTCCAGACCGTGCCCGCCCTCCGCGAGGGCGACCAGCGCGGCGACCGGCACACTCAGCACGTCCTTGACCTCGCGGCCCACGTACTCGACGGTCACGGGTCCGCTCTCCAGCCGCCCCACGGACTTCTGGTCCGCGATGGTGATGGTCACCGGCAGGGTCGCGGCGCCCGCGCCCGACTCGCCCTCGGTGCTGCCCCCTTCGGGCACGCTGGCCTGCCGCCCGACCGAGGCCACCTCGCCCCGCACGGACTTCCCGTCCGGCAGCGCGATCCCGACGACAGTGCCACGCACCGCCCAACTGGCGTCCGAGGCCGAGGCGTTGACGACCACCTTGCGTGCCGTACCGGTGTACGTGAGCGTGTTCTCGCCCACGGCCGCGCCGAGCCGGGCACCCGGCTGACCGATCCGTACCTTGCCGGCGGAGTAGATGACGTCCCCGACACCGACCGTCCCGGTCTCGGCCAGCCCGAGCGACTTCTGCCAGCGCTTGACGGCCCCCGCGGTGGCGTCGGTGAACTTCTCGTCCACGGTGAAGCCGGTGTAGCCGAGCGCGGCGAGGTTGGTCTCGAACTGCAGGACGTCCATACCGGTGAGGGGCGTGGGTGCGCTGCTTCCGGTCCCGGCCCCGGTACCCGTGGTGGGGGCGGGGGAACCGGAGGGAGCGGCGTCGGTGCCGGTCCCCGCGTCGGTCCCGGTGTCGGACTGCGTGGTATCCGAGGCACCTGCCCCAGCACCTGCCCCAGCCCCGGCATCGGTGGCCGTGGCCGCGAGCCCGAGATCCCGGTACATGGGCATCGACCCGTACAGCAGCACCACGGGGCGGTCGTCGACCCGCAGCAGCGTGTCACCGCGCTCCGCCGTCGCGCCCTGCTGCGGCAGCCAGGTCACGGTGCCCGTCGCCTTCACCGGCAGCGGTATCTCCGTACCGAAGCCCAACTGTCCGTCCACGTCCGTGCGTTCGGTGAGCGTCGTCCGGGTCACCGGAACGACCGAACCGGCCCGGGGCGGCGCGCTCGCGTTCTTCTCCTCGCCGCCGCCGCCGAGCCCGAGAGCCCCGACCACGGCGACGGCCGCCACGACGACCACGGCACAGGCGATGAGCGCGGTACGCCGGCCACGCATCCCGCGAGGCGGCTCGGTCTCCGCCGGTTCGGTGTCGTCGTCGAAGTGCGTCACGGTGTCCGTCTCCGCCACGGTCAGCCCTTGCCGGGCGCGGCGGTCGCCGGAACGCCGACGATCGGCCCGCAGATACGGATGGCCCGCTTGGCCCCGGCCGACGTCTGGTCCCACTCGCCCTGGCCGAGACCGTCGGCGCCCGGGTCGGGGAAGTCGGCGGCGCCGTTCTTCTGCATGCAGGTGGCGTACTCCTGCTTCACCTTGATCTGAGCGGCTGTGAGCGCGGGCTGGTTGCCCTTCTCGACGCTTTCGGGAACGGCCGTCAGATACTTGGCGCACGCCACCGAGGCGGCCTGGAACTTCGCGTCCTTCTTCAGGGCGCGCACGTTGTCGCCGCCGCCGAAGTCGATGTTCCCCTTCGCGTCCGGGTCGGGCGCGTCGATCCCGTTGTCCCGCAGGCACTTCACGTACTTGTTCTGGGCCGCGACGTAGGCGGCCACGTCGTCGCCGGAGCCGCTCCCGCCGCTGCTCCCGGCCGACGAGCCGGACGTCGCCGCTCCTCCGCTCGCCGCGGAGGGGACCTTCGAGCCGCCCTCGTCGCCTCCGCAGCCGGTCAGCGCCAACGCCATGACCGAGACCGCCGCGGCCAGCAGTACCCGATTCGTCCTCATCGGTTCTCCCCGTAGTCCTGTCGTGCCCGGCCACGAACGCGGCGGACAGCCCGACGGTAGAACGGACATGATGAAGAACTTTTGAAGAACCTGTCATCCGATCATGCGACCGCGAAACAGGGCAGCGGCGGGGCGAAGGCCTGGGCCGGGGCTCTCGACGCCGACGCCCCGCCCGGCGAGGATCGGTCCGTACGACGCACGATGCCGGAAGTTCGTGGGACCGGACGGGGGAGGCGACCGGAACATGAGGGCGATCGTCGTGGGGGCGGGCATCGGTGGGCTGGCCGCGACACTGAGCCTGCGCGCGGCCGGGTACGAGGTCACGCTCGTCGAGCGGACGCGGCGCTTCACCGAGATCGGCGCCGGCATCCAGCTCGCGCCCAACGCCACCCGCGCACTGCGCCGGCTGGGCCTGCTCGACCCGGTCGCCGCCCGGGCCGCCCGCCCGTCGCGGCTGAACTTCCGCAGCTGGTCGGACGGTGCCGAGATCTGCGAGTACGTGCTGGGCCCGGACGTCGAGGACGAGTTCGGGGCGCCCTACCTCCAGGTCCACCGCGCCGACCTGCACCTGGCGCTGGCCGCCCGTATCCCGCCCGACGCGGTGCGGCTGAACACCGAGGTCGTCGGCATCGGCCAGGACGACACGGCCGCCTGGGTGACGACGGCCGACGGCGAGCGGCTCGGCGCAGACCTGGTCGTCGCCGCCGACGGGGTACGGTCCGCCGCCCGCCGGTGGCTCTTCGGCGCCGACGAGGCCGTCTTCTCCGGCACCGCCGCCTACCGGGCGCTGCTCCCGGCCGCAGAGGTGGCCGACCTGGACCTGCCGGAGTACGCGGGCTGGCTCGGACCGGACCGGCATGTCGTCCACTACTGGGTACGCGGGGGTGAACTCCTCAACCTCGTGGCCGTGTTCCGGACCCGGGCGCCGGCCCGCGAGTCATGGACCGCCCGGGCGGAACCGGGAGAACAGCTACGCGAGTTCGCCGGCTGGGACCACCGGCTGCTCACCGCCCTCGAACGCGCGGGCGAGGTGTTCCGGTACGGCATCCACACCCGGACCCCGCTCGCCCGCTGGAACGTGGGCAGGGTGACCCTGCTCGGCGACAGCGCCCACGCCATGGTGCCGTTCCAGGCACAGGGAGCCGCCCAGGCGATCATGGACGCGGCGGTCCTGGGCGACTCCCTCACGGACACGGCACCGGCCGGGATCCCGGACGCGCTCACCCGGTTCGTACGCCGTCGGCTCACCACCGCGACGAGGGTGCAGGCCGGTTCGGCGAGCGCGGGCGACGCCTACCACCTGCCGGACGGCCCGGAGGCCGAGGCCAGGAACGCCCGGCTGGTGGCGTACGGGATCGAGAACAGGTTCGGCCCGCACTCGACGGCCTGGCGGGATGACGTACTGGACATACGCGACGTACATGGCGAGTAGGCCGAGTGCGGGACTCCGTACCCGAGGAGTGAGCAGCCGTAGGTGTTCTCAGGCCCGTCCGCGTGACTCGGGGGTGCGTCGGGCCAGCGAGTCGAAGATCACGGCGGTGATCAGCACCCCGCCGGTGATCATGTACTGGACCGCTGTCTGGACGCCCAGCAGCGCCATGCCCGAGGCGATGGACTGGATGATCAGCACCCCCAGCAGCGCGGACCAGGTCGAGCCGCGCCCGCCGAACAGGCTGGTACCGCCGATGACGGCGGCGGCGACGGCGTTGATCAGCAGCATCCCGGAGCCCGAGACCTGGCTCGCCGAGGTGAACCGCGACGCCACGAACAGCCCGCCGAACGCCGCCAGGGTCCCCGACACCATGAACACCGAGATGCGTACGCGCGTCACGTCCACGCCCGCCCGCCGGACCGCCTCCGCGCCGCCGCCCAGGGCGAGGACCTGCCGCCCGTAGGAGGTGCGGCGCAGCAGGAGGTCCGTGGCGACGATGACCGCGAGGAAGATCAGAAGCGCCAGCGGCAGCCCCTCGAAGCGGCCCAGTACGGCGACGGTGGCGAACGCGACCGCCGCGAGCAGGGCCGTACGCGCCCAGATCTCGCCCACCGGCCGGCACCGCATTCCGGCGCCGGCCCGGCGGCCCCGGTTGCGGAGGGAGAGGAGCAGGTAGGCCACCGTGCAGAGCGCCGCCAGGCCGTAGGTGAGGACGGGGGCGCTGATGTACCGGCTGGTCAGCTTGGCGACCAGGCCGTCCTCGCTGAAGTGGATGGTGTTGTCCGGCCCGAGGAGGTAGAGCATCAGACCGCTCCAGGCCAGCAGCCCGGCGAGGGTGACGACGAAGGCGGGTACGCGGAACCGGGCGAAGAGGAACCCGTGGAGCGCCCCGATGGCCGTACCGCAGACCACCGAGATGATGACGGCGAGCCATTCCGTCATGCCGACGTTCGCGTTGAGCGCGGCGAACACCGCGCCCGCCAGTCCGGCGAGTGAGCCCACGGAGAGGTCGATCTCACCGATCAGCAGTACGAAGACGATGCCGACGGCGACCATGCCCGTCCCGACGATGTCCACGCTGAGGACGGAGAGGTTGCGCGGCGAGAGGAAGCGGTCGTTGAGGCACTGGAAGACCACCCAGGTCGCGGCGAGAGCGAGCAGCACCGGGGCGGGACCGAGCCCGCCCTCGCGCGCTTTGCGGCGCACGGCGCCGACACCCGCGGCGAGACGCGGCCTCACCTTCCCGGCCACACCGCTCACAGCCGCACGTCTCACCACAGCCGTACCTCTCACGGCCACACCTCTTCCGGGTGCGGCCGGTGGGCCACGGCGTGGTCGGCCGCGCCGGTGATGGAGGAGATGATCTGCTCCTGGGACGTGGTGTTGACGTCGAAGAGGCCGTTGTTGCGGCCCAGACGCAGGACGGCCACCCGGTCGGCGACGGCCTTGATGTCGCTCATGTTGTGGCTGATCAGCAGCACTCCGAGCCCCTGGTCGCGCAGCTCCTCGATGAGGTCGAGGAGCTGGTTGGTCTGCTGGATGCCGAGGGACGCGGTGGGCTCGTCGAGCAGCAGCAGCCGGGGTGAGCCCAGGAACGAACGGATGATCGCGACGACCTGCCGCTGACCGCCGGAGAGGCCGGCGAGCGGTACCCGTACGTCGGGGATGCGGATGGACAGGGTGTGCAGCAGTTCGAGGGTGCGGCGCTCCATCTCCACCTCGTCGAGGACGCCGAAGCGGTGGATCTCCCGGCCGAGGAAGAGGTTGGCGACCACATCGAGGTTCTCGCACATCGCGAGGTCCTGGTAGACGGTCGCGATCCCCAGCAGTCTGGCGTCCTGGGGGCGCCGGATCTGGACGGCGCGGCCCTCCCACTCGACGACCCCCCGGTCGGGCGGCCCGACCCCCGAGATCACCTTGACCAGGGTGGACTTGCCGGCGGCGTTGTCACCGACGAGGGCGACCACCTCCCCGGCCCTGACCTCCAGCTCGATGTCGACCAGTGCCTGTACGGCGGCGAACCGCTTGGAGACACCGCGCAACGCCAGCAGGGGCTGACCGGGCACGGGCCACCTCCTTCGGATACGTCAGGTCCTTCGGGTGGGTCGGGTCGTTCGGGTGGGGCGGATCCTTCGGTCGCGTCAGGTGAGTCCGGCCCGGTCACAGGCCGGCCGGAGAGCAGGCGTGCAGATCTGGTTGACGGTGTACATACCGTCCTTCACCAGGGTCCTCCCGATGTCGCCGACAGTCACCGAGACGGACGGCAGCAGAACCGCCGGTACGTCCTTGGTGGTGGGGCTGTCGACGCTGCCGGTGGCGATGGCCCCGACCTTCTCGCCGCGTCCGAGGGCGACGGCCATCTCGACGGTCGCGTCGGTCGCGCGCTTGTAGGGCTTGTAGACGGTCATGTACTGCTCACCCTTGACGATGCGCTGTACGGCCATGAGGTCGGCGTCCTGGCCGGTGACCGGAGGCAGGGTCGAGAGCTTGGCGGCCTTGAGGGCGGAGATCACGGCGCCGGCCATGCTGTCGTTGGCGGACAGCACGCCGTCGATGTTCTCGGCACCCAGGGCGGCGATGGCGCCTGTCATGTTGACGTAGGCGTTCTCGGGCCGCCATCCGACGGTGTCGTACGACTTGCCGATCGTCACCCTGCCCTTGAGTACGGCGAGGGAACCGCCCTTGTACCAGCCGGAGTTGGGGTCGGTGGTGGCCCCGTTCATCATGACGATCCGCCGCCCGTCGCCCCTGGCGCTCATGGCCTTCAGCAGCGCCTCGGCCTGCAGCCGCCCGACCTCCGCGCCGTCGAAGGTGACGTACCCGGAGATCGGCCCCTCCGCGAGCCGGTCGTAGGCGACGACGGGAATGCCGGCCCGGTGCGCGGCCTCGACGGACGGACGCATCAGCTGGGGGTCGACGGCGGCGAGGATGACCACGTCGACACCTCGGGTGATCATGGCCTCGAACTGCTGCTGCTGAACCGTCGGGTCGGACGTGGCGGCGACGGTCGCGGCAGGACAGTCCGGGCACAGCACCTTGACCTGCTTCTCGATCAGCGGCCGGTCGAACCGCCCGAACCTTGAGTCACCGCCCCCGGGCATCAGCACACCCACGTTGATGCTGTCACCCCCGTCGCCGGCGCCACCACCGCCGTCCTGGCCCCCACAGGCGCCCAGAAGGCCCAGGGCGAGGGCTACGACGACGGTGACGGGAAGGGCTGGGAGGACGGGAATGACGGGAAACCTACGCTTCACTGCGACTGCTGAACGACCGGCACCGAGACTCATGTTCGGTTCCTTAAAACTTTTGTGCAGTTTTGGCACAAAGTGAAACATAATCCCAATAAGGGCTTATGTGAACTTAGAGCCAGCGTAGCCAAGCTGTCCAGGTCGCGCTCACGACGCTTCAGAGGCGCAGGACGATCAGGGCTGTGTCGTCGGTGTGGCCGGCGGGCGGCAGGAGGTCGGTGAGAAGCGCGTCGGCCAGGGCCTCGGGCGCCGCCGGCCGGTGGTGGGTGAGGGAGTCGGCGAGACGGGCCAGGCCGGTGTCGATGTCCTCGTCACGGCGTTCGATCAGGCCGTCGGTGTACAGGACCAGGACGGAGCCCTCGGTGAAGGGCGTACGGGCCTCGGGGCGGGGGACGCGCTCGGGTCTCGCACCGAGCGGCGGGTCGGTTGCCCCGTCGAGGAAGGTGACCTTGCCGTCGGGGTGTACGAGGGCCGGCGGAGGATGGCCGGCGCAGCTGTAGGTGATGGTGCGGCTGTCCCAGTCGATGAAGGTCGTCACGGCGCTGGCCGAGTCGGCGCCCTCGACGGAGCCGGCGTACAGATCGAGGGCGTCCAGGGCCTGGGCGGGCCCGCCCGCGACCCGGGTGGCACCGCTCAGGGCGCTGCGCAACTGGCCCATGGCGCAGGCCGCCGCCAGACCGTGGCCGACGACGTCACCGACGGCGACCGCGAGGCTCCCGCCGGGCAGATCGACCAGGTCGTACCAGTCGCCGCACACGTTCAGCGTGCCGACGGCGGGCTGGTAGCGCACGGCCGCCGCGTGGGACCCGGTCGGGCCCGGCGGGGGCAGCATCGCCGCCTGCAGCGCCAGGGCGACCTCGCGTTCATGGGCGTGCGCCGTACGCAGCCGCTCGTTGACCTCCTGCAGTTCGCGGGCCCGGGTGTACAGCTCGGCCTCCAGCGTGCGGGCCTTGCTGTCACCGTCCGGAACGCCGAAGGCGCGGATGAACTCGGTGACCTCCTCCACCCGGTGCACCACCAGGGCGACGTGCCCGTCCGGGCCGAAGATCGGCGCGTTCACCGGGCTCCAGTAGTGCTCCTGCCAGTGGCCGGGCCGTTCCGGGTCCTCGATGTCGTAGCGGAGCAGCGCCATCGTGTCGCGCTCGCCGGTGGCCACCGTACGGAGCATCGACGTCTCGGTCTCCCGCATGCTGCCCGCGACGGCCGGATCGTTGGGGTTCTCGGGGAAGACGTCGAAGATGTAGCGGCCGATCAGCTGCTCGCGGGTCCGCCCGGACAGGCGTACGAAGTCGTCGTTGGCGTCGGCGTACACCAGGTCAGGGGTGAGCAGGGCCACCATGCCGGGCAGGGCCCGGAAGACCGCCGCGTAGTCGACCTGCGGTTTCCTCATGTGCTGCCCTGTCTGTTTTACCTGTTTTCCCTGTTTGGCCAGTCTGCCTCGGTCCGGCGTCGAGTACACAGTGCTTTGCCGGTGGTGGTGCCGGGTGAGAGACTGGCGCACTGCTCGATCGGCGGAGCATACGGGGGCGCGATGAGTCAGGCGGTGACCGCAGCCATGCTGCGGGTGGCGGATGTGCACAAGTCGTACGGCCGGGGCGCCAGCGCCGTCCATGCGCTGAGGGGCGTCTCCTTCGAGGTCCCCCGGGGGGAACTCGTCGCTCTCAAGGGACGCTCGGGCTCGGGCAAGACCACCCTGCTCAACATCGTCGGCGGTCTCGACGAACCGGACAGCGGACATGTCACCGTCGACGGACTGCGGCTGCGGGACCAGGGGGAGGACGCCCTTCTCGCGCTGCGCCGGGAACGCATCGGCTTCGTCTTCCAGTCGTTCGGGCTCATCCCCATCCTCACGGCCGCCGAGAACGTGGGCGTGCCGCTGCGGCTGCGCAGGGTGGACCCGCGCGAGCGGCGGGAGCGCGTCGAACTGCTGTTGTCTCTCGTGGGGCTCGCGGACCATGCCGCGCAGCGCCCGGGCGAGCTGTCGGGCGGGCAGCGCCAGCGCGTCGCCATCGCCCGCGCCCTGGCCAACAGCCCCTCGATCCTCATCGCCGACGAGCCGACCGGTCAGCTGGACGCGGAGACCGGGCACTCGGTGATGGAACTGCTGCGCGCGGTCGTGCGCAGCGAACAGATCACGGCTCTCGTGGCCACCCATGACAGAACACTTCTCGACCTCGCGGACCGTGTGCTGGAACTGAAGGACGGCGAGATCACGACGTCGTAGGGCCGGTCGGCGCTGCCCCCGGCTCGTGCGGGCCGTTCCGTGTGTCGTCCGGGCGGACGGCGATGTGGTCGGGTTCCAGTTCCAGGGCGACGCGGTCACGCATCCCCAGGGCGCGGGTGTACTCGGCGGGGAGCTGGAGACGGCCGGCCCGGTCGAGCATGGCGTACTCGCGGGCGACCAGGTTCTCCTGGCCGGTGGCGGAGTCGACCTCGCTGTGGCGCAGCACCTCCGTCGACGTGCGGCCGTCCCGGATGGCGACCGTACGGCGGACCTCAGCGGCGACGGACTGGTCGTGGGTGACGATCACGATGGTCGTCCCCAGCTCCTCGTTGGCGGTGCGGAACGCGGCGAAGACCTGCTCGGCGGTGTGGGAGTCGAGTTCGCCGGTGGGCTCGTCGGCGAGCAGGACGGCCGGGTCGTTGGCGAGGGCGACCGCCAGGGCGACACGCTGCTGCTGACCGCCGGACATCTGGTACGGCCGACGGTCCCGGCACTCGGCGACCTCCAGCAGACCGAGGAGCTCCATGGCGCGATCGGCCATGCTCCGGCGCCGCCCCCGCGCGCGGGCCAGCTGCAGGGGCAGGGCGACGTTCTGCGCGGCGGTGAGATAGGGCAGCAGATTGCGGGAGGTCTGCTGCCAGACGAAGCCGACGGTCCTGCGGCGGTAGGCGAGGCGTTCCTTGGCGGACATCGTGACCAGGTCGTGGTCGGCGACGCGGGCCAAGCCGGCACTGGGTCTGTCCAGTCCGGCCAGGATGTTCATGAGGGTGGACTTGCCGCTGCCGGAGGCACCGACCAGGGCCATCAACTCCCCCTTGCGGACGAGGAGATCGAGGCCCTGCAGTGCCTGCACCTCCACGCCGTCGGCGGAGAAGATACGTACCAGCCGGTCGCAGGTGATCAGGGCGTCGTGACCGTAGACGGCGGCGTCTCGCGCGGCGAGGGCACGGTCGGTGAGCTCATGGAAGGTCGGGCTGCTGGTCATCGGCTACTCCTGCTTCTCACGTCTCGCGTCCCACTTGTCGTCGCTCGCGTCTCACTTGGCGTTGCTGGTTGTCTGTCCGTCACCGGCTATTCGTCACCCATCCTCAGTTCGCGCACCGAGCCGCGGCGACCGGTCCACCAGGCCTGGCCTGCGGGAACACCCACGGCAAGCAGCAGCACGGTGAGCGCTGGTACCGCCAGCGAGAGCGGATCGGCGCGCAGCGCGGCCCCGTCGAGGGCGGACGTGGAGGCCAGGGCGATGGTGGTGAGGTCGACGCCCGGCGACAGCAGGTGGATGCCGGCCCAGCCGGTCAGCAGACCGCCCGCCGTGGCCAGGAACGCCTGCGGGAGAGCCGTGAGGATCAGCAGCCGGCGCCCCTGGGACCGGCTCATGCCCATCGTGCGCAACCGCGCGAGCAGGGCGCCGCGTTCGGGCGCGGTGCGCAGCACGGTCAGCAGCAGGGCGAGGACCGCGTACCCGGCGCTCGCGGCGACCGCGACCCCGAACACGCGTTCGGCGCCGGACTGCAGCGGTGAGTCGACGTGCCGTGCGCGTTCCTCGCCGCGCAGCCGGACGGTCGCCGCCGTGCCCTTGGTCACCGAGCGCAGCGCCCGGCCGTTCAGGGCGTCCCCGGTCAGCAGCAGGGTCGTCGTACGCGCCACGTCACGGGGAAGACCCGCACGGTCCACGACCAGGAAGTCGTCGCCGACCACCGCCGGAGTGTGCTCCCGGACCTGGACGATCCGGACGGTGACGGACGTGCCGTCCGGGAGCAGGACGGGGTAAGGGCCGGTGCCGTACTCCTCGGCCACGCCGGGTGAGGCCAGCGCGGGCAGGGGCCGGCCGGCGCCGCCCGCCGTACCGGAGCCCTCCGGCCGGAGGCTCGCCGTGTCGAACGGGCCCAGCCCCGTACGGTTCGACAGGCGCGCGTAGGCGTCGGGGTCCACGCCGGCCAGCGGCACCGCCTGACTGCCCTCCTGCGGCCTCGCCTCGTTGATGACGCTCG
>NZ_AEJB01000444.1 GCF_000331005.1 Streptomyces turgidiscabies Car8
GGTGATCAAGCCGGGTCCCCCGGCAATCCGTTGGCAATCCGTGGCCCTACCGCACCAGACAGGGCCGCTTCCCGTCGAACTCCCACCCCGGCACCAGGTACCGCATCCCCATCGCGTCGTCCCGCGCCCCCAACGCCCGCTCCTGGTACAGCTCGTGAGCCGCGAGCACCCGCTCCATGTCCACCTGGACGCCCAGTCCCGGCGCGTCCGGCACCGCGATCTCACCGTCGACGATCCGCGGCGGAGCGACCGTGAGGCGTTCCAGGCCCTCCTGCCAGATCCAGTGGGTGTCGAGGGCGTTGTACTCGCCCGGCGCCGCCGCCCCGCAGTGGGTGACCATGGCCAGGGAGATGTCGAAGTGGTTGTTGGAGTGACAACCCCAGGTCAGGCCCATCGCGTTGCACAGCTGGGCCACGCGTACCGAGCCGCGCATGGTCCAGAAGTGCGGGTCGGCCAGCGGGATGGAGACCGACTGGAGGGCCAGGGCGTGGGTCAGTTGCCGCCAGTCCGTGGCGATCATGTTGGTCGCCGTGGGCAGTCCCGTCGCCCGGCGGAACTCGGCCAGGATCTCGCGCCCCGAGTAACCGCCTTCCGCGCCGCAGGGATCCTCGGCGTACGCCAGCGTGCCGTTGAGGGGAGTGCACAGCTCGATCGCCTCGGCCAGCGACCACGCGCCGTTCGGATCGAGGGTGACCCGGGCCTCCGGAAAGCGGTCCTTCAGCGCCCGTACGGCCTTGACCTCCTCCGCGCCCTCCAGGACCCCGCCCTTGAGCTTGAAGTCACGGAAGCCGTAGCGGGCGTGGGTCGCCTCGGCCTGGCGGACGATCGCCTCGGGAGTGAGGGCCTCCTCGTGCCGTACGCGGTACCAGTCCACCGGTGAGTCCGGCTCACGGACGTAGTCCAGGTCGGTCCGGTCCGGGTCGCCGACGTAGAAGAGATAGCCCAACACCCGTACGGAATCACGCTGTTGGCCGTCGCCGAGCAGGGCCGCCACGGGGACGTCCAGGTGCTGGCCGAGAAGGTCGAGCAGAGCCGACTCGACCGCCGTCACCGCGTGCACGGTGGTGCGCAGGTCGAAGGTCTGGGAGCCGCGTCCGCCCGAGTCGCGGTCGGCGAAGCGGGCCCCGATCTCCCGCAGGACGCGCTGGTAGTCACCCACCTTCGCGCCGACGACCAGGGACTCCGCGTCGCGCAGCGTCCGCGTGATCTTCTCGCCGCCCGGCACCTCGCCGAGCCCCGTACGGCCCTCGGAGTCGGTGAGGATCACGATGTTGCGGGTGAAGTAGGGGCCGTGGGCGCCGGAGAGGTTCAGCTCCATGCTGTCGCGGCCGGCGACGGGGTAGACGGCGAGGGCGGTGACGGTCGGCTGACTCGTACTCATGGTCATCGGGGTCATCAGGGTCCTTATACGCGGGGGGTCATCAGATGGTGAGGATGTCCAGGGCCCATTCCGTCGCCAGCACTCCGCCCAGGCCCAGTACCGCCAGGACGGTCGTGTAGCTCGTACGGACCTTGATGGCCTCGACGACGGACAGGTTGAAGTACTCCTTGAACAGCCAGAAACCCGGGTCGTTGACGTGCGAGCAGGCGATCGAGCCGCAGGCGACGGCGAGCACCATGATCTCCGGGTGGACGCCGCTGCCGGCGAGGAGCGGCAGCACCACGCCGGAGGCGGTGACGACGGCGACCGTCGCCGAGCCGAGCGCGACGCGCAGGATCACGGCGATGAGCCAGGCGAGGATGATGGGGGAGACGGACCAGGTGTCCGTGGTGTCCTTGATGTAGTCGGAGATACCGCCCTCCACCAGGACGTTCTTGAAGGCGCCGCCCGCGCCGATCACCAGCAGGATCATCGCCATCGCCTGGGCCGCCGACGTGCAGGACGCGCCGACCTCCTCCAGGCTCCGGCCGATACGCGGACCGAACGCCCACACCGCCAGACACAGGGTGAGCAGCAGTGCGATGGGGGCCGAACCGACGAACGCGACGACGTTCAGGAACGGGCTCTCGGCGGAGGTGACGAGGTCGGTCACCGCCGCCCCCGCTATCAGGACCACCGGGAACAGGGCCACCGACAGCGACCAGCCGAGGCCGGGCATCTCCTCGTCGGTGAACTCGCGCTCGCTGACCAGCCCCTTGGGGATGGACGGGTCCATCGCCCTGATGAACGGCAGCCGCGGCCACACCAGGGCGATGAGCGCGCCCACCGGGACCGCGATGAACAGGCCGTAGAACAGGGTCAGTCCGGCGGAGGCGTGGAAGGTGGCGGCGACGGCGGTCGGGCCGGGGTGCGGGGGCAGGAAGCTGTGCATCGTGGAGAGGGTGATCGACATCGGCAGGCCGACCCACAGCAGCTTCGCGCCCGTGACCCTGACCAGGGTGAACGCGATCGGCACGATGATGATGAAGGCGACCTCGTAGAACATGGTCACGCCGATGAGCATGGACGTGACCACCATCGCCACCTGGACCCCGCGCGGTCCGCCCGCGGCCAGCAGCTTCCCGGCGATCCGCTGGGCGGCCCCCGAGTCGCCCATGACCCGGCCGACCATGGCGCCGAGCCCGATGGTGAGCATCGTGTCGCCGATCTGACCCCCGATGCCGTCGGAGAGGACGTCCGGGATGGTGGCCACCGGGATACCCCGGACCAGCGCGACGCCGACCGCCACGAGGAGCAGGGCGGCGAAGCCGTTGAGTTTCAGTCTGGTCATGAGGAGCAGCAGAATCAGAACGCTGATGCCGACCACGAGGAGAGGCAAGACAGTTCCCCTTTGAACTGTGAGCTACTGAACTGAACTGAGCCGGACTGAACTGAACCGAGCCGAGCCGACCGCACCGAATTGACGGGGAAAGGCTGGTCAGGGCGTCGGCTGTCGTACCGCCCCCACCAGCCCCAGGCCGTGGTCCAGCACCTTCGCCAGAGCCGCGAGGTCGTCCGGGCCCGGGTCGGTGAGCGGGGCGCGGACCGGGCCGACCGGGAGGCCGCGCAGCCGGGCCGCCGCCTTCACCAGGGACACGGCGTAGCCCGGCACCCGGTCGCGGAGTTCGACCAGCGGGACGTAGAACTCGCGCAGGAGCCGCGTCACGAGCGGGTCGTCCCCGTCCCGCAGCGCGCCGAAGAAGGCGTTCGCGATCTCGGGGGCGAAGGCGTGGACGGCGGAGGAGTAGGCGGGGACACCGACCGTGGCGTAGGCGCGGGCCTGGATCTCGGCAGTCGAGGCGCCGTTGAAGAAGAGGAAGCCGTCGGGGGCGGCGAGGGTGAGGCGCTGCAGCCGGTCGAGGTCGCTGTGACCGTCCTTGAGGCCGACGACCCCCTCGATCGCCGCGATCCGCCGCACTCCCTCCGCGGTGAACGTGACCTGCCCGCGCTGGTACGCGATCAGCGGTAGCCGGGTCCCGGCGGCGATGCGGCGCAGCTGCTCCACCAGCCCGTCCTGCGGCGCCCCGACCAGATAGTGCGGCAGGACCAGCAGGGCGTCCGCGCCCGCTTCCTCCGCGATACGGGCGAACCGCAGCGCCTGCGCCCAGCCGTAGCCGATGCCCGCGACCACCGGCAGCCGGCCGCCGGCGACCTCGACCGTGGCGGTGACGACCGCGCGGTACTCGTCCTCGTCGAGCGAGAAGAACTCGCCCGTTCCGCAGGCGGGGAACACCGCGCCGGGGGCGGCGGCCAGCCGGCCGGTCAGGTACTCCCGGTAGCCGTCCAGGTCGAGACCGCCGTCGTCCCGGAAGCTGGTGAGGGGAAAGGACAGCACCCCGCCCGCCATCCCGTCACGGAGTCGCTGGACGACTCCTGCGGCGTCCGAGTTGATCACTGTCATGAATCCCGTCTCCCTATGCAGATGATGTCTGCGTATGAAGATGGAGGTTAGATGCGTGAACAGGCAGGGGTCAATGGCAGCGACAAGGGGGATTCCCGGCCGACCTACGATGGGGCCCATGCCGGAGAAGAGAGGTGTCCGCAGCGTGAAGTCGGCGGCCCGGACCGTCGTGCTGCTGGAACTTCTCGCCGCGCGGGGCGAGCAGCCCTCGCGTCTGGACGAACTCGCCGAGGAACTGGAAGTGCCGCGCAGCAGCATGTACCAGCTGCTCCAGACCCTCGTCGACTGCGGCTGGGTCCGCTCCGACGCCACCGGCTCCCTCTACGGCATCGGCATCCGCGCTCTGCTCACCGGCACCGGCTATCTCGACGGCGACCGGCGTATCCGCGCGGCCCGTCCCCACCTCGACGAGGCCTCGGACGCGCTCGGCGAGACGATCCACCTGGCACGTCTCGACGGACCTGACGTCGTCTATCTCGCCACCCGCGAGTCCCACGAGTACGCGCGCACCATCAGCCGCGTCGGCCGCCGAGTCCCGGCCCACGCCGGAGCCCTCGGCAAGGCGCTGCTCGCGGACCGTCCCGACGACGAACTCCCACTCCCTGAGGGTGAGTTGGTGGCCCTCACGGACAACACCCACACCACCCGCGCCGCTCTGCACGCCGATCTGGCCCAGGTGCGGGAGCGGGGCTACTCCGTGGACCGCGAGGAGACGGTGACCGGTATCGCCGGCTTCGGCTTCGCCCTGCGCTACGACACCCCGGCCACCGACGCCATCAGCTGCTCGGTCCCGGTGGCCCGGCTCACCCCGGAGCACGAACTGAGGATCGTCGCCGTCATGCGTGAGATCCGCGCGAAGATCGAGACCCAGCTGCACCTGGCCCCGGGCGCCCCCGACTGGCGCTGAACCTCTACGGGACCAGCCCCTACGGGACGAGCCCCTCAGCCCCTGACGTCAGGCCAGCGGCACCCGGGTGAACCGTCCCGCCGTCCGCAGCTCGCCCTCGATCCGTGACGCCGTCCCGTACAGCTCCGGCAGGACCTCCGTCACGCAGTTCTCCGCCGTACGCCGGGTCGTGTGCATCGCCACGTTCACGGCGGCGACCACTCGCCCCGTACGGTCCCGCACGGGGACCGCGATCGACCGCAGCCCCTCCTCCAACTCCTCACTGACCAGGGCGTATCCCTGCTTCCGCACCTCTGTCAGTACCCGGGCGAAGGCGGCCGGGTCCGTCACCGTGTGCGGGGTCAGCGGGGCCAGTGGAGCCAGGTCCCGCAGCTGCCGCTCCGTCTCCGGCATACCGGCCAGCAGCACCCGGCCCATCGAGGTCGGGTACGCCGGAAGCCTCGTCCCCACGGTGATGTGCGCGCTCACGATGCGCCGCGCCGCCGCCCGCGCCGTGTACTGGATCTCCGCCCCCGGACCCACCCCCTGACCGGTCCCCGAACCCGGCCCCGAACCTGTCCCCGAGTCCGTCGACAGGATCGCCAGTGACGCCGACTCCTGTACCCGGCCCGCGAGTTCGGTCAGGTGCGGGGCGGCGATCTCGGGCAGTGACGTACGGGAGAGGGGCGGGAAGCCGAGGGACAGGACCCGGGGGGTGAGGGTGAAGGTGCGGCCGTGTGCCTCGACGTAGCCCAGGTGCTCGTAGGTGATCAGGGCCCGGCGGGCGGTCGCCCTCGCCAGGCCCGTCGCCCGGGCGACCTCCGTCAGGGTCAGCTCGGCGCGGGACTCGCCGAAGGCCGTCAGGACGGTGAGGCCCCGGGCCAGGGACTCCACGAACTCTCGGCCCAGTTCCTGCTTCGAGGCCCCGGTCCAGGCCGCGAGGCCCGAGGGAGACGCAGGCACCCCGGCGGGCGGGCGCACCCGCAGCTCGGCCTCCATCGCGGCCACCGTCGAGCGCAGCCGTGGCAGCAGGTCGTCGCGCAGGTCGGTGACCGTACGGCGGCTCGTGTGGCTGACGACGCTCGCGACACAGGCCACCCGGCCCGTACGGGGGTCCCGTACGGGTACGGAGACGGCGACCAGCCCCGGTTCGATCAGCTGGTCGTCCAGTGCCCAGCCGTCGGCGCGGGCCCGCTCGACGTGGGCCTCGAAGTCGGCGCCCGAGTCGGAGAGACGGGGCGGAACGGCGGGGAAGCCGTGGTCGGCCGGGTCCGCCGCCCGGCGGTCGTGCCAGCGGTGCCAGTCGTCGGCCGTCCACTCGGTGGCGAACAGCGGGCCGGGGGCGGTGCGTTCGGCGGGGAGGAGGTCGCCGATGCGGAAGCTGAGGGACATCGCGCGGCGGCGGGTGGCCTGGTGGATGAACCGGATGCCGTCCCGGTCGCCGACTGCGAGCGACACCGACTCGTCCAGCTCGTCGGCCAGGGCGTCCGCGTGCGCGTCGAGAAGGGCGGGCAGCCGGAGGGCGGCCAGATAGGCGTTGCCGAGTTCCATCAGCCGAGGGGTGAGAACCGCGTCCCGGCCGTCGAGACGGACGTACCCCATGCGGGCGAGTGTCGCCGTGATCCGGTCGACCGTCGAACGGGCCAGGCCGGTCGCCCGCTCCAGCCCGCTCAGGCTCAACGTCCCGCCCGCCTCGGTCAGTTGCCGCAGTACGGCGATCCCGCGCATCAGCGGGGCGACGGCCTCGGCGGGTACGGGACCGTCGAGGACCGGCGGGACATTCGTGGCGGGGGCAACCATGGGCACACCGTAATGCCCGCACGGAACCGCTGGTCGTACGCCCGCGGGCAGCCGCCGGCTCTCCACCGGTTCAGCGCCGGGTGATCGCCACCCGATAGTTCCCGTCGAGGTCCGCGCCCGCCACGGTGATCCGGACGCGTCGCCCCGCGTCCGTGAAGGACTCGCCGGGCGTGAAGGGCGCGTCGGAGAGTTCCGCGTGCACGTTCGGGCTGCGGGTGCAGCCGCCGCTGCCCCGGCGGGAGTCGTACACCGTGACCGGGCCGCGGCCGGTGTCGACGTTCGCGTCGACCCGGTAGATCAGCACGCCCGGCCGGCACACCGTCTCGTCGTTGCCCTCGCGCGTACGCAGCTCGACGGCGTATCCCGTACGGGTGGTCATGGGCACGAACACGAGTTTCGCGCCGCCGGGACGGGCCAGTGGGGTGAGCGTGTACTCGGTCGTCCCGGCGGTCACCGCGCAGCCGACCTGGGAGGGGTCCAGCCAGCCGAGCTTCCACTTGTGCCAGCCGAGCAGGTCGTTGTTGGCCCCCCAGTCCTCGCTCATGATGTCCCAGTGGCCGACCGCGCCCCCGCCGGACTGCGTGTACAGGTCGGGCAGCCCGAACACATGGCCGTTCTCGTGCGGGAGGACGCGGTAGCCGGTCGTGTCGTACGAACCGGAGCCGTCGTCCTGGCGGGAGTAGACGAAGGACGCGTTGGCGACGGGAACCCCGTCCGCGACCGGCGCCTCCCGGTTGCCGGCGAAGGTGACGGACAGGACGGTGTCCAGGGCGGAGGGGCCCGCGTTCGGGGTGACCAGCACGTTCAGCAGGTCGTACGAGCGGAAGTCGACCGTCGGGTCGGCGGCGGCCACGATGTCGTGGACCAGCCGGCGGTAGCCGGGGTCGAAGGGGGCGCCGCGCTGTATGCCGTACGAGCGGAAGGACCGCGGCATCCGCAGCCAGTCGGCGATGGGCGCCTCGGGGCGGTAGTCGAGGCGGCCGTAGGAACTGGTGGTGAACCAGTCCCGGGTCTGCGGGAAGAACTCCGAGAGCCGGTCGAGGGCGCTGCCCTGGCCCGGGGCGTCGGAGAAGTCGACCATCAGGTTCAGCGCGCGGACGGTGCCGGTGGAACGGGAGTAGCCGACCGGGGTGGGCAGTCCCTCGGACATCTGGACGCCGAGGCCGCCCCGGATCAGACAGGGGCCGAGCGGTGAGGAGCGGGCCAGCGGGACGGAGCCCGCGGCCGTGGTCGCGTCCCGGTCGACGTGCCCGGTGCCGGCCGAGGTGCTGACCGCGAGGGTCAGCGCGGCCACGGACACGAGGGCGGCCATCCGGCGGGGACGCAGGGGACCGGGCGGCCGTATCCGGCGTATCCGGCGTATCCGGCGTATCCGACGACGGCTGGTCGGCTGCTGCATGCACGGACCCTTCGCGCCACGGCAGCCGGCGGTGTCGGACTGCACCCTTTCGATCACCCTCGGTGGAGGTCGGCGCGGGCGCGCGCTGGAGGAGACCGATCGTGGATGTCCCGCCCGAGGACTGCCGGAGCATATGTGACTCAGGTCACAGTCAATCTCCTCGGTTGCGGGAAATAACCGGGGATCGTTTCCCCGTTTAGCCATGTGTCCGAGCGAAACGGGGACTGCCTCCCCGGATCGCATCGCAAACGCCCTGAAGGAGACACCGTGCAGACCGCGATCCCCGTGCAGAAGGTGACCCGGCCCCGAGCCGACGCCCTGCGCAACCGGGAGCGGATCGTCACCGCCGCCCGCGAGATGTTCGTCGAGTTCGGCTCCGAGGTGCCGATCGACGAGATCGCCCGCCGGGCCGGCGTCGGCAATGCCACGGTGTACCGCAACTTCCCGGACCGGGAGGCCCTCGTACGGGAAG
>NZ_AEJB01000445.1 GCF_000331005.1 Streptomyces turgidiscabies Car8
CCGCCTTCGTCACGACCTGCCCTGCGGAGGATGTCCCGTTACGCCGGGACGCTCGCCAGGCCCTGCTCCAGGAAGCGCTTCCCGTTCACCCGCTCGGAGACACCCTCACGGTCCAGGTAGGGCGTGACCCCACCCAGGTGGAAGGGCCACCCCGCACCGGTGATCAGGCACAGGTCGATGTCCTGCGCCTCGGCCACGACACCCTCGTCGAGCATGAGCCCGATCTCCTGGGCCACCGCGTCGAGCACCCGGTCCCGCACCTGCTCCTCGCTCAGGACGACGTCACCCTGCTTCAGCAGCGCGGCGACCTCCGGGTCCAGCTCGGGCTTCCCGCTGTCGTACACGTAGAAGCCGCGCTTGCCCGCCTTGACGACGGCGGCGAGGTTCGGGGAGACCGTGAAGCGGTCCGGGAACGCCCGGTTGAGGGTCTCCGAGACGTGCAGACCGATCGCCGGACCGACCAGTTCGAGGAGCACCAGCGGCGACATCGGCAGGCCCAGCGGCTCGACCGCCTTCTCCGCGACCGCGACCGGCGTACCCTCGTCGATCACGTTCTGGATCTCGCCCATGAAGCGGGTCAGGATGCGGTTCACGACGAACGCCGGAGCGTCCTTCACGAGCACCGCGGTCTTCTTCAGCTTCTTGGCGACACCGAACGCCGTGGCGAGCGAGGCGTCGTCCGTCTGCTCGCCGCGCACGATCTCCAGGAGCGGCAGGATCGCGACCGGGTTGAAGAAGTGGAAGCCCACGACCCGCTCGGGGTTCTTCAGCTTCGACGCCATCTCGGTGACGGACAGCGAGGAGGTGTTGGTCGCCAGGATCGCGTGCGCCGGGGCGACCGCCTCGACCTCCGCGAACACCTGCTGCTTGACGCCGATCTCCTCGAAGACGGCCTCGATGATGAAGTCGGCGTCGGAGAAGCCCTCCGCCTTGTCCAGCACACCGGTGACCAGGGCCTTGAGGCGGTTGGCCTTGTCCTGGTTGATGCGGCCCTTGCCGAGCAGCTTGTCGATCTCGGCGTGGACGTAGCCCACACCCTTGTCGACGCGCTCCTGGTCGATGTCGGTCAGCACGACCGGCACCTCGAGGCGGCGAAGGAAGAGCAGCGCGAGCTGCGAGGCCATCAGACCGGCACCGACCACGCCGACCTTGGTGACCGGACGGGCCAGCGACTTGTCGGGCGCACCGGCCGGCCGCTTGCCGCGCTTCTGGACGAGGTTGAACGCGTAGATGCCGGACCGGAGTTCGCCGCCCATGATCAGGTCGGCGAGGGCCACGTCCTCGGCGTCGTACCCCTGCTGGAGGTCGCCGTTCTTGGCGGCGGCGATGATGTCGAGGGCGCGGTAGGCGGCCGGAGCCGCACCGTGCACCTTGCTGTCCGCGATGAAACGGCCCTTCGCGACGGCCTGGTCCCAGGCCTCGCCGCGGTCGATGGCCGGACGCTCGACCTTGATGTCACCCTTGACGACGGAAGCCGTCCAGATCAGCGACTGCTCCAGGAAGTCCGCGCCCTCGAACAGCGCGTCGGCGATGCCCAGGTCGAGGACCTGCTGGCCCTTGAGCTGCTTGTTCTGGTTGAGCGAGTTCTCGATGATCACGCTCACCGCGCGGTCCGCGCCGATGAGGTTCGGCAGGAGCGTGCAGCCGCCCCAGCCCGGGACGAGGCCGAGGAAGACCTCGGGGAGGGAGAAGGCCGCGATGGACTTCGACACGGTCCGGTACTCGCAGTGCAGACCGACCTCGACGCCACCGCCCATGGCGGCACCGTTGTAGTAGCCGAAGGTCGGGACCGCGAGCCCGCCGAGGCGCTTGAAGACCTCGTGGCCGCCCTTGCCGATGGCGAGCGCGTCGGTGTGGTTCTTCAGGAGCTCGACGCCCTTGAGGTCCGCGCCGACGGCGAAGATGAACGGCTTGCCGGTGATGCCGACACCGACGATCTCGCCGGCCGACGCCTCCTTCTCGACCTGGTCGATGGCGATGCTCAGGTTCGCCAGCGAGGCCGGGCCGAAGGTGGTCGGCTTGGTGTGGTCGAAGCCGTTGTCGAGGGTGATCAGCGCGAAGCGTCCGGCGCCGAACGGCAGGTCGAGGTGGCGTACGTGCGCCGACGTCACGACCTCGTCGGGGAACAGCTCGGCCGCGCCCTTGAGGAGTTCGGTGGTGCTCACTTGTCGCCTCCGGCGTCCTTGTGGTGCGGGTTCTCCCAGATGACCGTGGCGCCCATGCCGAAGCCGACGCACATGGTGGTGAGGCCGTAGCGGACCTCCGGCTGCTCCTCGAACTGACGGGCGAGCTGCGTCATCAGACGCACACCCGACGAGGCCAGCGGGTGACCGAAGGCGATGGCACCGCCGTACTGGTTGACGCGCGCGTCGTCGTCCGCGATGCCGTAGTGGTCGAGGAAGGCGAGGACCTGGATGGCGAAGGCCTCGTTGATCTCGAACAGGCCGATGTCACCGATGCCGAGGCCGGCCTTGGCGAGGGCCTTCTCGGTCGCCGGGATCGGTCCGTAGCCCATGACCTCGGGCTCGACGCCGACGAAGGCGTACGAGACGAGGCGCATCCTGACGGGCAGGTTGTTCTCGCGCGCGAAGTCCTCGGACGCGATGATCGACGCGGTGGCGCCGTCGTTCAGACCGGCCGCGTTGCCGGCCGTGACCCGCCCGTGGACACGGAACGGCGTCTTGAGCCCGCTGAGGTTCTCCAGGGTGGTGCCCGGACGCATCGGCTCGTCGGCGGTCACGAGGCCCCAGCCGGTCTCGCCGACCTGGTCGTTCGTGTTACGCACCGAGATCGGCACCAGGTCCTGCTGGATCTTGCCGTTGGCGTACGCCTTGGCGGCCTTCTCCTGCGAGCGCACGGCGTACTCGTCGGCGCGCAGCTTGGTGATGTGCGGGTACCGGTCGTGCAGGTTCTCGGCGGTCATACCCATGAACAGGGCCGACTCGTCGACGAGCTTCTCGCTCACGAACCGCGGGTTCGGGTCGACGCCCTCGCCCATGGGGTGACGGCCCATGTGCTCGACGCCACCGGCGATGACGGCGTCGTAGGCAC
Source organism: Streptomyces turgidiscabies Car8 (assembly GCF_000331005.1). Classification (GTDB taxonomy): domain Bacteria; phylum Actinomycetota; class Actinomycetes; order Streptomycetales; family Streptomycetaceae; genus Streptomyces; species Streptomyces turgidiscabies. Next base: position 3,052 of record NZ_AEJB01000445.1, read on the forward strand.
CGAAGGCGATCGAACCGGCGGTCGCGGTGACGGCGGTCAGCGCGCCGGCGCACATGCGGTCGATGGAGTAGCCGGGCACGGACTGCGGCAGACCGGCGAGGATTCCGGCGGTGCGGCCGAGCGTGAGTCCCTGGTCACCGATCTGCGTGGTCGCGGCGATGGCGACCTCGTCGATCTTCTTCGGGTCGAGACCCGGGTTGCGGCGCAGCAGCTCCCGGATCGCCTTCACCACGAGGTCGTCGGCACGGGTCTCGTGGTAGATGCCCTTCGGGCCCGCCTTGCCGAACGGGGTGCGGACGCCGTCGACGAAGACGACATCCCTGACGGTACGAGGCACGATGGCTCTCCTCCAAAGGTGCGGGACGGCACTGCTGCGATACGCAACCTGAGCGGGCGCTCAGCCCCATGCTACTTGCGAGTAACCGTACTGCACACCCCTGGGTTGGAGAGCGGCGAAGGTCACACGACTCCGCCATGTTACCGCCGGTTACACATGCCCACCTCAGGGGCGCGGGGAACTGCGCGACCAGCCACAACACACCCGCAGCCGCACTGCAGGAGAAAGCCCCTACCCCTTGGGCGGGGCGGTAGACCCCCGGGGGGTCAGAACGGGCGTGGTCACCGGATGAGACCCACCCCCACCCCCGCCGATCACCTCGAACAACGTCCGCGCGACATCCGCCCCGAACCCATGCACATCGTGACTCATCGCGGACAAGGTGGGCCGAGTCAACCTGCACAGTTGCGAGTCGTCCCAGGCCAGCAACGACACATCGCCCGGCACGTCGAGCCCCATCTCGGCGGCCACCGACAGGCTCGCCACGGCCATGATGTCGTTGTCGTACAGGATCGCCGTGGGCCGGTCCGCCGCCGAGGCGGACAGCAGTGACCGGGTGGCCCGCGCCCCCGCGTCGCCGGAGTAGTCGGTGGAGACCTGCCACGCACCGGCCAGATCGAGTCCCCGCGCGGCCTCGTCGAAAGCCGCCGCACGGATGTTCGTGTGCCCGAGTGCCGCCGCACCCCCCACCCGGGCGATCCGCCGGTGCCCGAGCGCCGCCAGATACCGCACCGCCTCCGTCACGGCCGTGGCGTCGTCGGTCCACACGGAGGTGAGTCCGCCGGTGAACGACGGATGCCCGACCGCGACCGCGGGCATCCCGAGCCGCTCGACGGCCGGCACCCGGGGATCGTCGGCCCGCAGGTCGACCAGGATCGCCCCGCCGATCAGCCGTCCCCTCCACCAGGACTCCTGGAGCCCGACCTCCTCCTCCAGGGTCCGGACGAGCCTGAGCAGCAGCGAGCACGAACGCTCGGTCAGGACGCTCTCCACGCCCGAGATGAAGTCCATGTAGAACGGTTCGAGCCCGAGCAGCCGGGCCGGTCGGCAGATCGCCAGCCCCACCACGTCCACCCGGGACCCGGCCAGCGACCGCGCGGTGAGGTTCGGCTCCCAGCCCAGCTCGCGGGCGGCGGTGAAAATCCGGTCCCGGGTCGCCTCGGCGAGTCCCGGCTTGTGGTTGAACGCGAGGGACACGGCCCCCTTGGACACGCCAGCGCGCGCGGCGACGTCCTTGATGGTGACGCGGGGGGTCGGCAATGCCGTCATCTGGCGGGCTCCACGCAGTACAGGGCCGATCGGGCGGTCTCGGCATCCGGAGTCTCCCAGCCGCGCACCCCGATGGTCACCTGCTCCCCGGGCAACAGGGTCACCAGCCCACGATCGGCCCGCGCTGTCGGGTCCAGCCGGTCCGCCTGCAGCAGCAGATCCCGTACGAGGGTACGAGCCGTCACCGTGACCGCACCCGGCGCGACGCGCACCTCGAACTCCGGCCGGGGGTAAGGGATTTCACGGTCAGGGACGGGAAAGTGCAGCGCCCGCAGCCCCTCCCCGTCGGCCCCCTCCGCACCGGCGACGACATCCGCGACCAGGAACTCCTTGGCCCCCACCGGCACGACCACCTCCGGCACCCGCACCTCGGCGACCGCCCGCCGCTCCGCCGTGAACGGGACCCGCACCGACTCACCGGTCCCGTCCCCGTCCACGGACAGCCGACGCAGCTCCACCGTCCCCGTCCACCGCTCGGCCCCCTGGTTGACGACGGCCAACACCAGGTCCTCGCCGCGCACTTGAAGGCTGAGCAGCCGGTCCGCGTACAGTCGTCGCAGCTCGTGGTAGAGCGGCTTCGCGCGCCCGTCCCCGTCGATCGCCGCCCAGGACGTCACCGGCCAGCAGTCGTTGAGCTGCCACAGAATCGTCCCCGCGCACACGGGCCAGTGCGCTCGCCAGTGCTCGATCCCGGCGGCGACGGCACGGGCCTGGTTGACCTGGGTGAGGTAGTGCCACCGGTCGAAGTCCCCGTCCGGCAAGGGGAAATGCCGGGCGAGACCGCGCTCCAGCTTGCCGTTCCCGTCGTCCGCCTTCTGGTGGTGCAGCATGCCGGGGGAGTCGGGGGCGAGCCCCTCACCCGGCAGCGCCCGTCGCATCGTGGCGTACGCGGCCGGTGCCTGCCACCCGAACTCGGCCACGAATCGCGGGACTTCGAGCCGGTAGTCGGCGTAGTCCTCCCGGTTCCACACCTCCCACGAGTGATGCGTACCGTGCGCCGGATCGTTCGGATGCCGCTCCCAGGACCCGGACCAGGGACTGCCCGCCGTATAGGGCCGCGTGGGATCCAACTCGGCCACCACACGCGGCAGTACGCCCAGGTAGTACCCCTCGCCCCACGACTCCCCGGCGAGCCGCTGCTCCCACTCCCAGTCCCTGAAGCCCCACAGGTTCTCGTTGTTGCCGTTCCACAGTACGAGCGAGGGATGCGGCATCAGCCGTACGACGTTCTCCCGGGCCTCCGCCTCCACCTCACCCCGCAGCGGCTGCTCCTCGGGATAGGCGGCGCACGCGAACGGGAAGTCCTGCCAGACCAGCAGCCCCAACTCGTCGCAGACGTCGTAGAAGTCCTCGCTCTCGTAGATCCCGCCGCCCCACACGCGGACGAGATCCACACCGGCGTCGGCCGCCTGCGTGAGCCGTTTTCGGTACCGCTCAGGGGTGATCCGGGACGGGAACACGTCGTCCGGGATCCAGTTGACGCCCCGCGCGAACAACCGCTCCCCGTTGACGGCCAGGGTGAACCCGGTCCCGTGGGCGTCGGGGGAGGTGTCGAGCTCGACGGTCCGGAATCCGACCCGCCGCCGCCAGGCGTCCAGGGGGACATCGCCATGACGGAGCGTCAGCTCGACGTCGTACAGCTCCTGTCGCCCGTACCCGCGCGGCCACCACAGCTCCACGTCCGGCACGTCCACTTCCACGACGCCACTGGCCCCGTCGACCTCGCCCCGCACCACGACCGCACCGCCACCGGCAAGACCGCCGCCGCTCACCCGGGCCTCCAGCGTCAGCCCGGCCTCCACCCTGGTGCGTTCGACGTCGACCGCCAACCTGACGTGCCCCAGGCCCTGTTCGTCGACCGTCACCTCGGGGCGCACCCGGGAGATCCGGGCCGTCGACCAGTGCTCCAGGCGCGCCGGCCGCCAGATGCCGGCGGTGACGAGGGTCGGACCCCAGTCCCAGCCGAACGAGCAGGCCATCTTCCGGATGTACTGGTAGGGCTCGGCATAGGCGCCGGGCCGCTCGCCCAGCCGCTCCCGCACGGCCTCGGCCTCGGCATAGGCGGAGGCGAACCGGACGGACAGCAGCCCGGTCATGCCGGTCACGTCGAAGCGGTACGAGCGGTGCATGTTCCGTACCCGGCCCAGGAGTTGACCGTCGAGCCGGATCTCGGCGGCGGTGTCGAGCCCGTCGAAGACGAGATCGGTCTGCTCCTGCGCCGAACCGGCCGCGAGCTGTGTCTCGTACGTCCACTCCCGGCGCCCCACCCAGGCGACCTCCGCCTCGTTCCGGCCGAGGAAGGGGTCCGGGATCACCCCGGCCGCCAGCAGGTCGGTGTGTACGCACCCGGGGACGGCGGCAGGCAGTTCGCCCCCCTCGTACCGTACGGTCCAGCCCTCGGTGAGCGGTGTGGCCTCCAGCATGCACACTCCCTAAACCGTTCCATCATCGCGTGAGTCAAGCGCGGAGAACATGGTGGCACCCTTGGCGAAATAGAGACTTTACCGGTTCAGTAGATGGTGTCAGAGTGCCGAATCAGCCAACCCAGTAGTGCTCGTCCGTCCCGAACGGAGCTGATGCACATGAACCGCCGCACGATTCCCGTACTCCTCACCGCCGGACTGCTGCTCTCCGCGTGCACCGGAGCCGGAGGAACCTCGAAGGGCGCCGACGCGAAAGCGCCTGACGATCCGTCAAAAGTGAGCGGAACCATCAAGGTCCTCACCGTGCGCACCGACCTGGTGCAGGACGGCACGCTGAAGAAGTACGCCGACGACTTCCGGAAGATCTATCCGAAGGTCAAGGTCGAGTTCGAGGGCCTTACCAACTACGAGGCCGAAGTCAAGATCCGTATGAACACGGAGAACTACGGCGATGTCCTGCTGATCCCCGCGGTGATCAAGAAGAGCGACTACCCGAAGTTCTTCGCCTCACTCGGCACCCAGGCGGAGCGCGCCAAGAAGTACCGCTTCACCGACTTCACCACCGTCGACGGCAAGGTCTACGGCCAGAGCCCGGTCGGCGTGGCCCCCGGCTTCCTCTACAACAAGAAGGTCTGGCAGGAGGCCGGGATCACCGATTGGCCCACCACCCCCGCCGAGTTCCTCACCGCGCTGAAGGCGATCAAGTCCAAGACGGACGCGGACCCGTACTACACCAACTTCGCGGCCCAGTGGCCGCTCAGTTCCTGGACGTCCGTCAACGGCTCGGTCAGCTGCGACACCGGCGCGACGACGAAACTGGTCGACAGCGACCCGTGGGCCAAGGGCGCGGACCTGCGTGTCGGCGACACCCTGCTGTACGACATCGTCCACGAGGGTCTGGCGGAGAAGGACCCGACGACCACCAACTGGGAAGCGTCCAAGCCCCGGATGGCGAAGGGGCAGATCGCCACACAGTGGCTCGGCACCTGGGCGATCGTCCAGTTCCAGGACGCGGCGAAGAAGGCCGGAGTCGACCCCGCCGACATCGGGTTCATGCCCTTCCCGACCCAGGTGGACGGAAAGTTCTGTGCGGTGATCGGGCCGGACTACAACCAGGCCGTCAACGTCCACAGCGAGCACAAGGCGGCGGCCCGCGCCTGGATCGACTGGTTCACCGACAAGTCCGGTTACGCGGAGGACAACCTCTCCATCTCCCCCCTCAAGGACGCCCCGCTGCCCGAGGTGCTGCAGCCGTACGAGGAAGCGGGCGTGAAGTTCATCGAGGTCGACGACACCGAAGGAGCGCGGCTCAAGCTCATCGACTCCGAGTCGGAGGTCGGTATCTACGCTCCCGACTACCGTCAGGATCTCGTCGACCTGGCCCGTGGCGCCCGCAAGGGCAGTCTCGACGACTTCCTCGGGGACCTCGGCAAGCGCTGGACCGAGGCACAGCAGTCCGTGGGGACGCGGTGACGGACACCACCGAGGCCGGCATGACGGGGCGAAGGGCGGCGCTGCGGAAGGAACCGCCGCCCCCGCCCGCCCCCGGCACCGAACCCGGAACACCCCCGCGCGGGGCACGCCTGTGGCGGGGCGTGACCCCCTGGCTGTTCCTGATCGCCCCGCTCGCCCTGCTGCTGACCTTCACCTACGCGCCGATCGTCAACATGGTCGCGTACAGCTTCACCGACTGGGACGGCGTCAGCCCCGAACTGCACTACACGGGGGCCGAGAACTACACCGAACTCCTCACACGCCCCGAGCTGTTCGAGGTGTTCTTCGTCAGCGGCTACTACCTGGCCGCCTCCGCGCTCCAGATCGTTGCCGCGCTCTACTTCGCGACGATCCTCAGCTTCAACGTCCGTTTCCAGAACTTCTTCAAGGGCGTGCTGTTCTTCCCGTACCTGATCAACGGGGTCGCGATCGGCTTCGTGTTCCTCTACTTCTTCCAGGACGGCGGCACCCTCGACTCGGTGCTGAGCCTGTTCGGAGTCCACACGGACCACGCCTGGCTGGGCACACCGACGTCGGCGAACACCTCGCTCGCCGGCGTCTCGGTCTGGCGCTACACGGGTCTGAACTTCGTCCTGTTCCTGGGTGCGATCCAGTCGGTCCCGGGGGAGTTGTACGAGGCCGCCGAACTCGACGGGGCCAACCGCTGGCACCAGTTCCGGTACATCATCGCGCCGGGCATCAAACCGGTGCTGAGCCTGACGGTGATCCTGTCGATCTCGGGCTCGCTGTCGGTCTTCGAGATCCCGTACAGCATGACCGGCGGGGCCACCGGCACCGAGACGTTCGTCATCCAGACGGTGAAGCTGGCGTTCCAGTTCAACAAGACGGGGCTCGCCTCGGCGGCGGCCGTCGTACTGCTGCTGATCGTGCTCGCCGCGACCTGGGTGCAGCGGCGGCTCGTTCCGGACGACAGGGTGGATCTCGTATGACGCGCCGAGTGGTTGCCCGTACGTTCGTGTACCTGTCCCTGGTCCTCGCGACGGTGGTCGTCCTGCTGCCGCTGGGCGTGATCGTCCTGACCTCGCTCAAGACCGAGCGGGAGATGGCGGACGACAGCGGGGCGCTCTCGCTGCCGGGCGACCTGCTGAACTTCCACAACTACGTGACGGCCTTCCAGGACGGCGAGATGCTGTCCGCCTTCGCCAACACGGCCATCGTCCTGCTGTTCGCCGTCTCGGGGACCGTCCTCATCGGCTCGATGACGGCGTACGCGATCGACCGTTTCACGTTCCGCTTCCGGAAGCTGGTGATCGCTCTCTTCCTGGTGGCGACCCTGGTCCCCGGCGTCACGACCCAGGTGGCGACGTTCCAGATAGTCAACAGCTTCGGCATGTTCGACACGCTCTGGGCGCCGATCGCGCTCTACATGGGCACGGACATCGTGTCGATCTACATCTTCCTGCAGTTCGTCCGGTCGATCCCGATCTCCCTGGACGAGTCGGCACGCCTCGACGGAGCCAACGCCTTCACCATCTACCGGAAGATCATCTTCCCGCTGCTCAAGCCGGCGATCGCCACGGTGGTGATAGTGAAGGGGATCACCGTCTACAACGACTTCTACATCCCCTTCCTCTACATGCCGTCCGAGGATCTTGGCGTGATTTCGACGTCGCTTTTCCGCTTCAAGGGCCCCTTCGCGGCCCACTGGGAGACGATCTCGGCGGGCGCGGTCCTGGTCATCCTGCCGACCCTGATCGCTTTCCTGTCGCTGCAGAGGTTCATCTACAACGGCTTCATGAAGGGAGCGACGAGGTGAGCCGCCGCATCCCTACGGCACCTCGGCGGAAAGCGCCTCCACCAGCACCGGCGTGACCTGCTCCACCTGCCAGGCCCGGGCCCCGTACCCGGCGAGGGCCGCGGCCACGGAGTCGGCGTCCACGGAAGCGGGCGGCTCCCAGCAGACCCTCCGCACCGTGTCCGGAGTGATCAGGTTCTCCTGCGGCATGTTCAGCTGCTCGGCCAGCGCGGAGACGCCGGCCCGCGCGGCGGACAGCCGGGCCGCGGCCTCCGGATCCTTGTCGGCCCAGGCCCGGGGCGGCGGCGGCCCGACCAGGGGCTGCCCCGGCTGGGGCAGCTGTGCGTCGGTGAGCGCCTTCACGTGATCCACCGCGGCCTGCCACTGCTCCAGCTGCCGCCGTCCCATCCGATGCCCGAATCCGGTCAGCGCGGCGAGCGCGTTGACGTTCACCGGCACGGCGAGCGCGGCCTCGACGATCGCCGCGTCCGACAGGACCTTGCCCGGCGACACGTCCCGGCGCTGCGCGATCCGGTCCCGGGTCTCCCACAGCTCCCGTACGACGGCGAGCTGCCTGCGCCGGCGCACCTTGTGCATGCCGGACGTACGGCGCCAGGGGTCCTTGCGGGGCTCCGGCGGGGGCGCCGACGCGATCGCGTCGAACTCCTGCCGGGCCCACTCCAGCTTGCCCTGCCGGTCCAGCTCCTTCTCCAGCGCGTCCCGCAGGTCGACCAGGAGTTCGACGTCAAGTGCCGCGTACCGCAGCCAGGGCTCGGGCAGCGGACGGGTCGACCAGTCGACCGCGGAGTGGCCCTTCTCCAGTACGAAGCCGAGGACCCCCTCGACCATCGCGCCCAGGCCGACCCGGGGGAACCCGGCCAGCCGTCCGGCCAGTTCGGTGTCGAACAGCTGAGTGGGGATCATGCCTATCTCGCGGAGACAGGGCAGGTCCTGCGTGGCGGCGTGCAGCACCCATTCCACGCCGCTCAGTGCCTCGCCGAGGCCCGACAGGTCGGGGCAGGCGACCGGGTCGATGAGCGCGGTGCCGGCGCCCTCGCGGCGCAGCTGCACCAGATAGGCGCGCTGTCCGTAGCGGTAACCGGACGCCCGTTCGGCGTCGACGGCTACGGGGCCGCTGCCCGCGGCGAACGCGGCGATCACCTCGGCGAGCGACTGCTCGTCGGTGACGACAGGCGGAATTCCGTCACGTGGATCGAGAAGGGGGACCGGCGCCGGAGCCTCAGAAGATCCGTTGTCGTCCGGAGGGGCGCCTCCGGTGGTTCGCAGTGAGCTGTCTGCTGCGGTCTCTTGGGCTTCGGTCACCTGTCAAGGGTATCTGTGTATGGACGGCGCCCGCCGACGGAACGTTCCGTCGACGGGCGCCTTGGGGTCGTAAACCGGTCACGTGTCACACGTGTCAGTGAATTCTGTCGGTCATCTCGGTCAGGAGTGGTGGCGAAGCGGTCGTCAGCGGCCGGTCGCCGAGGAGCGTGCGCCAGTGATCAGGGGCAGGGCTCAGGAGCAGTGATCGGGATCGGGTCAGTGGATGATTCCGGTGCGCAAAGCCACCGCCACCATCCCGGCGCGGTCGCCCGTGCCGAGCTTGCGGGCGATCCGGGCGAGGTGGCTCTTGACGGTCAGCGCGGACAGGCCCATGGAGACGCCGATCGCCTTGTTCGACTGGCCCTCGGCGACCAGTCGCAGGACCTCGACCTCGCGGCCGGACAGCTCGCGGTAGCCGCCCGGGTGGCTCGGGGCACCCGGGGGGCGGCGGTGCATACGGGCGCCGGCGCCGATGGGGGCGGCACCCGGCCGGCCGGGGAGGCCGATGTTGTTGCGGGTGCCGGTGACGACGTAGCCCTTCACACCGCCCGCGAGGGCGTTGCGCACGGCTCCGATGTCGTCGGCGGCGGACAGGGCCAGGCCGTTGGGCCAGCCCGCGGCACGGGTCTCGGACAGCAGGGTGAGCCCGCTGCCGTCGGGCAGGTGGACGTCTGCGACGCAGATGTCGCGGGGGTTGCCGATGCGGGGACGAGCCTCCGCGATGGACGAGGCCTCGATCACGTCGCGCACACCGAGCGCCCACAGATGGCGGGTGACGGTGGAGCGGACGCGGGGGTCGGCCACGACCACCATGGCGGTGGGCTTGTTCGGGCGGTAGGCGACCAGGCTTGCGGGCTGCTCAAGAAGAACGGACACCAGGCCTCCTGGAGTGCGGAACGGATCCGGTCCTGGGGGTGAAACCGGATCGACCGTGCTTTCAAGGTCACAGAGGTCTTCGGCATCAAACCTGTGCTCCTTTAGAGAAAGATCACGATCTGGTGAGTAACAATCCGTGCAATTCGGACACGCGATCGATCATCCGAAGATCGAACGGTTTCGCTCTGCGTCGATACGCGGCCGATTGTGGCCGTATCGACAAAGAGCTACTAAAGACGGCGTGCCGATACCGGGAGAAGGAGGGCACATGGAGG
>NZ_AEJB01000446.1 GCF_000331005.1 Streptomyces turgidiscabies Car8
TCATGGTGTCGTCGTTCCTTTCGGTGTGGCGGCGCCGCCGTCGTCAGGCGGTCGCGGCCGGGGTGTCGAGCAGCTCGGCCAGGTCCGCGAGGACCGGATGACGGACGACGTCCTTGAGGGTGATCGCCCGGTTCAGGGCGATCGCGAGCCGGACGGCCGACAGCGAGGTACCGCCGCGGTCGAAGAAGTGGTCCAGCCTGCCGACCCGGTCCGCCGGCACGCCGAGCACCTCGGCCCAGGCGGCGGCCAGCCGCCGCTCCCCGGCGGTCTCCGGCCCGTGCACGCCGTCCCCGGCACGGTCCTCGGCGGCGGCGAGTTCCTCCGCGAGAGCGGTGAGCGTCCTGCGGTCCGTCTTGCCGTTGGCGGTCAGCGGCAGCCGCTCCCGCCAGTGCACGGCCGCAGGGACCATGTACGCGGGCAGCGACTCGGCCAACCGCGCCTGCACGGAGGTGAGTTCGCTGCCGGTGCAGAACGCCGCCAGCCGCGCGCCCCGCACGACCACCACGGCGCCGTCCCGGACCCCGGGGACCCGCAGCAGCGCGTTCTCGATCTCACCGATCTCGATCCGGAACCCCCGCAGCTTGACCTGGGTGTCGCGGCGGCCGAGGAACTCCAGCCTGCCGTCGGGCAGCCAGCGCCCGTGGTCACCGCTGCGGTAGAGCCGCTGACCGGGCCGGTACGGGTCCACGGTGAACGCCGCCGCCGTGCGCTCGGGGTCGTTGACGTACCCGCGCCCGACACACACCCCGGAGAACACGATCTCCCCGGGCGCCCCGAGCGGCACGGGCGCGAGATGCTCGTCGACGACGTACACGCGTACGTTGCGCACGGGCCGGCCGAGCGGGACGCGGGGCCCGTCCGGCACCCGGTCCATCACCTCGTGGTTGGTGTCGTCCGAAGTCTCCGTCAGGCCATAGGCGTTGGCGACCTTGATGCCGGGCTGGGCGGCGAACCAGCGCTGCACCAGCTCCCGCTTCACCGCCTCCCCGGTGACCGACACACAGTGCAGTCCGGGCAGCCGGCGGGGCCGCCGCTCCAACTCGGCCAGTACGGCTTCGAGATACGACGGCACGATCTGGAGCACGTTGACCCCGCCGTCCACGATCGTGTCCACGAACCGGGGGACGTCCAGGATCACGTCCTGCGCGACCAGCAGCGTCCGGCCGCCGACGAGCGGCGCGGACACCAGCTGCCACAGCGAGATGTCGAAGCACTGGGGAGCGGTCTGCGCGACCACCTGCCCCTCGCCGACACCGAGATCCTCCAGCTTGGCGAGGACGTGGTTGACGAAGCCCGCGTGCTCGCACATCGCGCCCTTGGGCTCACCTGTCGACCCGGACGTGAAGTAGATGTAGGCCAGTTGGTCCGCGTCCACCCGCACCCCGAGGTCGTCGTCCGCGTGCCCCTCCGCCCCGATCTCGTCGACGTACAGCCTCGGAACGTCCGTGCCCGCGCCGTCCAACGTGGTGGTGCTGCCGTGTTCCGTGACGACGAACGCGCACTCGGCGCGGGTGAGGGTGGCGGCGATGCGCTCGGCCGGGAAGTGCGGCTCCACCGGCAGATAGACACCGCCCGCCTTGAGTACCCCGAGCACGGCGGCCATCCAGTCGAGGTTGCGCTCGGTGACCACGGCGACGACACCCTCACGGGTCAGCCCCCGGGTGAGCAGCGCCCGACCGAGCTGGTTCGCCCGGGAGTTGAGCTGCCGGTAGGTCCACTCCGTCCCGCCCTGCACGGCCGCGACGGCGTCCGGGTGCTTGCGTACCCGCTCCTCGAACAGCTCGTGCACCCGGTGGTCCGGGAGTTCGCGTTCCGGCCCTGCCAACCCGTCGAGCTGGAAGGCGAGTTCGTCTTCCGACAGCAGACTGTGCCGTTCGTGGTCGGCGTCCGGTTCGGCGGTCAGCAGGGAGAGCGCGGTGAGGTGGTAGCCGGCGATCCGGGCGGCGGCGCCGGCGTCGAGGACATCGGTGCGGTGGCGCACCCGCAGGGTGTGCTCGCCGACGCTCAGGTGCAGCACGGTGCCGTCGGCTCCGGTTTCCCCGGGTTCGCCGCCGTGCGGGTCGAGCACGGTCTCGTACGACGCTTTGTCCGGCTCGCCGGCGAGGTCCGTCAGTGCCAGCAGTTCCCGCCAGGTGCCGGGCCCGACCAGCATCCGGCGGGGCACGGGCCGCTCGCCCTTCACCGCCACGTACCCGGTGGTGACCTCCCGCTCACCGGAGAGCAGGGCGAGGACCTTGGCGTGCGCGGCGAGCAGCGCGGACTCGAAGGAGGCCGACCTCGACAGAGCGGCGTCGAGCGGGACTTCGTACGACCCGTAGCGCGGCTGCTCGGGCGTGCCCGGCGCCTGGTCGGAGATCCAGCGTGGAACGGTGTTCACAGGTCTGCCCCCGTTGCTGTCTGTGCGATGCGTTCGATGTGTGCGTTGTCCGGGCCGGATGCGATCTGGTCGCTGCGCAGGGCCACCGCCGGGTTGCCGCCCCAGCGGGCCAGGCACGGCACGTCCTCGCCCTTCATCAGGAAGGAGTCGGGGGCGAGTTGGGAGCCGTCGCCCATCGTCACGCCGTAGTGCACGAGAGCGCCGGTGCCGAGAGTGACGCCCGCGCCGAGGACGATGTGGTCGGACTTGTAGGTGCCGTCCTCCTGCGAGTGGGCCTGGATCTTGCTGTGGGCGCCGAGCGTGCAGTCGTCGCCGATCGTGGTGAGCGTGCGCTCGGTGATGATGGCGCCGTCGTCGAAGACCCGGCGTCCGATGCGGACGCCCATCAGCCGCCACAGCAGGTTCTTGAACGGCGTCCCGTTGAACACGACGAGGAATTCGACGGGCACCTTCCACAGCCGTTCCTGCCACCAGAAGTGCGGGTCGTAGATGGACACCAACCGCGGTACCAGCCGCCGGAACCGGGTGATGAGCCGCTCGACCAGTACGTAGTACCCGGCGGTGAGCACGAGCCCGAGGACCAGGGAGGCGCCGACCAGCGCGCCGGCCGCGATGCCGTGCGTGCCGTGCACGGCGAGGGCGGCGAAGCCGAGGACCGTCAGGAGGAAGGAGTGCAGCCAGCGGACGAACAGGAACAGGCCCATCGAGCGCAGGTTGTAGCGGTTCTTCGCGGCGAGCCGGCGGTGGAACTCGTCGCCGTCGCGCAGATGGTCGAAGCTGCTGTCGCGCTCCACGGACCGCGGGATCTCGAAGGGCGGCGAGCCCAACAGGCCGACGTTCTCGCGGAGTTCGCCGTCGAGGGGCACCATCACCTTGGTCGCGAGGAGTACGTTCTCGCCGGTACGGCCTCCGACGGGGTACGCGATGTGGTTGCCGAGGAAACTGTGCGCTCCGATCGACGCACGCGAGACGCGGAAGGACGTGGCGGAGTAGTCGGCGTTGAGGACCGACAGCCCGTCGGCGACCATCGTGCCGCGGCCCACCGAGACCAGGTACGGGTTCTCGTGCCCCACCTCCGTACCGAAGTTGGAGCCGGTCTGCTCGACGTGCGAGAGGTCGTACCCGATGGCCCGCAGATAGTGGACGATGTACGAGCTGTCGCCGCACAGCCACTTGAAGAACTTGAGGTTGGTCAGCCGCGCCACGGCCCGCTGCGCCGAGTAGTGCGGGCCGTACAGCGGATAGACGTGGCCCGGCCGGATCACCAGGTTCAGCAGCCGGGGGACCAGGGACACGGTCACGGCTCCGACGACGATCACGGCGACGAAGAGCGCCAGGGACAGGCCCACGGCTTCGGCGTAGAAGCGGACGGAGGTCATGTCGGCCAGGTCCGGGTCGACCAGTGCCTCGAGACGGGGGGCCAGGTCGAGCAGCAGGAACCCGCCCCCGGCCGCCAACGGGACGTACACCAGCAGGAGTTGGAGAAGACTGGCGAGGCCGTACGCGGCCCGTCGGACGGTGGAGCAGTGGGCCTCGGGGACGCGTACGTAGTCCACGTCCGTGGGTTGCGCGGGCGAGCCGTGCCGACGTAGCCCCGCAGGCACCGTCTGGCCCTCGAACAGCGCGGAGGCGTGGCCGAGTTGGGAGCCGTCGCCCATCGACGTACCGATGTCGAGGACGGTCTTCTCACCGATGTGGACGTTCCTGCCGAGAGTGACCGGCCCGGTTCGGACGCGTCCGGCGACGACCCGGTAGCAGAGGAAGTAGGAGTCCTTGCGGATGACCGTGTTCGAGCCGACCGTGAGCAGGTCGGTGCAGACCGGGAGGGTCGGCGAGAGGATCGTGACGCCCTTGCCGATCCGCGCACCGAGCGCCCGCAGATAGAGCACGTACACCGGGTTTCCGGTGAACAGGCGCATCGGGTTGGCGTTCAGCAGCGCCCTGACCGTCCAGAAGCGGAGATAGGCGAGACCCCAGACGGGAAACTCGGTCACCTGCCACCGGCCGACCAGCACCCACTTGGCGAGCACCGGCAGTACGCACATCCCGGCGAACACGGCGCCGCCGAACGCCACCGACCGCAGATAGACGTCGACGGCTCCCGAACCGGCGCTGATCCACTGGTAGCCCTCGACCGTGACGAGCCCGGCGAGGAAGCAGTACGCGGCGAAGATCAGCAACTGCGCGGCCCCGCACAGCACATAGCGCGAGGTACTGCCGGGCACCGGGGCCTCGGCCGGCGGCGCGACGGGCGCCTCGGCGGGGGCGCCGGTGAGCGCGGCCGCCAGACTCCGGATCGTCGGATGGCCGTACACGTCCTTCATCGACACCGACGGCAGATCGTCGCGCTTCCTGACCCGGGCGCAGAAGTGCGCCATGACCAGCGAGTTGGCGCCGAGATCGTCGAAGAAGTGGCTGTCCAGCGGGACATGGTCGCTCTTCATGACGCCCGCGAGCACATCGGCGAGGATCCGCTCGGTGCCGCCTCCGGCGCCGGACGTGTGCCTGGTCGGATCGGTCGGCGGTATGGGCGCCAACTCGATCGGATTTCCCCCCATTTTGCCCCTCACTTTTCCCCCGCAAGGAGTTCCCTAGCGGTGCTGGTTCTGGCTTTCGCTTCGTGCGGCTGGTGCGGCTGGTAGAGATGGTTGAGCTGGTTCGGATCGGCGGACCGGCAGATCGGACGGGCTCCCCGGGGGCCGCCGTCCGCTTCCGCTTCCGCGTTCCCACGCCCGGGCCTTCCGGGCCGCCCCCGCGACCAGGACCTCCAGGGGTCCCCGGCCCCTGGTGAGCCGCCACGCGACCGCGAAGAGCAGCGAGCCCGCGACCAGGACGGCGTACTGGAGGCCGGGGGAGCCGTTCAGCGTTCCGGTGGAGAGGAACAGGACGTGGGCGGTGTACAGGGTCAGCGGCATGCTTCCGGCCGCCGCGAGCGGGAGCAGCGCGCGCCGCACCCAGGTGACCCGGGTCAGCAGCAGGGCCGCCGCGAGCAGGGCCGTGGCCGCGCCGAGGGTGTGCAGCAGGTCGAACGGCGAGGTGGAGTGCGGGGCGCGGGAGACCATCGACCACCAGGTGTCGCCGTCCGGGGTGTCCCAGAGGACCTGGTCACGGGCGTGCGGCCCGGTCGCGTCCGCGAACTCGGTCCGCCGCAGCCGTTCCAGGCCGCCCCGGCGGAAGAGCCACCAGGAGCAGGCCAGCCAGGCAGCGGCGGCGAGCGCCAGCCCGGCGGTCAGCAGCCGGGTCGCGGTGCGCCGGTCGTAGAGGTCAAGGCGCCCGATGGCGAGGCCGGCACAGAGGTACGCCGTCCAGGCCAGCACCGGATAGGGGCCGTGGACGAGAAGGTCGCCGAGGAGACCGGCCGGGTCGGTGACCACGTCCTGGAGCGTCGGATCACCGTCGAAGGCGGGTTCGGGCAGCACCCCCCGCAGCACGTGGACGAGGAACGGCGCGAGCACGCCCAAGGCGAGGGCGACGCACCCCAACGTCCGTGCCCGCAGGGTCAGCAGGGGCAGCGCGAGCAGGAACAGCAGGGCGTAGAAGACGAGGATGACGTCGACGCCGAGGCCGCCCGCGTTGGCGGCGTAGCCGAGCAGCAGCCCGATCAGACCGACGGTCAGCGCCCGGGCGGTGACGGCGGCGAGTGAGCCGCGGCCGACCCGGGGCGTACGGCCGCCGGTGGTGAAGGCCAGGCCGACCCCGGCCACCAGTGCGAAGGTCGCCGAGGACCTGCCGCCCGCCAACTGCCAGGCCACCGTAGGTGAGTCGTCCGGCTCGAACGCACCGAAGACGTGTACGGAGAACATCCCGAGCAGGGCGAGGCCGCGGGCCACGTCCACTCCGGCGATGCGTGGAGCCGATGCTGCGTTTTCCCGCGTGACAACCGCCGGGCCTCCGGTGGAAAAGCGGTTCGAACGGGAGGGCCGGGATCGCGAGGCAAACCTTGGTAAAGGCATGGGTCGCTCCGTAAATTGGCGCGATGGATTTCGCGTCCGCTGTGTGTCCGTGGTGCGGTTGTGGACGGGAGTGACAGCTGACGCGCTATGGGGAATGGCGTGCGGGTGGAATGTCGAATGTCGAATGACGTATGAGCGGAAACTGTCGATGAGCGCGGCGTGCGGCAAGTCGTCGATCCGCACGTTGTCGTGCGGTTTTTCCTACGGATCACGCGGATCACGGGCAACGCGGCTCGGTCGGGCTTGGGTCGGGGCCCGGATGCCCCCGTGGTCTTGCTTCGCACTCTCTCGGGCGGGTGTGCCCCGGCGAATGCAATCCGAATTGTTTCGACCCGGTTATGAGGGGGTCAAGGTCGCTCGGCGTAATGTCGCTTTCCTGTTACAGAGTCACGACTTTTCGTACAGATGGCGACTAAGTGTTCGCCTGCCTCACCAGGAAGCTTTCCGTAGGGCAGGTGTAATTGCCGGGCGGTATTCCGTTTACGAGCGCCGGAAAATGGCCGCCAAGAACATGACAGAAATAGTATTCGATTTATCTGCCGTATCGTTCCGCCTGGTTTCCGCTGGGTTTCTCTTCGTTTTCTGCAGCGTCACGGGAGCGGAGGGAAGGGAGCGGCCCACGGGCGCTGCGCCGTGACCGGGGCACCGGAGGGTGAGAGGGGTGGCGCCCGCCCGATACCGTTAGGGCGTGCAGGCAGCAAGTGAATCTCCCGAGAGCCCCAGTGGCCGGCTCCACCGCGCGCGCGTCCTCTACCGGAACGTCTCCAAGCGCAGGACCGCATGGCTGTTGCTGAAGGACACCGTCAACTCGTGCGTCGAGTACCGGATCCTGGGTCTGGCGGCGGAAGCGGCGTTCTTCACGCTGCTGTCCGTGCCGCCCCTGCTGCTGAGCCTGATCGGGCTGCTCGGCTACGTCGACGACTGGACCGGCACCGACACCATCACCAGCCTGGAGACCAACCTCCTGGAGGCGTCCCGCACGGTCCTCTCCGACAAGGGCGTCGCCGAGATCGCCCGGCCGATCCTGAACGACGTGATGAAGGGCGGCCGGCCCGACGTCATCTCCATAGGGTTCCTCTTCGCCCTCTGGTCCGGCTCGCGCGCGGTGAACGTCTTCATCGACACCATCACCGTCATGTACGGCCTCGACGGCGTCCGTGGCATCGTCAAGACGCGGCTCGTCGCCTTCGTACTGTTCGTCGTGGCGCTTCTGATCGGCTCGGTCGCCCTGCCGCTGATGGTGGCGGGCCCGGACGCCGTGCTCAACGTCCTGCCGTGGTCGGAGACGCTCGTCCAGGTCCTGTACTGGCCCGTCGTCATCCTGCTGTCCATCGCGTTCCTGACGACGCTGTTCCATGTGTCGGTCCCGGTGCGCTCACCGTGGATCGAGGACGTCCCGGGCGCGCTGATGGCCCTCGCGATGTGGGTGTTCGGCAGCTTCCTGCTGCGTATCTACCTGACCAAGACGATCGAGGGCGCCACGATCTACGGTTCGCTCGCCGCGGCCGTCGCCGTCCTCCTGTGGGTCGGGGTGTCCGCGTTCGCGGTGCTTGTCGGGGCCGCCGTCAACGCGGCGATCGACCGCGTCTGGCCGGCCGCCGCCACCGCCGCCGCCCGCGCGGCCAACGAACGGATCCGTGAGGAGGAGGCCGCCGAGTACATCGCCCGGATGGCCGTCGTCCACTCCCACGAGCCCCACGAGGACGCCGACGACGACCCCGACGACTGCGACATGCCCTCCGAGTTCCCGGAACGCTGGTCGCGCTTCCTGCCCCCGGAGGACGTGACGTCCCGCCTGCGGACCCACGCGAAGAGCGCCCCCAAGACGGAAGAGGGCCCGCCGCCCGAGAAGTGAGACCGGGTGGCCGTGGGCGTGGCTGTTGCTGTGCGTGTCTGGTGCCGGTCAGAGGCCGCCGGTGTTGAGCAGTCGGTTGGGGGTGTCGGAGCGTACGCCGTGCAGGGCGCCGCGGGTGGCTGTGTGGTCCAGCCAGGTGTGGACCTGGTCGGCCGTGGCGTGGGGGTGGGCCGACAGGTACAGGGCGATCACACCGGTCGCGTGCGGTGCGGCCCAGGACGTGGCGCCGCCGTCCTCGGTGGCGGTGCCGCCGCCGGCGAGGGCGGCGGTCACCTTCTGGCCGGGGGCGTACAGGTCGACGCACCGTCCGTACCCCGAACCGTAGGAGCCGCCGTCGCTCCACGGGCGGTCGTTCGTGGTGGAGGCCGCCACGACGATCGTGCCCGGGACGCCGGCCGGGGAGTGCTTGCAGGCGTCGTCATGGAAGTTGCCGGCCGACACCACCGTCGGGATCCCCGCGTCGACCATCTTCCTCACGGCGGACTCCAGGGCCGCCGACCGGTGGTCGAGGTTGAGGGACATGTTCACCACCGCGGGCTTCTGCGCGTGCGCGGTGACCCACTTGACCGACTTCACCAGGGCGGCCTCGGCCGCGGCGGGGGT
Source organism: Streptomyces turgidiscabies Car8 (assembly GCF_000331005.1). GTDB lineage: Bacteria > Actinomycetota > Actinomycetes > Streptomycetales > Streptomycetaceae > Streptomyces > Streptomyces turgidiscabies. The sequence goes on from NZ_AEJB01000446.1 coordinate 8,789, forward strand.
GCCGCCGCCTCCGCTCTCGCACAGGATGCCCTGGACCCGGACGAGTTGAGCCTTGGGCGCCACCCCGTACTTCGCCCCGCCGATGACGCCTGCGACGAACGTGCCGTGGCCGATCCCGTCCTCGCTGAAACAGTCGCGGGAGTCCTGGGCGCCCACGAAGTCGGCGCCCGGGTGGGCGCGTCCACCGAACTCCGTGTGGGCGATGTCCATCCCTGTGTCGATCACATAGACGTGAACGCCCTTGCCCGTGGCGGTGGTGGTGAGCTTCCCGTTCAACGGCCGCGACCGCTGGTCCAGAATGTCCAGGTTCCACGGCACGTGCCGGGTGAGGCGAGCCGCCGCGCTCCGGACCGCCCCGGACGACGTGCCCACGACGCCGGACGACGCGGGTGCCTTGTCGAACGACACCGCGGACCCGGAGGGCGGCACGGAGGACGCCTTGCCGTGCGCGGGAGGTGTCCCGCCGTTTCCGGCCGCCGCCGCGCCGGCGTCTCTCCCACAGCCAGAGGCCCCGAGTACGGTCACGACGGCCATCACCGTGAGACCGGCCTTTGTCACGTTCCGCATCAGAGGTTCCCCCGCATTTCCTGGCTCGCACACAGTCAGCGCACAAGACGAGCGGGGCGGACGAGCGGTTCCGGCAGGCGTGCCTACGGGCGTCCCGGGCCACGAAAGACGCCTACTGCGCCGGCGGCGTGGCGTGGCCGTCGAACCCTTTCGCCGCCGCGGCCCCCGTGTCAGGGGTGGGTCATGGCCATCGGCTCATCCGGACCGACGACGACCACCGGCAGCCCGGCATGCTGCTAGGGCAGCGGTCGCCAGACCAACGCCTGGGCGACGATGACGTTCTCGCCGTCGAAGGTGATGGCTGGGCCTTCGTGCAACGCGTAGCCGAGGCCGATCGCCTCGCTCACCCGGTGGCAGAAGGCGGCGTCGTCCGGGCCGGTCACGACACGGTAGATGGGCAACCCGTCCGGTGGTGTACTCATGAATACAGGTTCTCAGCTTGCTCTTTGCGATTCCAGTAGAGGGGGAGGTCCTGCGTCCGTCACTGGACCGGGGCTCGTCCCGGACCGGGCCGCTCGGGCGCTGTGAGGCAGCGCGCAGAACACGCCGCCAGTGGCGAGTCTCAACTGGCCCTGTCGTCCGGCCGACGGCGGTGCCGAGGTGGCCCGTGCGGTCATGACGCTGTCGGTGTGGCGTCGGTCAGCGGCTTCGGCGGGTAGGTGCGGAGCACGAGAGATGTGGTGACAGGGCCGTAGCGGGCAAGCGCGTCGACGACTTCTTCGAGCCGTTCCGCCTGCGGGCAGTGGACGTCGAAGATGAGGCAGTCTTCCCCGGTGACCCTGAGGGTGGAGGTGATCTCAGGAGTCCGGGAGGAGAAGTCCAGAGCACGTGAGAGCTGGGCATGCGTGGTGCGCAGCCGGACGACCGCGTGAATGTTCAGACCGAGGGCTGCTGGGTCGACCGTGGCTCGGTAGCCGGTGATGACCCCGCTCCGCTCCAGACGCTGGATGCGCGCGCCGGCCGCGGGCTGCGAGAGCCCGACGCGGCGCCCTACCTCCGCGCCGGTCAGCCGACCGTCGGTCTGGAGCAGGGCGAGGATGTCTCGGTCTGTCCGGTCGAGTGATTCCATCGTCGTACGCATCAATTTCCTTGAGATCACTTGCGCTGCTGCTGCGGCGGTGATGCATCCAACAGAATCGGACGCAGACGCCCCCGCGATCCTAGGGTGCGACGAGTGAAACGGTGGTGGGAAGTGGTCGCGTACGTCATCGTCCCGGGCATCGGAGGCTCGGACGGGCAGCACTGGCAGACCTTGTGGGAGCGACAGTGGGGCTCTTCGGCGGTGAGGATCTCCCCCGCCTCGTGGTCCGACCCCGACCTGGAGAACTGGGTCGACTCTGTCCAGGAGGCATACGACGAAGCCTCCCTGCGGGACAGCCGCGTTCTGCTGGTAGCCCACAGCCTGGGCTGCTGGGCGGCATCCACCTGGCTGAACAGGAACCCCTCAAGTCCGACGGACGGCGCGTTCCTGGTCGCGCCGCCTGATCCGGGCGGGCCGGCGTTCCCACGCCAGGCGGCCGCGACGTTCACGGCGGTGTCGGCACAGCCGTTGCCGTGCCCGGCCGTGGTGGTGGGCAGCGCCGACGACCCGTACTGCACCCCCGAGACGGCCGCCGGCTTCGCGGCGCGATGGGAGGCACGATGGAACCTGGCGGGCGCGTGCGGCCACATCAACTCCGCCGGCGACCTGGGCTCGTGGCGGCACGGCCGTGAACTCCTGGACGCGCTGACCCCGCGGTGATCAACCACCGCCTCCTGAGCAGCGGCCGGGCACAGGTCTTCCCGGCGCGGCGGCGTAGCCTTTTGCGTGTGTACGAGGAACGGGCCTCCCGGCTGCCGGGTGCGACGGTGTGGACGAACGCCCCGGCCCGGTCCGGTGTCGTGCGGCCCGTTCTGCCCGACGGCTGCATGGACCTGCTGTGGAGCGAGGGCCGGCTGCTGGTCGCGGGGCCCGACACCCGGCCGTACGTCCCCGAAGGTGCCCCCGCGCGCTGGGTGGGCGTCCGCTTCCACCCCGGTACGGCACCGGCCCTGCTGGGTGTGCCCGCGTACGAACTCCTGGACCGGCGCGTCGAGTTGACCGATCTGTGGGGAGCCGTCGAGGTGAGGCGCCTGAGGGCACGTGTCGATGCGGCGCCCGATCCGGCGACGGCACTCGAAGAGCTGGCTCTGCGCAGGACGGCCAGGACGCCCCCGCCCGACCCGCTGCTGGCCGGTCTGGTCGAGGCCCTGGAGGCGGGCCGTCCGGTGGGGCGTACGGCCGACGAACTGGGCCTGAGCGCGCGCCAGTTGCATCGGCGTTCCTTGAACGCCTTCGGGTACGGTCCCAAGACGCTGGCCCGGATCCTCCGCCTCCAGCGGGCACTGGCCCTGGCCCGGAAAGGCGTCCCCTTCGCGGAGACGGCGGCTCTCGCGGGGTACGCCGACCAGGCCCACCTCGCCCGGGACGTACGGGAGTTGGCGGGAATGCCGCTCCGGAAACTACTCGGCGGCGGGGGCAGCTGAGGGAGCGGCCGAGGGCAGCGGTGCGAACAGGTCGACGCCGTTGCCGTCGGGGTCGAGGACACACGCGTACCGCTGTCCCCATACGGCGTCCCAGGGCTTCAGTTCGCTCCGGTACCCGGCGCCCACCAACTCCTCGTGCAGGGAGTCGACTTCGGCGGCCGAGCCGCACAGCATCGCCAGCCCGATCCGGCCGCCGCCGCCGGGTGGCCGCCAGCCGGGGCGGAAGGAGCGGACGGTCTCCTCGGTGTCGAGCAACAGCCGCAGCCCGCCGGGGAGTTCGGCCTCGACATGCGGCTGCTTCTCGGCGCCCTCGGGGAAGTCGAGCCCCAGTCGGCGGTAGAACGCGACGGAAGCGGCGAGGTCGGCGGTGACGATCCCGACGGCGTCGAACCGGGGAGTGGGGCGCGGAGTCGGGTGAGGGGTCGCGTGTGAGGTCATACGGGCACGTTAGGCGCTGTGCCGAAGGCCGGTCTTGAAGGAAACGGACGCGACGGCGCCGCAGGTCCACGCCCCGGTTGCGGGCCCGGCGGAGGGCGCCAATAGTGGGAAGGACAGCTGCACCTTGACCGGTGGCCAGAGCCCCGCACAAGGAGCCGGCTCGGTCTCCTGACCGCGGCTGCCCACCGCCCCACGATCTCGCTGACCTCTCTCCCATCGCCAGGAGGGGAGTGCTGCCATGCGCAAGCACACTCGGGCACATCGGCTTCTGACGGCATCGACGGTCCTGTTCGCCGGGGGTGTCATGTTTCTGCCGACCCCCACGGTCGCCCAGCCGGAGAGACCGGACTCCAGGAACTCCGTATCCGTCATCTCGGGAGCCGCGTTCCAGATCAGGAACCCGCAGACCGGCAAGTGCATGACGGTCGCGGGCGGCCGTTCGACGGAGAACAACGTCCGGCTCGTCCAGTTCAACTGCGACACCGACCCGTCGCGCCGCTGGAAGCTCACCAACGGGAACGACAACTCCTACCAGCTCGTCAACGCGCAGACGCGCAAGTGCGCGACGGTCGCCGGCGGGCGTTCGACCGAGAACAACATCGAACTGGTCCAGTTCGACTGCGACTCGGACGCCTCGCGCCGTTGGAGCCTTGTCAACTGGGACGGTGGTGCCTACGAACTCGTCAACGACCAGACGGGCAAGTGCGCGACGGTCGCCGGTGGCCGCTCCACCGACAACAACGTCGGACTGGTCCAGTTCGACTGCGACAGGGACCGGTCCCGCACCTGGACCCTGAATCTGGCGGGCTGAGCGACGCTGTCCGGTCCGAGGAGTCGCCGGTCCGACGACCTCTTCGGACCGGAAGGCAGCGCCGTCACCCGGCCGGTAACCCGCCCGGTG
>NZ_AEJB01000447.1 GCF_000331005.1 Streptomyces turgidiscabies Car8
CACGCCGCTCACGTTGCTCAGGAGCCGGCGCCGCGCTCCCACTGGTAGAAGCAGTGCGCCATGGCGTCCTTGGGGCTGCGCCATGTCTGCGGGTCGTACGCGGAGACGTACGCCGACAGCTTGTCGCTGACGCTTCGGAACTCGGGGTGGCCTGCCACCTTCGCGATGGCGGGCCCCGGGTCCTGGTCGGCCTCGATGAAGTGCATGTACACGTCGCCGTACTGGAAGAGGCTACGGCGGGTGACACCGACGAGGTGCGGGAGTTCACCGCTGTCGGAGGCGGCGAACAGGTCGGCGATCGCCGGTGCCGAACCGGGTGCCATGCGGGCGACGATCAGGGCGTGGTGCATCGGGGTGTCCTTCCTGAGCCGGTGGCTCAGCGGGGCAGGGGGGCGTTCTGGCGGTCGCGGGCGACCTGCTCGATCCGGTCCCGGATGAGCGCCATCTGCGTACGGGAGTTGCGGTTGATGTTGTCGGTCATCCAGTCGTCGTCGACCGGGGCGTCGGGCTTCATCGCGAAGTCCTGCGTCCAGCGCATCTGGGTGCCGCCCGGCAGCTCCGTGTACTCCCACAGGATGTTCATGTGGGCGAAGGGGCCCGTCTCCACCCGGCGGGCCCGGACGGTCCGGTTGGCGCGGTCCACGGTGCGTTCCGAGACCCAGCTCCAGACCTTGCCGTTGTCGTCCGGGTACATGGTGAGGCGGAAGGCCGTCGTGTCGCCCTCGCGGGAGAGCACTTCGAGGGACGAGTACTCGGTGAAGAGCCGGGGCCAGTTCTCGATGTCGTTGGTGATGTCCCAGACGAGGTCGAGCGGGGCGTCGACGGTGATGCTGTTCTCGGTGTGTCCGGCCACTTCAGGCTCCAGCCTTGAGGGTGCTGTTGACGAGGTCGAGGAACTCCTGGGGCGTCCTGCAGCGCTCCGAGTCGGGGGGCAGCGAGCGGCCGTACTGGTTCTCCAGTTCGCCGACGATGCCGAGCAGGCCGAGCGAGTCGAGGCCGAGGATCCCGAAGGGGGTGTCCGAGGCCCGCTCCAGTTCCCCGGGGTCGACGGTGACTCCGGCGCCCCTCTTGATGAGGGTGGCCAGTTCGTCGTAGGTCAGTTGGGTGGTGAGCATGCGGTGTTCTCCTTCCCGCCCGGTGCTATCGGGCGGAGTCGTCCGAACGGCGCACTACCAGCGCCGCGTTGGAACCCATCAGTCCCCGGCTGAGGACCAGGGCCGTGCGCGGCTCGGCGGGGCGAGCGCGGGACATCACCAGGTCGAGGTCGTGGCAGATGTCGAACACGTTGGGGGTGGGCGGGATCAGGCGGTGCTCCATGGCGAGCACCGCGGCCGCGATGTCCAGCACGGGCGCCCCGCAGTAGGCGCGCCCGATGCCGGTCTTGGGCGCCGTGACGGGGACCCTGGTGCCGTGTGCGCCGAGGGCGTCGGTGATGGCCAGCGCTTCCGCGCGGTCCGCCTCGGGCACGCCCAGGGCGTCGGCGAACACGACGTCGATCTCCTCCGGGGCGCAGCCGGCCTCGTCGAGGGCGCCCCTGATCGCGTGGGCGAGCCCCTCTCTGGACCGCTCCCAGCGGGAGGCCCCGGTGAAGGTGGCGGCGTGGCCGGCGACGGTGGCGCGGACCGCCGCTCCCCGTTCCCGGGCGCGGTTCTCGTCCTCGACGACGAGCATGGCGCCGCCCTCCGCGGGTACGAAGCCGCAGGCGCCCTTGGTGAAGGGGCGGTAGGCGCGGGCCGGGTCCTCGACGGTGCTGAGCTCCGCGTATCCGAGCTGGCAGACCATCGAGTACGGGGCGAGGGGCGCCTCGGCGCCGCCGACGAGGACGGCGCCGGTTCCGCGCCCCACGGCCCGGGCGGCGTGCGCGACGGCGTCCAGACCGCCGGCCTCGTCGCTGGCGACCACTCCGCACGGTCCCTTGAAGCCGCCCCGGATGGAGATCTGGCCGGTGCTGGCGGCGTAGAACCAGGCGATGGACTGGTACGGGCCGACGTACCGCGATCCCTGGCCCCACAGCTTCTGGAGCTCGCGCTGCCCGAACTCACCGCCACCGGATCCGGCGGCGGTGATCACACCGATGTCGTACGGGTCCGGGGGTTCGCCCCGGGCGATGCCGGCGTCGTCGAGGGCGAGTGCGGCGGCGGCCATGGCGAAGTGGCTGAACCGGTCGGTCTGGACGAGGAACCGTTCCTCGATGAGGCCGGCGGCGTCGAAGCCCCGGACCTCACCCGCGACGCGGAGCGGCAGATGCCCGCACCCCTCACGGGTGATCCCGTCCAGGACGAGGAGGCCTTCGCCGACGGCCTTCCAGTAGGAGTCGGCCCGCAGGCCGTTGGGCGCGATCACACCGATCCCGGTGATGGCCGCGCGCGAGGTGCGCGGGGTGCGCCGAGTGTTCCGAGCCGTCCGAGTTGTCCGAGCTGTCATCGGGTTCTCCCTCCCGGCCCGGTCAGCAGTACGGCCGACTGGAAGCCGCCGAAGCCGCTGCCGACGGAGAGCACGTTCCTGAGCTTTCGCTGGCGCGCGGTGCGCGGTACGTAGTCCAGGTCGCACTCGGGGTCGGGTGTCTCGTAGTTCGCCGTCGGCGGCACCACCTGGTGCTTGAGCGCCAGGACGCAGGCGACGACCTCGATCGCGCCGATCGCGCCGAGTGAGTGGCCCACCATGGATTTGATGGAACTCATGGGTGTGTCGTAGGCGTGCGCGCCCAGGGACCGCTTCACCGCGGCGGTCTCGTGCCGGTCGTTCTGCTTGGTGCCGGAGCCGTGCGCGTTGACGTAGTCGATCATCGTGGGGTCGAGGCGGGCCTGGTCGAGCGTGGAGTCGATCGCCCGGGCCATCTCCAGTCCCTCACTGGTCAGACCCGTCATGTGGTAGGCGTTGCCGAAGGTGGCGTAGCCGCCGATCTCGCAGTACACGTGCGCCCCGCGTGCCCGGGCGTGTTCGTACTCCTCCAGGACGAGCACCGCGGCGCCCTCGCCCATCACGAAGCCGTTGCGACGGGCGTCGAAGGGCTTGGAAGCGTGTTCGGGGTCGTCGTTGTTGTCCGACGTCGCCTTGATGGCGTCGAAGCACGCCATGGTGATCGGCGAGATCGGGGAGTCCGCCGCGCCGGCGATGCAGATGTCGGCGCGGCCCTCCTCGATGGTGTGGAAGGCGTAGCCGACCGCGTCGATCCCGGAGGTGCAGCCGGTGGAGACGGTCTGCACCGGGCCCTGTGCGCCGAACTGCTCGGCGACGACCGAGGCGAGGGTGCTCGGCGAGAACGCCCGGTGCAGTTGCGGTTCGGCACCCCGGGGGTCCACGTCCCAGCGCTGTCCGCCCTCGCTGACCTGCACGTAGTCGTGTTCGAGACGGGTGGTGCCGCCGACGGCGCTGCCCAGCGAGACCGCGACGCGCCAGGGGTCCTGCGTGCCGGTGTCGAGGCCGGAGTCGCCCACGGCTTCGGCGGCGGCGACCATGGCGAACTGGATGTAGCGGTCGGCGTGCTGGCTCACGTCCGGGTCGAGGCCGTGCGCGAACGGGTCGAAGTCGCATTCGGCGGCGATACGCGAACGCAGGCCCGTCGGATCGAACAGCGTGATACCCCGGGTCGCGGTACGGCCGCCGGAGAGGAGGTCCCAGAACGCCGTGGCGCCGGTGCCTCCGGGAGCGACCACACCGATACCGGTGACAGCCACCCGCCGGGTCACCGTATGGCCTCGCTTCGCTCGGACCGCTGTCCGTGGTCCGGAGCGAGCCGGTCCGGGCCGCCGACGGCGAACTCCGTGCCGGGTACGGCGGTCTCGGTCACCTCCGTGTCGACGTGACCGAGGCTGGGGCGGGGGGCGAGCGGGCCCAGGTGGAAGACCATGCGGGCTTCCACGTCACCGACGTTGCGGAAGCGGTGGCGTACGTCGATCGGGATCAGGAGACCCTGGTCGGGCCTGAGGGCGTGCGTCTCGCCGTTCAGGTCCACTTCGAGGGCGCCTGCGACGACGTACACGAACTCCTCGGAGTACGGGTGGTAGTGCTCGCCGATGCGCTCGCCGGGCTGGACGATCGCCAGGCCCATGAAGCCGCTGGTGGAACCCACCGTGGCGGGCGTGAGCATGGCCCGCAGGTCGCCGCCGCGTCTGCGGTTGGGTTCTGTCTCGCTCAGGTCCACGATGCATGGGTGGTGCTTGTTCATGGTTGACACCTCCGGGTGGGGCAGGGACGTCGTCCGGGCAGGGCGGGAGCGGCGCGGACAGCGCCGTGGTGGTCCGTCAGGAACGCGCCGAGCTGCGGTCGGTGACGGGCATCATGTCGGCGTGCGACAGGAGGCGGTTGAGGTTGCGCTCCGTCTCCAGGGAGCCCTCGACGCCGATCGCGGCGCCGTCGAGGAGACGCGCCAGCTCCGCCGCCTTTCCGGGGCCCTTGAGGCCGAGGGAGGACATGGGGTCGGCGTCGAGCTCGCCGGTGAGGTCGACGAGTCGGACAACGATGTCATCGCGCTGGAAGACGGTGCTTCCGTACACCGGGCTGGCCGGGTCGTCCGCCGCGGCCTCGTCCTGGTGGGCGAGGAGCCGGGCCAGGTCCATCCCGCGGCCTTCCTTCGCCGGGTAGTACAGCGCGTGGCGCCGCAGTCCGGCGGGTGCCTCCTCGGCGGAGACCACGTGGTGGACGGCGGGGAGCGCGGCCCGCGTGAAGAAGACCCGCGCGGAGTCGGGGTCGCTGAGGTTCCGGTCCTGTTCCAGGTACGGGTTGATGGCCTCCTCGACCGCCCGCACCTCGGGCTGACGGGCGACGTGGCGCAGCGCCGCGAGAAGGTCGCCCTCGACCTCCACGGCCCGTACGACCCGGTTGCCGTGCATGAAGAGGGAGGTGCGGCGCAGCCGGGTGGTGTCGTCGACCTGGGCCTCGGGCGAGGTGTAGCCGGCCAGGAGCTCGGCGACCTTCGACTCGGAGCCCGGCTTGACGGTGAAGGTGAGGGCGTGGCGTGCGACACCGTCACCCACGCGGGCCGCCACCTGCATGCCGGCCTTGGCCGACTCCGGGGTGAGCGGGGCGTTGGGGGTCGTCTCCCGGAGGATGCTGTAGCGCATCGACCGGGTGTCCCGGACGCAGCTGTGCATCGGCCGTACGGTCTCGACGTGCTCCTCGCTGTTCACCCAGGCGAGGAAGGGCGGGGCGCTCTCCCACTC
>NZ_AEJB01000448.1 GCF_000331005.1 Streptomyces turgidiscabies Car8
CACACCGTTCCTGAGATTGTTGACAAAAACGTTGACACTCCTCTGGTGGCTCCCTACCGTCGAGCGCACCCCCCTCCCCATCGCGCAGCGACTCCTCCCCTCCCCAGGGACCGACTCTGCCGGACGATAGGAACCAACGATGTCTCCGTCCCCGTCCCCGTCCCCCGCTCCGCCCGCTCGCGGCGGCAGACTGGCCGCGCTCGTCGTCGGCCTGTGCTGGCTGGTCGTCTTCTTCGACGGTCTCGACATGTTCGTCTACGGCGCCGAACTGCCCCACATGCTGGAGCACAAGGCCCTCGGACTCGTCCCCGACCAGGCAGGCGACCTCGGCAGCTACGCCACCTTCGGCATGCTCATCGGCGCCCTGTCCGCGGGTACGGTGACCGACTGGATCGGGCGCAAGAAGGTGATCATCACCTCGACCGCCGTGTTCTCGCTGGCCTCCGCCGTGTGCGCGCTCGCCCCCACCCTCGGCGTGTTCGGCCTCGGCCGCTTCATCGCCGGCCTCGGCCTCGGCGGCCTGCTGCCCACCACGATCACCATGGTCGCCGAGTACGCCCCACGCGGCCGGGGCGCCCTGATCGTCGGCACGCTGATGACCGCGCACCAGGCCGGCGGCATCATGGCGGGCTTCCTGGGCCTGTGGACGAGCGGCCCCGACGGATGGCGTGTCGCCTACTGGATCTGTGTGCTCCCGCTGCTCGTCGGCGTCCCGCTGGTCGCGAAGTTCCTGCCCGAGTCGATGCGCTTCCTGCTCGCCAAGGGCCGCGTCGAAGAGGCCCGCGCGCTCGCCGACCGCTACGACGTCGAGCTGCCCGCCGCCGCGACGGAGCGCCCCGCCGCCGGGGACCGCTGGAGCGCCGTCGCGGCCCTCTTCCGCGGCGACCTGTGGCGCACCACCGTGCTGTTCTGGCTGGCCTCCTTCTGCGGACTCCTGCTCGTCTACGGCGTCAGCAACTGGCTGCCGACCATGATGCGCGGCGCCGGCTACGAGCTCGGCTCGTCCCTGTCCTTCCTCATCGTCATCAACCTCGGCGGCATCGTCGGCATGCTGGTCGCCGGCCGCTGCTCCGACCGCTACGGCGCCGCCCGGATCGCCACGATCTGGTTCGCCTGCACCGCGGTGGGCGTCTACCTGCTCGGCATCCGCATGGCGCTGCCGCTCACCTACACCGTGGTGTTCCTCACCGGCATGTTCCTCTTCAGCGCCCAGGCCATGATCTACGCGACGGTGGCGGGCCGTTCGACCGACGCGAACCGTGCGACGGCGGTGGGCTGGGTGTCCGGCATCGGCCGCTTCGGCGCGGTGTTCGGACCTTGGCTGGGCGGCCAGTTGGTGGCGAGCGGGTCGGAGGGCTGGGGGTTCACCGCTTTCGCATTCGCGGCGGTACTGGCGACGGTGTTCGTCGCGCTGACGGGGCTGCGCGGGCCGCGACCGCGGGCGTCGACGGAGCCGGCGTCGGAACTGTCTGCGGCGGGTTGAGGCGTCCGAGCATGTGTATTCCCACCCACCCACCCGTTCACGGTGTCTGTCCAGCCCAGGCCTCTCCCAGCCCGTCCGGCGTTTGAGGACAAGGCCCGTTCAGGGCCGGCAGGGGGGTCTGGGGGCGC
>NZ_AEJB01000449.1 GCF_000331005.1 Streptomyces turgidiscabies Car8
CGCTTCGTGCTGCCCGCCGGACCGCCGCCCCGGGCCCGTCTCACTCCTCACGGCACACCCGCACAGACGGCCGTGCCGTGAGGAGCGACGCTCCTCACGGCACGGGTTCCGCGGCGGGCGTGGTCAGTACCCCGCTTCCACCTCGAACAGGGCGAACGGGCTGGGGCGCCCGGTGTCCTGGTAGGGGCGCAGCGGCGAGGTCGTCCCGCGATGTCCGGCGCCCACCTCCCAGTCGCGGAAGGCGGCCATGCTCTCCCACTCGCTGAGCACCGCGTACGCACCGGGATCGGCCACGTCGCGCAGCAGCTCGTTGCCCAGCAGGCCCGGCGTGCCCGCCAGGTCCTTGCTGATCCGGTGGTACCCCTCCTCGATCTCGGAGACCTGCTCCGCCGTGGCCCGCAGATGCAGCAGGATCCGTACCCGGCCGGGCGCCCCGCTCATCCGGCGACCTTCACCAGGTGCATCATCGCCAGCGACCCGCCCGTGCGGTACGGGTGCAGCTTCTCGCGGTGGGCGACGTGCTCGGCGCTGCTCTCGAAGGCGAGGAA
>NZ_AEJB01000450.1 GCF_000331005.1 Streptomyces turgidiscabies Car8
GCCGTTAGGGATGCCGCTCTCACGGAACCAGTTACCGGCATAGCTTTGGGTATCTACAACGCCTGTTAGCTCTGTCTAAGCCTGCTGAATAGGTCCTAGGCCGTATTGGTATCCAGGAAGCTCAAACAAGCGAAGATGGGCAATTTGCCAGTCCTGGGGCCGATGCGTTCCTGGCTCTTCAGGGTGGGGGATCGGTGCTCCGGGGGCGTCGGGCCGTCGGTGCACCTGAGCCCCAGGCGCTCGACAACAACGACGCCCTCGCTCTGATCAGCAGCAACGCGCTGACCCTCGGGCAGGCCGCGCTGGCCCTGCACGAGCTGCGCGGGCTCATCGCCGCCACCCAGGTCGTCGCCGCGCTCTCGCTGCACGCCGTCGACGGCTCCCACGAGGCGTACGCGGCGCCCGTGCACGCCGCCCGTCCGCACCGCGGGTCCGTCGAAGTAGCCCGCCGGATGCGGGAGTTGATCGGTTCCGCGGACCGGCCCACCCCTCCCCTCGGGCGCATCCAGGACCCGTACGGCTTCCGGTGCCTGCCGCAGATCCACGGGCCCGCGCACGACGCGGCGGACGCGCTGGAGGGAGTACTCGCCATCGAGATCAACGCCGCCGCCGAGAACCCGCTCATCTCCCCGGAGGACCTCACCGCCTACCACCACGGCGGCTTCTACCAGGCCCAACTCGCCCTCGCCCTGGACCACTTCAGGCTGGCCGTCACCCAGGTGGCGCGGCTGTCCACCTCACGCCTGTCCACCCTGAACGAGCCCGCCTTCACCCGCCTGCGCCCCTTCCTCGCCGACCACGAGCCCGCCGCCTCCGGGGTGATGATCCTGGAGTACGCGGCCGGCGCGGCCCTCGGTGACCTGCGGGCCTTCTCCGCGCCCGCCTCGCTCGGGCACGCTGTACTCTCCCGGGGCGTCGAGGAACAGGCCAGCTTCGCCTCGCTCGCCGCCCGCCAGACACTGCGCGCGTGCGACGCGTACCGTCTCGTCGTCGGCTGCGAACTGGTCGCCGCCGTGCGGGCGCTGCGCCAGCGCGACCTGCGGCCGGACCCGGAGCTGCCGGCCGGACGGGCGCTGGAGCTGGCCGAGTCGGTCCTCGACGACGACTCGACCGACCGGCCGCTCACGGACGACGTGACAGCGGCGTCGGCACTGCTGGACCGGTTCACGGAGATCTGGAGGGGGAGCGGGGAATGAGCACGCCGAGCGCGGACGACAACGACGACAACAGGGATGCCGGTACGGGCGCGGAGGGGACGGACAGGGCGGTGGGGACCGAGGGCGCCGCAGGCGAGGTGGGCGCGAGCGGGCACCTTCCCGACAGCCCCGCCGCCCGGCTCCAGGCCCTCTTCGAAGGGCACCGGCTCACCCCGACCCAGCGGCGCATCGCGCACAGCATGGTGCGCCGCGCCTCCGAGGTGCCCTTCCTCTCCAGCGTCGAGCTGGCCGAACTGGCCGGTGTCAGCCAGCCGTCCGTCACCCGCTTCGCCGTAGCCCTCGGCTTCGACGGCTACCCGGCGCTGCGCAAGCACCTGCGCGAGGTCGCCCCCACCGAACAGAGCGCCGAGCCGGGCTCGTACAACGAGTACCAGCAGGCCGTCGAGGCCGAGATCGAGAACCTGAGGCACCTGGCGGAGATCCTCGCCGACCCGCGTCCGGTGCTGCGGGCGGGGCGGCTGCTCGCCGCCTCGCGCCCCCTGCCCGTCCTCGGGCTGCGCGCCGCCGCCTCCCAGGCGTACGGCTTCGCCTACTTCGCCGCCAAGGTCCACCCCGACGTACGGCTGCTCCACGAGGGCGGCACGATGATCCACGACCGTATCGACGCCGCCGTACGGGCGGGCGCCTCGACCCTGCTGTGCTTCGCGCTGCCCCGGCATCCGCGCGAGGTCGTCGACACCCTCGCCTACGCCAAGGGGGCGGGGCTGACCGTCGTCACCGTCGCCGACTCGGCGTTCGCGCCGGTCGCGAAGGTCTCCGACCTCCTGCTGCCGGCCGCCGTCGGCACCGGCCTCGCCTTCGACACCGCCTGTGCGCCGATGCTGCTCGGCCGGGTGCTGCTGGAGGCGATGTGCGACGACCTGCCGGACGCCCAGGCCCGCCTGGAGGAGTTCGACGCGAGGGCGGCGGCCCGGGGGCTGTTCGTCGAGTAGGCCCGCGCGGTGCCTTCGCGGGTCCTTCGCGCGTCCTTCCCCGGTTCTCAGACTGGTCTCACGTTCGCTCGCTACTCTCCCGCTCCGGCAGGACTGTGCCGAAATGGACTTACCGGGAGGCGGACGTGGCGCGCGGAGTTCGTGGAAGGCAGGGGCTGGCGCGGGTGGCTGTGGTCGTACGGGCCGGAGCGGCGCCCATGTGGTGGTTCGGAGTGTTCGCGGCCGGCATCGGCGTACTGGTGCCGGGGATCACCGGTCGCCGGATCGGGGTGATGGCGGGGGCCGCGCTGTTCATCGTCACGGCCGGGATCGTGGCGTACCTGCGGCGCGGGCGCTACACCGCGCTCGCCGCCGGTCCCGTCCGGGCCGGGCGGCACGACGTGCTCCAGGACCGCGCGGTGACCATACGCAACTGGCGCCGCGGCCACCGCTGGTGGCTGCTGCTCGCCTTCGCCGCCGCGCTGGTCAGCTCCCTCGCGGTGCCCGCGGCGGGCGGGATGCTGCTCGCCGGAGCCGGTACCGGGCTGCGGCTGAAGGCCGCCTGGCTGGGCCGCCGCGAGCGCGCCGACGACGTACTGCTCTGGGTGCGGGTCGACTGGCTCGGCCCGCGCTCCGGAGCCCCGGTCGGCAAGCCCGTCAAGGCCTACCGCGCCACGGGAATCGCCGCGGGCGACGCGACCCCGGGCGGGGCGCGCCGCCGCGGCGACGTACTGGTCTAGCTGGTCTAGCTGGTCCGGCTCGGCCGCCGAGTTCGGCGGATCCGGCTCGTCGGTCCCGGCTCAGACCTCGATCTCCGCCTCGATCCTCTTCAGCTGGTGGCGGGCCATCGCCAGGTTGGAACGGCTGATGTCCAGCACCAGGTAGAGGAAGAGGCCGTTGCCGCCGCGCCCCTTCATCATGCGGATCAGGTGGTACTGGCTGGACAGCGTGATCAGGATGTCCTCGATCTCGCCCTTCAGGCCGAGGTGCTCCATCGTCCGCATCTTGGCGCGTACGACATCGGTGTTGCCGGCGGCGGCGACGTTCAGGTCGAAGGTCTTGCTGCCGCCCATCGTGCCCAGGGCCATGCCGCTGGTGTAGTCGACGAGTGCGACTCCGGTGGCGCCCTCGATGGAGGTCAGCGCCTCTTTCAACGCGGTCTCTGTGGTGGCCATGACGGTTTTCCTCTCCTGCTTCGGTTCAACTATCCGTGGTGGTACGCGCGTTGGGCGTGGTTGACGGTGTGCGTGCCGCGCGCGGGGATCTGGTTCGAGTGGGCATGGGGGCGGGTGCGGCCGTGGGCATGGGAGGCGCTGCGGGCTCGGTGGCCGGTTCGATGGCCCGTTCGGCCACGGCCGGCGGTGACCGGGTCTCGGTCGCCGCGTCGACCAGTTCCCCGATGCGCAGGCCGGCCCGGCGGCCCTCCAGGTGCAGCCGGCCGACGTTGACGCGGTCCTGGGCGAGCAGCGTCAGGACGGCGGTACGGCCCGCCGCGTACGTCGCCACGTAGCCGTACACCCCGCGCACGAGCAGCTCGCGGAAGTCGCCCTGGCCGGTCGCGTCGGCCATCCGTACGGCGACGCTGAGCGCGGTGGCGGTGAGCGCCGCGACCGTCTCCGGTTCGACACCGGGGGTGTCCTGCACAAGGACGAGACCGTCGACGCTGGCCGCGAGCGCGCCGGTGAGCTGGGGTACGCGGGCCCGCAACCGGCGCAGTTCGTCCATGACTTCGGCCTCGGCTGCCATGAGTTGTCTCCTCTCGGCACGCGGGCGCTGCCGTTCAAAGGGCCTCCAGCGCATCCCTGAGCCTCTTCAGCAGCGTGATGTTGGGGTCGGCGAACGACGGCGGCAGTGTCCCGGGGGGAGCCGGGGGAGCGGACGACTCGGACGGTGGTGGAGCGGCGAGGGCGGGGTCGGCGGGCGTCGGGGCCGGGGTGGCGTCCGGGGCTATGACGCCGGCGGCTGCCAGGCGCCGTATGTCCACGAGGGCGTGGAACGTCGGGCGGGCCAGCGCCAGGGCGATGTCCGCCGCCGTACGGACCCCGTTGACCAGGGCCAGTACGGCGTGCTGGCGGGCGGTGACCGTCGGTGCGGCCGGGCTGCCGGAGAGGAGCAGGGGGGCGCTGTCGGGGGCGGGGTCGGGCCAGATGCGGTGCAGCAGGGCGCGCCTGCGCAGCGTCTCGTGCTCGACCGCCGCCACCGGTACCGGTCTCACCGGGCCGAGCCAGTGCGTGTCCCCGTACCGGAAGTGTCCCGGCGTGCCGCTGGGCGAGAGGGCGAAGTACGCGGCGTCGAACAGCGCCCCCAGGTGGCACACCTCCAGGGCGCCGGCGCCGATCCGGCCGCTCTCGACCAGGAACCGCCCGACCCGGTGCAGCTCGCCGGCCGCGCCGACCGCGTCCCGCCAGCCGTCCGCGTCCAGCGTGCCGCGCGCCGTGAGCAGCACGTCGAGGCCGGGTACGGCCGGGCTCTCCGCGTGCACCACCTGGCCGTCGGCGAGGTAGAGCGAGCCGCGCTCGCGGACCAGGACGCCGGTGGCCCGCTCGGTGGCGAGCCGGGCGAGCATCGGCGAGACCCCGCCCCACGCCCGCTGCCGGGCTGCCGCCCTGTCCCGCACCGGCAGGCGCGGGGGCGGGGTCGTCAGGTTCGTGCGCAGTGTCGTCATCCCAGCACCAGCCGTCCGGCCATCTCGCCGAGCCGGATACGGGCCAGCGCGAGATTGCCGTCCGCGCGGGCCAGCCACAGATGCAGGAACACGCTGCTGTCGAAGCTCGTCCTGACGAACCGCAGGACGTGATAGCTGTCGCGGTTGCTGATGATCAGATCCTCGACCGGAGGATCCTGCCCCGGCCGGCCGCCGGTGAATGCGTCGGCGTCGGCCTCGTCGTCCTCCTCCGGGGCGAACGCGCGGTGCTCGGCGGCCAGCCGGGCCAGCTCGGCCGCCTCGGCCGCCATCGTCTCCGGGTCACCGCCCGGGGATTCCCCGACGGTGCCCAGTGCCAGCCCGCTGGTCCAGTCGACCAGCGCGGCGCCCCGGGCACCGGGCAGCCGCATGGCTTCCAGTAAGCACTCGTCGATTCCGGGCACCCTGAGCCCCTCCCGCCTGTCCCGCTCGCGTCTGTCCGGCTGGTGTTCGGCCGCCCCACCTGGCGTTCGGCCGACGGATGTCCGGCCAGCCCGGTGTTCGGCTGAGTGACGCAGACGCTACGCAACGTGTGCGCGAGGAGTGAGAGATCTGGCATTTTCCAGTGGAACATGCGCCGGATGACTAAGGTGGGTCGACTGAGCCTGTTTTCAGGGCAGTTGACCTGCATGTTCCCCGGCGTCCGTCAAGGGCGCGCGGAGGGGGAGGCGGGTGTGGCGAGGGTGGTGAGCGCGGAGGCGTGCGCCCCGCCGGATTCGGCCACGATCTCGGCGACGGTCTGCGGCTCCCGTACGACCGCGAAGGCGACGGCCCCGTCTCCGCCGTCCCCATCCCCGCCGTCGCCGCCCCTGGCCGACGCGAACCCGTAGATCCCCGGCCGGGCGAGGGAGTTGTACCCGTAGTGGTGCGCGAAGTAGTACGCGCCCGTGTCCAGCGCCGCCGCGTAGTCGCCCTGTTCGAGGAGCGGCAGTGCCCGTCCCTCGGCGAGCAGGTCGCCGGAGAAGCAGGCGGGCCCGGCCACGTCCTGCACCACGTCCGCCCCGGACTTGGGGTGCCCCTTCCCGTCGTACGCGGCGATCCTGAGCGGCCACGAACCCGGTGCGTACACCGTCCGGGTCGCGACCTGCACGCCCGCGTGCGTGACCGCGACCGGGCGTCCGCCGGCACTCTTCGCGTACTCGACCCGGGCCACCACCGTGCCGTGCTTGGCCAGCAGTGACCGCCCGAACTCGGTCACCAGCCCGTACCGGCCCGAGAACAGCCCCGGCACCGCGTCGCCCAGCAGTCGCGCGTACTGCGCGAACGTCGGACTCGTCGCGTCCGACGCGAAGTTGACCGGCAACCCGCCGCCGATGTCGATCGTGTCGATCTGCCGCCGCCCGACCCGTCGGTTGATCTCCTCGGCGAGCGCGTACGTCTCCGCCACGCCCCGCACCATCAGCGACAGCGGGATGCCCTGCGACCCGGTGTGCGCGTGCAGCCTGGTCAGCCACGGGCGCTCGGCGTACGCCCCCACGATCCACTCGCGCGCCCCCTCGTCCTGGAGCGCCACCCCGAACTTCGAGGTCGCCGTGGCCGTGGACGTGGCCCCGATCGACCCTCCGCCGATCTGCGGGTTCACCCTGATCCCGACAGGGGACCGGCTGGTCGCCGAGCTCATCAGCGCGTCGAGCCGGTCCAGCTCCTGCGGGTTGTCGGCGTTCACGGCGATGCCCAGTGCCAGCGCCTCGCGCAGTTCGGCGGGTGTCTTGGCCGGCGAGTCCAGCACCGTCCGGTTCGGCGGCACCCCCGCCGCCCGCGCCAGCGCCAGCTCCCCCGGGCTCGCCACCTCGGCCCCGATCCCCTCCTCGCGCAGCAGCCGCAGTACGGGCACCAGCGGGGTCGCCTTCACCGCGAAGGCGTGCAGTACGGGCGTGCCGGGCGCCAGTACCGCGTCGAAGGCGGCGCGGAGCTCGGCGGCGGACTCGCGGATGCCGGTGACGTCGAGCAGACCGACGATGGGTGCGTGGGTGTGGAGCAGCCCCTGCTCCACGGCGGCGCGTACGGCTTCGTCCCGCCGGCTGATCCGATCCGACCTGTTGTGTTCCATGACATCCCCCGTGGTGTCGTTGTCCGTATCGATGGGTCAAGCCAAACATCCGCGACGCGCGCATGCTGGCGCAAGAACGTATTGACTAGTTCTATTCAGGAAGCGAAGATGTGAATATCCACTGCAACAGTCGCTAGCAGTCCGCTGGGAGGCAGACCATGTCAGGACCCCGCCCCGTACGAGCCCCGCGCGGTACGGAACTGAGTGCCCTGGGATGGCAGCAGGAGGCCGCCCTGCGGATGCTGCAGAACAACCTGGACCCCGAGGTCGCCGAACACCCCGACAAGCTCGTCGTCTACGGCGGCACCGGCAAGGCCGCCCGTGACTGGCGCTCCTTCGACGCCATGGTCCGCACCCTGCGCACCCTCAAGCAGGACGAGACGATGCTCGTCCAGTCGGGCCGCCCCGTCGGTGTCATGCAGACCCACGAGTGGGCCCCGCGCGTGCTGATCGCCAACTCCAACCTGGTCGGCGACTGGGCCAACTGGGAGGAGTTCCGCCGTCTGGAGGCCCTCGGCCTGACCATGTACGGGCAGATGACGGCCGGGTCCTGGATCTACATCGGCACCCAGGGCATCCTCCAGGGCACCTACGAGACCTTCGCCGCCGTCGCCGCCAAGAAGTTCGGCGGCACCCTCGCCGGGACGATCACCCTCACCGCCGGCCTCGGCGGGATGGGCGGCGCCCAGCCGCTCGCCGTAACGATGAACGACGGCGTCGCGATCTGCATCGACGTCGACCCGCGTGCCATCGAGCGCCGCATCGAGCACCGGTACCTCGACGTGAAGGCCGACTCCCTGGAGCACGCCCTCCAGCTCGCGGTGGAGGCCCGTGACGCCCGCCGCCCGCTCTCCATCGGCCTGCTGGGCAACGCGGCCGAGCTGTTCCCGCGCATGCTCGCCGAGAGCGCCCCCATCGACATCGTCACCGACCAGACGTCGGCCCACGACCCGCTCTCCTACCTGCCGGTCGGCGTCGACTTCGACGACCTGGCCTCCTACGCGGCGAAGGACCCGGCCGGCTTCACGACCCGGGCGCGCGAGTCGATGGCACGGCACGTGGAGGCGATGGTCGGCTTCATGGACGCCGGTGCCGAGGTCTTCGACTACGGCAACTCCATCCGGGGTGAGGCCCAACTCGCCGGATACGAGCGGGCGTTCGCCTTCCCCGGCTTCGTGCCCGCGTACATTCGCCCCCTCTTCTGCGAGGGCAAGGGCCCCTTCCGCTGGGCCGCCCTGTCGGGCGAGGCGTCCGACATCGCGAAGACCGACAAGGCGATGCTGGAGCTGTTCCCCGAGGCTGAATCTGCTCAAAACGCGTCACTGCACCGCTGGATCAAGATGGCCGGAGAGCGCGTCCACTTCCAGGGGCTGCCGGCCCGGATCTGCTGGCTCGGCTACGGCGAGCGGGACAGGGCGGGCGAGCGCTTCAACGACATGGTGGCGAGCGGAGAGCTGGCCGCGCCGCTGGTCATCGGCCGCGACCATCTCGACAGCGGGTCCGTCGCGTCTCCCTACCGGGAGACCGAGGCCATGCTCGACGGCTCCGACGCGATCGCCGACTGGCCGCTGCTGAACGCGATGGTCAACGTGGCGTCCGGGGCGTCCTGGGTCTCCATCCACCACGGAGGCGGGGTCGGCATGGGACGGTCGATCCACGCCGGGCAGGTGTGCGTGGCCGACGGCACGAAGCTGGCGGGCGAGAAGATCCGCCGGGTGCTGACCAATGACCCGGGGATGGGTGTGATCCGGCACGTGGACGCCGGGTACGACATCGCGGAGTCGGTCGCGGACGAGCGGGGCGTGCGGGTGCCGATGCGCGAGGGAGACGACGCGTGAGGGGATTTTCCGGCGGGGGCGGTGACTCCGCGGCGGAGGCGGACAGTTCGTCGCCGACCGCGGGTTCGGCCGCACCAACCCTCCCCACCTCGCAACTCCGTTCGAGCGGCTCTTCCGGTGCCTCCTTTCTGGAGATGTGGCGGGACCTCGCGCCCATCGGGCGGCACCCGGACTCCCGGGGCTATCGCCGGTTCGCCTGGACCGGGGTCGATCTTGAGTGCCGGGCCTGGTTCAAGGAGCAGGCCGAGGCTCGGGGGCTTGTCCACGAGGTCGACCGGAACGGGAACCAGTGGGCCTGGCTCGGGGATCCCGGCGCCGGGGACGCCGTCGTCACCGGGTCGCATCTCGACTCCGTGCCCGACGGCGGGGCTTTCGACGGGCCCCTCGGTG
Source organism: Streptomyces turgidiscabies Car8 (assembly GCF_000331005.1). Classification (GTDB taxonomy): domain Bacteria; phylum Actinomycetota; class Actinomycetes; order Streptomycetales; family Streptomycetaceae; genus Streptomyces; species Streptomyces turgidiscabies. The sequence continues at coordinate 9,090 of NZ_AEJB01000450.1, forward strand.
TCGTCTCCTCCTTCGCCGCCCTCGACGAACTCCGGGGCCGTGGTGTGCGGTTCACCAAGCCGCTGGCCATCGTCAACTTCGGGGACGAGGAAGGCGCCCGGTTCGGGCTCGCCTGTGTCGGGTCGCGGCTCACCGCCGGTGCCGCCACCGTCGAGCAGGCCCGGCTGCTGACCGACGGGGACGGTGTCACCCTGCCGCGCGCGATGGAGGCCGCCGGCTACGACCCGGACACCATCGGGCCGGACCCCGAGCGGCTCGCCCGTATCGGCGCCTTCGTCGAACTGCACGTCGAGCAGGGGCGGGCTCTCGACCTGAGCGGCGACCGCGTCGGCATCGCCAGTGCCATCTGGCCGCACGGGCGGTGGCGGTTCGATTTCCGAGGCGAGGCCAACCACGCCGGTACGACCCGCCTCGTCGACCGCCGCGACCCCATGCTGTCGTACGCCGAGACCGTCCTCGCCGCCCGGCGCGAGGCGCAGCTCGCCGGCGCCGTCGCCACCTTCGGGAAGATCGCCGTCGAGCCCAACGGGGTCAACGCCATCCCCTCCCTCGTACGCGGCTGGCTCGACTCCCGCGCCGCCGACCAGCACGCCCTCGACACCGTCGTCTCCGGCGTCGAGAAGGCGGCCCGCGAGTACGCCGAGGCACACGGCGTCGACCTCGACGTCGTCCGGGAGTCGTTCACCCCCGTCGTCGAGTTCGACCACGCCCTGCGCGACGAACTCGCCCGACTGCTGGGCCGGGAGGGAGAAGACGCCGAACTCACCGTGCCCGTCCTGGGCACCGGTGCCGGACACGACGCGGGGATTCTCTCCGGGAGCATCCCGACCGCCATGCTGTTCGTGCGCAACCCCACGGGCGTCTCGCACTCCCCGGCGGAGTACGCCGCCGAGGACGACTGCGTGGCCGGGGTGACCGCACTCGCCGACGTACTGGAAGGGCTGGCCTGCACGTGACGCACCCGGAACAGCAGTCGCATCAGCACGCGCGTCCGCAGCGCACCTACTGGCTGGAGCACGCCTGGCTCGACACCAACGTCGAGCCGGGCGTCGCCCTCGATGTGCGGGACGGCCGGATCACCGCCGTCCGCACCGGAGTCGACGCCCCGCCGCCCGGCGCCGAGATTCTCCGCGGGCTCACCCTCCCCGGACTCGCCAACGCCCACAGTCACGCCTTCCACCGCGCCCTGCGCGGCACCGTCCAGGTCGGCTCCGGCACCTTCTGGACCTGGCGCGAGATCATGTACTCCTTCGCCGACCGGCTGACCCCCGAGAGCTACCACGCCCTCGCCCGTGCCGTGTACGCCGAGATGGCCCTCGCCGGCATCACCGCCGTGGGCGAGTTCCACTACGTCCACCACGCCCCCGGCGGTACCCCGTACGCCGACCCGAACGCCATGGGTGAGGCCCTCCTCGCCGCGGCCTCCGACGCCGGAGTCCGCATCACCCTCCTCGACACCGCCTACCTTTCCTCCGGGATCCACGACAAGAGGAGCGGACAGCCCCCGAACCGTCACCAGCTTCGGTTCTCCGACGGCACGGCCGACGCCTGGGCGGAACGCTGTTCAGTTCTCAAGGACCGGGATCACGCGCGGATCGGTGCCGCCATCCACTCCGTACGGGCCGTGCCCGCCGGCCAGCTGGCGACCGTGGCACGCTGGGCCGAGGAACGGAGGGCGCCGCTCCATGTGCACCTGTCCGAGCAGACGGCGGAGAACGACGCCTGCCTCGCCGCCCACGGATGCACCCCCACCCGCCTGCTCGCCGACCACGGGGTCCTCGGCCCCCGCACCACCGGCGTCCACAACACCCACCTCACCGACGAGGACATCGCGCTCCTCGGGGGCAGCGGCACCGGCACCTGCATGTGCCCCACCACCGAACGCGACCTCGCCGACGGCATCGGCCCCGCCGTCGCCCTCCAGCGCGCGGGCTCACCCCTCTGCCTGGGCTCCGACAGCCACGCCGTCATCGACCTGCTCGAAGAGGCGCGCGCCATGGAACTGAACGAGCGACTGCGCACCCGCACCCGGGGCCACTGGACAGCGGCGGCCCTGCTCCGGGCGGCCTCCGCCGACGGTCACGCGGCCCTCGGCTGGGCCGACGCGGGCACCCTGGAGGCGGGTGCGCTCGCCGACTTCACGACGATCGCGCTCGACTCGGTCAGAACAGCGGGGCCGGTGCCTCGTCTGGGAGCGGAGACCGCGGTATTCGCAGCGTCGGCAGCGGATGTGCGTCATACGGTCGTGGGCGGCCGGCACGTCGTGCGCGACGGGGCGCACACCCTCGTACCCGAGGTTCCGCAGGCCCTTGCGGCCGCTGTCGAAGCCCTGCGTGGCTGAACCCCGTACGCACCCCCGTACGTCCGCCCGCCCGCAGGCCCGTCACCCACGAGGACGCCATGAACAGCACCAGCACGCCGAGCAGTCCGGGCAGCCCGAACCGGACGAACAGCGCTATCGGCAGCACGACCGACACCACCACCGGCACGACGACCGTCATCACGAACATCGGCAGCCTGGTCACCAACGACCCCTCTCTCGGCGACGGTTCTTCTCTGGGACTGGTCCTGGACGCGGCCGTCGTCATAGAGGGCGACCGCGTCGTCTGGACCGGTGAATCCAGCAAAGCACCCGCCACTGACAATCGGGTCGACGCAGGTGGCAGGGCCGTCCTCCCGGGCTTCGTCGACTCCCACTCCCACCTCGTCTTCGCGGGCGACCGGACCCAGGAGTTCAACGCCCGCATGTCCGGGCGCAGCTATACAGCGGGGGGTATCCGCACGACCGTCGCCGCGACCCGCGCCGCCACGGACGCGGAACTGGAGGCCAACCTCACCCGTTTTCTCCGCGAGGCCCTCCACCAGGGCACGACGACCTTCGAGACCAAGTCGGGGTACGGCCTGACCGTCGAGGACGAGGCCCGCGCCCTGCGCATCGCCGCCGCCCACACCGACGAGGTCACCTTCCTCGGCGCCCACATCGTGTCCCCGGACTACGCCGACGACCCGGCCGGCTATGTCGCCCTGGTCACCGGCGAGATGCTCGACGCCTGTGCCCCGTACGCCCGTTGGGTCGACGTCTTCTGCGAGAAGGGTGCTTTCGACGGCGACCAGGCCCGGGCGATCCTCACCGCGGGCAAGGCGAAGGGACTGCACCCGCGCGTCCACGCCAACCAGCTCTCGTACGGCCCCGGTGTGCGGCTTGCCGTCGAACTGGACGCCGCCAGCGCCGACCACTGCACCCACCTCACCGACGCCGACGTGGACGCCCTCGCGAACAGCGAGACGGTCGCGACCCTGCTGCCCGGCGCCGAGTTCTCGACTCGCGCCCAGTGGCCGGACGCCCGCCGTCTCCTCGACGCGGGCGTCACGGTCGCACTCTCCACGGACTGCAACCCGGGGTCGTCCTTCACCTCCTCCGTGCCCTTCTGCGTCGCGCTGGCGGTACGGGACATGGGCATGACCCCGGACGAGGCGGTCTGGTCGGCAACAGCGGGGGGCGCGCGGGCGCTACGCCGCACCGACGTCGGCCGCCTCACGCCCGGGGCGTACGCCGACCTGACGATCCTGGACGCCCCGAGCCACGTACACCTGGCCTACCGGCCGGGAGTTCCGCTGGTCAGCGGGGTGTGGCGGCGGGGCGTACAGGTCGTCTGAGCCGATAGGTCGACCTGGTTCGTCGGGCGGCTCGGTGCCTGCTCAGAGGCCGTAGCGGTTCTTCAGGTGGCGCCAGAAGTCACGGAACATCCACTTGTCGAACTCCGTGATCTGGGTCGCGCTGCCGGCGTTCATGATGAAGCAGCACTGGCCGGTCGGGGTCCAGTCGTAGAAGTCGTCGAGCCCGAACGTGTGGCCGACCTCGTGCAGGTAGATGTGGATGTTCTCCTGGCCGAGGGTGTTCACGAAGTACTCCTGGCCGACCCGCTGGCCCCAGTCGCCGCCGGCGCCGCCCTGGAAGCCCTTCGTCAGCCACAGCGACTGGTCGTAGTGACGGGACGCGCCGCCCGGGCACCTGGAGTAGTTGCCGTCCTGGTGGAAGAAGCGGCCGCAGTCGGGAGCGCACTGCGGGGAGCCGCCGCCGTCGAGGTTCCCGGCGTAGATGTCGACGGAGTTGTCCGTCCACTGGAGGGTCGAACGGTTCTTCACCGCCCATCCGACGATGTTGACGGGCACGTTCGTGTACGGCCAGGCGTTGTGCCCCCTGCCGTTGTCGACCATGGCCGACATCCACTTGCCGAACTGCTTCTTCAGCGCCGTGTGGATCCGGTCGCGCAGTGCGGTGCTGACGGGCGCGTCCGACTCCCAGCGGACGCAGTAGTTGACGCTTCCCCGGTTGGCCATGACCTGGTCCCAGCCGTAGTTGCGGAAGCCGTAGAGGTCCGGATAGGTCGACGAGACGTGGTTCCAGACCTCGTTCAGCGGCTGTACGAGGTTGGCGGGCGGGTTCCAGTCGTCCGCGGCCCGCGTCTGTGCCGCCGACACGGCGGGAGCGGCGAACGCCGCCGGCAGGCCGGGAGCGGCGATCAGTGCTGCCAGCGAGGCGAGGACCGCCAGGAGGCGTGCGATGCGTCTACGCATGGGTGAACTCCTGTTGTGGGGAACGGGATTCACCCTCGGGTCGCCACCGGTCGCGTGCGGGGTTGCCGACAGTTCCCCGGCGGCGTTTCACTCCCTTCTCCCACGGCGGAGTGAAACGCCGGGCCCTCGCGGGAGGTTGGCGAGTACGGACTTTTCAGCTAGCGCCCGCGCGCCAGCGCTGCCCCGACCCGCCCGACAGCGGTGCGAGGGTCAGACCGCCGTCGACGTCCGGACTGAGCGCCGTCGCGATGGCGATCGCCGGACGGATCACACCGTCGTCGTCCACGGTGAACCGCAGGTTGTCGCCGTTGTCGTCACTGTCCACCGACGCGCACTCCCAGATGCCGACGCCCTTGTCCACGTCACCCCGGCTGTCCAGGCACAGATCGGTGTCGGCGGCCGACCGCAGCAGCCCCAAGTCGGCGTCCACCCGCCAGCGTTGGGTCGCGGCCGACGCGGAACAGGGCGCCGTGACGACGTCCGTCCCCTTCTCCGGCGCACCGTCCCGGATGTCCAGGCAGCGCCCCGAGGCGACGTTCACCACCTGGGCGTACGAGGCTCCGGGCGCCCGGAACACGGCCGTGCGCGTGGGGCTCGGCGTGGGATCCGCCGAGGGCGTTGGCTCACCGGTCGGTGTCGAAGTGGCCGGCGGTCGTGAAGTCGGCGGCGGAGAAGGGGCCCCGGTGTCCGCCGACGCCGAGGGGACCGGCGCCCCGGGGCCGCTCGGTACCGCGGTGAGCGGGGGCGTTCCCGACCCGCCCCGCTGGCTCGGCGAGCTGTCGCCCGACGAGAGCAGCACGATCAGCAGCGGGACCAGCGTCACACCGAGCACCGCCGAGGCCAGCACGAACCGCCGCCGGGACCGCCGGGCCGGCGACCAGGGCCAACTGGGCTCCGGGGGCACGGTGTTGGTGCGGGTGACCGTCGGTGCGTCCCTCGCGTACGCCGGACCGCACCACGGCAACAGGCCCTCCCCGAGCGCCGTGCGCGGGTGGTCGCGCAGGGCGGAGAGTTCCCCGTAGGCCCCCGAGCAGTGCGGGCAGATGACCATGTGAGAGTTCAGGTCCGTGCTGTGGCGGGGGTTGACGGGGCGGACCGACTCCTCGATCAGCCGGCGGAAGTCCTGGCAGCGCGGGTCGTCGGAGGCGGCCAGCCGGGACCGCAGACAGGCCTGGGTCAGGGTCTGGAGCGCGGCCTGCGTCTCGTACGTCACGTCTTCGGGCGTCAGGCCGAGCAGTGCGGCGGTCCGGTCCTCGGACTCGCGCTCCACGATGCCGTACCAGATGAGGCCCTGCGTGCGGGACGACAGCGACTGGAACGGGCCCAGCACGGGCGGGGGCGGCCAGCTGCCGCCGGCGGTGCTCAGGACGAGGAGCAGGCTCGGGTCGAGGCCCGCCGCGTGTTCGTCGGTGGCCCAGGCGGCAGCCATGCCGGCGGTCAGCAGCAGGAGTTGGTGGCGCCAGGGGACGCTCGGCTCGGTACCGCGTGCCGTGTCCCGGGCCGCCGCCGTGAACGCCTGGTCCGCCAACTGCCGTGCTGTGGAGTCGCTCACCGTGCACAGACGGGCGTAGGCCAGGACGGACGCGCGGTGGCGGCCACGGAGTTCCTGCAACGCGGGGTACGCGGTGGGGGAGTTGGTGCGCAGCAATTCGGTGAGGTGCGCGTCGGACGCGCCGGCGTACACCCCGTACCCCTCGCTGTCGTCGGTGTCCTGGGACATCCGTCCGCCTCCTCGCAACCCCCGACTCCGGCCCCGTGCTGACGTACCGGCCAGTCTGAGGGCGCGCCCGGTGACGCAGGGGGCCTTTGGGAAAAGAGAGGAG
>NZ_AEJB01000451.1 GCF_000331005.1 Streptomyces turgidiscabies Car8
CGACCGTTCACCCGACCGTTCCGGGGAACGCGTGAGCGAGCGCGTCGCCGAACGGCTGCTCAGCACCGTGAGGGAGGACCTCGGGCGGGCCGACTCGAAGGCGGCGGTGCTGCTGTCGGGGACGCTCGCGCTGCCCGCCTTCCTCATCGGCTGGCAGGGCGCCCCCGGCTGGCACGGACCCGCCGACGTGACGCTGATCCTGGCCGGCCTCCTCTGGGCGGTGTCGGTGACCGCGCTGGTCGGGGCGCTCATGCCCCGCACCGGCACGGTCCGGGAGGGGCCGGACGAGGTGACGTACTTCGGCGATCTGGTGGGCGCCCGCCGCGACCTCACGACGCTCGCCGCCCGGGTCGCGGAGGCGGGGCGCGATCCGGCGGGGTGGCTGCTCGTCCAGGCCGTCGACGTCAGCGCGATCCTCTCCGCCAAGTACCGGGCCATCCGCTGGGGCGTCGGCTCGCTCGCCCCCTCGGCGGCGCTGGCCCTGGCCTGGAGCATGACGGCGCGCTGAGGCCCGGTCGAGGGGGGGCGCTCGGGGGGCGCGCCGGGGACCGGAACTTCACCTATCACGACGTATCCGCGCGCACCACGCAACCGGCGCGCACCTAGTGACGACGATCCAGGAACACCGGAAAACGGGAAACAGGGGACGGCCGTGGGACGAGTCAACGGAGTACGAAGGACAAGAAGGGGGCGGGCGCGCCGCACCGCGCTCGCCGTGCTGGGCGCCGCCGCGGTGCTCATATCCCTGTCGGCGTCCCCGGGCCGGTACTCCGGGCGGGACGTCTTACCGGTGGCGGAGTCCGAACCGGCCTTCCCGGCGGTCAACTACGCGGTCGCCGTGGACGAGTCGGCCTCTCTCGCGGACGCGGACATGGCCGCCGAGAAGGCCGCCGCCGCACGGATCGCCCTGGGTGACGTGTCCTCGGAATCCCGGATCACCGTCTTCGGGTTCGCCGCCGCCGAGGGGGCGGGCCAGAGCGCGGTGGACCCGGTGTGCCCGCGCACCACGCTGGACGCGGCGGGCCGCGAGACGGCCGGCGCCTGCGTCGGGAAACTGCGCAAGCGGAAGAAGGGCGAGGGCACCGGCACCGACTTCCCGAGTGCGATCCGCCAGGGCGTCCACGAACTCACCACCGACACGGACTCCTCGGCACCCCGGGTGCTGTTCCTGCTCACCGACGGGATCATGGAGGTCGACGACAGCCCCCAGTACGGCGACCCGGCGCACCGGAAGGCCGAGGGCGAACGGCAGTTGACGCTGGAGCTGGCGAACGCCGCCGCCCAGGGCGTACAGATCTGGCCGCTCGGATTCGGGCCGAAGCCGGACCAGAAGCAGCTCGCCCGGATCGCGGCCGGCGGCTACCAGAAGGGCTGTGTCGCCCTGCCCTCCGCCAGGCCGAAGGCCGAGAAGGTCGAGGGGGCGAAGGACGTCGGGACGACGCTGGAGAAGATCTTCGCCGCCGCGCACTGCATGCGGCACGAGGCGGGCCCCACCGCCCAACGCCCGCCCGCGACAATGGAGATCGGCATCTCCCCGCTGGCGACCGTGGGCAGCATCGTCGTCGACAAGGGCGACCCCCAGGTGCGGATCACCTACACCGACCCGGCCGGCCACGAGGTACCCACCTCCGGCACCTACCGGAAGTCACGCTTCGAACTCGCGGGCGGCAACGGCACCGTGGAGGCGCTGAAGATCGTCGACCCGCTGCCCGGCGTGTGGAAGGTGCACGCCGAGGCGCCGGAAGGGCACCGCTCGCAGCCCGTCGCCGTCAGCGTGCTGTGGCAGGGCGAACTGCGCGGCGCCGTCACCATGGACCCGCCGTCCCCGCGCGCCGGCGACCAGGTCACCGTGACGATGCGGCTCCAGACCCGCGAGGGCTACCAGATCGAGGACCCGCGCGACTACGAGGGCCTGCGCGTCAGGAGCGAGCTGACCGGCGCCGGTTTCGACCCGCTCCCGCTGGCCCTCGCCGACAACGGCAAGGGCCAGGACGCGAACGCGAGCGACGGCTCGTTCACCGGCACCACCAGGATCCCGGCGTCCGCCGACGGGGCACTGAACGTGAGCGCCACGCTGACCGCCGCCGGCCTGAGCGCCGACACCCGCAGCGAGGGCGGCCTGGTCGCCCCCGGTGAGCTGCCCGTCACCACCGCCCTCGACCTGCCCGCCGCCTCCTCCCACCCCGGCGGCAAGGTCACGGGCACGCTGGCCGTCCACAACACGAGCGACGCCGCGCACACCCTGAGGCTGTCCGTCACCGACCTCAAGGCGGGTCTGCTCACGGTCAGCCCGGCCGAACTCACCCTGAAAGCAGGGGAGTCCGGGACCCGCGAGGTGACCGTCGAGATCGCCCCCGCCGACGTCTTCGGCGACCGTCTCACCGACGACGGACTGCTCCTCGCGGGCGATGTCACCGTCGTGGACACCACCGACGACGGCCGCCGCCTCGTCCGGACCCCGCTTTCGGTCGAGGTGAAGCCGAAGCCGGGGGTCTGGGAGGAGTTCTGGGACGACTGGTGGTGGGCGGTCCTGACCGGCGTCGTCCTGATCGCCCTGTCCGCCGCGGGGGTCCTCGCCCTGATCCGGCTGCGCCACACCCGCCGGGACCCGTACGGCCTGGTCCTGCGGCTGCTCGACGAGCACGGCGAGCCCCTGCCGGGCGAGCCGCACATCGCCGGACACGGACACAAGCAGTGGTACGAGTTCGGCGTCGCCGAGGCTCACATCAGCCCCCGCATCGAGCGCCGCGCACACGGCCCGTACGCCGTCCGGCGCAACCCCAACGGCGGCGCGGTGCTGCGCAGTCGGGGCGGCGGCCGGACCCCGCTGTCGGCCAACAGCCCGGCCCGGCTGACCGAGGGACTGAGCCTCGCCCTCGGCGAGGAGACCCGCAGCGCCCGCAACTCCCGCAACTCCCGCAACTGGACGGGCGGTTCGTCGTCGTCCGGTGTTCCCGCCGGTCCCCCGCACGGCACCGACCCCGACAGGCAGGGCGGCACGAGCGCCTACGACGACACGTACCTGTGACACCCGCACCACCACGCGCACCCGCCCCCACACGCACAACCACGCCCACCCACACGAACGTTTCGAGCACGACCACGCGGCCCGGCGGCCGTGAGCGGGGAGGAAACCCATGAAGATCTTCCAGCCGATGCTCTTCGTCGGCCTGGGCGGCACCGGCGGCCTGGTCGGCGCCGAGCTGGAGCGCAGACTGCGCGCCGAACTGTGCGGCCCCGACGGCTCGGCGCTCAGCCGGCTCAGCGGCAGCGCCCCCTACCAACTGCCCGACTGCCTCCAGTTCGTGTACGCGGACTACAGCGAGTCGGACCTGATGCGGCTGCCCCAGTTCAACGTCGACCCGTCACTGCGCGCCGCCTACTCCCGTACCTCACGGGCCACCCACGACCTGCTGCCGAACTTCGACAGCTCGCCCGAGGTCACCAAGATGCTCCGGGCCAGCATGCGCGCGGAGGTCGCCGACTGGCTGCCGCCGCGCACCGACGAACCGCGCGTCACCCCCCTCCACAACGGCGCCGGACAACTGCCCACCGTCGGACGCGCCGCCCTGTTCGCCACACTCCGGCACGGCCTCGCGCCCGTCCTCACCCCGCTGCTCCAGGCGATCGACTCGATGGCCAGAGCCGGCGGCGAACTGGCCGAGCTGGGCGGCGGAAAGGTCACCGGCTGCGATGTGTTCGTCGCCTTCTCGGTGGCCGGCGGGACCGGCGCCGGGATCTTCCTGGACTATCTGCACCTCATCAACCACGCCTTCCAGCTGCGCGGCTTCAACGGCGTGAAGATCTACCCGCTGGTCGTCATGCCGTCGTCGTTCTCCTCCGCCACCGGCGGCGGACGCGAGGCCGAACTCAACGCGGCCCGCGCCCTCGTGGACCTGTTCCGGCTGGTGGACGGGCAGAACGCGCCGACCGAGGGCGCCGAGATCGGCGACCTCGACCACACCGCCGGACTCGGTGTCCGCTACCCCGGCACCCAGCCGATCCGGCTGCGGACCGGCATCCTGCCCACCTCGTTCCTGTTCAGCCCGACCGCCGGCATCCGCCCCGACGACCTGCGCCGCTCCATCGTCTCCCTGGTGATGTCGCTGATCGGCACCGAACTGGGCGACACCCGCACCCGGGGCCGCAGCACGGGCGGCGACGACGACTTCCAGACCTTCGCCGCGAGCTTCATCAACCGGGGTGTCCACCGCAGCGCCCTCTCCCCCACCGGCATCGGCCGCCAGGGCGTCTCCACCAGCCTGGTCGCCTCGATGACCGTCCCCATGGACCAGCTCGCCGACCTGGTCGCCGGCCGGATGCTCCGGGAGGCGGTCACCGACCTCGTGGAACGGCCCCGGCCCGCGCTGCGCGAGAGCACGGTGCCGGTGATCCGCCAGCTGTTCGCCGACTCGCACCTCGAAGAGCTGTGGGAACGCAGGCAGTTGCCCGTCCTCGACCCCGACCCGCTGCCGCGCGGCAGCAAGGCCGTCGAGGCGGCGCTCGGCGAGCGGATCTCCGACATACAGCGGCTCCTCGCCGACCTGCGGTCCATCGCCGAACGCTCCGCCGCCGTGATGGCCGACCGGTTCTCGCCGCGCCCCGCCATCGACAAACTCCTGCTGAGCGTCGACCCCTTCCACGCCGACCGGGTCGTCCGGGGCATGCCGGAGAGCGACGACCCGATCGCCCGGCTGGGCTTCCTCGGCATGCTGGACAACCGCTCCCGCGCCCCGCAACGCCCCGCCGGCATGACCGACCAGCCGCCCAAGATCCCCCGCATCAAGGGCAGGCTGGCCGGCGTCTCACCGCCCCGCTGGGGCGACGACGACGTCCAGGCCGTGCTCCGGGAACAGGACGCCTGGTACCAGTGGCGCTGCCGGACCATCTGGCACGAGGCCTGGCGCGAACAGCAGCAGCACTGGCGGGCGCCCGCCGACACGGCCGGCGCCGACATCGCCCGGCTCGTGGGCGCCTTCCGCTCGCACAGCGACCAGGAACGCAAGGTCTCGCAGCAGAAGGGCCTCGAACTGTACGAGGACCGCACGGGTATCTCGTACCTGCTGCCGCCGCAGCGCACCCTCAACCACTTCTACGAGGACGTGGTGACCAGGCTGATCCGCCGCGAGGGACTGCGCGAGACGGAGGACGCGGCGGCGCTGCTGCTCAAACTGGTCTCCGGCGACACCTGGCGCGACGTCCACGGCATCAGCCGGCGCAGCCCCGACGACGCGGTGTCGATCGTGAAGGCACAACTGGAGGGCAGGATCACGCGGTTGTTCGCCGAGGGCGGCGAACGGCTGGAGGAACGCCCCCTGTTGCCGTCCATGAGCACCCTGCTGGCCGCCGCGGCCGGTGACTCGGACGCCACCGACCAGGTCAGCAAGGAGGCCCTCGACCTGTTCGGCCGCAAGCTGGCCGGACTGCTGCCGGTCGGCTTCACCCCGGAGGGCACCGGCCCCCTGCGGGTGCTGGTCACCTACCCGCGCGTGGAGGCCGTCGACGAGGTCGAGCAGTACCTCGGCAAGGCGCTCCGCCTCCCCTCCGACGCCCGGAACTCCGTCGAGTACCGGGGAGTCGAGAGCGACTCGGTCACGGTCGTCCTGTTCCGCAGCGAGATGAGCCTCACCCAGGTCCCCGAGGCCCGCAAGGTACTGCGCCAGTGGGCCAGGGCGAAGGACAACGAGCAGGCCCAGGACGTGCTGCGCTGGCGCCAGCGGGTCGGCTACCGGGACAGCTGGATGGTCAGCGGCGAGGAGGACCGCCGCGTCATCCTGCACCGCCTGCTGTGCTGCATGTGGAACGGCCAGGTCGACGTCGTCGACGGCGAGAGCACGTCCCCGGAACGCGTCCGGCTGCGCCTGCACCCCGAGGAGGGGCCCCAAGTCCCGGGCGTACGGCTGCGGTTGGGCGACTTCCCCGGCGGGGTGTCGAGCTGGGCGGAACTCCTGCGCTCCTACGAACGCTGGACCGTCCTCGACGACGAGCGCACGGTCGAGGACTACTGCCGCGAACTGATGGGCGCCCAGCCGACAGGCCTGACCAGAAGCGGCAGCGACCCGCACCCCCTGTTCGTCGAACTCGTCGAGAAGACCGCCCCGCGCCAGCTGGAGCTGCTCACTGAGCGCCGCGAACGGGACGGCGAACGCGTCGAGGGCTGGGTACGCCCCCTCTGGGAGTTCTGGGCGGAGACCCTCCCGGCCGCCCTGGACACCGAGTTCGGCGACCAGCGCGCGGTCCAGCCGACCCTGCGCACCCTCCTGGAACACGTCCGCGGCGGCACCCCGCCCCCGCCCCGGCGCCGACCCGACGAGGAGAACGACGACGACTGGGGTACGGCACGCCAGTCGTCCGACGCGGACGAGAACCGCCCCGACCTCGACCGGGACAACGATGACGACGACAGGTACGGGAGGAACGGCAAGGGGTACGGCGAACCGTACGGCGCCAAGTACCGCGACCCGGACGGGTACGGCGGCGCCGACGGACGTGGCGGCACCGACGGACGTAGCAGTACAGGTCGTCGTGGCGACGGGCGCGTCAACGGGTCCCCGCACGGCACCGAGCGCCCCTCCGCGCCCTGGGACCAGCCCGACGACGACCCCGACGAGCGCCGGTACGGCCGCCGGGACAACGACAGCTCCCCCTGGGACGGAGACGCCCAGTGAGCATGCCCATGGGCAACGGCCCCATTGTCGTCCCCCTCGACCTGCGCTCGGGAGCGGCGGCACTCGACACCCCCCAGGCACTCCGGGCCCGCGTCGCCCGCCGACTCGCCCAGGCCGGTCAACCGGAGCCCGACGACCCGCTGTTCCTGGTGACCGACACCCCGGCCGGGCTCACCGACCACCAGCGGCAGTACGAACTCCTCGCCGCCTACCGGGCCATGGGGGAGGTCAGGATCCTGGTCCTGCTGGTGGGCAGCGCGCCAGGTTCGTACGCCGGTGAGGACGAGGCGTTCCGGCCCGACCGGCGGCTCCTGCGCCCCGCCGTACTGCGCACCGACCGTACGGCCATCCTGTGGGCCGGTGACCTGTGCTCCTCGCGCACGGCACTGGAGCGGCCCGCGCCCGACGATCCGGACGCGCTGGCCGTCCTCGTCGACGTCCTGTCGGTCCCGGACGTCTTCCGGCGCGTCCTGAAGGACCTGGCGGCACTGCCCGACGCCGTCGCCGCACCCGGCGTACGTCTCCTGGAGCAGGACCTGCCCCCGGAGACACGCGACCGGGCCTGGCGCGACGCGCTCACCCGGTTCGCGGGCCACGACACCGACCACACGCCGCCGACGGCCATCGGGTCCGGCGCCGAACTCCCGGACCCGTTGAGGGCGTTGGCGACGGGGCGCGGCGGCCGTGACCAACGGCACCGGCAGCCGGACGGCGCGGCGGAGGACACCTACCGGGCCTGCGCGGACGCCCTCGACCACGCCGACGAGGCGCTGGCCGGCCTGCGCACCCTCCCCGGCCTGCTGCGCCCCTCACGCCGCACCGCCTTCGAGGCCGACCTCAACCAGGCCCGCCAGTCCCTCGACGCCTACCAGGACCTCGTCGGCAGGGCCCTGCGCAGCGGCACCGGCACGGCGACCTCGACGGCCGAGGCAGCGGCCCGCCTCACCGACCTGGGCCTGCGGGTGCCCACGGCGGAGGGCATGCGCGACCGGATCGGCGAGAGCCTGCGCGAATACGCCGAAAAACTCCTGTCCCAGGGCCTCGCCCTACGCTCGGTCGCCCACCGCTTCACCACCCTGGCCGGCCAGGTGGAACCAATCCCAGGCTCGACCCTGGCAAGAAAACTAACCGAGTTCGACACCACCCCGACTCCTCCAGGGGCACGAGGAACCGCGCGACCAGCCACAACGGACCCGCACCCGAGTTTTTCAGGGGCGCGGGGAACTGCGCGACCAGCCACAACGGACCCGCACCCGGGCTTTTCAGGGGCGCGGGGAACTGCGCGACCAGCCACGACGGACCCGCACCCGACACCCGACAGTTCCCCCGGTGCACCAGCCGCAGCCGCAGCCTTCACCGCCGCCCTCCTGGGCGCCCTCTGGCAACCCCCACTGCAAGCACTCGCCCTCCTCATCCCCCTCCTCTTCGTCACCACCGCGCTGCTCGGCGCATCCCGGCTGCGCGGCACCGACCGCACCGACCGCGCCGGCCGCCCCGTCCGCCCCGTCCGGTGGGCCGTGGGCCCACAGGTCGCGGCCGCCGGCGGCGCCCTGACCGGCGCGCTGCTCGCGTACGCGACCCACCCCGCACCCTGGCTCGGCACGTCCGGCCTGCTCCTCGGCCTCTGCGCGGCGGCGGAGACGGCCCGCCGTATCTGGCGTAAGGCGGCCGACGCCTGGGCCCCGGGCCACGCCACCGCCGCACTCCGCCGGACCCTCGCCGGCCTCGACGCCCTGCTGGCCCAGGGCGTCCGGGAACACTGGGCCGTCGAGGAGCGCCTGAACTGCGCGGACGCCGCCCGTTCCGTCGCCGGAGTGCTGCGGGCGACGGCAGCGGCGGCGGAGGCCGAGGCGGTACCCGAGCCCGAGCGGGCGACGGTCGGGGGCGGCAACGGCATGTACGGGACGTACGGCTCGGCGGCGGACGACTGGTTGTCGAGCACGCCGGACGCGTTCTCGGGGGCCGGCGACGGGACTGCCGACGGAGCCGACGAGAAGGGCGGCCACGACGACTGGATGAGCGCCTACGCCTGGCCGGACGCCCCGCCCTGGGACGACCCCGACGACGCCACTGACCCCGACGAGCCCCCCGTATCCCCGTCCGCCGCCCCCGCACCGCACCCCGCCCCGCCGGACTCGCCGCAGACGAACGGCGGTGCGGGGACGCCCCGTTGGCTGGACCGGGAGACCGGCGAGGGTGGGCCCGAGCTGGTCGCCACGCTCGCCGCCGACCTCACCGACGCCGCCCTGGAGGCGATGCGGTCCTACTGGGGCGCCGTGGAACGCGGCCAGGCCGGCACGCTCGCCGCGACCCGTATCGAGGGACGGGTCGCCGAACTCCTGTCGACGGCCCGCAGGCACCTCCGCCACAACGGGGTCCTGGCCCCGCCGCCGTTCGCCGCACCCCGCCGTACCCGCGCCACCTCGGCGAACCTGCTGGGCACCGACCCGCACGGGCTGGCCGAACTGGTCGGCGCGGAGACCGACCGGCAGGCCGTGGTCCAGCTGTCCTCGCCCGACCAGAGCACGCTGCTCAGCCGCGACCCGGCGGCGGCGGTCTGGATCAGGTTCGCGCCCCTGGCCGTACGCGACGAGGTCGAGAAGGCCTGGCGTACGAACGGTTCGGACCGGTCGCAGGAGGTGGAGTGGACATCGTCGGGACGGTACGCGGGCCTGCTCCGGCTCACCCCGCTGCGCCCCGGCGTGGTGGAGACCTTCCGCCCCCGCGACGACGGCGCCGACGACAGCGAGGGGTACGACGGCCCGTACGGCAGCCCGCACGACGGCTCGTACGACGGCTCGTACGACGGCTCCTACGACCGAGCGGACGGCGACCGATGGTGACCCGCACCGCCCACCCCGGGCCGGAGCGTCCGGCGGGCCCCGAGGGTCCCGCCGACGCGAAGCTCGGCTTCAGCACCCCCTCCGGCCGCCGCCGCGTCGCCCGGGTCCGCTTCGGACCCGAGTCCCGCCGCGATCCGCGACTCCCCCCGCTGATCCGCAACGCCCTGCTCGACGACCGGCGCCAGGGACAGCGCTGCGTACAGGTGCGGCTCTCCGCCGCCGACGCGACGACACCGGCCGCCCGCGCCCTCCTCGACACCGAGGCGGGCACCGCCCTGCGGCTCCACCGGCTGGTCGACGGCACCGAGTTCGCCCCGCTCTTCCCCCGGCTCATCGGCTACGAACTGGACACCGACGAGCCGTTCCTCCTCTACGACCCACCGCGCGGCGCCACCGCCGCGAGAACCCACGTCATGTCGTCGACCGACCAACGCGTCCTCACTCGCGACCTGATGCTCGCCCTGTGCCTGCTGGACGACCAGGGCCTCGTCCCGCGCGGCATCTCGCCCGCCACCGTGCTCTGGGACGGCGCCTCCCTCCAGCTCTGGGGACTCGAGGGAGTGGCCGACGCCGGCCGGCCGCGCACCGCATGGGGCCACGCCCCCTATTCCTCGCCCGAACAGCGGCGCGGCGAGGGCCACATCGACTCCCGGGACGCGGTGTGGAGTGCGGCCCAGGTCCTCTACCGCCTGGTGACCGGCCGTCCCGGCAACCCCGACGGGTCCCCCGCCGACCTGGCCGAACACCGGGTCCTCGACGAGACGTTGCGCGACGCCTTCGCCCCCCGGGCGACCGCCCGCCCGTCCCCCGCCCAGCTCCTCGACCTGCTGGCCCCCGGAACATCCCGCCGGGCCACCGTCCACCCGCCCCCCGACGGGACCCGCCAGGACCGGGAGGCGTTCGAACAGGCCCTGCGCGCCAAACGCCAGGCGCCCCTCGCGCCCCCGTCCGGCATCGGCCCCGCGAGCGGGCTGACCGAGAGCGAGGTGCTCTGCCCGTACTGCCTGGAGACCATCCAGCTCGACCTGAGCGCGCTGTACGTCACCGACAGCCGGATGCAGTACCAGCCCCTGAACCTGGCGGGCGTGGGCAAACTGCGCCGCCAGGACGTGATGCGGGGCGCCGTCCAGAAGTGCGCGGCGGACCCGGACTTCCCCGAGCACTTCATCCCCGTGCCGTATCTGACGTACGGCCGTCCGCTGACGGTCGCGATGGTCGGCCAGTCCTCCACCGGCAAGAGCCATCTGCTGACCCAGATGATCGCCGAGATCACCGACGGCGGCCTCGAACCCTTCGGTCTCTCCTGGCAGTCCGTCAACCCCGAGCAGCATGCCCGGTTCGTACGGGAACGGGTGCAGCCCCTGCGCAACGGCCGGGTCCTCGACCACACCACCGGCGTGGGCCTGGACGGCTTCGCCCGGTTCGTCGAGTCCCTCCTCATCACCGACGCCCACGGCCAGGTACGTCCCGTCGCCTTCTTCGACCTGGGCGGCGAGGATCTCGTACGCACGGACGCGGCCCTGCGGTTCCTGCTCGGGGTGGACGCCCTGGTCTTCGTCGTCGACCCGCTTCTGGCGCTCCCCGTACCGCAGTTGGACCACGCGAGGGAACGCGGGGGCGTGGAGGTGAACCGGGACGGCGACCTCGCCTTCGCGACCGTCCTGGACCGGCTCCCCAAGACGGGCCCCTACCTGGAGGTGGCGGCCACGATGGTGCTGGGCAAGGCTGACCTGCTGCGCTTCCAGTCCCCGGTCGACCGCTGGCTGGCCCGGGGGCCGCTCACCACCCTCGACCCCGCCGTGCTGCGCGAGGAGAGCCAGGACGTCCACGCGTTCCTGCGCCGCCACGCCGGCCAGGCCTGGCTGCGCCCCTTCGACGCGATCCGCCGGTGCACCCTGCACGTCGCGTCGGCCACCGGCGGCCAGGAGGACCAGGGCCGTTATCCGGCGGGCGCGGCCCCCCGGCGCGTACTGGAACCGCTGCTCTCCCTGCTGGCGATGCACGGCCTGATCGACGTCCCGGGCGGCCCCGACGCGTTCGCGAGGGGCGAGTCGGCGGCCTGGGAGGCGGTACCCGTGGAGGGCCCCGCCGAGGGGGAGTTGCGCGTACCGGGCGCGCGCGGAGCCGGAGGACCGGGGCGGCAACGCGACCGGCGGCGAGAGCGGGAGCAGGAACGGGAGCGGGGAGGAGAAGAGAAGTGAGCGAATTCAGCCAATTCGACCAAGCCAACCAATTCGGCGAATTCAGCCAGTTCCAGGAGACGTCCTCGATACTGTCGGCGTCCTCGGTGCATCAGATCGTCTTCCGGTGGGAGGGCAACCAGGGCCGTCAGGGCACCGGCATGAAGGCTGTCGCCCACTCCTGCCCGCCCGAGCGGGCCGAGCGACTGGGCCGCGAACTGGGCCCGTTGCTGTGGGTGTCCGGCCCGGGCGCGGCCCGTCCCAGCGTCGTGCGCACCCTGTCCCACGACGGCGAGGTCCTGCTCGTCCGGCGCTGGCCCACCACCGACCGTGCGGGCCGCCCCAGCACGGCCAGCCACGTCCTGACGGGCACCCCCGCCACCCTGAACATGCGCCGGTGTCTGGGCCTGGCGTACGGCGGCTGGAGCTCCCTGGAGTTCGCGGAACGGGCCACGGGCCCGAAGTCGGTGATCGACTGTGCGCACCTCGCCGACATCGCGTACGAGCGGCTGCCGAAGATGGAAGCCCGGCTGGAGAGCGTGCGGGGCGCGCTGATGATGGCGACGGCGGAGTGGCTGCGTGACCCCGCGCAACGGGTGTCACTGCTGGTGGGCGAGGAGAGGCCGACGGGCTGGCCGACCCAGGACGAGGCCTCGCTGGTCTACCTGGGCCTGTTCCTCCTCTTCGACGACTGGCCCGGCCACGACTGGACGTTCGCGACCTACGACACCGTCGACACCCACCCCCTGCGCCTGACGGCCGTCCCCCGCTGGGAACAGGACACCGGGGGCTCCGGTCCCCTGGCCAGGGTGATGGGCGGCAGGGCGGCGGAGGCCCGTTTCGAACACCGGGCGGCGTCCCGCCTGGTCGATCACCTCCTCGCCCATCGGGGGGCTCCCCCGGGCGTGCCCCAGCTGACAAAGGAGTTGCGCGGCGGCGCGACGATGGACTGGGAGCGGCGACGGGACCTGCTGCAGAGGATCCTGCGCACGGAACACCGGCCGGGCGCCCCCCGTACGGAAACGCCGAAGGCACGGCCGCCGCAGGAACGGCCATCACAGGAACCGCCGCCCACGGAACGGCGCCACGAGCGCGAGAAGCCCCAGCCGCAGCCCGACCCCGGGCCCGCACCCCAGCCCCCATCCACCTACCAGCTTCACCGACATCACCAACTCCATGACGACCTGCGCGGTGACGAGCGCGGGGGCCAGGTGGAACACCGCATCCTGATGGCGCAGTTGCAGAAGGCGCCCGACGACGTACTGCTCCACGAGCTGCTCCAGTCCGACGAACTCCCGCCGAGATCGGTGGAGTTGCTGCTGTCCGAACTGGGAAACCCCCAGCGCCGCGAGACCCGCCCCCGGCAGATGCAGCAGGACCTGTGCGCGCAGGTGCTCCGCAACCATCTCTACCTGACACCCCACGGACAGACCGGGGAGTCCATGTCGGGCACGGCCCTGGCAGACCGGGCGGCGCATCTCTTCTCCTGGGCCGTGGCCCCGCTGGCCCGCGAGGAGGAGTACCTGCACGACCTGCACGAGATGCTGTACACCATGGTCCGGGCTCCGCACCCCGTCTGGACCAACTGGCTCTCGCGGACGCTCGTTTCCCCGACGAACGGCGAGGTCCCCGACCTGCCGCCGAAGGTCTGGCAGCAGATCCTGCGCGACGTGCTGCTCCGCACGGCCGGATCACAGCCGACCGCTCTCCCGCCCCCGATCACCACCACGCCGCAGTCTCCGACTCCCCTCTCCGGCCTCGCCAAGCTGACGAGCGACGTGGGCTGTGTGATCGGGGCGTGTGTCACCACGATGATCGTCGTACTCATCGCGATCGTGGTGATCGCCATGTGAGGGAAGTCCCGATGCGAGGGAGGCACCCCTGCCGGGAGGTACGCTGACCGTC
The DNA here is from genome assembly GCF_000331005.1 of Streptomyces turgidiscabies Car8. Lineage (GTDB taxonomy): Bacteria > Actinomycetota > Actinomycetes > Streptomycetales > Streptomycetaceae > Streptomyces > Streptomyces turgidiscabies. The sequence goes on from NZ_AEJB01000451.1 coordinate 13,597, forward strand.
TTTTTTGAGACAGCAGCGGACGGGGAACACAACATGCCCAGCAGGAAACGCCTGATGGTGGCCGGTCTGACGATGGTCCTCATGGCCGGACTCGGCGCGTGCGGGGGCGGGAACGACGCCTCGCGGGGGGACTCCTCCGCCGGCGGGAACAACGGCAGCGGCAATGGCAGCGGCAAGTACGACAGCGCGCCGCAGCCCAGTCCGGAACCGACCACCGTCTCCGGTCTCCGTGGCACCGTCCGCCACATCACGCGCAAGACGGCCAAGGCCACACGCCCGCACCTGGTCAAGAAGTGCGCGCTCACCACCGAGAAGGTCAGGCACACGTCGCGTACGGGCACGGGCAGCAAGAAGAAGACGCGCACCTGGTACACCACCGAGAGCTCCCAGAAGTGCACGAAGGTGCGCAGCGGCACGGAGACGTACACGCGGGTCGTGCGGCAGGAACGCTGGTGCGTGAGCCTGGACGACGTGAACGGCGACAAGGCCAAGGACGCCGTCTGGTACCAGGTCACCCACGCGACCTACAACGAGGCCGCCGCCGCGGACCGGTTGGCCCCGCTGAAATTCGCCCCGAGGTCCACGGGCTGTTGACCGAAACCGGCCACCGTCGCCCGGCGCCCGGTGACGTCCGGTTCCCCCAATTAGACAGCGAGTCAAGTTACTCAACCGTAACCTTCCAACCGCTACCCGAGGTAACCGACCAGTAGGTACGTTCCTGGCGAACCAATCAGTAGGGAGAGGCGGCCTCTTGGCGTCTCCCGGTTCCTCATCGCTTCCTGCCCCACTTCACAGGAGGTTCGCCATGCCCGCACGCAGACGGCTCCTGGCCGCAGCGCTCACCGCTGCGACCTGCCTGGGCGCTCAGGTTCTCTCGTACACGACAGCCACGGCCTCGGACGCCTCCTCCTCCACGGAGAAGGTCGTGTCCGGGGGCGTGGAGATCCCGGCGTTCTACACGCCCCCGGCCACGCTCCCCGCCGCCGACGGCGCGGTGGTCCGCTCGGAACCACTCCCCCTGGCCATCTCCCTTCCCACCCTCGACGGCCCGCTGCCCGGCCGGGCGACCCGCCTGATGTACAAGTCCACGGACTCGAACGGCGCCCCGGTGGCGGTCACCGGCGCGTACATCGAACCGACGGCCGCCTGGAAGGGCGGCGGCGCCCGCCCGCTCGTAGCGGTGGCCCCCGGCACGATGGGCCAGGGCGACCAGTGCGCGGCGTCCATGGGCCTGGAGCACCCCCTGCTCCTCAACGGCCGTACGGTGTCCGTCGGTTACGAGGACGTGGCGATCTACCGCCTCCTCGCGACCGGCGCCGCCGTGGTCGTCACGGACTACGCGGGCCTGGGCGCGACCGACCGTCTCCACACGTACGTCAACCGGCTCGACGAGGCCCACGCGGTACTGGACGCGGTACGCGCCGCCCGCTCCCTCCCCGGCACCTCGGTCACGTCCGACTCCCGGGTGGGCCTGTTCGGCTACAGCCAGGGCGGCGGAGCGACAGCGGCGGCAGCGGAGCTCCAGCCTTCCTACGCCCCCGACATCACCCTCGCCGGCACCTACTCGGGTGCCCCACCGGCCGACCTGACGGCGGTCACGAAGGCGATCGACGGAAGCGAACTGGCGGGCGCGCTCGGCTGGTCCCTCAACGGCTTCCTCCAGTCGGACCCCACCCTGAGACCGCTGGCGGAGGCCCACCTGAACGCGGCGGGCAAGGCGGCCATGACCGACCTGTCGACGATGTGCGTGGGCGACGCCCTGCTGCACTACGGCTACGCGAAGAGCACCAAGTGGACGACGGACGGCGAGTCCCTCTCCGACATCATCGCGTCCACCCCGGCTCTCCAGACCTTCCTGAACAGCCAGCGCATCGGCACCCTGAAACCCTCGGGCCCGGTACGCGTCGCAACGGGCATCAGCGACAACCTGGTCCCGCACAAGCAGGCCCGCCGCCTCGCCAAGGACTGGTGCGCGAAGGGCGCGAACGTCACGTACGTGCCGGTGATCCTGCCGAGCGTGATCAGCCCCCTTCTGAACCACGTCACTCCCCTCCTCGCCGACCAGGGAAGCGCGGTCAACTGGCTGACAGACCGACTGTCGGGAAAGCCGGCCACCTCGAACTGCGGGGTGCTGCCGATCCTGCCGTGAGGCGGTGAGCACTCCGGTCAGCCGACCTCATCAGCCGACAGGACCAGACCGGGACCGGGACCGACCGCGACCCCGGTCCCGGTCCCGGTCCCGGTCGCGGAACCACGCAGCCGCCCCCACCAGCACCGCCACCCCAAGCCCGTACAGAGGCAGCCCCAGAGTCGTCGTGGCCGCCAGGCACCAGGCGACGGCCTGGCGGACCTGGGCCTCCTGCGCGTGCCCGGCATCGGGAACAGCCAGGACCGGCGCGTGGAAGGCGAGGATCACCGCGAGGAGCGTCACCCCGATGAACGTGGCGAACCACTGCCACGAACCCTGGGCGAGCGCGAACGTCAGCACCGCGGCGAGTCCGATGCCGATGACCCCGGGAGCGGGAATGTCCTCGCCTGCCGCGACGGACGCCGGCCTCGGTGTCACTCGCGGGCCGGGATCGGTCACGGCCTCTCCTGCCCGCACCTGTCGAGGACGGACGGGCGCTCCGCCGGTTACAGGGTGTGGTGCAGCCAGCGCTGCAGAACGTTGTTGACGTCCGCCGGCAGAGCGCTGAGCTGGTTGATGACGGCCCGGTCCTCGGGCATCGGGGGGATACCGGCGGCGGTGAGCGCCGCGTGCAGGGCAAGGCGACGCTGGTCATGCGGGGGGAGGGGGTAGTCGAGGCGGTGGGCGGGGTTGGGCGGCGGCAGGAAGTAGTCGATGTCGTCCCAGGACTGGGCCGGAGTGGGCCACGCGCTGTCACTGGGACACACGGCATAGGGATCGACGAACGCGCAGGAACTGAGGTTCTCGTTGCTCCAGGGGGTCATCTCTGTCTCCTTCACCGGCGAATTGCGGATACGGGTCCAGAGTCCCGCCGGTACCGCTCCGGTTGCGGCTGCGGCCGTACATCACGCTGACGGCTCCATCGGCGGCTCATCACCTCGTGTGAACAGCAGACGGCGGCCGACACGCCCCCACTTGTCGCTCATTCTGTTGCTCACTTTGTTGCTCACTTTGTTGCTCACTTTCGGGTGACGGATCGGCTCCGGCCGAGGTGGCGCGCCATGGCGGACAGAGGACACACCCCAAGGCCCGTAAGAGCGCGTGGCTTTCCAGGACGTCAACCGACCGCAGAGGTGACATAAATGGGCGTTGCATTCGAGAGTCACGGAAATGCGGTCAATAGGTAACACGGTGCAGTTTTCCTCCCCAACTCCTGCCCAGGGGGACAGAGTGCGGATGTGCGGCCAGCCGGCCGCCACCCGCACACCGCATCCACTCCCGCGGCGGCCACGAAGGCCGTCGGCGGGAGGGCGCCCGCACCTCGCAGGAGAATTCCTTGTCCGCTTCCTCTTCTGTCACTGCCCGTCGTCTCGCCGCCGCCGCGCTCGCGGCCGGCGCTCTGGTCGGGGCGGTGTCGCTGCCCGCGTCGGCTGCCGACCGCGGCGCACGCCCGGACCGCCCGAGCGTGGAGATCTCGGCGGTGCAGTACGCCTCCCCGGGACGTGAGGACCGTTCCCAGCGTTCCCTGAACAGGGAGTGGGTGGAACTCACCAACACCAAGCGCCACACCGTGAACCTCGACGGCTGGACCCTCCAGAACAAGGACGGTCGCACCTACACCTTCCACCACTACAGGCTGGAGGGCCGCTCCACCGTCCGCATCCACACCGGTGAGGGCCGCGACACCCGCACCGACCTCTTCCAGGACCGCCGCAACTACGTGTGGGACAACCACGCCGACACCGCCACCCTGCGCAACGACCACGGCCGCTTCATCGACGACAAGTCCTGGGGCCGCAACCACCACCACGGCGACAACCGCCACCACGACGACGACCGCCACCAGGGCGACAACCGTCACCACGGCGACAACCGCCGCTGACGCACCAAACCATTGACATGGTCCTCGCCTTGAAAGGCGAGGATTCTGGCCTTCTCTACCGGTTGCCGTGCCGCTACGCGGCGCGGTTTCCGGTGGGGAATCCGTGGCTTCCTGTTTCATCGCGCCGTGCCAGAACACGTTCTGGTCCTACCGGCGCTCCGCAGGCTGTAACCGCCAGTCCGGCGGCCGTCTTCACGTTGAGTGCGGCGTTGTGGTCCCGGTCGTGGACCGTGCCGCAGGCGGCACAGGTCCACTCCCGGACGTTGAGGCCGAACCTTCACCGTCACCGCAGCACAGTCCGGCTCCGCCGGAACGACACCGCGACACTCCGCGTCGCAAGCATCAGATTCGCTTCACCCCCGGGGTGAACCCCGGAGCACTGCGAATGAATCCCG
>NZ_AEJB01000452.1 GCF_000331005.1 Streptomyces turgidiscabies Car8
CCACAGTCGTACGAGTAGTCCGTACGGGTGACTACTCCTTGTTCTTCCGGCGGGTGCCGAACACGATCTCGTCCCAGCTCGGTACCGCCGCTCTACGGCCGGGCCGGACGCCGTCCGCCTCGGCCTGGCGGTCGGTGGCACCGACGAGGCGGTCGCGGTGAGCGCCGACCGAGCGGGGCATGAGCACGTCCGCGTACGCGGAACCGGCCGAGGCCGCGGGAGCCGGGGGCTCCTCCGCCTCGGGATCGGGTACCGGTTCCTCCGGAGCTTCGGTGGAGGAGGGTCGTTCCGGCACGACCATGTCGCCGCGGAAACTCGGCACCGCTTCCAGGAGACTCGTCAGCGAGTCGCGCTCGCTCGCACTCACGCCTTCCTCGGTGAGCTCGGACGACGGCGCGGGCAGGACCGGACGGTCCAGCGGGCGGTCGCGCGGCAGCCGGGCGATGCGCGGTACGAACGGGAAACTGGGTTCGGGCGCCGCGAGGTCGTCCGACTCGCCGATCAGTGAGCGGGCTTCCTCGTCGACGGCCTGGACGAGCCGCCGGGGTGGGTCGTACGTCCAGCTCGCCGAGTGCGGTTCGCCGGCCACCAGGTAGACCAGCAGGACTTCCCAGGTGCCGTCGTCGCGGCGCCAGGAGTCCCACTGGACGGTGTCCTTCTCGGCGCCACGGATCAACAGCCGCTCCTGCACGGCCTCGCCGAGCTGTGGACCGGCGTTCTCACCGGGCCGGCGGACCGGGGTCTTCCGGGCCCGCTCGGCCATGAAGGCTCGCTCGGCCAGCACGGGGCCCTCGAAGCGGCGTACGCGGTCCACCGGAATCCCGGCGAGCTGCGCCACCTCTTCCGCCGACGCACCGGCACGTATGCGTGCCTGGATGTCGCGGGGGCGGAGATGACTCTCCACCTCGATCTCGATCTGGCCGAGGCGGGGACGGTCGCCGCGTACGGCGGCGCGCAGACGCTCATCGATCGGAAGCGTGTACTCCGTGCTGTCCGCAGCCTTCAGCACCAGCCGTGTGCCGTCGTTAGAGACGGCCACGACACGCAGTTCGGGCATGGGGACCTCCCGGGTGGTGCCTGCCGACGTCACGTGCGTCGCTGCTTCCGCTAGTCGAGTGTGGCCTGCCCGGGTGCAGCCTGCCACAACCTTGCCGAGTTGCCCGGCGTGTCGGGCAGGGGCCCGAGGTCGCCGTTATGCCACGGTTATCTATTCGCAACGCTAAGTGACAAAGTCCGTCACCCTGTGCAACGAGCCCCCTCTTGACGACCCCGGAAGGACCCCGGACGCCCAGGCGGGAGACCGGGCCCAGGGCTCGCAACAGTACTCCATTTGGGCCACGTGCGTGGATTGGCACGCCACCCAATTCCAGCCGGGGAGTGCGAGTTGACGGTTCCCCCACCGGTTGCGTGACCTCGGACGCAGCACAGCTCACGTAAACATCGGAAACGGAACCAATCGCTTCGCTACGTGCCGAGAACCCGTCGCAAGTAGTCGTTCTGGAACAGGCGTTCAGGGTCGAGCCGGTCCCGCAGTGCGGTGAACTCCCCGAAGCGCGGGTAGACGCCGGCGAGGTACTCCGCGTCCCGTGTGTGCACCTTGCCCCAGTGCGGACGTCCCTCGTGCGCCGTGAAGATGCGCTCCGCGGCGGTGAAGTACGCCTGGTAGGGCGTCCCGCGGAACATGTGGACGGCGACGTAGGCGCTGTCGCGGCCCGAGGCCGTGGAGAGCGCGATGTCGTCCGCGGGGGCCGTGCGCACCTCCACGGGGAAGCTGATGCGCATGTCCGACCGGTCGACCATCGCCTTGAGTTCGCGCAGTGTCGCCACCAGGGCCTCGCGCGGAACGGCGTACTCCATCTCCACGAAGCGCACCCGGCGCGGAGACGTGTAGACCTTGTACGGGATGTCGGTGTAGGTCCGCGCGGACAGGGCCTTGCTGGAGATCTGGGCGATCGTCGGGATCGTGGCGGGCACCGTGCGGCCGACCAACTGGGCCACCTGGAAGACGCCGTTGGAGAGGAACTCGTCCTCGATCCAGCCGCTGATCGGGCTGACCGGCTTCTCGGGGCCCGCGCTGCGATTGTTGCGCTTGGTGTTGGTGTTGCCGGTGTGCGGGAACCAGTAGAACTCGAAGTGCTCGTTCTCGGCCCAGAGTTCGTCGAACGCGCTGGTGACCTTGTCGAAGGTCATCGGCTCCTCGCGGGCGGTGAGCAGGAAGAGCGGTTCCACGGCGAAGGTGATCGCGGTGAGGATCCCCAGGGCGCCGATGCCGACCCGGGCGGCCGCGAAGACCTCCGGATTCTCCTTCTCGGAACAGGTGAGCACCGAGCCGTCGGCCGTCACCAGCTCAAGTGCCCTGATCTGGGCGGCTATCGAACCCGACTCGCGGCCGGTGCCGTGCGTGCCCGTGCTGGTGGCGCCGGAGACCGTCTGCTCCATGATGTCGCCCATGTTCGTGAGCGACAGACCCTCGCGGGCGAGAGCCAGGTTGAGTCTCTTGAGCGGAGTGCCGGCCTCGACCGTGACCGTCATGTTCTCGCGGTCGATATCGCGGATGCCGGTCAGCAACTGAGGGCGGATCAACACCCCGTCGGTGGCGGCGGCAGCCGTGAAGGAGTGTCCGGTGCCGACGGCCTTCACCTTCAGACCGTCCGTGGCTGCTTTCCGAACGGCCGCGGACAGTTCCTCCACGGAAGCGGGCGTGACCTCCCGGGCGGGCCGGGCGGTGACGTTGCCCGCCCAGTTACGCCACGTGCCGCTCTTGCCGCTCACTGTGCTGCTCAACGGTGCCTCCCCGACACGGTGCCGGTCTGTTCAGCCGGCGGTACCCGAGGAAACCGACCGCGACCGCGACGGCTCCGGACGCCACCGGAACCCCGTACCCGGCCCTCGCACCGGCGGCGTCGATCACCCAGCCGGACACGGAGGAGCCGAGCGCGACGCCGACCGCGAGCCCGGTGCTCACCCAGGTCATGCCCTCGGTCAGTTGCGCGCGTGGTACGTGCTGTTCGATGAGGGACATCGTCGTGATCATCGTGGGAGCGATGGACAGACCCGCAACGAACAGCGCCACGGCCAGGAACGGCAAGTTTCCGACCAGTAGGAGGGGGATCATACTCACGGCCATCGCACATATGCCCAGTAGCCACCGGCGTTCCGGGGCTCCCGGGAGGCGCAGCAGCCCGAACACGGCTCCCGCCGCGCAGGAGCCCGCCGCGTAGACGGCCAGTACGACGCTCGCGGCGCCCTTGTGGCCCTGTTCCTCGGCGAAGGCGACGGTGACCACGTCAACGGCCCCGAAGATCGCCCCGACCGCCCCGAAGGCGACCACCAGGACCTTGAGGCCGGAGGAGCGCAGCGCCGAGCCGCCCCCGCGCTGCGCGCGCGGATGCGGCTTCGGCTCGGTGCCGCTCTGCGACGTCAGCCAGAAGACGCCGACCGCCAGGAAGCAGGCGGCGAGAAGCGGCCCGGCCTCCGGGAACCACGCCGTGGAGAGACCGATCGAGATGATCGGCCCGAAGATGAAGCAGACCTCGTCCACCACGGACTCGAAGGAGTACGCGGTGTGCAACTGCGGGGTGTCCCGGTAGACGGCCGCCCAGCGTGCCCGCGTCATCGCGCCGACGCTCGGTACGCAGCCGATGCCGGCGCTGCACACGAACAGCACCCAGTCCGGCCACCCGAAGTGCGCGGCGAGCAGCAGCCCGGCCGAGGCCAGCAGCGCGCAGAGCGTCGCGGGACGCAGCACGCGGCGCTGCCCGTACTGGTCGACCAGACGCGAGACCTGGGGGCCCGCCACCGCGGCGGCCATGGCGATGGTCGCCGAGAGCGCGCCCGCGAGTCCGTACCTGCCGGTGAGCTGGGAGACCATCGTGACCACGCCGATGCCCATCATCGACAGCGGCATCCGGCCGAGGAACCCCGCGGCGGTGAAACGCCTGGAGCCGGGGGCGGCGAACAGGGCGCGGTAGGGGCTGGGCACGGGAGACTCCGGTCGATCCGGTACGGCGTGAGGGAGACGTGGGTAAGGCGTGAAGACGGCCGATACAGCTTACGGGCAGGGCGACCCTCCCGCACCCGCGGGGAAGGGCCGGGATCCCGACTGTCAGAGGGGAATGGCAGGATCGGAACCATGCGAGATGCGCTCGACGCCACCCCCTACGACGCCCTGCTCCTGCTCTCCTTCGGCGGCCCCGAGGGTCCGGACGACGTGGTTCCGTTCCTGGAGAACGTGACACGCGGGCGGGGCATCCCCAAGGAACGCCTCAAGGAAGTCGGACAGCACTACTTCCTGTTCGGCGGGGTCAGCCCGATCAACGACCAGAACCGCGCCCTCCTGGACGCCCTGCGCAAGGACTTCGCGGACCACGGGCTGGATCTGCCGGTCTACTGGGGCAACCGCAACTGGGCCCCGTATCTGACCGACACCCTGCGCGAGATGGTCCAGGACGGCAGACGCCGGGTCCTCGTCCTCGCGACCAGCGCGTACGCCTCGTACTCGGGCTGCCGGCAGTACCGCGAGAACCTCGCGGACTCCCTGGCCGCCCTGGAGGCCGAGGGCCTCGACCTGCCCGAGGTCGACAAACTGCGCCACTACTTCAACCACCCGGGCTTCCTGGAGCCCATGATCGAGGGTGTGCTCACCTCCCTCGCCGACCTCCCCGAGGACGTCAGGGACGGCGCGCACCTCGCCTTCTCGACCCACTCCATCCCGACCGCGTCCGCCGACACCTCCGGGCCCGTCGAGGACCACGGGGACGGCGGGGCGTACGTCAAGCAGCACCTGGACACCGCCCAGCTGGTCGCGGACGCCGTGCGTGAGCGGACCGGCGTCGACCACCCGTGGCGGCTCGTCTACCAGTCGCGTTCCGGCGCCCCGCACATCCCATGGCTGGAGCCCGACATCTGCGACCACCTGGAGGACCTGCACGGCGCCGGTGTCCCGGCCGTCGTGATCGCGCCGATCGGGTTCGTGTCGGACCACATGGAGGTCCTGTACGACCTCGACACGGAGGCCAGGGCGAAGGCGGAGGAGCTGGGCCTGCCCATGCGCCGCTCCGCGACGGTGGGCGCCGACCCGCGCTTCGCCGCCGCGATCCGTGAACTCGTCCTGGAACGCGCCGCCACCGAGAACGGGCAGGACATCAATCCGTGCGCCCTGGGCACTCTCGGCGCCACCCGGAACCTCTGCCCCGTGGGCTGCTGCCCGTCCCGTGCCCCCAGGCCCGCCGCCGCGGGCGCCGACAGCCCGTACGCGTGAGGACTCCTGTGACCGACCCCCTGCTGCCCGAACTGCTCCGGCTCGCCCAGGAGGCGGCCCGCCGCGCGGGAGAGCTGCTCCGGGACGGCCGGCCGGCCGATCTCGCGGTCGCCGCCACCAAGTCCAGCCCCATCGACGTCGTCACGGAGATGGACATCGCGGCGGAGAAGCTGATCACCGACGTGATCTCCGAGGAGCGCCCGGACGACGGTTTCCTCGGCGAGGAGGGTGCTTCCAGCGAGGGCGGCAGCGGCATCCGGTGGGTCATCGACCCGCTCGACGGCACGGTCAACTACCTGTACGGACTGCCCACTTGGGCCGTCTCCATCGCGGCCGAGCAGGACGGCGAGCGCATCGTCGGCGTGGTCGCGGCGCCGATGCGCGGCGAGACGTACCACGCGGTGCGTGGCGGGGGAGCCTGGGCGACCGGTGCCTGGGAGAGCGAGCGCCGGCTGGCGGTCCGCCCGGCCCCGCCCCTGGACCAGGCGCTGGTGTCGACGGGCTTCAACTACGTCGCCGAGGTCAAGGCCCACCAGGCCGAGGTGGCCCGGCTGCTGATCCCGCTGCTGCGCGACATCCGGCGCGGCGGCTCGGCCGCGGTCGACCTGTGCGACGTGGCGTCCGGCCGCCTGGACGGCTACTACGAACGGGGCCTCAACGCCTGGGACGTCGCAGCGGGTGACCTGATCGCCCGAGAGGCGGGCGCGTTGACCGGTGGACGCCCCGGAGAGCGCCCGTCACGCGATCTGACGGTCGCGGGCACCCCCGGGGTCTTCGAACCCCTCCAGCGCCTCCTGGAGGACTTCGGCGCCTGGCACGACTGAGGAAACACGACGGGGAAACAGGAAAAGGGAACTGGGAAAAAGGGAGGAGCCCCGGCACTGGATCGATGCCGGGGCCCCTCTGTTTCCTCTTCATCCTGCGGACTGATCAGACGCTGGCCGCGCCGACCTCCACACCGTGTTCGGCGGCAAGACGGCGCAGGTCGTCGAGCTCGGCCTGTTCCACCTCGACGAGGAAGTCGTCGCCCTCGTCGCGAGCCCGCGTCAGATCGGTCTCGGTCGCCCTTATGCGCTGCTGAAGTCCTGCGGTGAATGCGTCCATGCTGCGCCCCCTCGTCCTGGGTCGTGGGTCGATGGCACGGGGGTGTGCCGATTCGGAAGGGGCGATCACGTCTCCAACTGGGTGCCCAGCGCTGCCCTGCCGGGCGGCGACGGTGCCGGACACCCACGCCCGCTCTGCGGAAAGCGGTTCGTTGTACCACTAGGTGTCATGGCACACGCAGAGCGTGATCGCGGGGTGTAAAGCCGTCCTCCCCCCGCTCCTCGCGGAGGAAACCTCAACCCGCCAAGATTTCTTCCCGCCACCGCCCCCGGAGCGGCCCCGGTCGGCCGGAAGGTGCCGTGCGGCGATCGCCCAAGGGCCTCTTACAACCGGTTTACGGACCAAAGCGGCAGGATGGAGGCCTGACCGCAGGAAAAGTTTCCGCCAACGTGCCGTCCCGGCCCGCGGGCGACCCCGAGGAAGGACAAACGACGTGCGCGTACTCGTCGTCGAGGACGAGCAACTGCTCGCCGATGCGGTGGCCACCGGACTGCGCCGGGAGGCCATGGCCGTCGACGTCGTGTACGACGGCGCGGCGGCCCTGGAACGCATCGGCGTCAACGACTACGACGTGGTCGTCCTGGACCGGGACCTCCCGCTGGTGCACGGCGACGACGTCTGCCGCAAGATCGTCGAACTCGGCATGCCCACACGCGTGCTGATGCTCACGGCCTCCGGAGACGTCAGCGACCGGGTCGAGGGGCTGGAGATCGGCGCCGACGACTACCTCCCCAAGCCGTTCGCCTTCAGCGAGCTGACGGCACGCGTGCGTGCCCTCGGCCGGCGTACGAGCCTGCCGCTGCCGCCCGTCCTGGAGCGCGCCGGGATCAAGCTCGACCCGAACCGCCGCGAGGTCTTCCGCGACGGCAAGGAAGTCCAGCTCGCGCCCAAGGAGTTCGCCGTCCTGGAGGTGCTGCTGCGCAGCGAGGGCGCGGTCGTCTCCGCCGAGCAGCTCCTGGAGAAGGCCTGGGACGAGAACACCGACCCGTTCACCAACGTCGTACGCGTGACCGTGATGACTCTGCGCCGCAAGCTGGGCGAGCCTCCCGTGATCGTCACGGTGCCGGGCTCCGGCTACCGGATCTGATCGGCCGTGGCGACGACACCCGCGCCTCCCCAGGCACCCCCGAAACCCACCTGGGACCCCCGCCGGCCGCAGGCGCAGTTCCCGTTGCTGCGCCCGACCATCCGTATACGGCTCACGCTGCTGTACGGGGGGATGTTCCTGATCGCCGGCATCCTGCTGCTGTCGATCATCTACCTGTTCGCGGCGAACGCGCTGAACGTGGGCAGTGAACTGCCCTTCAAGGTCATCTCCGGTCAGGTCGGCAGCGACACGTGTAATCTCCCGTCCTCGCCGACCGCGCCCGTGCTCAACAGGGCCATGAACGAGTGCGTCAACGTGCAACGGCAGCACGCTCTGGACAACCTCCTCAGCCGTTCGCTGATCACGCTGCTGGGCCTCGCCGTGATCGCCTTCGCCTTCGGCTACGCCATGGCCGGCCGGGTCCTGACGCCGCTCGGACGGATCACCCGCACCGCCCGCGCGGTGGCTGGCTCGGACCTGTCCCGCCGGATCGAGCTGGATGGCCCCGACGACGAGCTGAAGGAGCTGGCGGACACCCTCGACGACATGCTGGAGCGGCTGCAGCGGGCCTTCACCGCCCAGCAGAGGTTCGTCGGCAACGCCTCGCACGAGCTGAGAACGCCGCTGGCGATCAATCGCACGCTCCTGGAGGTGCATCTGTCGGATCCGGCGGCGCCGCCGGAGCTCCAGCAGCTCGGCAAGACGCTGCTGGCCACCAACGAGCGCAGCGAGCAGCTCGTCGAAGGGCTGCTGCTGCTCGCCCGCAGCGACAACCAGATCGTCGAGCGCAAGCCGGTGGACCTCGCCGAGGTCGCCACGCAGGCCGTCGACCAGACGCACGCCGAGGCCGAGGCCAAGGGGGTCGAGTTCCGCGGGACGCGCGATCCCGCGGTCGTCCAGGGCAACGGCGTGCTGCTGGAGCGGATCGCGCTGAACCTCGTACAGAACGCGGTGCGGTACAACGTGCCGGAGGACGGCTGGGTCGAGGTGACCACCGAGGTCCAGCACGGACAGGCGGTGCTGGTGGTCTCGAACACGGGTCCCGTGGTCCCGGCGTACGAGATCGACAACCTCTTCGAGCCCTTCAGGCGGCTGCGTACGGAGCGAACGGGCAGCGACAAGGGTGTGGGCCTCGGACTGTCCATCGCGCGCTCTGTGGCGCGCGCTCACGGCGGTCACATCTCGGCCCAGCCGCGCGAGGGGGGTGGGCTCGTGATGCGAGTCGCCCTGCCGATCTGAGATCATGTCGCCGACACGCGAGGATGTTCGCTTTGCGCGGAATTTTCGGGGTACCCTCCCGGCGGCCTCGTGTGTGATCGATCACAGGGGCGAATTACCCGCCATCCACTCACCGTGATCATGCAAGTCGCCGTAAGGCCCGGTAAATCCGGGTTTTCAGGGGTCTTGATCACGGGAAGTACACGGTGGGGCGCCTTTGAAGTGCGGCATTCGGACCGTGTACGGTCCCGATCGCCATCCATGCCGATCTCTCCCAAGGGGGTCGGTTGGGTGTCGATTCAGTAACAGACCTTGATGTGAGGCAAAATCTCCGCCTCAGGTCGGGCACAAGTCCGGCCTCTCACGCGTTACCTGCGCTGAGACACCGCAGACACCCAGAGGGGGAGAGCGCGACATGGCAACGGATTACGACACCCCACGCAAGACCGACGACGACGTTGACTCGGACAGCCTTGAAGAACTGAAGGCCAGGAGGAACGACAAGTCGACTTCCTCCGTGGACGTCGACGAATTCGAGGCCGCCGAAGGCCTCGAACTGCCCGGAGCGGACCTCTCGAACGAGGAGTTGGCCGTCCGGGTGCTGCCCAAGCAGCAGGACGAGTTCACCTGCATGACCTGCTTCCTGGTGCACCACCGCAGTCAGCTGGCCCGCGAGAAGAACGGTCAGCCGATCTGCCGCGACTGCGACTGAGGCAGGGTCGGCCGTGACTGGCTCGACCCCTCCTTGGAAGCGCCGCTTCCCCTCGCGGGGAGCGGACCAGGGGCCGCAGGACGGCCCTCATGGTGTGCGTGACGACGAGCGGGGCTCATCCGATACAGGATCGGCCTCGCTCGAACCGGCCGCCGGGCCGGCCGACCACGGGGATGACCTCCCGGTGCCGGCCGAGCCTTCCGCACCCGTCGCCGGGCGACGGAAGGCGATCCAGAAGGCCAGAGAAGGCGTCCGCAAGGGCGGCAGCCGCGCCAGAGCGGGCCTGGCCTACATCACCGACCGAATCATCGAGAACGCCCCGCGTATCCCCGTACGCGACCTCGCCACCCTCCGTCGGCAGTTCCCGGGCCTCGGGCCCGAGCAACTCGCGGACAAGCTCGTCGCGGGCGCCGCGAGCGCCACGGCGACCGTCGGCGCGGGCATCGGGGCGGCGGCGATGCTGCCGGTGCCACCGGCCATGCCGACCGAACTGGCCGCCGAGATCACCGGTGTGGCCGCGATCGAGCTGAAAATGATCGCCGAACTCCACGAGGTCTACGGCGCACGACCGCCGGGCAGCCTCAAGCAGCGCAGCACCGCCTACCTGAACTCGTGGTCGGGTGAGCGCGGGATCGACGTGACGAAGCCGTCGACGATCAACTCGGCCCTCGGTGGCCAGATGAAGCGCGAACTGCGTCAGCAGATCATGAAGCGGATGGTCCGCGACCTGCCCAACCTGATGCCGTTCATGGTGGGCGCCGCCGTCGGCGCGGTCATGAACCGGCGCGACACCAGAAGACTCGCGGACCGTATCCGCAAGGACCTGCGCAGATTCCAGGTCCCCTGGGAACAGCTCCCGGAACTGCCCCCGCTGGAGCCGCCCACCGACGCGCTGGACCTCGGCGACGCGCCGAAGGAACTCGGGACGTAGGGGCGCCGAAGGGCGCGGGCGACTCCGGACACAGGCGCGGCGAGCAAGTCTTTGCCCGCCGCCGATGAAGAATTTGCCGACGCCCGCGAGCCGCGGTTCCGGTCGGTTTCAGCCCGCGTCGCGCGGGGCCGCCGCTCGCGCAGATTCCAGGGCGGCGACCAGTTGTTCGGGCTCCCGCGTCGACAGATACAGGTACGGGGTGGGGTCCTCGGGGTCCGTGACCTGGACGCGCAGCGCCGTGGGGATGTAGGAGCGCAGGAGCATGAAGGCGCGGGTGTCGGCCTTGTACGTGCGCCAGGCGCGGGCCTCCTCCGCGTCCAGGATCTCCGCCTCGCCCAGGGCCGCCACCGGGATCTTCGCCTCTCCGGCGATCAACGAGTCCCCCACGACCCGGATCCGGATCGAACCGTACGAACTCGCCGCCACCGCGGCCACGGCGGTGCCGCCCACCAGGCCGCCGAGCAGGGGCAGCGTGCCGAACGGGAGCAGGATCAGGGCGAAGGAGACGCCCACCAGGAACGAGATCAGCCACCAGGAGCGCGGGGCCGTGAGGCGTTCTTCGTAGGGGGAGGCGGAAAGCTGCATGGAGCCAAGCTTGGCATGGTGTCGGTCGAGGGCCGACTCGCGGGTAGTCTGCGGCTGTGAGTGGTCCTTCAGCAGCTCTGCAGCCCCCCGCCGACGCCGTGGCGCCCGTGCGGCACCCGGACGCGCCCGCGCCCGGCGAACTGCTCGGTGCCCACTACGAACAGTGTTTCGGATGTGGTGACGGGCAGGCCCACGGACTGCACCTCGCGGCCCGGGCCGGCGACGGTGTCACGGTCACCGCCGAGTTCACCGTGCGCGCCGCCCACCAGGGCGCCCCCGGCCTCGCCCACGGCGGTGTGCTCGCCAGCGCGCTGGACGAGACCCTCGGCTCGCTGAACTGGCTGCTGCGCACCATCGCCGTGACCGGAAAGCTGGAGACCGAGTTCGTCCGGCCCGTCCCCGTCGACACCCTGCTGTACCTGGAGGCCGAGGTCACAGCCGTGGCCGGTCGGAAGATCTACTCGACCGCCACCGGACGCATCGGCGGCCCCGACGGGCCCGTCGCGGTGCGCGCCCAGGCTCTCTTCATCGAGGTCAAGGTCGACCACTTCATCGACAACGGCCGCCCGGAGGAGATCCGGGCCGCCATGAGCGACCCGGACCAGGTCCGGCGCGCCCGCGCATTCGAGGTGAACCCGTGAGCCCCGTATCCGAGGGCCGTGCGCCCCTGGACGTCCTCATCCGGCGCGTCGATCCGGACGTACCGCTTCCGGCGTACGCGCAGCCGGGCGACGCCGGAGCCGATCTGCGTACCACGCAGGGGTGCGAACTGGCGCCCGGCGAACGGGCTGTTCTGCCGACCGGCGTGTCTGTCGCGCTCCCGGAGGGGTACGCGGCCTTCGTGCACCCCCGTTCGGGGCTGGCGGCCCGGTGCGGTGTCGCTCTGGTGAATGCCCCGGGGACGGTTGATGCCGGGTACCGTGGGGAGATCAAGGTGATCGTGGTGAATCTCGACCCGCACGAACCCGTGCGATTCGAGCGCTTCGACAGGATTGCCCAACTGGTCGTCCAGCAGGTCGAGAAGGTCCGCTTCCGGGAGGTCGCGGAACTTCCCGGCTCGGCGCGGGCCGAGGGGGGCTTCGGGTCCACCGGCGGTCACGCCTCGGTGGGCGGTGCGAGCGGTCACAGCGGTCAGGCCGCGGTTGGCGGCACAACGGGTGGGAATCGATACGCTTCGGTCGTATCCGACCGGGAAGGACAGTGACGTGTTCGGACGTCGCAAGAAGAAGGGTGCCGCCGAGGACGCGGCCGGCGAGGCCGAGCAGGTCGTCGACAGCGTCGACACTGAGGCGGACGAAGCAGCGGGTTCGCGTTCGCGCGTCCGGCTGGAGCCGGAGCCGCGTCCCGACGGACCCTGGGACGACACCGAGGTGCGCGAGCCCGGCGAGGGCCGGGTCGACCTGGGCGGACTGTTCGTGCCCGGGGTCGACGGCATGGAACTGCGGGTAGAGGTCGCGGGCGACGCGATCGTCGCGGCGACCGTCGTGCTGCGCGACAGCGCCGTGCAGCTCCAGGCCTTCGCCGCGCCCAAGCGCGAGGGCATCTGGGGCGAGGTGCGCGAGGAGATCGCCAGCGGCATCACCCAGCAGGGTGGCATCGTCGACGAGGTCGAGGGGCCGCTGGGCTGGGAGCTGCGGGCGCAGGTGCCGGTGCAACTGCCGGACGGCACAGGCGGTTTCCAGGTCGTACGGTTCGTCGGTGTGGACGGTCCGCGGTGGTTCCTGCGCGGGGTCATCTCCGGTCAGGGTGCCGTGCAGCCGCAGGCCGCCGGTCTGCTGGAGCAGATCTTCAGGGACACGGTCGTCGTCCGTGGCGAGGGGCCCATGGCGCCTCGCGACCCGATCGTCCTGAAGCTGCCGAACGACGCCCAGATGGTGCCCGAGGGTGTCCAGCAGGAAGAGGCCGGTTCCCGCTTCGGTGGGGGCATGGGCCAGCTGCAGCGCGGACCGGAGATCACCGAGGTCCGTTAGCGGCAGCGCCCGTTCACCGGCGCGTCAGAGTTGCGTCAAAGAGCCGCTCCGGCCTGCCTCTCGTCCCGTTTGCCGACATCGCTGGACGTAGGGTCGACGCTGCGCGGTCGGCGGGCACGGGAAGACAATGAGGCCATGGGACGCGGCAAGCTTCGGATCTACCTCGGTGCGGCACCGGGCGTCGGCAAGACGTACGCGATGCTGTCCGAGGCGCACCGCCGTGTCGAGCGGGGGACGGACTGTGTGGTCGCCTTCGTGGAGCACCACGGCCGGACGCGCACGGAGGTGATGCTCCACGGGCTGGAGCAGATCCCCCGCAAGGAGCTGCCCTACCGCGGAGCCGTGTTCACCGAGATGGACGTGGACGCCGTGCTCGCCCGCCGGCCGCAGATCGCCCTGGTGGACGAACTGCCGCACACCAACATTCCCGGCTCGCGCAACACCAAGCGCTGGCAGGACGTGGAAGAGCTGCTGGCCGCCGGAATCGACGTGATATCGACCGTCAACATCCAGCATCTCGAGTCGTTGGGTGACGTGGTCGAGTCGATCACCGGGGTACGTCAGCAGGAGACCGTTCCCGACGAGGTGGTCCGGCGCGCGGATCAGATCGAGCTGGTCGACATGTCCCCGCAGGCGCTGCGGCGGCGGATGGCCCACGGCAACATCTACAAGTCCGACAAGGTCGACGCGGCTCTCGCCAACTACTTCCGGCCCGGGAACCTGACCGCTCTGCGGGAGCTGGCGCTGCTGTGGGTGGCGGACCGGGTCGACGAGTACCTGACCGAGTACCGCAGCGAGCACCAGGTCTCCAGGATCTGGGGCTCGCGCGAGCGGATCGTCGTCGGGCTGACCGGCGGACCCGAGGGACGCACGCTGATCCGGCGGGCCGCACGGCTCGCGGAGAAGGGCGCCGGCGGCGAGGTCATGGCCGTCTACGTCGCCCGCAGTGACGGTCTGACCAACGCCTCACCGAAGGAGCTCGCCGTCCAGCGCACACTGGTCGAAGACCTGGGCGGAACGTTTCATCACGTGGTCGGTGACGACGTCCCGGTGGCCCTGCTGGACTTCGCGCGGGGTGTGAACGCCACGCAGATCGTGCTGGGCGTCTCCCGGCGCAAGACCTGGCAGTACGTGTTCGGACCCGGCGTCGGCGCGACCGTGGCCCGGGACTCGGGGCCTGACCTCGACGTCCATCTGATCACCCACGACGAGGCCGGCAAGGGACGCGGACTGCCCGTGGCCCGGGGAGCGCGGCTCGGTCGGGCGCGGATCGTCTGGGGCTGGCTGGTCGGCGTGGCGGGTCCGGTGTGCCTCGCGCTGCTGCTGAACGCCGTCGACCTCGGCCTCGCCAACGACATGCTGCTGTTCCTGGCGCTCACGGTGGCGGCGGCCCTGCTCGGCGGCCTCTACCCGGCGCTGGCCTCGGCGGCGGTCGGCTCGCTGCTGCTGAACTACTACTACACGCCGCCGTACCACCGGCTGACCATCGCCAACCCGAAGAACATCGTCGCGCTCGTGATCTTCTTCGGGGTCGCCGTGTCGGTGGCGTCCGTGGTGGACCTGGCCGCCCGGCGCACCCACCAGGCCGCCCGGCTGCGGGCCGAGTCGGAGATCCTCTCCTTCCTCGCGGGCAGCGTCCTGCGCGGCGAGACCAGCCTGGAGGCGCTCCTCGACCGGGTCCGGGAGACCTTCGGGATGGACTCCGTGGCCCTGCTGGAGCGCGCCTCCGACGTCGATCCGTGGACCTGCGCGGGCAGTGTCGGCACCCGTCAGGCGGTGGCGCGGCCGGAGGACGCCGACGTGGACATGCCGGTCGGCGACCACATGGCGCTCGCTCTGTCCGGCCGGGTCCTGCCCGCCGCCGACCGGCGCGTGCTGGCCGCGTTCGCCGCCCAGGCGGCCGTGGTGCTGGACCGCCGGCGCCTTCAGTCCCAGGCCGACCAGGCCCGTACCCTAGCCGAGGGCAACCGGATCCGCACGGCGCTGCTGGCCGCCGTCAGCCATGACCTCCGTACGCCGCTGGCCGGGATCAAGGCGGCGGTCTCGTCGCTGCGGTCGGACGACGTGGCGTGGTCCGAGGAGGACCGGGCCGAACTGCTGGCCGGCATCGAGGACGGCGCCGACCGGCTCGACCATCTCGTGGGCAACCTGCTGGACATGTCCCGGCTCCAGACCGGCACCGTCAACCCGCTGATCAGGGAGATCGACCTCGACGAGGTGGTGCCGATGGCGCTGGGAGGCGTACCCGAGGACAGCGTGGAGCTGGACATTCCCGAGACCCTGCCGATGGTCGCCGTCGATCCCGGACTGCTGGAGCGGTCGGTGGCCAACCTGGTCGAGAACGCCGTCAAGTACAGCCCGGACGGGGAGACGGTGCTGGTGGCCGCCAGCGCGATCGCCGAGCGGGTGGAGGTGCGGGTGGTGGACCGGGGGCCGGGCGTGCCGGACGAGGCGAAGGACCGCATCTTCGAGCCCTTCCAGCGGTACGGTGACGCCCCGCGCGGGGCCGGGGTGGGGCTGGGGCTCGCGGTGGCCCGGGGGTTCGCCGAGGCGATGGGCGGCACCCTGCGGGCCGAGGACACGCCTGGGGGCGGGCTCAGCATGGTGCTCACGGTGCGGGCGGCGAGGATGGGAACAGGGGCCGGTGACGGGGCCGAGCTGCTGCTCGGTGGTGGAGCGGGGGGCGCGGAAATGGGACCAGAAGTGTCAGCGGGGCCGGCGTTGCCGGTGGAGTCGGAGAGGCAGGTGTCATGACCCGGGTGCTGGTGGTCGAGGACGAGCCGCAGATCGTGCGGGCCCTCGTGATCAACCTCAGGGCGCGCAAGTACGAGGTCGACTCGGCCCCCGACGGTGCCACCGCCCTCGAACTCGCCGCCGCCCGGCACCCCGACGTGGTCGTGCTCGACCTGGGACTGCCCGACATGGACGGCGTCGAGGTGATCAAGGGCCTCCGGGGGTGGACCCGGGTGCCCATCCTGGTGCTGTCGGCCCGGCACTCGTCCGACGAGAAGGTCGAGGCACTCGACGCGGGCGCCGACGACTACGTCACCAAGCCCTTCGGCATGGACGAACTGCTGGCCCGGCTCAGAGCCGCCGTCCGCCGGGCCGAGCCGACGGGAAGCGGAGAGGACGACGTCATGGTGGAGACCGACGAGTTCACCGTCGACCTGGCTGCGAAAAAGGTCCACCGCGCGGGGCGCGACGTACGGCTGACTCCCACGGAGTGGCATCTGCTGGAGGTGCTCGTGCGCAACACGGGCCGGCTGGTCAGCCAGAAACAGCTGCTCCAGGAGGTGTGGGGGCCCTCGTACGGGACGGAGACCAACTATCTGCGCGTCTACATGGCGCAGTTGCGGCGCAAGCTGGAGGCGGATCCCTCGCATCCGAAGCACTTCATCACCGAACCCGGGATGGGGTACCGGTTCGAGCGGTAGTGCCGTTCCCGGGGAGGCAGTCGTTCCCGGGGTACGTCGGTGTCGGTGGGCGCCGGTACGCTTCAGGTATGAGTGCTGTTCCTCGTTCCGAGAAGCCGGTGGGCCGGTTTCGGCGCATGCTCGACCGGCTCTCCTCGTCGCAGGAGGATCTGGAGTCCGAGGAACTGCGCGAGGACACCGCGACCGCGGGCTGTACGCGTATCGGTGACTGCCACGACCGACAGGTGGTGACGGTTACTGGTACGTTGCGCACGGTCACGCTGCGGCCGAGAGCCGGGGTTCCGGCCCTGGAGGCCGAGCTCTTCGACGGCTCGGCCGCGCTGGACGTGGTGTGGCTCGGCAGACGCTCCATCGTCGGGATAGAGCCGGGACGCAAGCTGATCGCGTCGGGGCGGATCTCGATGAGCCGGGGCCGCCGTGTGCTGTTCAATCCGAAATACGAACTGAGACCCCTCGGACGGGAGTAGCCGGTGACGTCGCTCGACAAGCCGACCGAAGACGCCCAGCACGATTCCAGGGCGGTGACCGAGGCCGCGCTCTTCGAGGCGTTCGGCGGTCTGCGGGGCATGATCGAGACGGTCCTGCCGGGGCTGCTCTTCGTCACGATCTACACGATCAACAAGGACCTGCACGCGTCGGCCATCGCGGCCCTCGCTGTCTCGGTACTGCTGGTCGTGGTGCGCCTCGTCATGAAGGACACCGTCAAGCACGCCTTCAGTGGTGTGTTCGGTGTCGCCTTTGGTGTCGTCTTCGCGATGATGACGGGCAACGCCAAGAACTTCTATCTGCCCGGCATGTTCTACACGCTGGGGCTGGCGCTGGCGTACATCATCACGACGCTGGCCGGTGTTCCGCTGCTCGGACTGATCCTCGGCCCGGTCTTCAAGGAGAACCTCTCCTGGCGTACCCGCAATCCGGGGCGCAAGAAGGCGTACACGAAGGCCAGTTGGGCGTGGGGGCTGATCCTGCTCGCCAAGTGCGCGATTCTCTTCCCGCTGTACCTGTGGGCGGACACCGCGTCGCTCGGGTGGGTGCTGGTGGCGTTGAAGATCCCGCCGTTCCTGCTGGCCGTGTGGCTCACGTGGGTGTTCCTGGCGAAGGCGCCGGCGCCGATCGACGTGTTCGCGGAGATGGAGGCGGAGGAGCGGGCGGAAGAGGAGCGCAAGGCCGCGGCTGCTGCTTCCGAGTAGAGGGTGTGGGGGTGGAACACCGCGGGGGCCGCGCTGGACGAGTGGCGTCCCGAACGCCCCTTGCCGTCCCTGACCGTCCCGACGGAACAGCGCCCGGCTCGATGAGCACGCCGGTCAGCGGGATCGCGGCCGACACGTCTGTCCCGTCGGTCCGCCCCCGCGTCAGGTGGAACCCGGATGACTGCCGGGCCCGCTGGTGCGGTGGGAGAGAGGCGTGGGCGAGAGGGTGGTGTCCTCCTCGCCGGGCTCCAGGAGGGTGTTGGCGGCGCCGACGATGAGGGGA
>NZ_AEJB01000453.1 GCF_000331005.1 Streptomyces turgidiscabies Car8
CGATCTTCCACGTCAGCTGGTACTGACCGTCCGGCAGCGCGAGGGGCATGGTGTGCCCGGTGCCGTCGTTCTCCAGCTGGATGGTGTCGGCGAGCGTGGCGCCGTTCGCCACCAGGGGCTGGGTCTCGATGGACCACTCGATGTCCTGGTTGTCGGGGAGGTCGTCGAAGTTGAACGCGGCGAGGTAGAAGTCGCAGACCTTCGGCTCGTTGCGCTGGTCGGTGAAGGGCGTACCCACCTTGTGGATCTTGACGTCTCCGTTGTCGCCGGGAGCGGCGGCGGCGGGGGCCACGACGAGGGTGGTGCCCGCGAGGGTGAGGGCCGCGAGCGCGGCGATGCGGACGCCGGTCCGGCGTGGACGGAGTGAGGTGGTCATGCGCGGTTCCTCCGAGTCAGATGATTTTCATACAAATCACGCTTCGTCTGACTCTCTTTCACATCCGCGCCCCCAGGGGTGGGAGCAGCGCCCTGCACCCCGGCAGATATCACCCGTCCGGTCCCTGCCGTCCCGACGGCGCCCCTGATCTGCGATGCCGGTCCGGGGCGGCAGGCTCCGCACCCGCACCCGTACCCGCCCCCGGCCCCGGCCCCGGCTCTGCGCCCGGCCGCATCGCGGTCCCCGCCGACAGCAACAGCAGTACGCCGAGCATCACGAACGGCGCCGCCACGCCCGTGACCCCGGCGACCAGACCGGCCGTGGCGGGCGCGGCGACCTGGCCGAGCCGGTTGCCGGTCAGACGCAGCGCGAGGGCGGTGGAACGGGCGCCGGCCGGGGCCGCCTGCACGACCGTCGTCATCGACAGCGGCTGTCCGACGCCCAGACAGAAACCGAGGGCCGCGAGCATGAGCGCCAACCCCCGCACGGGCACCGGCAGCGCGATCCCCGCGCACAGCACCGCCGCGAGCAGACAGGTCACGGTGAGCAGCACCCGGCGGCCGAGCAGCCGCAGCAGCGGGGTCAGCACCAGACGGCACGCGATGGTGGCCGCCGCGCGGAGTCCGAGGAGTACGCCGATCACCGCCGGCGCGATGCCCCGGTGCTCGCCGACCACCGGCAGGTAGGCGGTGAGGATGTCGGTCGCGGACAGCACGGCGAGGCTGACGAAGATGCCCGCGGGCACACCCCGGGTGCGCAGGATGCGGTGCACGGGGACACGATCACCCTGCTCCGTACGGGACTTGACGGCCGTACGGTCCTCGACTCGCCACAACGACGTGAACGACAGCGCGGCGACCCCGGCCGCGACCAGCAGGGCGCGGGCGCTGGTGGCCGCCATGTCGTGGCCGCCGATCAGCGCGCCCGCCGCCATCGGGCCGATGAACTGGCCCAGCGAGACGCCGATGGTGAAGTGCCCGAAGTTGCGGTCCTGTTCGTGCGGGGCGGACCGGCGGGCGACGATCGACTGGCCGCCGATGACGAAGCAGAGGTGCCCGAGGCCCATCACTCCGCTCCACGCGGCCATCACACCAAGGGAGTTGGCTGTCGCCCCGAGAGCGCAGCCGCCCGAGACCAGAAGGGCTCCGACGGTCAGCAGGGGTGCGCAGCGGCCGTGGTCGGTTCGGCGGCCGAGCGGTACGGCGGCGAAGAGCGGGAGCAGGGCGTACGCGGCGGCGATCACGCCGATCGCCCGCTCGTCCGCGCCCAGCGCGAGGGCCCGGTAGGAGACGGCGGGCCGGGCCATCGACACCGCCCCCTGCGTGAAGCTGAAGGCGATGACGAGGCGGAGCAGCCAGCCGCGGTTCCCACCGGGCCTCATGGTGTTGTCCTTCCGGACGGATGCGCGAATCAGTTGCGGTACGGATGCCGATCAGATGATGCCGAACAGGATTCCCGCTCCGAGGATGGCGAGCGAGGTGAGCACGGCCCACTTGACCACGAACTTGGTGTGGTCGCCGAACTCGACCTTCGCCATGCCGACGAGGACGTACACGGCCGGGACGAGCGGGCTGGACATGTGCAGGGGCTGGGCGATGAGGGAGGCGCGGGCGATCTCCAGCGGGGAGACGCCGTGGGCGGCGCCGGCCTCGGCGAGCACCGGCAGGACGCCGAAGTAGAAGCCGTCGTTGGACATGAAGTAGGTGAGCGGGATGCTCAGCAGGCCGGTCACGAAGGCCATGTGCGGGCCCATGCCGTCGGGGATGTTGTCGACGAGCCAGCGGGCCATGTGGTCGACCATGCCGGTGCCGGTGAGGACGCCGGTGAAGACGGCGGCGGCGAAGACCATGCCCGAGACGTTGAGGACGTTCTCGGCATGGGCGCCGAGCCGGGCCTTCTGGTCGGGCATGTGGGGGAAGTTGACCGTCAGGGCGAGCGCGGCGCCGAGCAGGAACAGCACCGGGATCGGCAGCCACTCCATGATCATGGAGGTGAGCAGGGTGACCGTGAGGAGCGCGTTGAACCAGTAGAGCTTGGGGCGCAGGGTGGTGCGGTTCGGATCGAGGACCTTCAGCATCCGGTCGTCGTCATCGTCGGCGCCACTGGCGACGGCACCCTCCGTACCCGAACCGCCGGTCGGTGCGGCCGAGT
Organism: Streptomyces turgidiscabies Car8; assembly: GCF_000331005.1. Lineage (GTDB taxonomy): Bacteria > Actinomycetota > Actinomycetes > Streptomycetales > Streptomycetaceae > Streptomyces > Streptomyces turgidiscabies. Next base: position 2,528 of record NZ_AEJB01000453.1, read on the forward strand.
TGCCCGCACCGGAACCTCCGGCCGCCTTCACGCCCGAACCGGCGCCGACGAGGACGGTCTCCGACTCCGTCTCCGGCTCCTCCACCAGGACCGCGTCCAGGGTGAGCACGCCGAGCCGCTTGCGCTCGCGGCGGCCGAGGACGTACGAGAGGGCGATGACGAAGGCCAGGCCGACGGCGAGTGCCGGGATCATCGGGACGAAGATGTCGCTGGCGTCCAGCTTCAGGGCCGTCGCGGCACGTGCTGTCGGGCCGCCCCAGGGCAGGGTGTTCATCACACCGTTGGCCATGGCGGCGACGCCGGTCATCACGACGAGGCTCATCTTGAGGCGCTTGTACAGGGGGTACATCGCCGAGACCGTGATCATGAAGGTGGTCGAGCCGTCGCCGTCGAGGGAGACGATCGCCGCGAGGATCGCCGTGCCGACGACTATGCGCAGCGGGTCGGCCTTGGCGAACTTCAGGATGCCCCGGACGATCGGGTCGAAGAGGCCGACGTCGATCATCACACCGAAGTAGACGATCGCGAACATGAGCATCGCCGCGGTGGGGGCGAGGCTGGTGACGCCGTCGATGACGTAGTCACCGAGCTTGGCGCCCTTCCCGACGAAGACGCAGAAAAGTGCCGGGATCAGTACGAGCGCCGCGATCGGCGACATCTTCTTCATCATGATCAGGACCAGGAAGGTCGCGATCATCGTGAAGCCCAGGATGGTCAACATGAGTGGGTTACCTAACGTTCGCCCTTGAACTCCCACCGGAGTCGGCAGTGCGTTGACGTTAGGTCGGCCCCACAAGTCTTAACAAGACGTTGACACGCGAGCAATAAGCGCAAAACTCCAGGTCACAGCGTTGTGCCTGCTGGCGCGAGATCGATGGGTACACCATTCAGTACGGCGTTGCCCGACAGCGGGTCGAGAAGGCGGCCGTCGAGGAGCTGGTTGACGTTGACACCGGGGTCGGTGGCGGCGTGCGAGAGACGGGTACCGGGCCGGTCGTGTCCCCACCCGTGGGGCAGGCTCACGACGCCCCGCCGTACGACCTCGGTGATCTCGGCGGGAGCCACCACCTCTCCCCCGGCGCCCTTGATCCGCACAGGGGCGCCGTCGAGCACGCCGAGGCGGGCGGCGTCCTCGGGGTGGATGTGCAGGGTGCAGCGGTTGGTGCCGCCGGTGAGGGCGGGCACGTTGTGCATCCAGCTGTTGTTGGAGCGAAGATGCCGACGCCCGATGAGCACGATCGGGGCGGGGCGCTCACGCATGGCCTCGCGCAGGCGCGGCAGGTCGTCGGCGATGGGCGGCGGCAGCAGTTCGACCTTCCCGCTGCGGGTCTTCAGCGGCTGCGGGAGACGCGGCTGGAGCGGCCCGAGGTCGATGCCGTGCGGGTGGTCGAGCACTTTCGCCAGGCTCAGCCCGTCCGGTCGTGCGCCGAAGCCGTCGCCGTACGGGCCCAGGCGCAGCATCAGGTCGAGGCGCCGCTCGGGGCCGGTGTCGCCGCCCAGCTCCTTGGCGAGCTGCTGCGGATCGCGGCCGTGGACCGGGGAGTGGGGTTCCTTGACGGCCTTGCCGAGGGTCTGGTCGATGACCATGGCGTCGACGGCGGCGGGGTCGGCGCCGTGCATGCCGGTCGCGGCCAGGACGAGCCGCGCGAGGATCTCGGTCTCGGCCATCCGGCCAGGTTCCAGGGGGACGGCCGCGCGGTTGTAGCGGACCTGGTTGCGGACGGCCAGGGTGTTGAAGGCGAAGTCGTGGTGGGGGCTCTGCGAGGGCGGCGGCGGGGGCAGTACGACGTGCGCGTGGCGCGAGGTCTCGTTCAGGTAGGGGTCCACGCTGACCATGAAGTCGAGCGAGTCCAGCGCCTTGTCGAGCCGGTCGCCGTCGGGCGCGGAGAGGACGGGGTTGGCGGCGACGACGATGAGGGCCCGGATCGGCTCGCCCTCCGCGGTCGGGGTGTCGATCTCCTCGGTGAGCGCGGAGAGCGGCAACTCGCCCTTCGCCTCCGGGTGTTGACTGACCCGCGAGTGCCAGCGGCCCAGCGTGAACCCGTGGCTGGGTCCGGCCGGCCGGGGTGTCCTGTCGGTCGCCGCCTGCGGGAAGAGGGCGCCGCCGGGCCGGTCGAGGTTGCCGGTGAGGATGTCGAGGACGTCGACCAGCCAGCTGGCGAGGGTGCCGTACGGGACGGTGCAGGTGCCGAGGCGGCCGTATACGGCGGCGGTGGGCGCGGCGGCGAGTTCGCGGGCGAGGGCGCGGATGGTGTCGGCGTCCACGTCACAGGCCTCGGCGACGGCCTCGGGGGTGAAGTCCCGTACGGCCGCCTCGACTTCGTCGACCCCTTGGACGTGCGGCGCCAACTCGCCCAGGTCGACGAGGTGTTCGTCGAAGAGGACCTGGGTCATCGCGGCGAGCAGCAGGGCGTCGGCGCCGGGGCGGATCGCGATGTGCCGGTCGGCGAGCTTTGCGGTGCGGGTGCGGCGCGGGTCGATGACGGTGAGCGTGCCGCCGCGTGCCCTAAGTGCCTTGAGCTTGCCGGGGAAGTCGGGCGCGGTGCACAGACTGCCGTTGGACTCGAGGGGGTTGGCGCCGATGAGCAGCAGATGGTCGGTGTGGTCGAGGTCGGGTACGGGGATCGCGTTGGCGTCGCCGTACAGCAGGCCGCTGGAGACGTGCTTGGGCATCTGGTCGACCGTCGAGGCGCTGAAGACGCTGCGGGTGCCGAGGCCGGCGAGCAGGACCGGCGGGTAGAGAGCCCCGGCCATGGTGTGCACGTTCGGGTTCCCGAAGACGGCTCCGACGGAGTTCGCCCCGTACCGCTCGACCACGCCCCGGATGCCGGCCGCGACGGCGTCGAAGGCCTCCGCCCAACTGGCCTCGCGCAGCTCGCCGTCCCGTCGCACGAGGGGGGTGCGCAGCCGGTCGGGGTCGCTGTCGAGGGCCCCGAAGGAGGCGCCCTTGGGGCAGATGAAGCCTTGGCTGAACACGTCGTCGCGGTCGCCACGGGCACTGGTGACCCGGCCGCTCTCGATGGTGAGCGTCAGTCCGCAGGTGGCCTCGCACAGGGGACAGACGCGCAGGGCTGTACGGGAGTCGGTGGGGCTGGACACGGGTCCTCCCGGTGGGGTGGCGGCAACAGTGACGCACGGTCGGAGCCGAGCATACCGACCGGTACGGATGGAGGGGAGGGGTTGCGCGCACTCACCTCGGCCCCGCCCACCGGGCAGAACAGGGGTCTCAGTCCTCAGTCCAGGACTCGCGCCAGATACGCCCGGAGCAGCTCCCGCATCTCCGCGATGATCCGCTCGTCGCCCTCGGGCGTGACCCGGAAGGCCAGGTGGACCAGGGTGTCGGCGGTCTCCGTGGCGACCAGGAAGGTGCGGCGCAGATCGTCGTCCGGTTCGCGGCCGAGGACGCCGGAGAGGAGGGTGGCGAGGGTGTCGGCGACGCGGTGGTTGGGTTCGGCGTCGCGCTTGCCGACCGGGATCTGGTTGCCGAAGTCGACGAGCGAGAACCCCGGCGCGGTCCGTTTCATGGTCAGGTACTCGTCGAGCACGGCGTCCATGGCCTGGCGCCACCCGCCGCCGCTCTCCTGCCGGAGGCGCTCGGTGACGCGCGCGATGAAGACCTCCAGGTTCCGCTGGGCCAGCGCGTCCGCCATGGCGCGCTTGTTGCCGAAGAAGCGGTACACGGAACCTATGGGGACGCCGGCGCGTATCGCCACCGTCCGGGTGCTCAGGGCGTCGTAGCCGACCTCGTCGAGGAGGTCGGCGCAGGCGTCGAGGATTCTGGTCAGCCGTTCGGCACTGCGCCGCTGTACGGGCGCACGACGTAGCGAGGTCGCTGGGGGCACGGGCCTCATCATGCCGTTCCCCGGCGATCCGGTGAACCTTGGCCCTCGTTTTCTCCTCTTGCGCCGGTACGCGTCCAATCCTACGGTGAAGCATAGGAATGGACGCGCGAGGGAGCGAGGACGCACGTATGAGCGGGGACGCAGGGGTCACGGCTGACGACGTGAGCGGGGACGCGCGGAAGGCCCTCGCCGGGCCGGCCGGGCTCTCGACGCTCTCCGGTTTCGGCAATGAGCACAGCTCGGAGGCCGTCCCGGGCGCCCTCCCCGTGGGCCGCAACTCGCCGCAGCGCGCCCCCCTCGGCCTCTACGCCGAGCAGCTCAGCGGTACGGCGTTCACCGAGCCCCGCGCCCACAACCGCCGTTCGTGGCTGTACCGCATCCGCCCCTCGGCCGCGCATCCCCCGTTCACGCCCACCGGCAATGGCTCGATCCGTACGGCTCCCTTCACGGAATCCGTGGCCGATCCGAACCGGCTGCGCTGGAACCCGCTGCCCGATCCTCCGGCCGGCACGGACTTCCTGGCGGGCCTGTGGACCCTCGGCGGCAACGGCGACGCCGCTCAGCGCAGCGGTATGGCCGTGCACCTCTACCACGCCAACTCCGCGATGGAGCGGGTGTTCAGCGACGCCGACGGGGAGCTGCTGATCGTCCCCGAGGCCGGCGGGCTGCTGCTGCGCACCGAGTTCGGGCTGCTGCACGTCGAGCCCGGCCATGTCGCGCTCGTCCCACGCGGGGTGCGCTTCCGGGTCGAGCTGCTGGACTCCTCCGCGCGCGGTTACGTGTGCGAGAACTACGGCGCCCCCTTCCGGCTCCCCGACCTCGGCCCGATCGGCGCCAACGGGCTGGCGAACGCACGGGACTTCCGGGCGCCGGTCGCCGCGTACGAGGACGTCGAGGGTCCGGTGGAGGTCGTCAACAAGTTCTGCGGCAACCTCTGGGCGGCCGTGTACGACCACTCCCCCCTCGACGTCGTCGCCTGGCACGGCAACCATGTCCCGTACGTGTACGACCTGCGCCGCTTCAACGTCCTCGGCACCATCTCGTACGACCACCCGGACCCGTCGATCTTCACGGTGCTGACGTCTCCGTCGGACACCCCCGGCCTCGCGGGCATCGACTTCGTCGTCTTCGCGCCGCGCTGGCTGGTGGGCGAGGACACCTTCCGGCCGCCGTACTTCCACCGGAACGTGATGACCGAGTACATGGGGCTGATCGAGGGCGCGTACGACGCGAAGGCGGAGGGCTTCCTGCCCGGCGGCGGCTCGCTGCACAACATGATGTCCGCGCACGGGCCCGACCGGGAGACCTTCGACCGGGCCGGCGCCGCCGAGCTGCGTCCGCAGAAGGTCGACGACGGGCTGGCGTTCATGTTCGAGACGCGGTGGCCGATGACCCTGACGGCACAGGCTGCGCGGGCTGAGCATCTGCAGGCCGGGTACGACGACGTGTGGTCGGGCCTCCAGCGGCACTTCCGCCCGTTGCACTGAGCGATCCCGACCGGTACGGATACCTCCGTGACCTCCTTCGCCCCGGACTCGATCGTCCTGAACCGCAAACTGCCGCTCTGGTACCAGGTTTCGCAGTCCCTGCGCGCCTCGATCCTCGGCCGTTCCTCGCGGGACCCGCTACGGCTGCCCACCGAGGAGCAGTTGGCGGGGCACTACGGCGTGAGTGTGCTGACCATGCGGCAGGCGCTGAAGGAGCTGGAGGACGAGGGGCTGATCAGCCGCCACCGCAGGCGCGGCACGTTCATCGAGCCGGACGCCCGACGCGGGGCCCCCGTACGGCTGCTGGGCTCGGTCGACGCGATCGTGGCGCAGCAGTCCGGCATGACGACCGAACTCCTCGACCACGGCAGCGCGCCCGTGCCCGCCGAACTCGCCGAGTACTTCCCGGATCTCGTGGAGGTGGCCACGTACCACCGGCTGCGCGGCGAGGAGGCGACGGGTGAACCGACCAACCACGCCCGCAACTACGTCCGTCCGGAACTCGCCGATCGCATCGACCCGCGCGATCTGGCGCGCTGGCCGATGACCAAGGTGCTGCGGGATGTGGTCGGCGCGGACATCAGCCGCATCACGGACACCGTCCAGGCCCGCCTCGCGGACCCGGAGACGGCGCGGCTGCTCCGGGTTCCGCTGCTCAGCCCGATCCTGCACTACACGGGCGTCGCGTACGACGGGAAGGGCAGGGTCCTGGACGTGGCCGTCATCCACTACCGGGGCGACCGCTTCTCCTTCACGGTGTCTCTGGACGCGACCTAGATGAGAGGAAGGAGGCCGCGTCGTACGATGCCCAGCGTGACGCCCGACGACGACGCTCCGCTGCTCGCGGACCTCATGCCGTGGTCCGTCGCACCGCCACGGCTGGGCCGGGGGTGGCCGGCGGCCCCCGACGCCGCCTCCCTGAAAGCACGCTGGGACGCCCTGCTGAAGGCCGAGGGACCGGACCGCGAGGCCCTGTTCGAGCCGACGCGCTCACGCACCCCGCACTCGGCGGTCGGCCAGCTGCCCGGCCGGTACGGCGGCACGGAGAAACTCGTCCGCGCCACCGGTCCCTGCGCGGAGCCGGTACGGGTGCTGCGGGCGCCCTTCGACGAGCAGTGGCTGATCCCGGACCACCGGCTGATCGACGCGGCGCGTCCTGAGCTGTGGCGGGTCGCGGACGAACGGCAGGTGTTCGTGGTCGAGGTGCCGGACTCCGAGGGCCCGCTGCTGCTCGCCTCGCCTCTGGTGCCCCTGGTGCGCCCGGCCCGCGTCCGCCCGCTCTACCGGCGCCCCGGCGGCACCGAACCCAACCTCGCCCCGGGTCTGCTGGACCATCTCACCGACCGCCTCGGCCACCGCCCCGACCCGCTGGACGTCCTCGCCTGGGCCCTGGCAACCGTCCGCCCGGGGCCTGTCGTCCCGCTCACCGCCGACCGCGAACTCTGGTCCTGGGGTGTGGAGTTGGGCCACCGGATGCTGCGGCTGACGCTCCGGGACGGAGACCGGCCCAAACTCCCCGGCGGCCGACGCCCGTACGTACGGTCACCGCTGCCCGCCCGCCCGGTCACGGTGCACTACGACCGCGAAGAGGAGACCCTCCACTTCGACGACACCGGCCGAATCTCCCCAGTACCACCCGAGGCCTGGGACTTCGAGGCGAGCGGGGTGCCGGTGCTGGAGGGGTGGTTGGCGGTGCGGGCCGGGGGTACGGCCGAGCTCGGGACGCTGGAGACGATCCGGCCGGCGACTTGGCCGCAGCACTGGACCTCGGAACTCCTGGAACTGATCACGGTACTGGCACTGCTCGCAGAACTACGCCCACAGCGGGCGGAGTTGAAGCTGACGGCTCCGGTCACAGCGACCGAACTACGAACGGCGGGCGTACTCCCGGTACCTGACAGGGCGCGCAGACCGGCGTCGGTTCTCGACCACCACGAAGAGGGCCCAGAAGGCCAGTTCACCCTCCTGTGACCGACCTGCTTCTTTCAGCGCGCGGGGCACTGTTCGAGGGGCGCGGGGAACTGCGCGGGCAACCGCGACAGACCCGCACCCGGCACCAGACACCTCACCCCCGCGGCGCGAACCCGTCCAGCACCCGCGACAGCATCCGCTCGAAGACCGCCTCCAGGTCGATCGGCCCCGCGTCCTCCGTGAACGCCGCCGCCAGCCGCGGATACGCCCCGCTCGCCACCCGGCCGCCGAGATACCCGATCCGCACGGCGTTCTCCTGCTCCTCCGACCAGGGCAGCGACCGCGCCCGCTCGGCCGTTGCCAGCTCGTTGCCGACGTACGTCGTCACCAGGCCGTTGAGCATCGCGATCAGCTCGAACTTCGTGCCGTAGGTTCCGTCGAACGAGTCGAGGCAGCTCAGACAGTGTTCGAGATAGCGCAAAGCGTTGGGGCTGAAGCCGTAGACCGGGGACATCAGCCGCGGCAGCCAGGGGTGGCGGTACATGAGGGCGCGCGTCTGGTGGGCCACCCGGAGCATGTCGGCGCGCCAGTCGCCCGAGGGCTCCCACAACTCGTGCTCACCGCTGATGGCGTCAACCATCAGCTCGTACAGGTCCTCCTTGCGGGGGACGTAGTTGTAGAGCGACATCGTGCCGCAGCCCAGTTCGGCCGCGACGTGCCGCATCGAGGCCGCGTCGAGCCCCTCCGCGTCCGCGATCCGCACCGCCGCTGCCGCGATGTCGGCGCGGCTGTAGGCGGCCTTGGGACCGCGGCCCGCACGTTCGGGACGCGACCAGATCACTTCGGGTACGGCGGGTCGGCCGGCCATTGATCATCACCTCGACCACCCATCGTAGTTACGTACGGCGTACGTAGTGCGCTATGGTCACTCCATGACTACTACGTACGCTGTACTTAGTGAGGGTCTGGAGAAAACCTTCGGGAAGATCCATGCCGTACGCGGGCTGGACCTGGCCGTCGCCGAGGGGTCCGTGTGCGGACTGCTGGGGTCGAACGGGGCGGGCAAGACCACGGCCGTACGGCTGCTCACCACGCTCCTGCGGCCCGACGCGGGCTCGGCGCGCGTCGCCGGGCACGACCTCGCCCGGGAGGGGACCGCCGTCCGGCGCCGGATCGGCGTCACCGGGCAGTACGCGTCGGTCGACGGGGACCTCACCGGCCGCGAGAACCTACGGCTGTTCGCCCGGCTGCACCGGGTGAGAGGGCCCGCGGCACGCGCCGACGAGCTGCTGAGTCGCTTCGGGCTCGCCGAGGCCGCCGACCGGCCCGCGTCCACCTACTCGGGCGGGATGCGCCGCCGCCTCGACCTCGCGGCGAGCCTGGTGAAACGGCCTGATGTGCTCTTCCTCGACGAACCCACGACGGGGCTCGACCCGGCGGCCCGCAACCAGATCTGGGCGGCCGTGCGCGCACTGAAGGACGAGGGCACGACGGTTGTGCTGACCACCCAGTACCTGGAGGAGGCCGACCAACTCGCCGACGAGATAGCCCTCGTGGAGCACGGCCGGGTCGCGCACACCGGGTCACCGGCCCAACTCAAGGCGCTCGTCGGCTCGTACGCCGAGGTCGTGGTCGCCGACTCCGGCGCGCTGCTCGGGGCGGCCGGCATCCTCGACCAACTCACCGGTTCCGAACCGGCGTTGGACCGCGACCGGCTCACCGTCGGCGCGGTCACCACCGATCCGACGATCACCCTTCCCCTGCTGGTGCGCGAACTCGACGCGGCGGGCGTCGCGTTGCTCGACGTGAGCCTGCGCCCGCCGACCCTCGACGACGTCTTCCTCCGCCTGACGAACCGTAAGGAGACAGCCGCGTGAGCATGTTGACTTCAGCGCCCTCAGGAACGTCGGGAATCTCCGCCCTGGCGTACGACGGCACGGCCATGCTGGGCCGGCATCTGCGCCGGTTGCGACACAACCCGGGGCTTCTGATCCTCACCCAGTCCATGCCGGTCACGATGCTGCTGTTCTTCGGGTACGTCTTCGGCAGCGCCCTCGCGATGCCCGGCGAGGACTACCGCGCGTTCCTCGTACCGGGGCTGCTGGTGGCGACCGCCGCCAACGGCATCATGACCGGGATGTTCCAGGCCGCCCAGGACACCCACCGGGGCGTGACCGACCGGTTGCGTACGCTGCCGATCAGCCGGGCCGCCGTACCGCTGGGGCAGGCCCTCGCGGACCTCGTGGTCACCGCCGCAGGAATCGTGCCGTTTCTGCTGGTCGGGCTCGCGGTGGGGTGGCGGATCGAGGGTTCGGCGCTGGGGGCGGCGGGTGCGGTGGGGCTGTTGCTGCTCTTCCGGTTCGCCACGACGTGGATCGGGATCCATCTCGGGCTGCTCTCCCGGAGCGAGGAGGCGGCCGGTCAGCTGGGCGGGGCGACCTTCCTGCTGCCGCTGCTGTCGAACGCGTACATCCCGACGGACGGTCTGCCGGGATGGCTGCGGACGCTTGCCGAGTGGAACCCGATCAGCGCGGTCGCGACGGCGATGCGGAGCCTGTTCGGCAACGCGCCCGTCCCGGTGGACGGCGCCTGGCCGGTCGTCCATCCTGTCGCCGGGTCGCTGGTGTGGTGCGGGGTACTGATCGCGGTGTTCGCGCCGCTGGCGGTACGGCGGTACGCGGAACCCGGCACCTGACAGTCCAGGCGGCTGCGGCCCAGGCCGTGTTTCCCACCCGCCCACCCGTTCACCGCGTCTGTCCAGCCCAGGCAGCACCCTTGGCCGGGGCAGCATCCGTACCACTGGGCCCGCACCGTTTCGGCGCCGGCCCGCATCTCCAGCCCGTCCGGCGATTGAGGACAAGGCCCGTTCAGGGCGGGAGCCGGGGGTCTGGGGGCGCAGCCCCAGGGCGGCGGGGGCGAAAAACCGACATGATCCCCGCATGGAACCCCTCCCCCTCACCGGCCTCACCGTCGTCACCCTGGAACAAGCCGTCGCCGCCCCCTTCGCCACCCGCCAACTCGCCGACCTCGGCGCCCGGGTCATCAAGGTCGAGCGCGTCGACGGCGGCGACTTCGCGCGCGACTACGACACCGCCGCACACGGTCTCGCCTCGCACTTCGTCTGGTGCAACCGGGGCAAGGAATCCCTCGCCCTCGACGTCAAGGACCCTCGCGGGCTCGCCGTCCTGCGGCGGCTGATCGCTGACGCCGACGTGTTCGTGCAGAACCTCGCCCAGGGCGCCGCCGCCCGGCTCGGCCTCGACGCGGCCGGTCTCTGCGCCACGCACCCCCGGCTGGTCGCCGTGGACATCTCGGGATACGGCCCGTCGGGACCGTACGCGGGCAAGCGGGCGTACGACATGCTCGTGCAGTGCGAGGCCGGGCTGGTGTCGGTGACCGGGACCCCGGAGCAGCCGGTGAAGGCCGGGATCCCGGCGGCGGACATCGCGGCCGGGATGTACGCGTTCTCCGGGGTGCTGGCGGCCCTCGTACGGCGGGGCGTGACCGGGCGGGGCGGGCCGGTGGAGGTGTCGATGCTGGACGCGCTCGCCGAGTGGATGGGGCACCCCCTCCACCACGCGATGCACGACGGCACTCCCCCGGCGCGCACCGGCCTCGCGCACGCCGTCATCGCCCCGTACGACGCCTACCCGACGGCGGACGGCGGGCAGGTGCTGCTGTCGGTGCAGAACGACCGCGAGTGGCGGCGACTGGCCGAACAGGTGCTGGAGCGTCCCGAGTTGGGGTCCGATCCGGCGTACGCGACGAACGCGGCGCGGGTCGGGAACCGGGCGCGGACCGATGCCCATGTGGCCGCGGCTCTCGGCGCCCTGGGCGTCGACGAGGCCCTGGCGCGGCTGGAGGGCGCCGGGATCGCGTGCGCGCGGCTGAGGGACGTACAGGAGGTGGCGGAGCATCCGCAGTTCGCGGCGCGGGACCGGTGGCGGGAAGTGGGGTCACCGGTAGGGCCGTTGCGTGCGCTGCTGCCCCCGATCACGCTGCCGGGCGGGGTCGAGGCGCGGATGGGTGATGTGCCCGCGCTCGGGGAACACACCGAAGCACTGCTGCGTGCCGTGGGGATGACGGACGAGGAGATCGCAGCACTGCGCCGGGACGGTGTGACCGCCTGAGCACGGGCCTGGTGCGGCCGGACGGTTTACGGAGACGGCGTGAACCGTGGTCGGCGTGGAGCGCCGATACGGTCGCCCGCTCAGCGCCCGCCGAACAGGGTTCGGCTCAGGCGGCGCAGCGGAGCGAAGAGCGAGAGCCTGCTGACTCGCTTGCCGAGGTCGCTGCGCTGCTTCACGGTGTCCCGCGAGGTCAGTTCGAGCATCAGCGAGGTCGCCTCCGCCGTCTCGCGCTGAGGGACCGCGGGTCCCGACAGCACCGAGAGATGGCGGTCGAGACGCGCCTTGGTCGCGCTGCTCCCGCACGTGATCGCAGGGACGCGTGCCCTGCTGTGCATCGTTATCTGTTCCATGTCACTCCCCACCCGTACGAGTCCACCCGGCCCGGGCAGGTTAACCCTATCGCTCCCTCGGGGCACTCGTGTATCTCGGTCACAGGATTCACCTTCCCCA
>NZ_AEJB01000454.1 GCF_000331005.1 Streptomyces turgidiscabies Car8
GTCGCACCCGGTCGCGTCGGGTCAGACGATGACGCCGCTCTCCTTCAGCCGGCCGATGGTCTCCTCGTCGTAGCCGAGTTCGACCAGGACCTCGGAGCTGTGCTCACCCAGCAGGGGGGCACCGGCGATGTCCGGCTTGAAGGAGGAGAACTTGATCGGGCTGCCGACGGTCAGGTACGTACCCCGGCCCTTCTGCTCGACCTCGACGACCGTGCCGCTCTTGCGCAGGTCCTCGTCGTAGGCCAGCTCCTTCATGCTCATGACCGGGGCGCAGGGCACCTCCCACTCACGCAGGATGTCGACCGCCTCGTACTTGGTCTTGTCCGCGAGCCATTTCTCGATCTCGTCGAAGATCTCGAAGATGTGCGACTGACGGGCGCGCGCGGTGGCGTACTCCGCGTCCTCGGCCCACTCGGGGCGGCCGATCACCTCGGCGGTGCGCTTCCAGTTCTGCTCCTGGACGGTGAAGTAGATGTACGCGTTCGGGTCGGTCTCCCAGCCCTTGCACTTGAGCACCCACCCGGGCTGCCCGCCGCCGCCCGCGTTGCCGCCGCGCGGTACCACGTCGGTGAACTCGCCGTTCGGGTACTGCGGGTACTCCTCCAGGTGGCCGACCCGCTCAAGTCGCTGCTGGTCGCGCAGTTTGACGCGGCAGAGGTTGAGGACCGCGTCCTGCATGGAGACGGAGACCTTCTGCCCCCGGCCCGTCCTGCCCCGGTCGATGATCGCGGTGAGGATGCCGATCGCCAGGTGCATACCGGTGTTGGTGTCGCCGAGGGCGCCGCCGGAGATGGTCGGCGGGCCGTCCCAGAAGCCGGTGGTGGAGGCGGCGCCGCCCGCGCACTGGGCGACGTTCTCGTAGACCTTGAGGTCGTTCCACGACGAGTCGTCGTTGAAGCCCTTGACCGAGCCGAAGATCAGGCGCGGGTTGAGTTCCTGGATACGTTCCCAGGTCAGGCCCATGCGGTCCAGGGCGCCGGGGGCGAAGTTCTCCACGAGTACGTCGGCGTCGGTGATGAGCTTCTCCAGCACCTCCAGGCCCTCTGCGGTCTTGGTGTTGATGGCGAGGGACCGCTTGTTGCTGTTGAGCATCGTGAAGTACAGGGCGTCGAGGTCCTCGATGTCCCGCAGCTGCTTCCGGGTGACGTCGCCGCCGTTGGGGCGCTCCACCTTCAGGACGTCGGCGCCGAACCAGGCGAGCAGCTGTGTGCAGGCGGGACCGGCCTGGACCCCGGTGAAGTCGATCACCTTGATTCCGGCGAGCGGCTTTTCACTCATGTCTGCATCCTTTTCGTGAACGTACGTGTACGGAAGGGGAGTTCGGGACTTCGAGACACAGAAGGATCAGGGTCACTTCTTCGCGGCCGTGATGTTGCCGACGGTGATGCCCTTGGGGTTGAGGTGCGAGATGTGGCCGCTCTCGGTGCCGGCCGAGGGGTCGATCACGCAGTCGATGAGGGCCGGGCCGCCCGAGGCCAGTGCCTCGGTGAGGGCGGCGGTGACCTCTGCGGGAGTGGTCGCCCGATAGCCCTTGCCTCCGAACGCCTCGATCACGAGGTCGTGGCGGGCCGCGCCCATGAGGGTCGTCGGGGAGGGCGCGTCGTCGTACGGGTTGACGTCGTCGCCCCGGTAGACACCGCCGTTGTTCATGATCACCGTGATGACGGGCAGGTTGTAGCGGCAGATCGTCTCGATCTCGATGCCGCTGAACCCGAAGGCGCTGTCGCCCTCGACGGCGATGACCGGTGCGCCGCTCTCGACGGCGGCGGCGATGGCGTATCCCATGCCGATGCCCATGACGCCCCAGGTGCCGCTGTCGAGGCGGTGGCGCGGTACGTGCATGTCGATGACGTTGCGCGCGATGTCCAGGGCGTTGGCGCCCTCGTTGACGATGTACGTCTCCGGGCGGGCGCGCACGACATCGCGTACGGCCTTCAGGGCGCCCATGAACTGCATGGGGTGCGGGTCGGCTTCGAGGCGCACCGCCATCTTGGCCACGTTCTGCGCCGAGCGGGCACCCAGTTCCTCCCGCCAGGCCGAAGGGGCCGCGATCCGGCCGGGCTTGGTCCGTTCGGCGAGTGCTTCGAGCACCGAGTCGATGTCGCCGACGAGCGGGGCGGCGATGGGCTGGTTGCTGTCGATCTCCCTGGGGTCGATGTCGATCTGGATGAACTTGGCGTCCGGGTTCCAGCCCGTCTGGCCATGCCCCAGCAGCCAGTTGAGGCGGGCGCCGATCAGCATCACGACGTCGGCCTTCTTCAGCGCCAGGGAGCGCGCGGTGGCCGCAGACTGCGGGTGGTCGTCGGGCAGCAGGCCCTTGGCCATCGACATCGGTACGTACGGGATGCCGGTGGACTCGATGAACTCGCGGACCCGGTCGTCTGCCTGGGCGTACGCGGCGCCCTTGCCCAGGACGACCAACGGCCGCTCCGCGCCTGCCAGTAGCTCGATCGCCCGGTCCACGGCCTCCGGCGCCGGCAACTGGCGCGGGGCGGGGTCGACGAGACGGCTCAGCGTCTTCGCGCCGTCCGCGGCGGGCATGATGGCGCCGAGCACGGCTGCGGGAATGTCGAGGTAGACGCCGCCGGGGCGTCCGGAGATCGCGGTGCGCAGTGCGCGGGCTATGCCCCGGCCGATGTCCTCGACGCGGCTGACCCGGTAGGCGGCCTTCACGAAGGGCTGCGCGGCGGCGAGTTGGTCCATCTCCTCGTAGTCGCCCTGCTTGAGGTCGACGAGGTGACGCTCGCTGGAGCCTGAGATCTGTACCATCGGGAAGCAGTTGGTGGTCGCGTTCGCCAGGGCGACCAGTCCGTTGAGGAAGCCGGGCGCGGACACGGTCAGTGCCACGCCGGGCTTCTTGTTGAGGTAGCCGGCCGCCGCCGCCGCGTGTCCGGCGTTACTCTCGTGCCGGAAGCCGATGTAGCGGATGCCCTGTGCCTGGGCGAGGCGGGCCAGGTCGGTGATCGGGATGCCGACCACGCCGTAGATGGTGTCGACGTCGTTCATCTTGAGCGCGTCGACGACCAGGTGGTACCCGTCGGTGAGCTCGGTCGGAACGTCGGCTGCTGCCGCGGTCTCCAGGGGCGAGGGGGCGGTCATGGTCCGAGGTCCTCCTTGGGCAGGTCCTGCCGGAGCGGCTACTTCTCTCACCATCCGCAGCGCGTCCGTCCGCGTCCAAGACCCATCGGCGACCAGCCGATAAACAGCGTCTATCGACCGCTGGTGGAGGCGCCGCCAACTCCCTTGATAGACGCCTGCTATCGGCCGTTCACCAGTGCGTATTGGACGCCGGTCGCTGGTCGCCGCAGGCTCGCAGAGGACTGTTCATCGGATCTGGCGCGAGGGGGTGGGGTCATGGCGGTCCCGGCCGCGGCATCCGTGTGCGACGCGAACCGGTACCGGCCTCCTGCGGTCACGGGCCTCGTGGACCTCCTCGACCGGCAGGTGCGGGAACGCCCGTACGCCCGGGCTCTGGTCGTCACCGGTGAGCGGGTGCACCTCTCCTACCGTGGCCTCGCCGCGCTGGCCGACGACGTGGCGGCCCGGTTCGGCCGCGCGGGCCTGGGGCGGGGTGACGCGGTCGGTCTGATCTGTGCCAACACCGCCGAGTTCGTTGTGGCGTTGCTCGGCGCGGCGCGGGCGGGGCTGGTGGTCGCCCCGCTGGACCCGGCGCTTCCCGTGTCCCAACTGACATCCCGTGTGCGGGCGTTGGGTGCGCGGGCGGTTCTGGTCGGACCGTCTGTGTCCGACGTCGTGTTGCCGGTTCCCGTGTGGCCCCTGCGGGTGGACGCCTCCCGGGCGGGCACGGCGACGGTCACGCTCGAGACCGGCGCCGCTCCCGAAGTGCCGGGCGCCGCAGACGAGTTGTCGGCCCGGGACGCCCTCGTCCTGTTCACCGCGGGAACCACCGACCGGGCGAAGATGGTTCCGATCAGCCACAGCAACGTGGCCGCGTCCCTCCAAAATATCTGCGCCACCTACGAGTTGAGCCCCGCCGACGCGACGGTCGCGGTGATGCCGTTCTTCCACGGCCACGGGCTGTTCGCGGCGCTGCTGGCCTCCCTGGCCAGTGGGGGATGCGTGCTGCTGCCCGAGCGGGGGCGGTTCTCGGCGGGTACGTTCTGGGACGACATGCGGGCCGTGACCGCCACCTGGTTCACCGCGGTGCCGGCGATCCACGAGATTCTGCTCGACCGGTCGGAGCGGGAGTACCCGGGGCCGCAGGCGCCGCCCCTGAAGTTCGTACGGAGTTGCAGCGCACCCCTCAACACGGCCACGCAGCGCGCGCTGGAGCGCACGTTCGGGGCGCCACTGCTGTCCGCGTACGGGATGACCGAGTCCTCGCACCAGGCGACGAGCGAGCCGCTGCCGGAGCGTGGCGCGCTGAAGCAGGGGTCGGTCGGGCGGCCGACCGGGGTCGAGCTGCGGATCGTCGACCGGAGCGGGCGGGCGTGTCCGGTGGGTGTCGAGGGCGAGGTGTGGGTGCACGGTCCCACCGTCGCCCGCGGGTATCTCGCCGACCGGGACGGGTCGTCGTACACCTTCGTCGACGGGTGGCTGCGGACCGGTGACCTGGGCACGCTGGACGCGGAGGGGTATCTGTCACTGACCGGGCGGATCAAGAACCTCATCAACCGTGGTGGGGAGAAGATCTCGCCCGAGCACGTCGAGGACATCCTCGCCGGTTGCCCGGGGGTCGCCCAGGCGGCGGTGTTCGCCGTGGCTGACGCGGTGTACGGGCAGCGGGTCGGCGCCGCCGTGGTCATGCGTGCGGGCGAGTGCGTGGGCGTCGCGGAGATCCTGCGGTACTGCCGTGACCGGCTGGCCCCGTTCGAGGTGCCCGACCGGCTCGACGTGGTCGCCGCCCTGCCGTACACCGCGAAGGGGGGCCTGGACCGGAAGGCGGTGCGGGCCCGGTACGCGCCCTGAGTTGGGCTGAGCCGGTAGGTGCCTCTGACCGGGGCCGGCGCATGCGGTGCTCGCCCGTTGTCGGGGGCGGCCTTACCAGCGAACGGGCGGGCGGCAATGGCAGTTGTCCAAGTGAGGCCCCGCGCGACGAGCCGGAACCGGGAAGGCACTGGCGACCCGATGCGCGCCCTAACCCTATCCCCGGGCTCACCGCACGCGGTGCTCGGCTGTCGGCAGGGGTCGGGCGAAGAGGTCGTCCAGGGACAGGCCTGTCGCGGCGTTGACGAAGGCGCGGGCGGCGACCGAGCCGGGGGTGGCCGCGTGGATCGCCACCGAGACCTGGGCGCCGGCCTCCGGGTCGACCAGGGGCAGCGCTCGGGTCCGGCCGACGACCGGCATGGCGCGCAGCCAGGTGTGCGGGACGATGCTCGCCCAACCGCCACCGCCCACATGGGCGTAGAGGGACGCGATGGAGTCCGTCTCGACCTGCGGGGTCACCACGAACCCCTTCTGCGCGAACACCGTGTCCGCGATCTGCCGGATCCGCATGTCGGGTGTCAGCAGCGCGAGCGGGAGTTGGGCCGCGTCCGCCCAGGTCACCGTGGCGGACTGGGCGACGAGTTGGTCGTCCGACACCAGCAGCATGTACCGCTCCTGGTAGAGGGGGACGACCTGCAGGCCCTCCTGGTCGCCCGGGTCGAAGTGGGCGATGGCCACGTCCAGTTCGTAGTCGCGCAGTTGGCGGTGGAGTTCCTTCGTGGAGAGGCGGGAGCGGACCTGCACCTTGGCCAGCGGGTGTGCCGCGCAGAACGCGGCCACGGGAAGCGCCAGGGTCGTGGACGCGGTGGGGTCGGTTCCCAGGCGCAGTGTTCCCGTGATGCCCGACTGGACGGCGGCCACCTCGGCCTTGAACGCGTCCTGTTCGGCGAGGATACGCTTGGCCCAGACGACGAGGCGTTCACCTTCCGGGGTGAGGCCCTGGTAGTTGTGGCCGCGGTTGATCAGGGTGACGTTCAACTCCCGTTCCAGCTTGGCGATCGCCGCCGAGAGCGCCGGCTGGGACACGTAGCAGGACTCCGCCGCCCGGGCGAAGTGCCGTTCCCTCGCCACCGCCACGAAGTACTCCAGCTGCCGGAACAGCATGAACGGCTCCTCTCTGTCCGGGGCCGCCCCAGCGTACGCGGCGCCTCCCCCGCGATGATCTACGGGGGAGACGGCGCGAGTCCGACCCGGCGGGTCAGCGCAGGAGCTTCACCGCGGCGACGACGAGCGGGTCGAGACCGTCCGCTCCGGCGTCGACGAACTCGTACAACCGCGTGCGCATGCGCGGGTCCCAGAACCTGTCCACGTGCCCGGCGATCGCCTCGGCGGCCGTCTCGCTCGGCAGGTGGCCGTGGTTCGCGGCGATGTCGTTGGCCATCCGGCGCTCCGGTGGTACGGCGGCTGCGGTCATCTCAGTCCACCACCATGACCATGTCGTCCGCGGCCGGTACGGCTTCGGCCGCCTGGGTCGGGCGGGCGAGGCCGACCTGTACGGCGGTCACCTTGTACTCCGGGCAGTTGGTCGCCCAGTCGGAGTTCTCCGTGGTCACCACGTTGGCGCCGGTCACGGGGTGGTGGAAGGTGGTGTAGACGACCCCGGTGGGCATCCGGTCGGAGATCTCCGCACGCAGTGACGTCTGCCCGACCCGGCTGGCCAGGGTGACCATGTCACCGTTCTTGATGCCCCGGTCCTCGGCGTCGTGGGGGTGCAGTTCGAGGATGTCCTCGGGGTGCCAGGCGACGTTGCCGGTACGGCGGGTCTGCGCCCCGACGTTGTACTGGCTGAGGATGCGTCCGGTCGTCAGGACCAACGGGAAGCGACGGGTGCTGCGTTCGTTGGTCGGTACGTAGGAGGTGACCACGAACCTGCCCTTGCCGCGCACGAATTCGTCGACGTGCATGATGGGCGTTCCTTCCGGCGCCTCCTCGTTGCACGGCCACTGGATGCTGCCGAGCTTGTCCAGCAGCTCGAAGGAGACACCGGTGAAGGTCGGGGTGACCGAGGCGATCTCGTCCATGATCTGGCTCGGATGGCCGTACGCCATCGGGTATCCCATGGCGGTGGCGATCTCGCTGACGATCTCCCACTCGTGCTTGCCCGTCTTCGGCTTCATCACCGCGCGCACCCGGTTGATGCGGCGTTCGGCGTTGGTGAACGTGCCGTCCTTCTCCAGGAACGACGCCCCGGGCAGGAAGACGTGCGCGAACTTGGCCGTCTCGTTGAGGAACAGGTCCTGTACGACGACCAGTTCCATCGCTTCGAGGGCGGCGGTGACGTGTTTGAGGTTGGGGTCCGACTGGGCGATGTCCTCGCCGTGGACGAACAGGCCGCGGAAGGTGCCGTCGATCGCCGCGTCGAACATGTTCGGGATACGAAGTCCCGGTTCGGCGAGGAGAGTTCCGCCCCAGAGGTTCTCGAAGACGGTGCGTACCGCGTCGTCGGAGACATGACGGTAGCCGGGGAGTTCGTGCGGGAACGAGCCCATGTCGCAGGAGCCCTGCACGTTGTTCTGACCGCGCAGCGGGTTCACGCCGACGCCGTCCCGGCCGATGTTGCCGCACGCCATCGCGAGGTTGGCCATTCCCATGACCATGGTCGAGCCCTGACTGTGCTCGGTGACGCCGAGGCCGTAGTAGATGGCTCCGTTCGGGGCGGTCGCGTACAGCCTTGCTGCGGCCCGGAGTTCGGCGGCCGGTACGCCGGTGATCGGTTCGACCGCCTCCGGGCTGTTCTCGGGGCGGGCGACGAACTCCGCCCACTCGTCGAAGTCCTCGCACCTGGCGTCCACGAAGTCACGGTCGAACAGGCCCTCGGCGACCACCACATGGGCCATGGCGTTCACGACGGCGACGTTGGTGCTCGGCCTGAGCTGGAGGTGGTGTGAGGCCTCGATGTGCGGCGAGCGCACGAGGTCGATACGGCGCGGGTCGACGACGATGAGCTTGGCGCCCTCGCGCAGCCGGCGCTTCATCCGGGACGCGAACACCGGGTGCCCGTCGGTGGGGTTGGCGCCGATCACCATGATCACGTCGGCCTCGGCCACGGAACGGAAGTCCTGGGTGCCCGCCGACTCGCCGAAGGTCTGCTTGAGTCCGTATCCCGTCGGGGAGTGGCAGACGCGGGCGCAGGTGTCGACGTTGTTGTTGCCGAAGGCCGCGCGCACCATCTTCTGTACGACGTACACCTCTTCGTTGGTGCAGCGCGAGGAGGTGATGGCGCCGACCGAGCTCGTGCCGTACCGGTCCTGGAGCTCGCGCATACGGCGGGCCACGGTGCCGATCGCCTCGTCCCACTCGACCTCACGCCACGGGTCGGTGATCTTCTCGCGGACCATGGGCCTGAGTTGACGGTCGGGGTGGGTGGCGTAGCCGAAGGCGAAGCGGCCCTTCACGCACGAGTGACCCTCGTTCGCCCCGCCGTCCTTGTACGGCACCATGCGCACCAGTTCGTCGCCGCGCAGTTCGGCCTTGAAGGAGCAGCCGACCCCGCAGTAGGCGCAGGTGGTCACAACCGACCTGGTGGGCATACCGAGTTCGACGACCGAGCGTTCCTGGAGCGTGGACGTCGGGCAGGCCTGGACGCAGGCGCCGCAGGAGACGCACTCGGAGTCCATGAACGTCTCGCCGGCTCCCGCCGAGACCTTGGAGTCGAAGCCGCGCCCCTCGATGGTGAGCGCGAAGGTGCCCTGGACCTCGCCGCAGGCCCGTACGCAGCGGGAGCAGGCGATGCACTTGGACGGGTCGAAGTCGAAGTAGGGGTTGGAGGTGTCCTTCTCGGCGTCGAGATGGTTCTCCCCCTCGTAGCCGTAGCGGACCTGCCTGAGCCCCACCACGCCTGCCATGTCCTGGAGTTCGCAGTCTCCGTTGGCCGGGCAGGTGAGGCAGTCGAGGGGGTGGTCGGAGATGTAGAGCTCCATGACGCCCTGGCGGAGCTTCTCCACCTTCGGCGTCTGCGTGCTCACCTTCATCCCGTCGGCGCACGGAGTGGTGCAGGACGCCGGGGTGCCGCGCCGGCCGTCGATCTCGACCACGCACAGCCGGCAGGAGCCGAACGCCTCCAGGCTGTCGGTGGCGCACAGTTTGGGGATGTCGACGCCGGCCTGTGCGGCGGCGCGCATCACCGAGGTGCCCTCGGGGACGGTCACCGGCAGGCCGTCCACCTCCACCGACACCGTTGCCGGACCGGGCCGTTCCGGGGTTCCGAAGTCGGGTTCCTTGAGGAGTGTCATGCCGTTCCCTCCGTCCTCACGCCGCTGGCTTGTACGGGTTGGATGTCCAGGAGTCGACGGCCGCCGAGGAAGTCGTCGGGGAAGTGGGTGAGGGCGCTGCGTACGGGCATCGGGGTCAGCCCGCCCATCGCGCACAGCGAGCCGTCGGTCATCAGGTCGCAGAGGTCGTCGAGCAGAGCGAGGTTCTCGTCCCGGTGCGTACCGGCCACGATCTTGTCGATCACCTCGACGCCGCGCACCGAACCGACCCTGCACGGTGTGCACTTGCCGCAGGACTCCTCGGCGCAGAACTCCATCGCGAAGCGGGCCTGCGCGGCCATGTCGACGCTGTCGTCGAAGACGACGATCCCGCCGTGCCCGAGCATCGCGCCGGCCTCGGCGAACGCCTCGTAGTCCATCGGCAGGTCGAACATCGACGTCGGCAGATACGCGCCGAGGGGGCCGCCGACCTGTGCTGTGCGCACCGGGCGGCCGGTTCGGGTCCCGCCGCCGTAGTCCTCAACCAGTTCGCGCAGGGTGATGCCGAAGGCCGTCTCGACGATGCCGCCGCGCTCGATGTTGCCGCCGAGCTGGAAGACCTGGGTGCCGCGCGAGCGGCCGACGCCGAGGTCCTGGTAGGCCTTCGCACCGTTCGCTAGGACGACCGGGACAGTGGTCAGGGTAAGGACGTTGTTCACCACGGTCGGTTTGCCGAACAGGCCCTCGATCGCCGGGATCGGCGGTTTCGCCCGGACCGTGCCCCGCTTGCCCTCCAGACTCTCCAGCATGGAGGTCTCCTCGCCGCAGATGTACGCGCCGGCGCCGACACGGACGTGCAGGTCGAAGTCGAGGGTGGAGCCGAGGATGCCCTTGCCCAACCAGCCCTGCTCGCGGGCGCGTTCGATCGCCTCGCGCATGGTGGCGATGGCGTCCGGGTATTCGGAGCGGATGTAGAGGTAGCCCTCGCTCGCGCCGACCGCGTGCGCGGCGACGGTCATGCCCTCGATGAGCAGGAACGGGTCGCCCTCCATGACCATGCGGTCGGCGAAGGTTCCGCTGTCGCCCTCGTCGGCGTTGCAGCAGACGAACTTCAGCTCGTCGGCGCAGTCCAGCACCGTCTTCCATTTGATACCGGCCGGGAATCCGGCACCGCCGCGTCCGCGCAGTCCGGATGCGGTGACCTCGGCGACCACGTCGGCGGGCGCCCTGTCGAGGGCGGCGCGCAGTCCGGCAAGGCCGCCGTGCTCGATGTAGTCGCGCGTCGAGAGGGGGTCGGTCACGCCGACTCTGGCGAAGGTGACGCGTGTCTGGCGGGCCAGCCAGGGGAGTTCTTCGACGAGGCCGAGCCGCAGCGGGTGGTCCGCGCCGTCCAGCAGGCCGGCGGCCAGGAGTCCGTCCACGTCGTCGGGGGTCACCGGGCCGTAGCCGACGCGGCCTCTCGGGGTCACGACCTCGACCATCGGCTCCAGCCACAGCATGCCGCGTGACCCGTTGCGTACGACGTCGATGGCGAAGTCCCCGCGCGTGGCGGCCTGTTGCAGGGCACCTGCAACCTCGTCCGCGCCGACGGACCTGGCGGCGGAGTCGCGGGGGACGTAGACCGTCGCCGTGGCGTGCGAGGAGTTGTTCATGAGGAGACCGTCCCGTCGAGCGTGCCGTTTCGTGTCTCGGTCAACGTCCTCGGCGGCCCGTTGAGGAGGGAGCCCAGACGGGCCGGACTCACTCGCCCGTGCAGCCGTCCGTTCGCCTCCACCGCTGGCCCCAGTGCGCAGTTGCCCAGGCAGAAGACCTGCTCGACGGTGACCGAACCGTCCGCCGAGGTCTCCCCCAGGGTCAGTCCGCTCTCGCGCGCATAGCTCACGAGGCGATCGGCGCCGAGGGCCTGGCAGGCTTCCGCGCGGCAGATGCGCACCGTGTTGCGGCCGGCGGGCTCGCGGCGGAAGTCGTGGTAGAAGGTCACCACTCCGTGGACGTCCGCCCGGGAGAGGTTGAGCGCGTCGGCAAGCACCGGAATCGCCTCCTGCGGCACATGGCCCAACTCGGCCTGGACCGCGTGCAGTACGGGCAGCAGCGGGCCGCGCTGATCCCGGTGGTCGGCCACCACCTTCCGGACCACGCTCTCGACCGACATGTCACTCCCGCTGGTCGTCATGATCGCTCCGCCTTCCGTCACGCGGGTCCCCCGGCGAGGGTTGCAGGAGACTGAGACGATACCCCATACAGGCTTCTGTATACAGACGACAGTCGTAGAAGCCCGGCACGCCTTACAGCTGCCGCCATGTTGCATACCAAAACCTGTATGCTGCAGCCGTCGTCGGCAACCTCACGGCGGCCACCTCTTGGCAAAGCCGTCGGCCCGACGGCAGAACGGGACAACCATGCGCGAGGCACTCACGGCCGCAGCGTCCCGGCGCGTCACCCGCCCGGCACCACTGCGCCAGGCCGTGTACGACGCCCTGACCGAACTGATCGTCAGCGGCTCCCTCAAGCCCGGTCAGCACCTGGTCGAAGCGGAGCTCGCCGAGCATCTCGGGGTCAGCAGGCAACCGGTCCGTGAGGCCCTGCAGCGGCTCCAGACCGCCGGTTGGGTCGATCTGCGGCCCGCCCAGGGCGCCTTCGTCCACTCCCCCACCGAGGAGGAGGCCGCCCAGCTCCTGGGCGTCCGATCGGTGCTGGAGACCTACTCGGCCCAGCTCGCCGCCGCCAACGCGACGCCCGAAGACGTCGACCACCTCTGCGAGCTCCAGATGCAGGGCGTCGACGCTCTCGCCGCCGACGACGTCGAGCGCCTGGTCGCGGCCAACACCGCCCTGCACGCCTTCGTCACCTCGCTGGCCGCCAACGACGTGCTGGCCGAGATGCTCGCGCAGGTGGGTCAGAAGGTGCGCTGGTACTACACGCCCATCGCCAAGCCCCGCGGTAAGGAGGCCTGGAACGAGCACACCCAGCTCATCAAGGCCATCGCCAAGGGGGACACGGTCCGCGCCGGCGAGGTCATGCGCAAGCACACCGAACGCACGACCGACTTCTACCGCAGGCAGATCGCCGCCGGGGCGGGCCAGGGCTGAGCCGCAAACCGGCAGCCGCGAAGGAATCCCAACGGGCCGCCTACCGGACGGACTTGCCGTCCGCGCGCCGAAGCGCGGGATGGGCCGGAGCTCAGGAGGCCGCGAGGGTTTTCGTCGGGCGAGCTGCGGCGGCGGTGAAGGGGTGCTCCCGCACACCGGCGGCAGCCCTCAGTTCGAGCAGCCACGGCAGGACCGTGCGCAGCACGATGTCGTGCCCGCCGCCGTCCGCACCGAGTCTCGCGTCGGCAGGCACCAGCACCGGGTCGGCGAACACCGTGGACGTACCGCTGCCGGGCGGCCCGGCACCATCGGGCCGAGCGGGTACGAACAGGTCGGGGGCATGCGCCGGCACTCCCCAGAGACTCAGGCCCTCCGGCACGCCGAGCGGCCTGGAGGACCAGACGTAACTGTCGGCCTCCCCTGCCGCGACCACCCGGCGTTTACGGGCTCGCAGGGCGACCACACCCCCGGAGCGGACGGCCGTGCAGCGCGGCATGAGCAGGTCGACCTCCGTCACCTGCTCGCCGGTGTCGTCCTCGGCGAGGGCGAGGCTGCCGAGATGGCGTCCGGCGGCGATCTCTCCGCGCACCCAGGGGCTGCCGTACGACTCGATGACGGCGACCGCCGTGTAGTGGGACCGGAGTACCGCCGCCGTCGCCGGGCAGACCTGTGCGGTCCGGGCCACCACCTCGGCGGCTTCCGCCAGGCCCAGTCCGGCGCCGCCGAACTCGGTGGAGACGGTGAGCCCCAGCAGTCCGGTGGCCCCGAAGGCCGTCACGGCACCACGGGGGAACCTGCCTTCCATGCCGGTGATCTGGGCGCAGGGTGCGACGGCACGGGCCAGGACTTCTGCGAGAGCTGTGCGGTACGACACGGGTGATCATCCCCTTAAGGTGATTGCATACAGTATTCTGTACGCCTTCATCGGACACCAGGGGTAGGTGAGCCAAATTTCCACGCCCCCTATGCACACGACCGCGAAAATGGCTATTGCATACTAAACTCAGTATCCCGTAGTTGATGTCTGTCATCCCGCCGTCAGCAGTCGAACGAGGGAGAGGGTCCATGCCCGACACACCCACCGTGGCAGCGAGCGGCCCGATCCCCCGGCCGGCCCCGTTGCGCCAAGCCGTCTATGACGCCCTGACCGAACTGATCATCAGCGGCTCCCTCAAGCCCGGCCAGCACCTCGTCGAGGCCGACCTCGCCGAGAACCTCGGCGTGAGTCGTCAGCCGATCCGTGAGGCCCTCCAGCGGCTCCACACCGCCGGGTGGGTCGATCTGCGGCCCGCGCAGGGCGCGTTCGTCCACTCCCCCACCGCTGAGGAGTGCGCGCAACTGCTCAGCGTCCGGGCCATTCTGGAGACGCACTCCGCGCGCGGCGCAGCCGAGCACGCCACCCCGGCCGACGTCGGCCGGCTGTGGGAGCTGCAACAGATCGGCCTCACGGCCCTCGCGGCCGGCGACGCCCGGGGCATCGTGGAGGCCAACGCGGCGCTCCACGCCCACATCACGCAGCTGTCCCGCAACGCGGTCCTGGTCGAGCTCATCCCGCAGGTCGACCGGCGCGTGCGCTGGTACTACATGCCCATCGCCAGGCCCCGCGGCACGGACGCCTGGAACGAGCACTCCCAGATCATCGAGGCCATCGCCGCCGGCGCCCCCGACCGCGCCGAGGAACTCATGCGCAGGCACACCGCCAACACCACCGACTTCTACTGTGAGCAGATCGCGGCGCTGGCCGAGCGGAGCGCGTGACGACGAGGCAGGGAGTGGGGGCAGGGGGCAGACGGCTGGGGGCCGAAGGCAGGCGGGATCAGGAACTCGGGGCGATCTCCCGCAGCAGTCCGGTCGTCACGTCGAAGACGAAGCCCCGGACGTCGTCCGTGTGCGGCAGGAACGGCGAGGTGCGCACGCGCTGCATCGACTGCCGTACGTCCTGGTCGACGTCCCTGAAGGCCTCCACCGCCCACGCCGGGCGCTGGCCGACCTCCAGCTCCAGTTCGTGCCGGAACTCCTCGGTCAGGGTCTGGAGACCGCAGCCGGTGTGGTGGATGAGGACGACACTGCGGGTACCGAGCGCACGCTGGCTGATCGTCAGGGAACGGATGGTGTCGTCGGTGACGACACCGCCGGCGTTGCGGACGGTGTGGCAGTCGCCGAGTTCCAGGCCGAGCGCGGCGTGCAGGTCGATACGGGCGTCCATGCAGGCCACGACCGCCACGCGCAGCACCGGGCGGGCGTCCATCCCCGGGTCGGCGAAGTCGGCGGCGTAGGCACGGTTGGCCTCGACGAGCCGGTCGGTGACCGTGCCGGTGCCGGGACCGGCGCCGGGTGCGCTGTGGGCGAGACGGGGTGCGTGGGTCGACATGCTGGGCTACCTCACTCCGGTCGGGTGTCGGGTGTCGGAACACGAGCCGTTCCGGGCTCGGCGCGGTTCTCTGCGCCTCGCCCGGAACGGAGTGCGAGCGGCGTCGGGCCGCCGGCGGTCAGATCACGCCCTGCGCCCTGAGAGTCGGCAACTCTGCTTCTCCCACGCCCAGTTCGCCGATGAGGATGTCGGCGGTGTGCTGACCCAGGAGGGGTGGGGTGGTGATGTGGGTGGGAGAGTCGGAGAGTTTGAGAGGGTTGCCGACCGTGGTGAAGTGACCGCGTTCGGGGTGCTCGACGCTGACGATCATGTCGTTGGCGGCGAGTGAGTGGTCCTCGATGATCTCCTTGGTGGAGAGGATCGGCCCGCAGGGGATGTTGTATGCGTTCAGCCGTTCCAGGACCTGCCATTTCGGCAGGCTGATGGTCCATTCCTCGATCAGCTGGAACATTTTCGCCAGCTTCGGCAGCCGTGCCTCGGGGGTTGCCCATTCGGGGTCGTCGGCGAGTTCGGGCCGGCCGATGAGCGCGGCGAGGGGTTTCCAGCCGGGCGGCTGGACGATGACGTACACGTAGTCGTTCGGGCCGCCCGGCGCACAGCGCACCGCCCAGCCGGGCTGGCCACCGCCCGACGCGTTCCCCGAACGGGGCACCTCGTCGCCGAAGTCCTCGGTGGGGTATTCGGCCAGGGCCCCGTGTGCCAGCCGCTGCTGGTCGCGCAGTTTGACCCTGCACAGGTTCAGTACCGCATGCTGCATCGCCACGTTCACCCGCTGCCCCCGACCGGTCGTCTCACGCTGGAACAGGGCCGCCAAAATGCCGGCGACCGCGTGGATGCCCGTCCCGGAGTCGCCGATCTGCGCCCCCGTCGCCATCGGCGGCCCGTCCTCGAACCCGGTGGTCGCCATCGACCCGCCCATCGCCTGCGCCACCACCTCGTAGGCCTTGAAGTCCGTGTACGGGCCCGCCCCGAAGCCCTTGATCGACGCGTACACCACCCGAGGGTTGATCTCCCTGATCCGGTCCCAGGTGAAACCCATCCGGTCCACCGCGCCGGGCCCGAAGTTCTCCACGAGTACGTCCGACCGGCGGATCAGCTCCGTCAGAATCTCCTTGCCCCGCTCGGACTTGGTGTTGAGGGTGACACTGCGCTTGTTGCAGTTGAGCATCGTGAAGTAGAGAGAGTCCACGTCCGGCAGGTCCCGCAGCTGCCTGCGGGTGATGTCACCGCCGGGTGCCTCCACCTTCACCACATCCGCGCCCAGCCACGCCAGCAACTGCGTCGCCGACGGGCCGGACTGCACATGCGTCATGTCCAGGACGCGAATCCCCTCAAGAGCCTTCGTCATGATCGCCACCTCACTGTTACGTCGACGTGTGTACACGCGATGTCCGCCGGGCGGCGCCCCCGCACGGGCGCCGCCCGGCCGCCGGTCACGGCATGAGCTGGTACTCCGGGAAGTTCCCGGGCAGCCGCTCGCCCGCCGGTCCCTGGGTGACGGCGCGCACCAGCAGCTCGCCGCCGACGAACGCGCCGCGCCAGGACGCGCCGAACCCGCCGAACAGCTCGTCGCGGTCGCCCCTCGAACGCGGCTTGCCGTGGCCGACCTTGAAGGCGCGGATCTGCGGGGCGAGCCGGTCGTAGGTCGCCCGGTCGTCCGTGGACAGGGTGGCGACGAGGGCGCCGTTGGAGGCGTTCATCGCGGCGAGCAGCTCCGCCTCGGTGTCGACCAGGACGATGGTGTCGACCGGCCCGAACGGCTCCGCGTGGTGCAGCGGCGAGGAGGGCGGCGGGCCCAGGAGTGTGACCGGCTGGACGTACGCCGAGGTGTCCTGGCCGGGCAGGAAGCGGGAGTCGGTCTCACTGGCGCGGTGGAGGGGGACGGCGCCGCGGGCGATGGCCTCGGCGACCTGGTCGTGCAGTTCCTTCGCCTTGGCCGCGTTGATCACGGGGCCGAAGTCCAGTGCCGGGTAAGGGTCGTCGGCCTTCTCGACGGCGAGCGGGTGTCCGAGGCGCAGGGTGCGTACCGCCGGGAGGTACGCCGTCAGGAACTCGTCGAACAGTTCCCGTTGGACGACGAAGCGCGGGTACGCCGTGCAGCGCTGTTTGCCGTAGTCGAAGAGCTTGGGGACGACGGCCTTGAGGGCGTCCCAGTCCGAGTAGTTCCAGATGCCCCAGGTGTTGAGGCCTTCCTGTTCGAGGACGTGGCGTTTGCCGAGGTCGGCGACTGCCGTGGCCACCGCGGCGCCGGTGTCGCGACCGCCCACGAAAGAGACGCAGCCGATCTCGGGCGCCCGCACCAACGCCTCGGAGAGCTCTCCCCCGCTGCCGCTGACGAGGGTGACGGGAATCCCCTCACGGGCGGCGAGCGCGCAGGCCAGGGTCAGACAGGCGACACCGCCGTCTGTCGGGGCCTTGGCGATGACCGCGTTGCCCGCCAGTGCCTGGACCAGCATCGCGTGAACGAGCACGCTCATCGGGTAGTTCCAGCTGGCGATGTTGGAGACGGGGCCGTCCAGCGGCACCCGGTCGGCGACCATCGGTTCGATGCCGTCGACGTACCAGCGGACACCGTCGATGGCCCGGTCCACGTCCGCCTGGGCGAGCCGCCACGGCTTGCCGATCTCCCAGACGAGCAGGAGTGCGAGGAGTTCGCGGTGCTGGGTGAGAGCGTCGAGGGTGGCCGCGACGCGGGCGCGCCGCTCGGCGAGCGGGACGTGCCGCCAGGCGCGGTGCTGGTCGAGGGAGGCGCGTACGGCCTGGCGGGCGGTGTCCCGGTCCAGGCGCGGCGGACCCGCGATGGGGCTGCCGTCGACCGGGCTGGTGGCGGGCAGGGTCCGGCCGTCCGCCTGCCAGGCGGAGTTCCAGAGGTTGAGGACGCGGTCGTCGCGGAACGCCTCGGGGGCGACGGCGAGGCATCGCTGCCAGGCGTCGGCCCAGGACGTGCCGGACTTCACCACGAGGTGGGTGGATCGGGTGGTGTCGAGGGTGGTGGTCATGCGGTGTCTCCGCTCTCGGTGCACAGTCGGGGGCGGGGGGTGCGAGGGGTGCGGAACGCGGTGGTGTCGTGGGGTACGGAGGGGTCATGGGCCACGGCGGGGTCGTACGGTCCGACGGTCACCGGCTGTCAGCCATGGCCGGAGGCACGGTCGGCGCCTCGGCCGATGTCGCGCTCGGTGTCGCGGTCGGCGTCCAGGAGGGCGATTACGAGGCGGGCCGTCTCGGTCGGGGTGTTTCCGACCTGGACGCCGACCGCCTCCAGCGCTGCCTTCTTCGCCTGCGCCGTGCCCGCCGAACCCGAGACGATGGCGCCCGCGTGCCCCATGGTCCTGCCCTCGGGCGCGGTGAAGCCGGCGATGTAGCCGACGACGGGCTTGGTGACGTGTTCCTTTATGTACGCGGCGGCGCGTTCCTCCGCGTCGCCGCCGATCTCCCCTATGAGGACGACGAGTTCGGTGTCGGGGTCGTCCTGGAAGGCGGCCAGGCAGTCGATGTGGGTGGTGCCCACGACGGGGTCGCCGCCGATGCCGACGCAGGTGGAGAAGCCGATGTCCCGGAGCTCGTACATGAGTTGGTAGGTGAGCGTGCCGGACTTGGAGACCAGGCCGACGCGGCCCGGCTTCGTGATGTCGGCGGGGATGATGCCCGCGTCGGACTGGTCGGGAGTGATCAGTCCCGGGCAGTTGGGGCCGATGATCCGGGTGCCCTTCTCCTTGGCGTACGCGGTGAAGGTGACGGAGTCGTGGACGGGGATGCCCTCGGTGATGACGACGGCGAGTCCGATGCCGGCGTCGGCCGCTTCGACGACGGCCGCCTTGGCGAAGGCGGGCGGGACGAAGACGACGGTGACGTCGGCTCCGGTCGCCTGTATACCGTCGGCGACCGACCCGTACACGGGTACGGCACGGTCGTCGAAGTCGACGGTGTGGCCGGCCTTGCGCGGGTTGACGCCGCCGACGATGTTCGTACCGGCCGCGAGCATGCGCCGGGTGTGCTTCATGCCCTCGGCGCCGGTCATGCCCTGGACGAGGACCTTGCTCTCCTTGGTGAGGTAGATCGCCATGTCCGGTCTCCTCTCAGGCTGCGGTGGCGAGTTGGGCCGCGCGGCGGGCCGCGCCGTCCATGGTGGTGGCCTGCTGGACCAGCGGGTGGGCATGCTCGTCGAGGATGGCGCGTCCGCGCGCGGCGTTGTTGCCGTCGAGGCGTACGACGAGCGGCTTGGTCAACTCGACGGTGCCCAGAGCCCGCACGATGCCGTCGGCGACCGCGTCGCACGCGGTGATCCCGCCGAAGACGTTGACGAGCACCGACCTCACGTCGGGGTCGGAGAGGATGACGGACAGCCCGTCGGCCATGGTCCGGGCCGAGGCTCCGCCGCCGATGTCAAGGAATTTGGCGGGTCGGGCGCCACAGCCGGCGACCACGTCGAGGGTCGACATGACCAGGCCGGCGCCGTTGCCGATGACGCCGACCTCACCGTCGAGCTTGACGTAGTTGAGGCCCTTGGCGGCGGCCGTCGCCTCCAGCGTGTCGCCGTACTCCGCCCCCTCCGCGCCCCAACGTGCCTGCCGGAAGCGGGTGTTGTCGTCGAGGGTGACCTTGCCGTCGAGGGCGAGGAGCTGCCCCTGCCGGGTGCGGACGAGCGGGTTGACCTCGACGAGGACGGCGTCCTCGCGGACCAGTACCTGCCAGAGTCGTACGAGGACGTCGACGGACTCGGGTGGCAGCCCCGCGGCTTCGGCTATCTCCGTGGCCTTCGCGGAGGTGACGCCCTCGGCCGGGTCGATGTGCATGCGGGTCACGGCCTCCGGTCGGGCGGCGGCGACCTCCTCAATCTCCGTGCCGCCCTCGGCCGATGCGATCGCCAGGAAGCGGCCCGCCGTACGGTCGAGGACGTAGGAGACGTAGAACTCGCTCTCGCTGTTGGCGAGTTCGACGGCCTCGGCCACCATGACCGTGCCGACCGTGTGGCCCTTGATGTCCATGCCGAGGATCTGACGTGCCGTGAGTTCCGTCTCGGCCGGATAGGCGGCGAGCCGCACACCGCCCGCCTTGCCCCGGCCTCCGGTCCTGACCTGCGCCTTGACGACGACTCGGCCGCCCAGCCGGCTGGCCAACTCCCTTGCCCCCTCTGGCGAGTCGGTGATCTCCGCCCTCGGCACGAGGATGCCGTGTTCTTCGAAGAGTCCGCGGGCTTGGTGCTCGTACAGGTCCATGATTCGGCTCCCGTCTTAAAAGTGCTGCACGCCCCCTGGACATCACCCATCGGATGCGGGATAACAATCTTCATACAGTATTCGTCGACTGTATGCAATGTGCCAAGCGGTACTCAGGAACGGTGCGACCAGGACGCTCAGGGCAACGGACCAGGCAACGACAAGACAGCGGACAAGCGAGGTGACCTGTGACGACGAAGGCTCTTGAGGGGATTCGCGTCCTGGACATGACGCATGTGCAGTCCGGCCCGTCGGCGACACAGTTGCTGGCCTGGCTGGGCGCGGATGTGGTGAAGGTGGAGGCACCCGGCGGTGACATCACCCGCAGGCAGCTGCGGGACCTGCCGGACGTGGACTCCCTCTACTTCACGATGCTCAACTGCAACAAACGCAGTGTCACCCTCAACACCAAGTCCGAGCGGGGCAAGGAGATTCTGACCGACTTGATCCGCCGGTCCGACGTACTCGTGGAGAACTTCGGGCCCGGCGCGGTGGACCGGATGGGTTTCACCTGGGACCGGATCAGGGAGATCAACCCTCGGGTGGTGTACGCGTCGATCAAGGGCTTCGGGGCGGGCCCGTACACGGACTTCAAGGCCTACGAGGTGGTGGCGCAGGCGATGGGCGGCTCCATGGCCACCACCGGGTTCGAGGACGGGCCGCCGATGGCGACGGGGGCGCAGATCGGCGACTCCGGAACCGGCATCCACTGCGTGGCGGGAATCCTGGCCGCGTTGTTCCAACGCGAGCGCACGGGGCGGGGGCAGCGGGTGAACGTGGCGATGCAGCACGCGGTGCTCAACCTGTGCAGGGTCAAACTGCGCGACCAACAGCGCCTGGCGCACGGTCCGTTGGCGGAGTATCCGAACGAGGACTTCGGCGACGAGGTGCCCCGTTCGGGGAACGCGTCGGGCGGTGGCCAGCCCGGCTGGGCGGTGCGCTGTGCGCCGGGCGGCCCGAACGACTACGTGTACGTCATCGTCCAGCCGCCCGGCTGGAAACCCCTCGCCGCGCTCATCGGCCGGCCCGAACTCGCCGACGACCCCGAATGGGCAACCCCCGAGGCACGGCTGCCGAAGCTGGCGAAAATGTTCCAGCTGATCGAGGAATGGACCATCAGCCTGCCGAAATGGCAGGTCCTGGAACGGCTGAACGCATACAACATCCCCTGCGGGCCGATCCTCTCCACCAAGGAGATCATCGAGGACCACTCACTCGCCGCCAACGAGATCGTGGTCCGGGTCGAGCACCCCGAACGCGGCAGCTACGCCACGGTCGGCAACCCCCTCAAACTCTCCGACTCCCCCACCCACATCACCCCCTCTCCGCTCCTGGGCCAGCACACCGAGGAAATCCTCATCGGTGAACTGGGCCTGGGCGACGAGGAGCTGCGGCTGCTCAGGACGAGCGGGGTGATCTGAGGTGAGGCCTCGGAGCGCACCACAGAGGTGCGGCGTCTCCCAGCAGTTGGGGGGCGGTTCATGACGTAACCCGGCGAAGGGGACGTCCGACGGTGCGCGTCGGCCGGCCCCGGGACCCGTGCGCGCACGAAAGGCATTTGGACAGGGGGCGCTGGCCAGATCTTTCGACGCAAGGAGTCTTGACCAAGATGACAACCATCGACTACTCGACGTCCGTCCCGTACCGGGAGGTGACGGACCACAACGGCCGCGTGTACCGCGTCGGTGAATCCGATGTCGACATCATGGGCCGCAGGCGCAAGTGGATGGTCATCCTGCCGTGGATCGGCATGATGGGCATCAGCTCCGCCGAGTACGCGTTCACGTCCGCGGAGGACACCCTCCACGAGGCCCATCTGTGGGACAGCGGGCACATCTTCTGGCTGATGGGCGTCTGGGTGTTCTTCCAGGCGGCCGTGGCCTTCCCCGCCGGTCAGCTGCGGGAGAGCGGCAAGCTGCCCGCCCGTACGGCGATGATGATCGGCGCGGTCGGCACCATGCTCGGCTACGTCTCGCTGGCGTACGCACCCAATGTGCTCGTGGCCTACTTCGGCTTCGGCATGTGCAGCGGTATCGGCGCCGGTCTCGTGTACGCGACCTGCGTCAACATGGTCGGCAAGTGGTATCCGGAACGCAAGGGCGGCAAGACCGGGTTCGTCAACGGCGGCTTCGCCTACGGGTCGGTGCCCTTCGTGTTCCTGTTCACCTCGTACATGGACCTGAGCAACTACCAGACCGTGCTCGCCTGTGTCGGCGTAGGGCTGTGCCTGGTCGTGGCGTCGGCCGGCTGGTTCTTCAAGGACCCGCCGAAGAACTGGTGGCCCTCGCACGTGGACCCGCTCAAGGTCACCGACGACCCGAAGATCCGCCGGGCGCTGGAGAAGAACCCGCCGGCCGTCAAGCAGTACGTCCCGAGGGAGGCCGCCCGGCAGCCTGTCCTGTGG
Organism: Streptomyces turgidiscabies Car8; assembly: GCF_000331005.1. Classification (GTDB taxonomy): domain Bacteria; phylum Actinomycetota; class Actinomycetes; order Streptomycetales; family Streptomycetaceae; genus Streptomyces; species Streptomyces turgidiscabies. Next base: position 22,218 of record NZ_AEJB01000454.1, read on the forward strand.
ATGATGTGGTTCTGCCTGCTGTGCACCGCCGGCATCAACATCTTCGGTATCGCCTTCCAGGTGCCCTTCGGCAAGGACATGGGTTTCGCGGGCGGGATCGTGGCCACGGCGATGTCCCTGAAGGCCATCGTCAACGGCACCGGCCGCGGTGTCATCGGCTGGATATCCGACCGCTACGGGCGACGCCACACGCTGATCATCGTCTGTCTGGTGCTGGGCACGGCCCAGTTCGGTGTGCTGGTCTCCGGCCAGATGGGCAGCATGCCGTTCTTCCTGTTCTGCTCCATGGTCTCCGGTTTCGGCGGCGGGGCGATCTTCCCGCTGTTCGCGGCCATGACCGCCGACTACTTCGGTGAGAACAACAACGCCTCCAACTACGGAATGGTCTACAGCTCCAAGCTCATCTCCGGCCTCGTCGGCTCCGGAGTCGGCGCGGTCGTCGTCGACCACTGGGACTACGAGGGCGCGTTCGTCCTGGCCGGCTCCATCGGACTGGCCTCCGCCGTACTGGCGGTGTTCCTGAAGGCGCCGGGCAGGCCGGCGGCCGACCGCCGGGTCTCCCCCAACCCCCAGCCGCTCGGCGAGGAAATGGCCTGACACGTCAGCAAGGGAAATGGCCTGACACGGAGGAATTGGCCTGACATGACGGCAGATCCCATCGCGAAGAACAGCTCGTCGACCCACCCCGAAGCCGCACACCGTCCCTACCGAGAAGTGACCGACCCCCGCGGCCGCGTCTACCGCGTGGGCGAGACCGACCGGGACATCCTCGGTCACTCCCGCAAGCTCATGGTGTACCTGCCGTGGATCGCCATGATGGCCATCAGTGTCTTCGAGTACGCGTTCGGCTCGGCGGAGGACACCCTGTCCCACGCCCACGGCTGGACGCAGAGCAACACCTTCTGGATCCTCAGCGTCTGGGTCTTCTTCCAGGCCGGCATCGCCTTCCCCGCGGGCTGGCTGAGGGAGAAGGGGGTCCTGACGGCCCGTAAGGCCATGTACATCGGCTCGGGGCTGTGCGCCCTCGGATTCCTCGCCCTGTCGCATCTGAGCAACGTCTGGCTGGTGATCCTGGGCTTCGGCGTCGTCGGAGGCATCGGCGCCGGCCTGGTCTACGCGACCTGTATCAACATGGTCGGCAAGTGGTTCCCCGAACGCCGGGGAGCGCGGACGGGGTTCGTCAACGGCGGGTTCGCGTACGGATCGCTGCCGTTCATCTTCATCTTCAACTACGGCTTCGACACCGCGAACTACCACCGGGTCCTGGACCTGATCGGCTGCTACATCATGATCGTGGTGCTGGCGTCCGCCTTCTTCTTCAAGGATCCCCCGAAGAACTGGTGGCCCGCGGACATCGATCCGCTGACGTTCGCCGGCGACGAGAAGAACGCCACGAGCCTCGCCAAGAACCCTCCCGCGGTGAAGCAGTACACGCCCAGGGAAGCCGTCAGGACCGGCATGCTCCCCCTGATGTGGCTCTCCATCGTGCTGACCGCGGGCGTGTCGATCTTCGGCATCTCCTTCCAGGTCGACTTCGCCAAGGAGGTGGGCTTCGGTCCCCTGGTGGCAGCCTCGTCGATAGGTGTCATGGCGGTCATCAACGGCATCGGCCGCGGTGTCGTGGGCTGGCTGTCCGACAAGTGGGGCCGCAAGCCCACCCTGGTGTTCGTCATCGTCGTGCTGGGCCTGGCCCAGTTCGGTGTGATCTGGGCGGGCGACACGAAGAGCGAGGCGCTGTTCCTGTTCTTCGCCTTCCTCTCCGGGTTCGGCGGCGGCGCGTTCTATCCGCTGTTCGCGGCGCTCACCCCGGACTACTTCGGGGAGAACTACAACGCCTCCAACTACGGACTGGTGTACAGCGGCAAGCTGGTCAGCGGTCTGTTCGGCGGCGGCCTCGGCTCCATGGTGGTCGCGGCCTGGGGCTATGACGGCGCGTACGCCCTGGCCGGCGCCGTTTCCATGGTGGCGGCGGTGATCGCCCTGCTGCTGCGGCAGCCGGGCCGCACCACGGCTGCCCGGACCGCGGGGCCGCAGCCCGTTGGGTGACGGCACACGCGCGTACACATGAGGA
>NZ_AEJB01000455.1 GCF_000331005.1 Streptomyces turgidiscabies Car8
CGCCGCACACGCGTGGCCGAAGGCCCTTACTGGGCGGCCGACTCCGAGGTGCTCGGGGAAGCCCCGGCGGCAGGCGACCCGGCGTCCCCGGACGGGCTCGGGGAACCGGACGCGGCCGGCTCGCCGGACGGGGACGCGGACGGCGAGGCGGTGTCGGCCGGTGTCTCGGGGGCCGCGGTCGGGCCCCACGACGAGTAGTAGCCCGACGCCGGGACGACGAACGCGCGCAGGCTCACGTCACCGGTCTTGCTGAAGGTGAAGGTGACCTTCTGCGCGTTGCCGTCCTGAACCGCCTCGCGGCTGTTCGGCAGCACCGCGGAGGCGTTGTTCTCGCCACCGATGACGAGCGAGCCGTGCGCCGGGATGCTCAGGCTGCCACCCTTGGCGGCCTTCAGCTCGGCGGTCTTGCCGGTGCCGGGGACGGTGATCGACTCCAGCGTCTGGGCGGTCTTGCCGGTGTTGAACACCGTCGCGGAGACGGCGGCCGGGCCGGTCGACTCCAGCTCCGACGGGGTGATGACGACGACGTTCTGCAGCTTGATGTCGCCGACGGTCATGGCCGCGTTGTCCGGCTTGACCTCCAGCGTCTGGGCGTTGTTTCCGGCTGCGCACCCGGCGAGCGTGGCGACCGAGAACGCGAGGGCGGATGCGGCGAGGGCGCCGCGTCGAAGGCTGCTGCTCACGGCGGCGGCAACTCCTTGGAACGCACGGGCAGCTCCTTATAAAGCCGCCCTAAGTGACTGTCAGCGGCCTTAGGTTACCGAGCCGTTCCCCCGCCACCGCACCCGACCCGCCTCTAGCGGTCACCGGGGACGCCGTCCCGGGAGAGCGCGGGTGCCTCAGGAGCCACTTTTGACCCTTCCTCGGGGCATGACAGTCCGGCATTCACATAACCGCCGTCGGCAAACAGAGTTACCGGTTCGCGGATTTCCGGTGAAGGAATGAACGGCATCAGAAAATTGATCACCCGTAGATCATCTGCCGGGTCATCGGCTTGATCGTCCGGCGGACATCGGCCGGCGTGATCAATTCCGGATTCGTCCCGCACCCGAGTCCGCTGACCGAACGGAGTAGCGTAAGTCGCACACTTGGAAGCGGACATAAGTGGATGTTTGGTCGCCTGTCGGGGCCTCCGGGCGAGTGTAACGTCCGGGTTTCGGTTCGTTCGGAGAGCCGCTCCGACCTGCGAATACCCTCACCGTTCTCGCTTCCGCGGCCCTTCCGAAGCACGTTCCTGTTGCACTTGTCAAGCCCCGAGATATGCCCTGACCTGCGAAAACGCCATTCAGAAGCCGCCGTTTCCGTGTTACCCTGGATAGCCACGGAAGGGGTACCTGTCACATGACGTTCAAGGTTGGCGACACCGTGGTCTATCCCCATCACGGGGCCGCGCTGATCGAGGCCATCGAAACTCGCCAGATCAAAGGCGTGGACAAGACCTACTTGGTGCTGAAGGTCGCCCAGGGTGACCTCACTGTACGTGTGCCAGCGGACAATGCGGAGTTCGTCGGCGTACGTGATGTGGTTGGTCAGGAAGGGCTGGACCGGGTCTTCGAGGTCCTGCGCGCTCCGTATGCCGAGGAGCCCACGAACTGGTCACGTCGTTACAAGGCAAATCTGGAGAAGCTCGCCTCCGGTGATGTCATCAAGGTCGCGGAAGTCGTACGTGACCTGTGGCGTCGTGAGCGTGAGCGCGGACTGTCCGCCGGTGAGAAGCGCATGCTCGCCAAGGCTCGCCAGATCCTGGTGAGCGAGCTCGCGCTCGCGGAGAACACGAACGAGGACAAGGCCGAGGCCCTGCTCGACGAGGTGCTCGCGTCCTGACTCTGACCTGAACGCGCAGGCCCTGAAAAGCCCGCTCACTCAGCTCAAGCAGCACACTGAAATGCCGCGGTGCCCGATGACGTATCCAATGTCGCCGGGCGCTGCGGCATGTTCGTGCCCGGATTTCCCACCGCGCATCCGAGCGTCGAATCCGACACACCGTGCACAGGCGCCGTCAGCGGATTTCCTACGGGCAGTGGATTCTCCGCGGTCACGAGCTCCCCGCGGTCTGCCTGTAGCACTGAAGTACTGATACTTGAGCACTGATACCTGCTGTGCCGGGCCCGGAGCAGGCTCGACCGGAAGTCACGGAAGGGTCCGATCGAGGCTCGCGCCCGGCACTCCTCCAGGCCATACCCACGAGGGCTCGGCACACAAACCTGACAGGAACCGATGTCTGACGAATCGCGCCCCACACCGCCCGGGGCACGTACGGCCGCCGTGATTCCGGCCGCCGGCAGGGGCGTACGCCTCGGCCCGGGAGCCCCCAAAGCACTTCGCGCGCTGAACGGCACGCCCATGCTCATCCACGCGGTGCGCGCGATGGCCGCGTCCCGGGCGGTCTCCCTGGTCGTCGTCGTGGCCCCGCCGGACGGCGCCGCCGAGGTGAAGACCCTCCTCGACACCCACGCGCTGCCCGAACGCACCGATTTCCTGGTCGTACCCGGCGGCGAGTCAAGACAGGATTCGGTGAAACTCGGCCTGGACGCCCTGCCGCCAGGCATCGACATCGTCCTCGTGCACGACGCCGCCCGCCCGCTGGTACCGGTGGACACCGTCGACGCGGTCATCGAGGCCGTACGGGACGGCGCGCAGGCCGTGGTTCCCGCACTGCCACTCGCGGACACCGTCAAAGAGGTCGAACCCGCCACGACACCCGGCGAACCTGAGCCGGTGCTCGCCACGCCCGAACGGGCGCGACTGCGGGCGGTCCAGACACCGCAGGGTTTCGCGATCGACACGCTCGTACGGGCCCACGAGACGGTGACCGAGAACGTCACCGACGACGCGAGCATGGTCGAACAGCTGGGCCTGCGGGTCATGGTCGTGCCCGGCCACGAGGAGGCGTTCAAGGTGACCAGGCCGCTGGATCTGGTGCTCGCGGAAGCGGTACTGGCCCGCAGGAGGCTCAACGATGGGTTCTGAACAGACGTCCGGACGACCTGCCGTACCCCCCGCGCCCTCCGCAGCGGGGTTGGTGCTGCCCCAGGTCGGCATCGGTACCGACATCCACGCTTTCGAGGAGGGCCGGGAACTGTGGTGCGCCGGCCTGAAGTGGGAGAGCGAGGGGACGGGACTCGCGGGCCACTCCGACGCGGACGTCGTCGCCCACGCCGCGTGCAACGCGCTGTTCTCGGCGGCCGGACTCGGCGACCTGGGGCAGCACTTCGGCACCGGACGCCCCGAGTGGTCCGGCGCGTCCGGAGTGGCACTGCTGACGGAGGCGGCCCGGATCGTACGGGCGGCGGGGTTCACCATCGGCAACGTGGCGGTGCAGGTCGTCGGCCCGCGGCCGAAGATCGGCAAGCGGCGCGACGAAGCACAGAAGGTCCTGTCGGAGGCGGTCGGGGCGCCGGTCTCGGTCTCCGGCGCGACGACGGACGGCCTCGGCTTCCCCGGACGCGAAGAGGGCCTGATGGCGGTGGCCACGGCACTGGTGGTCCGTACGGGCTGAACCCCGAGGAAATCGCCCCACGCTCCCGGAACCCCGTAGGGGACGGATTTTTGTGCACAAGGGTCGCAAGGCACTGGTGTGGGGCCACTACCCTGGACCCGTGACCATTCGCCTGTACGACACCAACGCCCGGCAGATCCGTGACTTCGCCCCGCTCACACCGGGTTGTGTCTCGATCTACCTCTGTGGCGCCACCGTGCAGGCCGCTCCCCACATCGGGCACATCCGGTCGGGGCTCAACTTCGACATCCTGCGCCGCTGGTTCACCTACCGCGGGTACGACGTCACGTTCGTCCGCAACGTCACCGACATCGACGACAAGATCATCAGGAAGGCCGCCGAACAGGGCCGCCCCTGGTGGTCCATCGGCTTCGAGAACGAGCGGGCCTTCAACGACGGCTACAGCGCGCTCGGCTGCCTGCCCCCGACCTACGAGCCGCGTGCCACCGGCCACGTGACCGAGATGGTCGAGATGATGCGCGGGCTCATCGAGCGCGGACACGCGTACGAGGCCGACGGGAACGTCTACTTCGACGTGCGCTCCTTCCCCGGCTACCTGGAACTGTCCAACCAGGAACTCGACAACCTGCTCCAGCCCTCCGGGGACGGCGAGACCGGCAAGCGCGACCCCCGTGACTTCGCCATGTGGAAGTCCGCCAAGCCCGGCGAGCCGACCTGGGAGACGCCCTGGGGCCGAGGCCGGCCCGGCTGGCACCTGGAGTGCTCGGCCATGGCGCACAAGTACCTGGGGTCCGCCTTCGACATCCACGGCGGCGGTCTCGACCTGATCTTCCCGCACCACGAGAACGAGATCGCCCAGGCCAAGGCCTTCGGCGACGACTTCGCCACGTACTGGCTGCACAACGCCTGGGTCACCATGAGCGGCGAGAAGATGTCGAAATCCCTCGGCAACTCCGTCCTCGTCAGCGAGATGGTCAAGGCCTGGCGGCCCATCGTCCTGCGCTACTACCTCGGCACCCCGCACTACCGTTCGATGATCGAGTACAGCGAGGACGCCCTGCGCGAGGCCGAGTCGGCGTTCGCCCGGATCGAGGGCTTCGTGCAGCGCGTCGTCGAGAAGGCCGGCGGAGTCGTCGAGCCGTCCGCCGAGGTGCCGCCCGCCTTCGCCGAGGCCATGGACGACGACCTGGGCGTGCCGCAGGCCCTCGCCGTCGTCCACACCACCGTCAGGCAGGGCAACTCCGCACTCGCCGCCGACGACAAGGAAGCCGCCGTGGCCCGCCTCGCCGAGGTGCGCGCCATGCTCGGAGTTCTCGGACTCGACCCGCTCGACCCGCACTGGGCCGGCGAGATCGGTGACCGCGGCGAGGATCTGCACGGCGTCGTCGACAGCCTCGTACGACTCGTCCTCGACCAGCGCGAGGCCGCCCGCGGGCGCAAGGACTGGGGGACCGCGGACGCCATCCGCGATCAGCTCAACCAGTCCGGCCTCGTCATCGAGGACGGCCCGCAGGGACCGCGCTGGACCCTCGGTCCACGCTGAGCATTTCGGCTCATATCACCCCAATTCCTTGCTCATCTCCTTGATCGATTGTGCCGCCCGGGTTTCCGGGCGGCACACTCATAGACGTACACACGCACGTCTCCACACAGACAGGTAGGTCATGGCCGCTAACAACCGCCGCATGTCCGGCAAGAAGGGCGCGCAGGTCGGCAGTGGCGGCCAGCGGCGCCGGGGCCTTGAGGGCAAGGGCCCCACGCCGCCCGCCGAGGCGCGCAAAAAGCACAAGAAGAACCGTATTGCCAATGCCAAGGCCAAGCAGATCCAGCGGCGGCCCGCACCCAAGGGGCGCGGCGGGAAGGCGTCCTCCGAACTCGTCGTCGGACGCAACTCGGTCGTCGAGGCGCTCCGCGAGGGCGTCCCGGCCAGCATGCTCTACGTCCAGCAGTACATCGACAACGACGAGCGCGTACGCGAGGCGCTCCAGCTGGTCGCCGACCGCGGCGGCATCCACCTGATGGAAGCGCCCCGGCCCGAGCTCGACCGCATGACCAACGGCCTCAACCACCAGGGCCTCGTGCTCCAGGTCCCGCCGTACGAGTACGCACACCCGGAGGACCTCGCCAACGCCGCCTACGACAACGGCGTGGACCCCCTCATCGTCGTCCTCGACGGTGTCACCGACCCGCGCAACCTCGGCGCCGTCGTCCGCTCCGTCTCCGCCTTCGGCGGCCACGGCGTCGTCGTGCCCGAGCGGCGCGCCGCCGGCATGACCGCGGGCGCCTGGAAGACCTCCGCCGGCGCCGCCGCCCGTACCCCCGTCGCCCGCGCCACCAATCTGACGCGCACCCTGGAGGCGTACCAGAAGGCCGGCATCGTCGTCGTCGGTCTCGCCGCCGACGGGACCGACGAACTCGGCGACCTGCCCGCCCTCGGCGGACCCGTCGTCATCGTCGTCGGCAGCGAGGGCAAGGGACTGTCCCGGCTCGTCGGCGAGACCTGCGACCACCTCGTACGGATCCCGATGCCCGGCGGCACGGAGTCCCTCAACGCAGGTGTCGCGGCCGGGATCGTCCTCTACGAAGCGGCCCGCCGACGCGCCTGAACACGCGTGCACGGCGTCACCCGTACGGGGGAATCCGGGCGGGTGACGTGACCTTGACGCGGCCCGGACACATCCGCCAAGTCAAAGCAGTGTCCTAACCTCACGTCACTCGGTTAGATGAGTGTGGACACCAGAACACCCCGCACACCCACGGGGGACCGCTCGTCGGGATACGACGACGCTCCCGCGCTGAGCATGGTGAAGGTGCCGAGCGATCCGGCGCAGGTCATCGTCAACCATGCGAGCTTCCGCGTGCAGTTGGGGGCCTCGACGCGGCGGGCGGCACCGTCGTCCCGCGTCGCCCGGCACCTCGGCGCCTCCGAGGACACGGCGCGCATCCCCGTCGTAGGCGCCGGCGGCGCCACGGCCGTCCGACGCCGGGCACCCGTCGTCTGGAGCGGCAAGTCGGCGCCCGACGACACCGGCGCGCACCGCCTGCTCCAGGCCGTCCGGGGCTCCAGCGTGCGCCACGGCGAACAGCCGCCGGCCGCCGACGCCGGAGCGACCCAGGTCATCCCCCGTATCGACGACGAACTCGACTACGCCGGCAGCACCCTCGACCAGACCGTCGAGACCCCCATCGTCGGCAGCCAGCGCACCCACGGCTCCGACCCCGACACCGGCCGCCTCCTCCCCAACATGCGCACCACCGGCAGCGCATACGAGGAAGCCAGGTACGGCGACTCCGGATACGGCCAACCCGGCTACGGCGACGACGAGTTCGGCTACGAGGGCGACGAAGCCTACGAACGGGACGCCGACGGACGCCGGACCGGCGTCAGGCGCCACACCAACGACCCCGTACGGCACGCCTATTACCCCGGCCGCCGGATGAACCTCGGCGTCGTCCTGCTCCCGCTCCGCATCTTCCTCGGCTTCATCTCCATCTACGCCGGCATGGGCAAGCTCTGCGACCCCGTCTACTTCGACGGCGGCAAGCGCGGCTCCATGATGAAGTGGCTCAACACCCTTCACCCCTGGGAAGTCGCCGAACCCCTACGGCAGTTCGCCCTCCAGCACCCCGTCGGCTCCGGGCTCGTCATCGCCTTCCTCCAGGTCATCGTGGGCGTCCTCACGGTCCTGGGCCTCTGGCAGCGGGTCGCCGCGGTCGGCGGCGCCCTGCTCTCCGCCGCACTGCTCCTCACCGTCAGCTGGAAGAGCGTCCCCGTCTACGACGCCCCCGACATCATCTATCTGGCCGCCTGGTCGCCGCTGATCATCGCCGGCGCCCCCGTCTACTCCGTCGACGGCCGCCTCGCCGGCAGCGCCTGGCGCCGACTCGGCCCCCGTACGGACATCTGGGAGCTGCGGGCCTACGTCCTACGCCGTGGCGCCCTCGTCACGGCCGTCGTCATCGGTCTCACGCTCCTCATCGGCTCACTCCTCGGCGGCGCCGTCCGTGACGCCGACCGCGTGGTCGTCCCCGGCCCCGGCGAGGCCCCGCGCAACCAACTCCCCGGCTCCCCGCTCCCCGAGCAGTCCGGCGGCGAACGACGCGCCTCGAAGAGCCCCTCGACGGCCACCAAGTCCCCGACCCAGAACGCCACTTCGGCCAGTCCCACGACCGGCGGCGCCGCGACCACCCCCGACGAGGCCCGCGAGAGCGGCAGCGTCACCGGAAGTCGGCCCAGCCAGACCCAGGGCAGCGCCGGCCAGGCTCCGCCGCAGCAGACGACCCCGGCCCAGCAGGCGCCCAGCACCAGCTCCGGACCGTCCTCGTCGGGCGGCAGCACGGGCACCCCGGGCGGCACCAGCGGCGGCTCCACGGGCGGCAGCACCGGAGGCACCGGCGACGGCAGCACGGGCGGCTCCTCCACGGGCCAGCCGGGCCTGGTGGGCGGCCTCCTGGGCTAGCGACACGGATGCAACAAACCGCCTCGGTACGGCGGT
>NZ_AEJB01000456.1 GCF_000331005.1 Streptomyces turgidiscabies Car8
GTCGCCGCCACCCGCGTCTTCTACGACGCCATCGCCGAGGACTACTTCGACCGCTACCGTTCCGGGCTCGCCGCCCAGCCGCTGGAGCGGGCCGTGCTCACCGCGTACGCCGAGTTCGTACGGGGTTCAGCGGACCGGGGTGCAGTCGGCGGCCAGGTCGCCGACCTCGGGTGCGGGCCGGGATGGGTCACCGGGTTCCTCGACTCGCTCGGGCTGTCGGTGTTCGGGCTGGACGTGTCGGCGTCGATGCTCGCGGTGGCCCGGCGGGAGCATCCGGGGATCCGGTTCGAGCAGGGCTCGATGCTGGAGCTGGACCTCGCCGACGGAACGCTCGCCGGGGTCGTCTCCTGGTACTCGAGCATCCACACCCCGGCCGGTCAACTGCCCGCCCTCTTCGCCGAGTTCCGTCGGGTACTGGCGCCGGGCGGGCAACTGCTGCTGGGCTTCCAGGCGGGGGACGTGCACAAGCACCACGACCAGCCCTTCGGACGCCCCGTGTCCATGACCTTCCAGCGGCGCCGGCCCGAGCGGATCGCCGAACTGCTGACGGAGGCCGGGTTCACCCTCACGTCGCAGACCGTACGGGCTGCGTACGAGGAGGCCGGGGAGACCTCCGCGCACGCGTTCCTGATGGCCCGCAGAGTGTGAGGGTCAGGAGTTCCAGCGCACCTTGAAGACCCAGGCGTGCTGCCCGGCTTCCCGGGCCGCCACGGGGACGTCGATCCGCAGCGCGCCGTTGCTGACGGTCCAGGTCAGGGGCCGGTCGTGGCCGAGGTCGGGGACGGTCAGAGCGACTGGCTCAGTATCCGTAGTCCTCGGGGTCCGGAAGAGGCTTGTAGTCCTTGTACGACTGCCACTCTCCGGGGCGGTCCTGGATCACCTGCAACAGCTCGGCGAAGAGCTTCGGGTCGTACAGCACCCCGCTGATCTCTTGGGGAACCTGGACGTCGTTGATCACGGCGGTGGGTGTGCCCGGGCCCTGTCCCTGACTCCGTTCCTCCGCCGTGCCGACGCGTTCGTACGCTCTCTCGGAGGCGGTGACGAAGGAGCGGTACTTCATCGTCTTCACCGCCGACTCGAAGGCGGGGGTGCGCAACCCGTCGACCTTCTGGGCCAGTTGGAGGAGGCGGGTGTCCGTGAACCCGTCGACCGCCTCCTCGGGCTGGTTGGCGTACAGCACGTCGTGGTACTCGGCGAACCTGCCGACCTCCAGGGCCGCCCTGAGCGCGTTGGCCGCCTTCTTCGAGCCGCTCCCGCCCATCCTGTCGTCGAGGAAGGAGGCCAGGGTGTACTCGGCCTTCACCTCCCGGCGCAGCACGGCGTCCTGGAGTTCCGGGCCGGCTCCGGTCGTCTCGAACTCCTCACAGACCGGGCAGCGCATGTCCTCGTACATGTGCACGGTCACCTCGGCTGTCGGGTCGCCGACCGTGATGGTCGTCCCGCTCACCGCGAGCTTCTCCGGAACCTGCGCCAACGTGTCGTACGGCTCCGGATCCCCGTACCTCTGCCCGCATCCCGCGACGAACGCCATGCCTACTACGGCCATGGCCACTCCCGCGACCGCCGTCGTCCTTCTCGACGCGGCGAACCGCCCCCCGTGCCTCACACGCACCTGTTGCCTCCCCAGCAATCAGCGTGACCCTAGGGCATGTTCATGCGGAACGCACAGGCATATCGGTGCGGGCCACGGTTCGGCTGAGGGCCTCCTCCCTCAGATCGCCCCCGCCGCCGCCAGTGCCGCCACATACCCGAACGTCATCGCCGGGCCGATCGTCGAGCCCGCACCCGCGTAGCTGTGGCCCATGACGGCGGCGCTGGCGTTGCCGGCGGCGTACAGGCCGGGGATCGCCGTACCGTCGGCCCGCAGTACCCGTGCCCGGGCATCCGTCCGCAGGCCGCCCTTGGTGCCGAGGTCGCCGGGGACGATCCGGAAGGCGTAGTACGGGGGTAGCCACAGGGGCGCCAGGCAGGAGTTCGGGAGGACCGCCGGGTCCGTGTAGTAGTGGTCGTACGCGCTGTCGCCGCGCCCGAAGTCCGTGTCGTCGCCGTTCAGGGCAAGGGAGTTGAAGCGGCTGACGGTCGTACGGAGGGCAGCGGCCGGGACACCTGTGGCGGACGCCAGGGCGTCGACCGTCCACGCCTTGTACACGGCACCGGAGTTGTACCAGTCGGCCGGGAGTACGAAGGTCGGGGTGACGTCCTTGAAGAGGTAGCGGTTGCGGTAGTTCTGGTCGACGATCAGCCAGGCCGGGATGTCCGGGTCGGTGCCGTTCCGCTCGTACATGGTGTGGACGACGTCACTGTAGGGGCCGGCCTCGTTGACGAAACGGGAGCCCGCCGCGTTGACCAACAGGCCGCCGGGGAGGGTGCGTTCGGCCAGGCAGAAGTACGGGTCGCCGGGGAGCGGGATCGCGGGACCCCACCAGGCGTCCTCCATCAGGGCGAGGGAACCACCGGCCCGCTCGCCCGCCCGGATCCCGTCCCCCGTGTTCTCCTTCGCGCCGACCGTCCACTCCGTACCGATGGGCTGCTGCTGGTACTGGGCACGCATCGCCGCGTTGTGCTCGAAGCCGCCCGAGCCGACGATCACGCCGCGCCGGGCACGGAGGAGACCGGCGGCGCCGTTGCGTGTGACGACGGCTCCGGTGACCGCTCCGGACTCCAAGTAGAGGTCCGTGAGCGGGGTGTTGAGCCAGACGGGCACTCCTGCCGACGCCAGCCCCGCACGGAGTCCGCCCGCGAGGGCCTGCCCCATGGTGAGCGGGGTCTGCCCCTTGAGGGCCGCCTTCGTACCGCGCGCCAGACACTCGACGGCGACGGCGGCGCCCTTCACGTTCACCGCGGCGAGGGCCAGCCACTTGTAGTCGGCGCTGAACACGACCATGCCCGAAGGGACAGCGAGGTAGGGCGGGTTGAGGTGGGCGAGTTCGGCGCCCAGGACGTTTCCGTCGAGCTGATCGGGCTCTATGGAACGGCCGTTGGGCAGGCCGCCGGGCAACTCCGGGTAGTAGTCGCTGTATCCCTCCATCCAGCGGAAACGGAGCGGGCTGTTCGCCATGACGAAGGAGAGCATCGCGGGCCCGTGGGCGAGGAAGGCCTGCTGGCGGGAGGCGGGGACATCCGGTCCGACGACGGCCGCGAGGTAGGCGGCGGCCTTGGCGGGGGTGTCCGGTACCCCGGCCGCCAGGATCACAGGGTTGTTGGGGATCCAGATCCCGGCACCCGAACGGGCGGCGGACCCGCCGAAGGTGGGCGCCTTCTCGACGACGACGCAGGTCAGCCCCTGCTTGGCGGCGGTCAGCGCGGCGGTCATCCCGGCGGCCCCCGCCCCGACGACCACGACGTCGTACGTCCCGAGGAGGGGCGGCGGGGCGAGGGCTGCGGCCTGGGCCGTGCCCGTACCCACCCCGACGGCAACACCCGCTGCGGCGGCACCGGCCAACACGCCTCGCCTGGAAGGAAGTTCAGTACGTCTGGTTGAGTCCACTTCTGGGTTCATGGGGCGGGAATGTCGTACTTGGGTCTTGTGAAGTCAAGCGCCATGCACCCGCGGAACCTGGTAGGTCTTCGTGTATGGAGTTTCTCTGCTACCACCGCGACCGCGCCGATTCCGGGGCCCTGCGCGACGAACTGCTCGAAGACCACTGGTCGTACATGGACGGGTACGCCAAGGAGATGATCGCCCGCGGCCCGACCCTCACCGACGACCGCGAAACCGCCACGGGCAGCGTGCACATCCTCGACCTGCCGGACACCGCCGCCGCCCGCGCGTTCGCCTTCGACGAGCCGGGCTACCAGGCCGGCGTCTACCGTGACGTGCTGCTCCGCCGGTGGCGCAACACGCTGGGCCGCACGATGTGGGAGTTCCCCGGCGGCCCGACCGACGGCGACGGGTACCTGGTGATCGGCCTCGGCAGCGGTGAGGCGACCGATCTTGCCCTGCCGCCCATCAGTGACGACCTGATCGCCTACGGGCCCCTGCTGTCCGACGACGGCGACACCTGGCTCGGCACGGCGGCGCTCCTCCGGGCACCGGACCCGGTCACGGCCCGCGCTGTCCTCTCGACCCCGGAGCGCTATGCGGGCATCGAGGTGCACAACTGGCAGTTCGGGGGGCGTTCTTGAGCGCACGCTTCCAAGCGGTCGCCCCCGTGGTCAGAACCCCAGTGCTCAGGTTGTCGCCGGGGGCAGGCTGACCAGGCATGAGAGGGACCGGTGGGTGACGCGGCCCCCAGTCCGGTGGCAGCAGGGCCCAGGAGCCATGCCTGAGCCATTCTCCGAAGTGGATCGGCCGGGCACCGTCGACGTGATCCAGGGACAGGGGGACGATCCGGTCGCAGGTCGCCCGCCCGTCCCACCACACCGTGCCGGCCGGCGGACCGGCGAGCACCAGCAGGGTGGAGAAGCCGCAGCCGTACTCCTGCAAGACCACACTGCCGGCCGTCTTCAACTCCTCGAACCTGTCCGCCTCGTCAGCCGCCAGAGGGCGACAACCACCGCGTCCGCTACGGGAGGGAGTCCAGAAACGGACGTTCGTGCGTGCGCATCAGCTCAATCACCCGTGCGTACACAGCGTTGTCCTCGACGAGGAGGGCCATGCGCGTGTTGATGTTGTAGATGGCACCCAGCGCAACCTCCGTCCGCAGGACAACCCAGCCCGCCTCGGAACCATCCCATAGACAGTGGTACTCGGCGGCCTCGTCTGTCACTCGGTCTGGCTCCATTCTGAGATGTTACGCAGACCCAACTCGCCTGTTCTCGAACCCATGGTGAGCGGGAGTTCCGCCCACACCGTCTTGCCGACCTCCCGCTCCGCCACGCCCCACGTACGGGCGAGCACCGACACGATCATCAGGCCCCTGCCGGACTCGTCGATCTCCCACCGGGGCACCATGCGCAGTCGCCGGTCACCCCGCGTATCGCTCACCTCGATACGCAAGGTGGCCTCCGGGAGCAGCAGGAGGCGGAGTTCGAAGTCCCGCCCCGGTACGCGGCCGTGCGTGACGGCGTTCGCGGCGAGTTCGGCGACGACGTGCTGTG
The DNA here is from genome assembly GCF_000331005.1 of Streptomyces turgidiscabies Car8. GTDB lineage: Bacteria > Actinomycetota > Actinomycetes > Streptomycetales > Streptomycetaceae > Streptomyces > Streptomyces turgidiscabies. The sequence goes on from NZ_AEJB01000456.1 coordinate 5,041, forward strand.
CGGTGTCGTTCGCGTCGCTGTCGTGCGGGTATCCCCACTCGGCGAGTTGCTGGGCGGTGAGGCGTCTGGCGAGGCGGGCGCATCGCGGGGTGCAGCTGAGGCGCTGGGTCAGTTCGTCGGTCGGGGCGGGGAGGGGGGTGGAGATTTGTGAGTTCACGTCACTGAGCGTGGCCGGTTCGTCCTACCCTGACCAGGGGCGACGGTGGACTCCGGGTATCCGTACGGGTGCGGTGGGTCAGGGGTACGGGTTGTCGGCCGTGACCACGACGAGGTGAGGGCGGTGGCGTACGTGACTGAGGATGCCGAGCGAAAGCCGGAGACTCCGGCTGAGGAAGACGGTACGACGGGGTTGTTCACGGCCCTGGGCAAGATGCTCAAGCGTCTGCGGGAACGGGCTGGGCTGACGCAGAGGCAGTTCGGAGAGATGGTGGGGTACGGGCCGGATGCCATCTCCGCGATGGAGCGCGGGGTGCGGATCACGAGGCCCGATCTACTGAGGAAGGCGGACGAACTCCTCAACGCGGGTGGCCTGTTGGAGCAGGCGATCCCTGAGGTCGAGGAGGCGATGAAGAAGGTACGGACTCGTCATCCCGAGTGGTATCAGGGCTACGCCAATCTGGAGAAAGTGGCCGTCTCGCTGCACGACTACAGCACGATGTGTCAATCCCCTCGATTTGTGGAGACCTTCCTATGCAGCCAGTTCCTCGGTGAGGCTGGCCTGATAGCTATGTTCGTAGTCGATCGGGCTCTCGAAGCCACACACGCTGTGTAGCCGACGGCTGTTGTAGAAGTCGGTGATCCAGGTCGCGATCCGGATCCGGGCCTCGGTGCGTGTGGCGAAGGTGTGTCGGTGGACGTACTCGACCTTCAGCACGCTGTTGAATGCCTCGCTGACGGCGTTGTCGAAGCACGAGCCGACCCGGCCCATGGACTGGAAGACGCCCAGCCGGCGGCAGGCTCGGCGGAACCTCCGAGAGCCGTACTCGCTGCCGCGGTCCGTGTGGAAAATGACGCCGCGCACGTCCCCGCCGCGGGTCGCCACGGCCATGTGCAGGGCGGCCACCACCAGTTCGGCATCGTGACGGGCACCCATCGCATACCCGAGCAGGCGGCGGGAGAACAGGTCGATGACCGTGGCCAGGTAGAGCTTGCCCTCGCCGGTCCCGATCTCCGTCATGTCCCCGCACCAGACCAGGTCGGGTGCCTCGGCGGTGAAGTCCCGCCGTACGAAGTCCGGGGCGGCCGGCCGCTTGCCCGGCCGGGTCAGCCCCCGCCGTCTGCACACCTTCCGTGCGACCAGGCCGAGCTCGGCCATGATCTTCGCGATGGTGTTCACCGAGACCCGCCAGCCCTGCCTCACCAGCCTGATCCAGATCTTCGGCGAGCCGTAGGTGCCGCCGGAAGTGTCGAACTCCTCCTCCACCGCTTCGATCAGGTGCTGTCTGCGCAGCTCACGCCGGGTAGGTCGGCGGATGCGGTGCTTGTAGAACCACGACTCGCTCACGCCCAGGGCGCGGCAGGAGACGCGGTGCGAAATGCCGTGCTCGGTCCTGAAGTCGCTGATCACCCCGACGACGGACGCCGGGTCCGCCACGGCTACTTCACCCACAGGACCATGCAGCGTTTGAGGACATCACGCTCCATGCCCAGCTCCTTGTTGTCCCGCCTGAGCTGGGCATTCTCCCGTCGCAACCGCTCCAACTCGTCGCTCCCGCCAGCCGGTACGGTCCCTGCCCGACGGGCGCGGGAGACCCAGCTCGCCAGGGTGGCCTCGTTGATCCCCAGATCCTCGGCGACCTCCGCGATCGTTTTGCCGGTCTCCGTGACGATCCGTACGGCCCCCTCACGGAACTCCGGATCGAACTTCCGTCGCTTCTCCGCCATGACTCCCAACTTCCCCTGCAGTCAGGGTCTTCACGCTACGAGGGGAGGGACAATGGGCGTGCTCGGGCTGTTGCAGACGGAGGACTATGCAAGGGCAGTCTTCACGCAACGGCACCCACCGCACGATGAGGCGACGATCGAGAAGCTCGTGGCCGACCGCCTCTCGCGACAGCAGCTCTTCGAGCGGTGGCCACCGGCGGAGTGCAGCTTCGTGATGGAGCAGGCGGTGGTTGAGCGACCCATCGGCGGACCCGATGTGTACGCAGGACAGTTACAGCAGTTGCTGCACGTTGGTCGCATGCGGAACGTGCAGCTGCAGGTAATGCCGACCGGACGCCACGAACATCCTGGTCTGGGTGGCTCGTTCACCTTGCTTATCCCCAAGAGGAAAGAGCAGGTGGGGTATATGGAGGTCCAGGGGTACCCGAAGCTGATCACCGACCGAGAAGAGGTCCGCATCCTTGCCGCCCGTTATGGGATCATCCGAGCGCAGGCGCTAACTCCATGCGAATCCCTGGCCCTGATCGAGAAGATGCTGGAAAAGCCATGACCATAGAGCAGTTGAGCTGGTTCAAGTCGACCTACAGCGATGGCGAGGGCGGCCAGTGCCTCGAAGTCGCCTACACCTGGCGCAAGTCCAGCCGCAGCAGCGGCGGGGGCGGCGACTGCGTAGAGGTCGCCACCTGCCCCCACGCCATCCACCTCCGCGATTCCAAGAACCCCACCGGAGGGCACCTCACCCTCTCCCCCACCACCTGGTCCGCCTTCCTCCGTCAGGCCTCTGTGTAACAGCTGTGCTGCGTACGCGGCCGGGGTGGATTTCCGGGGGTCTACGGCGGTGATGATCGGGACATGACCACGATCACCCGCGCCGCCACAGCGGCAGCGATCTGCGCGGCGGTACTGCTGACCGGCACCGCCTGCTCCAGCGACGGCAACGGCCCGAAGACCTCGGCCCCGGTCACATCCAAGCCCACCGCCTCCGCCAACCCCGCCGCCGACGTTGAGGAGCCCAACGGCGACACCGTCACCGAGGCTCCGAAGATCGGCCGGAAGACCATCGCCTCGTTCGCCAACGGGCAGTTCGGCCGGGTCATCCCAGTCAAGGGCGGACTGCGTAAGGGAACCCTCGGGATCGCCCTGAACTGCGAAGGAAAGGGCACCGTGACGGTCGAGGTTCCCTATCGCGGTATGACCTTCACCGAGGAGTGTGCGGACGGCAAGGTCGCCGCCAGCTACAACGAGACCGAGGTCAGCGAGGCGGACCCGGACGCGTCGTACATCCACGTCACCGGTACCTCCGGGGTGCGTTGGTCGGTGTCCGCCGGGCAGTGACCAACGCACCCGGCGCCACCCGTACCCCGGATCGGTGGTCGCGGCGCTAGGTGTTCGCGACGCCGAGCAGGCGCAGGACAGCCAGAACTCGGCGGTGGTCGGCGTCTGCCTTGGGCAGGTCGAGCTTGGTGAAGATGCTGTTGATGTGCTTGGCGACCGCGCTGTCGCTCACCACGAGTTCGGCCGCGATCCCGGAGTTGGACCGGCCTCCCGCCATCAGCGCCAGCACCTCGCGTTCGCGCGGGGTCAGCCGGTCGAGCGGATCGCTGTGGCGACGTATCAGAAGTTGGGCGACGACCTGTGGGTCCAACGCGGTGCCGCCGGCCGCGACCCTGCGTGCCGACTCCGCGAACTCCTCGACGTCGGCGATCCGTTGCTTGAGCAGGTAGCCGACGCCGGACGTGTTCGCGGCGAGGAGATCGGTCGCGTACCGCTCCTCCACGTACTGCGACAGCAACAGGACGGAGGTGTCCGGCCACTGCCGGCGGATCACGAGGGCGGCTCGTACGCCCTCGTCGGTGAAACCGGGCGGCATACGGACATCGACCACGGCAAGATCCGGCCGGTGCTCCTCGACCGCCGCGAGCAGCCCCGCCGCGTCGGCCGCCTCGGCGCACACCTCGAAGCCGGCCATCTCCAGCACCTTGACCACCCCGATCCGCAGCAGGACGGAATCCTCGGCGATCACGGCGCGCACGGCAGCTCCACGGTGACGACGGTCGGGCCCCCGACAGGGCTGCGGCAGGAGAACGTACCGTCGACGGACGCGACGCGCTTGGCGAGTCCCGCGAGCCCGGTGCCCGAGGCACCCGAGGGGTCCGCGCCTCCCACCCCGTCGTCCGCGACGGCGACCACCAGTGTCCCCCTCGTCTGCTCGACGGTCACGTCCGCCTTCGAAGCCCGGGCGTGCTTGACCACGTTTGTCAGGGTCTCGGAGACCACGAAGTACGCGACCGCCTCGACAGTGGGCGACGGGCGCCGCTCCAGACTCACGGACAGGCACACCGGTATGGGGAGTCGGGCGGCGACTCCGGATAGGGCGGCGTCGAGACCGCGGTCCTCCAGAACCGCCGGATGCAGGCCGCGTACCAGGTCGTTCAGCTCCGAGATCGCCTCCTTCGCCTCGCGGTGCGCCTCGTCGATCACCTTCCGAGCGTCCTCCGGCAGATCACCCAGGGTGGCCTTGGCGAGGCCGAGGTTGACGGCGAGCGCGACCAGCCGTTGCTGCACCCCGTCGTGCAGGTCACGCTCGATCCGCCGCCGCTCGGCGTCAGCCGCATCGACCACGCCTGCGCGGCTCTCGGCGAGGTCCGCCACCCGTCGGGTCAGTTCCTCCTCATGACTCGGCCCGAGCAGCGCCATCGCCGCGCGGGTGTCCCGGCGGGCCAGCCCGTTCGCCAGCCAGGCGGTCGCATAGAGCAGGGCGACGCCTACGACGGTGACGTACGCCGCCTCGACCGAGTAGCCCGCGTCCTCCGCCCACTGCCACGGGGTCACCCAGAGCCACACGTAGATGGAGGCCGCGACAGCTCCCGCCGCCCACAGCGCGAGTACCAGCAGGCCGCCGAGCGCGCACAGCGGGCCGACGAGCAGGTGGTAGCGCAAGCTGCGGCGGCCCGGCGGCGAGCGCAGCCATTGCCGGATGCCATGCGGTCCGGGCCGCTCCGCCAGACCTGCGGGCGTCGGGACGACCACGCCCAGCCGGTCGCGGAAACGTGCCCGCTGCGCCCGGGTGAGCAGCGGGCCGACGAACACCACGGCGGCAGACGGCACCACGACGGCCACCGTCACGGCCCACAGCGCCGTCGGCACGAAGTAGATCCACGGCAGCGCCAGGACCAGCAGCACGCCGAACTGGATCGCGATGCCGACACAGTGGAACGCGGTGGCACGGCCGGCGCCCCCGAACGGCCGCCGCAGAAGGCCCGGTTGCCACGCTCTGTAGTGCATGCCCGAACAGTAGAGCCGCCGGCCACCGCCGGGCCATGACGCCTGCGCCCGGCTCCGGGGTGCACTTTTCTCCACCCCCAAGACGGATATCTGCGTGACTGACGACGCCTGGGCGCGCGACGGAGGCTGGAGGCCGTAAGCGAGGAGCACGCGGGAAGGGGAGCGAGAGCATGCGTCAACTTGCCTCACACACTGGGGAGTTCGCAGTCGTAAGCGGCGAGGACGAGAGTGCGGGTGAGGGTGCGGGTGCGGGTGAGCAGGAGGAGGAGGAGGCTTCGCCGGGGGCGCGGCTGGTCGGTCGGGCCGGGTGGCTGCTGGTCGCGTGCGGGCTCGTTCTGCTGCCGTGGCTGTACGTACTGGCGACCGGTCTGCCGGACACCGTGACCGTCACGCACTGGCCGGTCACCTGGGTGGGCCTCGACGCGCTTGAGGCGGTCTGCCTGGTCGCCACCGGCGTCCTCGCCACCCGTGGCGACCGGCGGTATCCCTTGGCGGCCACCGCGGCCGCCACCCTGCTCGTGGTCGACGCCTGGTTCGACACCACGACCGCGGCCGCGGGGAGCGACCTCGTCATGGCGGCAGCGATGGCACTCTGTGCGGAACTGCCACTGGCCGCACTGTGCGCGTGGCTGGCGGTCCGGGCGCCGGCCCCGGCGCCGGCCCCGGCCTAGCTCCGGCGCTAGCAGGCTGCCGAGCTCGGCGAAGGCGCGTGGGGATAGGTGGCTGACCGGTGCTGGAAGGACAGGATCTTCGGGTTCTGGACGACGCCGTCGCGGATCTCGATCGCCTTCCTCAGCGTGACGTCGGCGTCCCAGGCCGCCGGGCCCTTCATGACCTTGCGCAGATACGGCAGGAGCGCCTCGCTGATCTCCCAGGTGGCGGAGTTCCACAGGTGGGACGGGCTGTGGTCGACCGCGTAGTAGTGGCAGCCCGGCCCCACCGTGAACATGGGCTCACCGAACGTGGTCGGGCGGGCCCACCCGAAGCCCATGCCCTCGTCGCAGGAGACGTCGACGAAGAAGGTCCCCGGCCGGAACCGGGCGAGTTCCTCGTCGGTGACGAACGTGAGCGGTGCGTCGGTGTCCTGCAGGACGCAGTTGACGATGATGTCGAACCCGGCCAGGTACTCCGCCAGCGGCACGGGACCTGTCGGGGTCGATGCCTGGAGGCGCGACGGGTCGTCCTCCTGCTCCTCGAAGTGGGCCATCACGACAGACGGCATCGGCGAGGCCACGGCCGCGGCGGCACGCTGGGTGAGCACCGTGACGTCGGTGACCCCCATGGCGCCCAGTCCCGTGACCGCGCCGCGCGCCGTGGCACCGAAGCTGATGACCACCGCGCGCAGGCGGCGGCCGTAGTGGCCGGTCAGGCCGCCGAGCTGGAGGGCGTGCAGCACCGAGCAGTAGCCGGCCAGCTCGTTGTTCTTGTGGAACACATGGACGCTGAAGGCGCCCGTCGAGGTCCAGTGGTTCATGGCTTCCCAGGCGATCAGGGTCAGCCGTCGGTCGATGGCGAGCTGGGTCATCTTCTGGTCCTGCACGCAGTGCGGCCATCCCCACAGCACCTGGCCCTCGCGCAGCTCGGCGACGTCGTCGTGCGTCGGCTTGGGCAGCAGCATGACGTCGCACTCGGCGAGAAGCTGCTCGCGGGTGCGCAGCCCGGCCACGAGGGGGCTCAGCGCGTCGTCGGAGACGCCGAACCGCTCGCCGTAGCCCTGTTCGAGGAAGATCTTCTCGCGCAGGTCGGAGGCGATTCGGTCGAGGTGGCGGGGGTGCAGGGGCAGGCGGAACTCGTTCTCCTTGTGCGAGGAGGCGAGTACTCCGAGAGTCATCAGGCTCATGTGGGGCGGCTTCTTTCCGGCCGGACGCGAGGCGATCCGGCATTGCCGTTCCCCGAGGGCGACGCCGAAACGGATGACGGCGTGCGAAGTGCGCTCGGTACCGCCACCGTACTCGGTCCGGCGCACAACCCCCTACTTCTCGGGACATCCTTACGTATCACCATAAGTTACCGCTAATACGGTGAAAGTGACCGCCGGTCTCAGCGACTCAGTGTCGCCTCCACGTCCTCCCACGCCTGTCCGCTCAGCAGGGGCCGGAAGCCGGTGAAGAGGGCGAGCAGGTCCGGGCCCCACTGTGCGCGGAACACCGGGTTCACGCGGGCCAGGTCGAGTTCGTTCGCGGCGGTCAGCTCGGCGAGGTCCTCGCGGCGGCTCCGGTTCACGGGCCGGGCGCCACCGGTGAAACGGTCGTAGAACGGCGCGTTCGGGTCGGCCAGGCCCGGATAGGTGGCCTTGCGGTTCATGGCGGCGTAGACGTGGACGATCTCCTCCGCCTCCGGGCCGATCACCCTCGCCAGTTCGGCGCGACGGTCGAGGGAGAGCAGGGCGGTGGGGAAGCCGTCGGTGCCGTAGGCGGCGTGGCAGAGGCCCGCCAGGCGGAGGGCCGGCCGGGCCTCCCAGGCGGCGAGCAGCCGGTAGACCCGGCAGAGGTGGGCGAGCAGCGTCCCACCGGGGTGCCCAATCTGTTCGGCGCCCAACTGCCGTAGGAATCCCACGGTTTGGGCTGCCGTGGACGGGACGACAGCGGGAGGGGAGGGAGAGGGGGGTGAGGGAGAGGGAAGGGAAGCGGACATGGGGGTGGCGTCCTCTCGGTGCGCGAAAGGTCGGCACCCGTCCGCTCCCCACCCCTTGGTCCGGACCCCGGCGGGGGCGCGGGACGGGTT
>NZ_AEJB01000457.1 GCF_000331005.1 Streptomyces turgidiscabies Car8
GACGGGGGCGGGGCCTCGCCGGTGATGCGGCGCCACTCGGGCGGGGTCACCAGATGCACGAACACGCGTCCGGCAGGCCGCTCCGACCACGCCGAGAGCGGCCGGTCGTCCCGGTAGACCTCCTGGCGCATCGATCCGCCGACGCCCAGACCCATCGCCGCCCCCGACCGCTGAGGCGCCGCGCCGGCGGGTGCCGCCGGGGCGGACATCGCCATCGGCGCCATGGGTACGGCCCCGCCGTACCCCCCGGTCGACGCCATCGCCGCCCGCGCCCGCTCCGCCCGGAGCCGCTCCTCCTCGCGCCACTTCGCCAGTTCCACGTCGGTCAGCGAGAACGACTGGAGCTGTACGCCGCCCCACACCTCCTCGCCCGTGACCTGGCCCTCGACGGTCGCACCCAGCCCGAGCGGCACCGCCACGAACTGGCGGACCGTGCCCTTGCCGGAGTTGATGCCGTCCAGCCACGGCTGACGTGGCAGCACCACGTAGTTCTGCGGCTTCCTCGACAGCCGGTCGCTCCACGGCTCGCCCGACACCGCGCACACCTTGCCCACGCCCACCTGCAACGCGGCGGGCTGTGCCGTGCCCCCGAAGCTCAGCCACATCGCCTCGCGCAGATACACCGGCAGCAGCACCCCACCGCGTGCCCGCCAGGCATCCGGCACCGTGTCGGCGTAGTCGGCGACCCGGCGGACCGGGAACTCGCCGAGCCCCGGCGGCAGCGCGTGCGTGCCGGTCTCCGGCAGGCGGAGAGTACGGATGAACCGGACGGCCACACCGCCCGGCAGCCGCAGCGTGTTCCCGTCGATCCGCACCTCGGAGTCACCCATGCGCAGCCCCCTCGATCCCAGTCGGTACTCATGTGACGTCGTCACATAGAACGACGTGACACCGCCTCACGGTTCCTGCCCGGCACCCGCACGTACTTCCGCAGCCGGGTCACCCACGGCATCCGCTCCCGCTCCTCACGCGTGCAGCGGTCCAGCTCCTCAAGGAGCCGCCGGGACCGGTGCTCGGTGTCCAGCTCGTCGAGGATGCGGTTGACCTCGGTCAGGACCGCGCCGTGCAACTGCCACTGAGCAGTGATCCCGGCGGTCTCCTGGATATCCGCCAGGAGCAGCTGGGCCAGCTTGTCGCGGGTGGCCGTCGCGGCCCGGAGTTCGGTGGCGAGCCGGCTCTCCGCCGACTCGGCGCTGACACTGACGTCGGTGGTGACGAGGACCGCGAAACTGACCACGGCGTCGGCGATCTCGGCCAGCAGCCGCTCCAGTGCGGCGCCCGTCTCCGGGGCGAACAGCGGGTCGGGTTCCCGCTCCTTGGCCAGGTCGGTGAGGCTGCGGGCGAGGACACGCAGGACGACCGTGCAGATCTCCAGGGTGTCCAGGCCGGTGCGCAGCACCACCCGGTGCAGCAGGCCCTCCCGGACACGCGGGTTGAGCCGCAGGCTGTCCTCGGCCTGCTTCAGCGCCGCGTCCACCTCGACGATGTCGTGGTCGAGCCGGCGGGCCTCGTGCAGCCGGGCGGTCGCGTGGTCCACCGGGGTGCGCCCGGCGGCCTCCTCGCCCATACGCAGCATCAACTGTCGTACCCGGCGCGCCAGACCCTCGATGGACTCGCCGGCCGCGTCCACCCACACCGGGGGAGCGAACAGCAGGTTGAAGGCGAGCCCGACGGCAGCGCCGATCACGGTCTCCAGCACCCGAGCCCATGCCGTGTCCCCGACCCGGGTGACGCCGAGCACCAGCATCGCGCTGATCGCCACCTCGGGCACGAACTCACTGACCCGCACCAGATGCCCGACCGCCAGCGAGGCCAGGATGATCAGTCCCAGGCTCCACCAGGTCAGGCCCACCAGCACACTGAAGCCGATCGCGATGACGACACCGGCGACCACGGAGTTCACCCGGCGGATGCCCGTGGTGATCGTGGCGTACAGGGTGACCTGGACGACCAGCAGGGCGGTCAGCGGGGCGGTGAGCGGCGCGGCCTCCGGGCTGACGCGGAGCGCGACGACGTAGGCGATCGTCGCCGCGGCCGCCGACCGCAGGGACTGGACCACCACGGGCTCGCGGTGCTTGCCCACGAACCGGACGACGGAAGCCGTCCACTCTCCAGGTACCACTCGCATGCGCGCGCACGCCTCCCTTCCCACAAACGGACCGAGCGTACTCACCGAAGTCCGCGGGCGCGCATGATGCGGAAGGAGGTATTCCTCACGTGATCAGCGACGTTTCCTCGTCGACCGGAAAACCGTGGATCTCCCGGCCCGCCGGATGATCTCCTGGTGCGCATGGTGGACGATCCCGATTCCGCGCACACGAAGGCCCTCCGTCATGTCGCGGCCCTCTCGGCCGGCCCGGCCGTGCCCCCGGACCTGCGGGTCACCCTGAACTTCCACCCCGACCGGACATTCCGCGACCTGCACCTGCTCAGGGCGCTCGCACAGGACGGTGTCTACCGCTCGCAGTTCGTCACCGGGACCAGCAACGGCGGGCTCACCGCCCGACCCGGCGGCGACCGCTGGCGCTGGGAGAGCCGCATGTTCGCCGAGGCGTACGACAGCGCGCCCGCCCAACACCGCCCGGTGTACGGGGCGTTGAACTTCCGCCGCCAAGTCGTGGGCGCCGCCCCGAGGTTCGGCTCCTCGCACTTCCGGCTGACCGGCGCCGCCCTCACGCGGGCCACCTTCTGCTACCCGGACAGCGCGGCGCTGCCCGCCCACTTCGGGGTCGCCGCCGGCATGTCCCTCGTCGCCCTCGCGGAGGCGGACACGCGGGACGCGCTCGACGACTACATCGAGGCCCAGGTGCACGGCCCCGTCGAGCTCGCCCGGGACGTCGAGGCGCTGGTCCTCGACGCGAGCTATCGCGGCACCCCGGTGGAGGAGGCGGCGTGTGCCCTGCCCGTACCGCTCGAATGGCATCCCGGATACCGGCTCCCCGTAAGCGAGTTGCGCCGTCACGCCGACTACCGGGGGCCCGAGTACGTCGACCTGGGAGCCCGGATCGCCGAGGACGGACACCTGGACCCGCGGATCATCGGCGACGCGGCCCGCACCGGCCGGCACGAACCGCAGGACCTGAAGAAGGTGTGGCACTGCCTTGCCCGGTTCGGCGCCCCTGAGGGTGCGGGGACCGCCCACTCCGTCGTTTCCGGGTAGCCGTGGGGCCGTCTCCTCACTTGCCCGGCAGCGTCAGGTCGGTGGACCAGGCCTCGCCGAACGAGTAGTCGGGCGTGGCGGCGTTGTAGGTGTAGAAGCCTTCGAGCGGCAGCTTCTCGCCCGGTGCGGCGGACTGCAACACGTCGCACAGGTCGCCGACGGTACGCACCGGCGCGTCCTTGACGCTCGTGATCACGTCACCCTCCTCCAGCTTCGCCTTGTCCGCCGCGGAGTTGGTCGCCGTACTCATTACGAACAGACCGGTGACGCCCTTGTCGAGCAGCTTGCTCTGCATGTCGAGGATGTACTGCTGATCCTCCGGATCCGCGAAGTTGTCCGCCGAACTCAGACCGGCGTCCTCCAGCGACGTGAGTTCCCAACCGGGGTCGTTCTTCCTGTCGCCCGACACCAGGCCGGCGAGCAGGGGCTTCGCATGGTCGCCGGCGATCGAGTAGTACTGCCCCGACGCCTCGGCGTTTCCCAGGGTGTTGATCCCGACCACCTTGCCGTCGCTGTCGAGCAGGGGCCCGCCGCTGTTTCCGTGGTTCAGCGTCGCGGAGTGCTGGATCGTGGCCGGCAGGTGAGGATAGGACACGCTCGGATCGGCGGAGACGTCCGGCGACTGCACGCTGCCGGACGTGTACACGGGCTTCTGCGTGGCGTAGTCGCCGAGGGACGTCGGGTAACCCAGGGCGGTGACGGTGTCGGCCGCCTTGAGGTCGCCGCTGTCACCGAAGTCCAGTTCCTTGAGGTCCTTCTGCGGAGCCGTGAGCTTGACGACGGCCAGGTCCTCGCAGGGGTCGCTGCCGAGCAGCCGGACGGCGACCGGCTCCTTGTTGTCGATGACCACTTTCAACGCGCTCTGCCCTTCGACCACATGCGCGTTGGTCAGGATGAGTCCCTGCTCGGCGTCGTAGACGAAACCGCTGCCCAGCGCCGAGTTGCCGATCACGTGCACCGTGGCCGGCGCGGCCTCCTCGAAGATCTCCTGCGGCGACGGATCGTCCGCCGGGACGGCCACCGCGGACGTTCCGCCCAGCGCGACCAGGATGGCCGAGGCACTCGCGACCGCGGACTTCGCTTTCACGCTCATGAGACGCCGCCCTCCGACAGCCGGCGGCCCGCCCCACCCCCGGACCCGGCCCGGAAATGATCGTTACCACGTCCAGAATATCCCCGCACGTCGGGTCTGTCCTGCCGCGGGCGGGGGAGTGGGGAACGGCCGGGAGGCACGTTCCGTACCCTGTTCCAGGGCCGTACGCAGTGCGCGGGCGCGCCGGTTGAGGCAGGGGAGGCGCGGACGGTGACCGATTCGTGGGAGCGGGCCAGACAGGTCCTCGTATCGGCGGGGCTGCCCCCGGACGGCCTCGTGGACTGCAGTCCACTCACCGGCGGAACGTACAACACGGTCGAGGAACTGCGACTGGCCGACGGCAGCAGATACGTCCTGAAGATCCCACCGCCCGAAACGGTGCCGGGGCTGCGCCACGAGTCCCGACTACTCGTCTCCGAGGCGGAGTTCTACCGAGCCGCCGCCACGGTAGGTGTGCAGGCGCCGAGCGTCGTGGCCGTCGGGGACGGTCACCTCCTGATGACCGCCTGCCCGGGCACTCCTTGGGACGACTCCACCACCGGCGCCGAGCGGGTGCTCCTGCGAGCTGAACTCGGCGGCCTGGTGGCCCGGCTGCACCAGGTCACCGGGTCCGCCTTCGGCTACCCCTCCGGTGCCCTCGGCCCCCTCGCCCCCGACTGGCGTACGGCGTTCACGGCGATGCTCGACGCCGTGCTCGACGACGCCGTGCGCTACGACGCGTGGCTGCCGGTCCCGGTGGGCGAGGTGGCCCGTTCCCTCCGGGCCGCGTACGACGCCCTGGACGAGGTCACCGTGCCCCGGCTGGTCCACTTCGACCTCTGGGACGGCAACATCCTGGTGGACCGTTCGGCGGGCGCTCCCCGGGTCGGCGGTCTCATCGACGGTGAGCGCATGTTCTGGGGCGACCCGGTGGCCGACTTCGTGTCGCTGGCACTGCTGGGGGACATCAGGGGTGAGGCCGAGTTTCTGACGGGATATCAGGAGGCGGGAGGGCAGGTCGAGTTCGACGCCGCGACCTGTCGGCGGCTCGCTCTGTACCGCGCCTACCTCTACCTGATCATGCTGGCCGAGACGGTGCCGCGGGCTGTGGGGGAGGAGCGCGTGCGGTGGACGCGGGAAGTGGTGGGACCCGCGCTGACGGCCGCGTTGGCCGATCTCTGACCCGCGCACCGTCCGCGCCGGTCCACCGAGGCGTCACCCCGTGCGGCGGGAGATGATCGGGGCATGAGCGAGATCATCCTGATGTCCGACGCGAAGGTCGCCGCCGTACCCGTCGAGGAGTGCGGTGAGCCGCTGGTGGAGGTGCGAGGCGCCCTGCTCACCGACGACCGGCAGCAACACGCGTCCGGCGGCGCCCAGTTCACGCTGCGGCAGGGCGTCCTCGGCCGGCTGCTCGACGCGCAGGCGCTGCTCCCCGACGGCCTACGGCTGCTGTTCGTCGAGGGCTACCGGCCGCCCGCCCTCCAACGCCGTTACTTCGAGGGCTACTCCGCCGAACTGCGGGCCCAGCACCCGGACTGGCCCGACGACCGGCTCCGCAACGCCGCCAGCCGCTACGTCTCCCCGCCCGAGATCGCCCCGCACAGCGCGGGCGCCGCCGTCGACCTGACCCTCGCCGACGCCGACGGCCGCGAACTCGACCTGGGCACCGCGATGAACGCCAGCCCCGAGGACAGCGCGGGCGCCTGCTACACACACGCCGACGGCATCGGCGCCGAGGCCCGCGCACACCGGGAGATCCTGGGCAAGGCGCTGAGCGGGGCCGGACTGGTCAACTACCCCACGGAGTGGTGGCACTGGTCGTACGGCGACCGGTACTGGGCCCTGGCAACCGGCGCGCCCGCCGCGCTGTACGGCCCCGCGGAACCCGGCACAGGCTCCTCATCCTGACCAGTGGGCGAGTGGGCGAGCCGTCCAGTGGCTAGACCGCGAACGCGTCGACGCCGGTGAGCCGTGCCGACAGCTTCCAGAGACGCGCGGCCTCCTCGGCGTCGACGGCGTAGTCGCGTACGCCGCCCCGCTCGTCGCCTGCCACGGCGGGCTCGGCGATGTCGCAGTCCTCCAGGTAGACGCCGCCCATTCCGGCCAGTCGCGGGGAGGTCGCGGCCCACACCTGGGTGGCCGCGCCCTGCTGAGGCGTCTTGATGCCCGCCAGTTCGACCAGGTTGCCCTCGGCGTCCCGCCAGCCGCGCTCGATCTGCTCGGCGACGGGGACATGGCGCTGGAGCGGGGTGAAGATGGCGCCGGGGTGCAGGGCGAAGGCCCGTACACCGGTGTCGCGGCCGAGCCTGTCCAGGTGGACGGCGAACAGGACGTTCGCCGTCTTCGCCTGGCCGTACGCCTGCCACTTGTCGTAGCCGTGCTGCCAGTGCACGTCGTCCCAGCGCATGCCGGAGAAGTGGTGGCCGCGCGAGGAGACCGAGACGACGCGGGCTCCGCCGGGCGCGAGAGCCGGCCAGAGCCGGTTGACGAGCGCGAAGTGGCCGAGGTGGTTGGTGGCGAACTGGGCCTCCCAGCCGGGGCCCACCCGGGTCTCGGGGCAGGCCATGATCCCGGCGTTGTCGATCACGAGGTCGAGGGGGCGCCCGGAGGCGAGGAAACGGTCGGCGAAGGCGCGCACGCTCTCCAGGTCGCCGAGGTCGAGCGCGTCCACCTCGACACCCTCGATGCCGGCCAGCGCCTCCCGCGCCGCCTCCGGGCGCCGGGCGGGCACGACGACCCGGGCGCCCGCCTTGGTGAGCGCGCGGGTCGTCTCCAGGCCGAGGCCCGAGTAGCCGCCCGTGACGAGCGCGAGCCGGCCACTGAGGTCGACGCCCGCGAGGACGTCGTCGGCGGTGCTCCGGGCATCGAAGCCCGAGCCGATCTTGTGCTGTGCGGTGGTCATGCTCAGCACGCTACGGATTGAAGCGCACTCGAAGTCAAACCGCGCCCCCGCCCTCCCGAGGGTCGGTGGCAGCCTGCGCTCCCGGGCCCAGGCCAGGAGGTCGTGACCCCCCGCTCGGCCGGTACGCCGCGCGCTGGTGGGCCCGGGTGCGACCGTGGGTCTGCCGGTCGGGGCGCGCTCGACGTCAGGCCGTGCCGCCGTTCTCCCCGACGCCCGACGGCAGCTTGCCCTCCCGGGCCCAGGCCAAGAGGTCGTGCCCCCCGTTCGGCCGGTACGTCGTACTCGTGCGCCTGGGCGTGACCGTGGGTCTGGCAGTTGGGGCGCGCTCGACGTCAGGTCGTGCCGCCGTTCTCCCCGAGGTCCGGGGGCGGTCTGCGCTCCCGGGTCCAGGCGAGCAGGTCGTGGACCGGCCAGGTAGTGACCGCTCGCTCGCCCGGTGCGCCGCAGTCGTGCGCCTGGGCGTGCCGTGGGTCTGCCGGTTGGGGCGCGCGACGTCAGGTTGTGCCGCCGTTCTCCCCGAGGCCCGGGGGCAGTTTGCGCTCCCGGGTCCAGGCCAGGAGGTCGTCAACCGGCCAGGTCGTGACCACCCGCTCGGCCGGTACGTCGTAGTCGTGCGCGCGGGCGTGCCGTGGGTCTGCCGGTTGGGGCGCGCGACGTCAGGTTGTGCCGCCGTTCTCCCCGACGCCCGACGGCAGCTTGCCCTCCCGGGCCCAGGCCAGGAGGTCGTCCACCTGCCAGGTCGTGACCACCCGCTCGGCCGGTACCCCGCACTCCTCCGCCCGGGCGCAGCCGTGGATCTGCCAGTCCAGCTGGCCGGGGGCGTGTGCGTCGGTGTCGATCGCGAACAGCGCGCCCGCCGCCACGGCCCGGCGCAGCAGTCGGCGCGGTGGGTCGAGTCGCTCGGGGCGGCTGTTGATCTCGACGGCCGTGCCGGTCTCGGCGCAGGCGGCGAACACCTCGTCCGCGTCGAACTCCGACTCGGGCCGCTCCCGGCCCCCGCCACGCTTGCCCCGCCCGCCACCGCCACCCCGGGCCTCCTCACCGACGAGCAGCCGCCCGGTGCAGTGCCCGAGCACGTCCGAGTGCGGATCGCGTACGGCGGCCACCATGCGGCGGGTCATCGAGCGCGCGTCCATGCGCAGCTTGGAGTGCACCGACACCACCACGACGTCCAGCAGATCCAGGAGCTCCGGATCCTGGTCCAGGGAGCCGTCGTCGAGGATGTCGCACTCGATGCCGGTGAGCAGCCGGAAGGGCGCCCAGGTGGCGTTGAGCTCCTCGACCAGGGCCAACTGCTCGCGGAGCCGCTCGGGAGACAGGCCGTTCGCGACCGTGAGCCGCGGTGAGTGATCGGTGAGAACGGCCCACTCGTGCCCGAGCCGGGCAGCCGTGCGGCCCATCTCCGCGACCGGGCTGCCGCCGTCCGACCAGTCCGAGTGCAGATGACAGTCCCCGCGCAGCAGCGCCCGCAGCCGCTCCCCGTCACCGAGCGGCGGGATCATCCCCTGCTCGCGCTCCAGTTTCTCCAGGTAGGCGGGCACCTGCCCGGCCAGGGCTTCCCGCACCACCTGCGCGGTCTTCGGGCCGATGCCCTTCAGGGACTCCAGCGTGCCGGTGCCGGCCCGCTGCCGGATCTCGTCGGGCGACAGCTCCGCCAGCACGTCGATCGCGGTGCGGAAGGCGCGTACGCGGTACGTGGGGGCCAGGGAGCGCTCCAGCAGGAAGGCGATCCGGTCCAGCGCCTCGACGGGATCCATCGCCATCGCCATCGTCACCTCCCTCTCCAGCGTCGCCCGGCCTCGTCGCCTCCGCACCACGGAGGGGGCGGAGGTGACCGTTCCGGAACCGTCCGTGGCCGGTACATTATGGCCGAAATCGCTCTACCCTCGATGCATGACCGAAATAGCGAGCCCGTACATCTCCCGTCCGCGGATCATGGTGCTCGGGGTGCAGCCGGGCATCCCGCCGTTCCGGATCGTGGAGATCGACGGTGAGGTGGTCGGATCGGCGCGGACGCTCACCGACGTACTGAGGGTGGCGGCCGCAGCCGGCATCACGGTTCATGACCTCGACGATCCGGACACGGTCCGCTGGGTCGGCGGCGACAAGCTCACCTGGAGGAGGTCGAGGTAGCCGGCCTCGGCGACCCGGCGGACCGGGCCCGGAGCTACGCCCGCTGCCGCTTAGGCGCGTGCACCGCGCGGCTGACGCGACGGCCGAGGAGCAGGTAACCGATCAGCGCGCCCGTGGTGTTGAGGATGACGTCGTCGATGTCGAAGGCGCGTCCGGTGATCAGCGCGCCCTGGGCCACCTCGACCATGAGCATGACGGTCGCGGTGAGGAACAGCACCCGCAGAACTCCCCGCGTCCGGGGGGCAATCACGGGCATCAGGACGCCGAAGGGCACGCCGAGGAGGATGTTTCCGCCGATCTGACGTACGGCGTCCCGCAGTTCGGGCTGGTCCAGATAGGCGCGCAGCGAACGGCCCGGATGGAGGTTGTTGTGGGTCAGCTCCACGGACGCCGGGGACGGCTCCAGGGTCAGCCGGGCCAGGATCACGGCGAACGCCACCATGAACAGGAAGGCGCACAGAACCGTCAGCACCCGTGCCAGGAAGGCGAACGGGCGACGCTTCGCCGGAGCCTGCCCGGGCGGCTTCGGGGACGCCTTCGCGTCGTTCGAGCCCTTCGTGGTCCTGGGTGTCTTCGCGGTCTTCGACGAGGACCCGGGCGTGGCCTTCGGCGCTGGCTTGGGAGCGGACTTCGGCGGGCTCTCGGGCGGCGGCTTGCTCTCGGCCTTCGCGGGGCGCAGACGCAGCGCGGCGAGGGCGCGCGGAGCTGATCGGGCCATCAAAGTCCTCCGGTCTACAACTGATTCCCGTGCGAGGACAGTTACCCCCGGACAGGGCGAGGATTCCCGCTCCGGCCCGCCCGGATCCCACGACCCGGGCGGGCCGGCTTCTCTCAGGTCCCGTACGTCACCTTCACCTCCGTGAAGCCGAGGGAGCCGAGCAGGCCCTTGAGCATGCTGGTCGTGTTCTGCTCGGCGCGCGCGGTCAGTTCGCTCTCCTTCGCCGCGTCGCCGATGTGCCGGGCCGCCAGCTTCTGGACGGCCTGTTCGTCGTTCGGGTTGTCGGAGAAGAGGTCGGTGATCCGGTCGAAGATCCCGCGCTGTTTGGAGACCGCGTAGGAGCGGTCGGGATCCAGCGCGGGCTTTCCGAGCGCCGCGTGCGGCAGCCGGAGCGTCGCGGAGGTGCGGTCCCCGTTGACCGTCACGTCGTTCTTCGCGACCTTGCCGAGATCGACATAGGCGTCGACGGTGCCGGCCCCCACATAGAGCACGCGCGTGCCCTTGATCGCGTCGGGCAGGTACTTGGTGTCCTTCTCCAGGTCCACGACGACCTGGAAGTTGCCGGACGCCGCCTCGTAACGGCTCATGTCCTGGATGGATTCGAGGAGCGCGGGCCCTGAACGGTCGTGCGTCTCCTCACCGAAGATGTCCCCCAGCCCCGGCAGCACCGCCAGCCGGAGCCCGGCCAGCAGCAGCGCGAACACCAGCACCACGGCACTCAGCACCTTGGCCCAGAGGGGCATGCGCCGCACGGCCTTGATGGACGTCGTCATGGCGACGGACCTCCTTCTTCCTTCGTACTGAGACGGATGCCCGTCAAATGCCCTGCCAGACCGTCCTGTTGACGTATCGGAACAATTGAGAGGGGGCGGGGTCTACCGGAGCGCGCGGTCGCCCGACACACGCGACCACCACACCCCCTCGCCGTGCGTCAGCCCAGGCAACCGCAGCTCGGCCTCGCGCACGCGCCGGGCCCCCAGTTCGCCGGTGAGGCGCCAGCCGGTCGCGATCCCCGTGGTCCGGCCGAACTCCGCGCCGAGGGACGCGAGCAGACCGGTCACCGGCGCCAGCGCGGTCGACGGGATCTCCAGCTCGAAGGCGTGGTAAGGCTCGTACACCCGCGTCCCGGCCCGCTCCAGGGCGCGGCGCAGTACCACCGGCGTGAGCGCCCGGAAGTCCGCGGCGGTGCTCAGCGGCCCGACGAACCCGGAGCGGACCAGGACGACCCGGCAGTCGGTGACCGGCCACCCGTGCGGGCCGGCGAGCAGGCTCGCGTGGACCGTGTCCTCGATCGCCTGGTGGAACGCGCGGGGGAGAGCGCCGAGTTCGGTCTCGTACGTGAACACCGCGCCCGAGCCGGGCGTCCCCTGCTCGACCCGCAGCCCGACCGTCGCGAAGCAGTGACCGCGGTCGAGCCACGGGTTCTCCTCGGACGCCTCGCCGGTGCCCGCGGGCCGCTCCAGGAACCGGACGCGGCTCGGCTCGAACTCGGCCTCGATCCCGAAGTCCTGGGCGAGGGTGGCGGCGAGGACCTCCTTCTGCACCTCGCCGTAGAGCAGCAGCGCGGTGCTGCCGTCGGGCGCGGGCCGGGCATGGGTCAGCGGATCCTGATCGGCCAGGGCCAGCAGGGCGGAGCGCAGACGCGCCGACTGCTCCGGGTGCCGGGCCCGGACCAGGGTCTCCAGGCTCGGGGGCGCGAACTGCGGTGCCCGGGAGGCGAGTTCACCGAGTCGGTCGCCGACCCGGAGAGCGCCGAAACCGGTCAGGGCGGCGATGTTCCCGGCGGTGAGCGGTCCCTGGTGGCCGATCACATCGAGACCGGTGACCCGGCCGGGGACCTCGGTGGTCCGGCCGTCGGCCTCCCGCCGCAGGAACGTCAGCCGCTGACGTTCCGTCACCTCGCCCTCGTAGAGCCGCAGATACGCCGTCCTGGCGCCGTCCGCTGTGGGGCGTACGGCGAACACCGTGCCGCGCGGGGGCGCGTCCGCGGCGGTCGGGGCGGGCCGGGGGACGAGCCGGGTCAGGGCCAGGACGAGTTCGGGTACACCCTGGCCGCCGAGCGCGGAGCCGAAGAGGAGCGGGTGGAGCGAGCCGTCGGCGGTACGGGCCGCCAGTGCCTCGTCCAGCTCGTCCGGGGTCGGTGCGGGGCCGTCCACGAGCGCGGCGAGGACAGCGGGGTCGGCCTCGGCGATCGCCTCCGCCGTGGCCGCCGCCGTGAGGGGGCGGGGCCGGACGCGGGCGGCCGGAGTGCCGGCGTCGTCGACGTCGCTGAGCGGGACGACGTACGGGGTCAGCCGACGGCGGATCTCCGTGAGCAGCGCGTCGGACCGGGCGCCCGCACGGTCGATCTTGTTGACGAAGACCAGCGTGGGCAGCCGCAGCCGCCGCAGTGTCCTCATCAGCACGCGGGTCTGCGCCTGGACGCCCTCGACGGCGGACAGCAGCAGCACCGCACCGTCCAGGACCTCCAGGGCGCGTTCGACCTCGGCGATGAAGTCGGAGTGTCCCGGGGTGTCGATGAGGTTGATCCGGGTGTCGCCGGCCGTGAACGCGGCGACCGCCGAGCGGATGGTGATCCCGCGCTGCCGCTCGATCGCGCCGTCGTCCGTCCGGGTGTCACCGGCGTCGACGCTGCCGAGCCGGTCGATGGCGCCGGAGTCGAACAGCAGCCGCTCGGTCAGGCTGGTCTTACCGGCGTCGACGTGGGCCAGAATCCCGATGTTCAGGGTGTGCGGGCGGTGCGAAGGGCGCATGAGTGGTCGAGTCCTCGGGAACGGTGATCCGGCATGGGCGGAGGGTTCCGAGGAAACGGCGCATTCCGTGCTCCTGAGGTCGTGAGGATTCGGCCGGGGCCATCATGGCGCGGCCCCCGCGGTCGGCCGCAACCGAATATCCCGAGGGTCCGGCCGGTGAACCGGCGGGACGGTCACTCCGGGACGGCGGCCGGACGGTGGAGGCGGGTCATAAGGTGCCGGACGTGGCCTCGGGCAGCCCGAGGGCCGCGTCCAGGGACGCGGCGGGCGGAAGCACCCTGGCCAGGCCGGTGACCTTGAGGACGCGCAGCGTGAGCGGGTGCGTGCAGACCAGCTGGAGCCGGCCGTCGTGGGCGAGCACCCGGTGCCGGGCCCGGTACAGCAGCCGCAGCCCCGAGCAGTCGAAGAACTCGACGTCCGTCAGGTCGATCACGATCCGGGCGTCCGGATGCCCGGTGGCCGCGTCCAGGTGCGGGATGATCTCGACGGCCGCGGCGATGTCGATCTCGCCGTGGAACTCCAGCACCGTGTGGCCGCGGTCCTGGTGGACACGCAGATACCGGGTGGGCGGTGCAGGATCCTGCTGCACGACTACATCGCCTCCATCCGGCTGCTGTGGTGGCGGGACCCGCCGGTCACCGGGCCCGGCGTGACGTCGTACGGCGAGCGTGGACGTGCTTCCGGTTCCCGGGTGAGCGCAGATGAGTTCCCCGCCCTGCAAGTTACCCCCGATGGAGTGAATTTGAGCATGTTCGATTGACATATGTCTTCGAAATTGACGCGTGTCTCCCACCCGTCTTTGCGTGAGCTGTGAGCCGGAGCTACGACAGCGCGTGCCAGGCCTTCGACAGTGACTGCCGGAACTGGTCCGCCTGGTGCGACGTGAGGTCGCGGATCATCCGTTCCTCCAGCTCCCGCACGGGCTCCGTGAAGCGGTCGAGCAGCTCGCGGCCGGCGTCCGTCAGCAGGATCAGCAGCTCGCGGCGATTGTGCGGATTGCGCTCGCGGCGCACCAGCCCGCGGTTCTCCAGGGACCGGACGAGGTCGGCGATGGACTGCGCGGTGACGAACGAGTCGCGGGCCAGCTGGGCCGCGGAGAGGCCGTCGTGTCGCTCCAGGACGGTGAGCGCGGTGTACTGGAGTGCGGTGATTCCGGCCGGTCTGACCAGCTCGTCCAGATGAGAGCGCACAATGAGCTCCACTTGTTTGACCATGTAGAGCAGTGAGGGGGGAGCCTTGGTGCTGACCATGGATTCAGACTAGAGCATTGACAGGAAACCTGTCTGTACCCAAACTGCGGACCAACAGGAATCCTGTTGATTGACATCTTGGCAATGAGGCTGAGGAGTGGTGATGACCACCTTCGAGATCGAACCCGGGCGACTGTTCGTCGGAGGGCAGTGGCGCGAGGCGGCGGACGGAGCGCGTACCGAGGTGGTCGACCCGTCCCGGGGCACGGTCGTCACGACCGTCGCGGAGGCCTCGGCGGCCGACGTGGACGCGGCCGTACGTGCCGCGCGGGAGGCCTTCGACAACGGTCCGTGGGCCACGACGACCGGACGGGAGCGCGGCCGGATCCTGAACCGGGTCGCCCAGCTGATCCGGGAGAACGCGGATGAGATCGCGCGGCTGGAGAGTCTCGACGTCGGCAAGCCGATCAGTCTGTGCCACGCGGTCGACGTGACCAACGCCGCCAACGACTACGAGTACTTCGCCGCCCTCGCCTACTCCCTGGACGGCGCGACCCGTGAAACGGTCCACAACGCCCTCGCCTACACCAAGCGTGACCCGATCGGGGTGGTCGCCGCGATCACGCCGTTCAACTTCCCCCTGATCCTGGCCGGTTCGAAGCTGGGCCCGGCGCTCGCCGCCGGCAACACGGTGGTGCACAAGCCCGCCGACGAGACCCCGCTCAGCGCCCTCTACATGGTCAGGCTGTTCCAGGAGGCGGGTGTCCCGGACGGCGTCGTCAACGTCGTCACCGGCACCGGCCCGGTGGCCGGCGAGGCGCTGCTGCGGCACGGCGGCGTCGACAAGATCGCCTTCACCGGCTCCACCGCCGTCGGCCGCCATGTGGCGAGCGCCGCGGGCGAGGCGCTCAAGCCGGTCACCATGGAGCTGGGCGGAAACGCGGCGCACATCGTGTTCGAGGACGCCGACGTCGAGAAGGCGGTCGGCGCGGTCATCAAGGGCTTCGTCTTCAACACCGGCCAGTTCTGCATGGGCGGCCCACGACTGCTGGTGGCGCGCCCGGTGTACGAGACCCTGATCGGCATCCTCGCCGAGGCGGTCCCCGGCGTGCCGGTGGGCGACCCGCGGCAGCCCGAGACCGTGGTCGGTCCGATGGCGGGGGAGAAGCATCTGCGCAAGGTCGAGGAGTACGTGGCGCTGGCCCGCAAGGAGGGCGCGCGGATCGTCTGCGGCGGTGAGCGGCTCGACCTGGACGGCGGCTACTACTACAAGCCGACCGTGATCGCCGACCTGACGAACGACTCCCGGGTCGTCCAGGAGGAGATCTTCGGCCCGGTCCTCACCGTCCAGCCCTTCGACTCCGAGGACGAGGCGGTCCAGCTCGCCAACTCCACCCCGTACGGCCTGGCTTCGGGCGTTCAGACCAGCAACCTGGCCCGCGCCCACCGGGTCGCGAACCGGCTCCAGGCGGGCATCGTCTGGATCAACGACTGGGCGATGCTCGATCCCGCTATCCCCTTCGGCGGTGTCAAGGACTCCGGCTTCGGCCGGGAGTACGGCCCCGAAGCGCTCGCCGCCTACACCAAGGTCAAGTCCGTCGTCGTCTCGCTCGACTGAGCACCCTCGTCAATTCGTCTGCCCGTAAAGGGAGTTCAGGATGTCCATCACCACCCGCGCCGCTGTTGTCGAGTCCGGCGGCGCGCCCTTCACCCTCTCCGACGTCCAACTGGCCGAGCCCGCGCCCACCGAGGCACTCGTACGGCTGGTCGCCACCGGTCTGTGTCACACGGACCTCGGTGTGGCGAGTGGCGGACTGCCCTTCCCTCTCCCCGGAGTTCTGGGGCACGAGGGCGCGGGCGTCGTCGAGGCGGTCGGCTCCGCCGTCACCGGCATCGAGCCCGGCGACCACGTCGTGTTGTCCTTCACCTCCTGCGGCGCCTGCCGCAACTGCCGTGCCGGGCACCCCGCGTACTGCGTGACATGGCTGCCGCTGAACCTCCTCGGCGGCCGGCGGGCCGACGGCACCGCCACGATCAGCCGTGACGGCACGGAGCTGGGCGGCCACTTCTTCGGCCAGTCCTCCTTCGCGGAGCGGGCGTTGGTGGACCAGCGCAGCCTGGTCAAGGTCGACCCCGACGTACCGCTGGAGTCCATCGCCCCGCTGGGCTGCGGCGTCCAGACGGGCGTCGGCGCCGTCTGGAACGTGCTGAAGCCGGGCCTGGGCAGCACGGTCCTCGTCCTCGGCGCCGGCGCTGTGGGTCTCTCGGCGGTCATGGCGGCCGCACTCACCCCCGCGACCAGGATCATCGCCGTTGACAGGGTCGCCGAACGCCTGTCGCTGGCCGAGGAGTTGGGCGCCACCCACACGATCAACGCGAGCGAGGCCGATCTCGCCGAGGCCGTCGCGAGGATCACCGACGGCCAGGGCGCCGACGGCGTCGTCGAGACCACCGGCAACGTCACCGTCCTGCGCCAGGGAGTCGACGCGCTCGCCCAGCGGGGCACGCTCGTGGTGGTCGGCGCCCCGCCTTTCGGTACCGAAGTCGCTCTGGACGTCAACGGGATGCTCTCCGGCAAGCGGGTGGTGGGTCTCACCCTGGGCGACGCCGAGACGCAGTCCTTCATCCCGGACCTGGTTGAGCTGGTGAAGGCGGGCCGGCTCCCGCTGGACCGCCTGATCACCACCTACCCGTTCGCGGACATCGACCAGGCGGTACGGGACATGGGGGCGGGCAAGACGATCAAGCCGGTACTGACGTTCGGCTGATCGACCGTTCCCGGGGCCTGTTTGTCCGGCGGGGCCGCACCCTTCAGCCCGTCCGGCGTTTGAGGACGAGCGCTTTCGGCGCGAGGGGGGGCTGGGGGCGCGGCCCCCAGGGACGGGATGGGACGGGTAGGGGCGGCGGGGGCGAAAACCCCTACCTGCTCCGATGCAGCGCCACCAGCAACTGCCACACCTGGTGGGCGATCTCGTCCGACGTCGCCTCGATCCGCCCGTGCAGCCAGTCCGCCAGCACCCCGGCGAACGTGGCGGCCACCGCCGAGGCGACCAGGGGAGCGTCCGCCGCACCCGCGAGTTCACGCTCCGCGAGGCTCCTGGCACGCAGATCCCGGTGCAGCACCTGGCCCAGTGGGCCTCCGCCGCCCGGGCTCAGCAGGGTCCGGTACAGCGCGGTG
>NZ_AEJB01000458.1 GCF_000331005.1 Streptomyces turgidiscabies Car8
TCTCCAGTCCCGGTGGGACACGCACGCCGGGGCGCCCAGCGTCACCGGCGGCTACGGCCCGATGCACCTCACGGACGCCCGGACCGCCCTCGCCGGCGCCCCGCATCACAGCGAGGGCACGGAGGACGCGCGCGGCGACAGTGCCCGGCCCGCCCTGCACCCGACCACAGAGGTGCCGACGCAGGCCGAACTCCCGGCCCGCCTCAGGACGTTGACGAAGGCAGCCGAACTCACCGGCCTGCCCGCGAAGCAGCTGCGCACCGACCCCGCCGCCAACCTGGCCGGCGGCGCGGCGCTCCTGGCCGCCGCCCAGCGGGACCTGGCCGAGCCGCTGAGCGCCGACCCGGCTGACTGGTACGGGGCGGTGGCCCGCTTCTCCGGCGCCGACGACACCGCGACGGCTGCCGCGTACGCCGACGACGTGTACGACGTCCTGCGCACCGGCGAGCGGCGCACGACCGACGAGGGGCAGCTCGTCACCCTCGCAGCCCGTCCCGAACTGGCCCCCGACACCGCCCAGTTGCGGCGGACCGGGCTGCGGAAGGGGTCCGCGGCGGGCACCGAGTGCCCGGTGACGGTGTCCTGCGAGTGGGTTCCTGCGCCGTACGAGGAGTTCGGCGAGGGCGACTACGGCAACCACGACCTGGGCGACCGCCCTGCCTCGCAGAGCATCCGGTACATCGTCGTCCATGACACCGAGGGCGCCTGGGACGGCGTACTGAACATGGTCCAGGACCCGACGTACGTGTCCTGGAACTACACGCTGCGCTCGACGGACGGGCACATCGCGCAGCACGTGAAGGCGAAGGACGTGGCCTGGCACGCGGGCAACTGGTACATCAACTCCAAGTCGATCGGTCTTGAGCACGAGGGCTTCCTGGCGAATCCGGACGCCTGGTACACGGAGTCGATGTACCGGGCGTCGGCCCGGCTGGTGACGTATCTGGCGGACAGGTACGGCATCCCGCTGGACCGGCAGCACATCCTCGGCCACGACACCGTGCCCGGTCCGACGACCTCGACCGTCTCGGGTATGCACACGGACCCGGGCCCGTACTGGGACTGGCGGCACTACTTCACGCTGCTGGGCCGCCCCTTCGAGCGCGCGGGGCACCTGCGGGGCGACAGCGCGGTGGTGACCATCCGGCCGGACTACGCGTCGAACCGGCCGACGTACACGGGCTGCACCACGTCGGGTCAGACGTGCGCGTCGCACGGCTCGAGCGAGGTGCGGCTGTACTCGCAGCCGGACACCTCGTCGGCGCTGGTCAAGGACATCGGGACGAACCCCCCGGGTGGTGTCTCGTCGATCGACGTCAACGACGTCGGGGCACGGGCGTCCACCGGCCAGCAGTACGCCGTCGCGGAGCGCAGGGGTGACTGGACGGCGATCTGGTACCTCGGCCAGAAGGCCTGGTTCCAGAACCCCGCCGCGAACCCGACGGCGGTGAGTGCCGTCGGCGCCCTCGTGACTCCGAAGGACGGTCTCTCCGAGATCCCGGTCTACGGAAGGGCGTACCCGGAGGCCTCGGCGTATCCGGCGGGCGTGCCCGTCCAGGCGGTCTCGCCGCTGTCGTACAAGCTGCCCGCGGGCCAGAAGTACGTGGCCGGGGAGAAGGTGCCGGGCGAGTACGACTACGCCGTCACCTTCGACACCGCCTCGCACCGGGTCGTGGTCGGCAAGGACCAGTACTACGAGATCCAGTTCGGCCACCGGGTGGCGTTCGTCCGGGCGGCGGACGTACGGCTCACTCTTTCCTGAGCCGCCGACGACAGAGGTG
>NZ_AEJB01000459.1 GCF_000331005.1 Streptomyces turgidiscabies Car8
GGCGTACAGGACGTCACTGGCGCAG
The DNA here is from genome assembly GCF_000331005.1 of Streptomyces turgidiscabies Car8. Lineage (GTDB taxonomy): Bacteria > Actinomycetota > Actinomycetes > Streptomycetales > Streptomycetaceae > Streptomyces > Streptomyces turgidiscabies. The sequence continues at coordinate 26 of NZ_AEJB01000459.1, forward strand.
AAACGCGTCCCCGTTCACCGCGATGTGGCTCTCCAGTGCCTGCAGGGCCCGCTGCGTCGCGTCCGGGGAACCGCTGCCGCGCCGTTCCGCGTAGTACGCCGCGCCCACTTTCTTGAGCAGGTCGGAGCCGGCCCGCTGGGCCTGTACCTCGTCGAGCTTCTGCTTGCCCTGTGTCAGGCCGCGCTGTGCCTGTTCCTTGGCGCGGTCCAGGAAGCCTGCCATCGGTCTCTCCAGTTCGTCGTCCGTCGAATACTCAAACGGCCCGCCCGATCTTGAAGTTCCCCGTAGGAGGTAATTCTCGTTCGCCGGGTCGAACGAGGTGGCGAAGAACCTCTTTGTGCCCACTTCGGAGATGATCCATTCCCGCTCATTCGTGTAATAGCACTGCCCCGTCCGGTGCGGAAGGCTGGTGCGCGCAGGCGTCCGACGCGGAGCACACCCGAGGGGGGCGACGGGTCGGCGCATTACGCGTTAATGGGAGGGCAGTTCTTTATGTCGGTAGGCGAAGAGATCCGCACGGAGCAGGACAAGCCGCAGCAGAGTCTCGGCACAACGGCCGCGCGGAATCTGGCCACCACCACCAAGTCCGTTCCCCAGATGCAGGAGATCAGCTCGCGCTGGCTGCTGCGCATGCTCCCCTGGGTGAACGTGCAGGGTGGTACATACCGTGTGAACCGGCGGCTCACCTACTCCGTGGGAGACGGCCGTCTGACGTTCGTGAAGACGGGTGACCGCGTGGAAGTGGTCCCCGCCGAACTGTCCGAGTTGCCGGCCCTGCGGTCCTACGAGGACGAGGAAGTGCTCTCGGAGCTCGCCCGGCGCTGCCAGCAGCGGGAGTTCACACCCGGTTCGGAGATCGCCTCGTTCGGCAGCCCGAACGACGAGGTGTTCCTGCTGGTGCACGGCAAGGTCGAGAAGATCGGCACGGGTCCGTACGGCGACGACGCCGAACTCGGCATGCTGGCCGACGGGGCGTACTTCGGGGACCAGGCGCTGCTCGACCCGGACGCCCTCTGGGAGTACACGGCCCGCGCGGTCACCGCGGTCACTGTCCTGACACTCTCCCGTCAGCATTTCGAGCAGGTCGCCGAGCGCGCCGACTCGCTGAGCGGGCACCTCCAGGAACTGCGAGCGATCCCGGAGCAGAACGCCAACAAATACGGTGAGCGGGAGATCGACCTCGCGGCCGGTCACCGCGGCGAGGCGGACATCCCGCGCACGTTCGTCGACTACGAGGCCAGTCCCCGTGAGTACGAACTGAGCATCGCCCAGACCGTACTGCGCATCCACTCGCGCGTCGCCGACCTCTACAACCAGCCGATGAACCAGACCGAGCAGCAGCTCCGGCTCACGGTCGAGGCCCTGAAGGAGCGCCAGGAGCACGAACTCGTCAACAACAGGGAGTTCGGGCTGCTCAGCAACTGCGAGTACGACCAGCGGCTCCAGCCGCACGACGGCGTGCCCAGCCCCGACGACCTGGACGAACTGCTCAGCAGGCGGCGCGGAACCAAGTTCCTCCTCGCCCATCCGCGCGCGATCTCCGCGATCGGCCGTGAGCTGAACAAGCGCGGCCTCGTCCCCGAGACGATCGACATGAGCGGCAACCGCATCCCCACCTGGCGCGGGGTGCCGATCTTCCCGTGCAACAAGATCCCGGTCACCGAGGCCCGTACGACCTCGATCATCGCGATGCGTACCGGCGAGGCCGAACAGGGGGTCATCGGGCTCCAGCAGGCCGGAATCCCGGACGAGATCGAGCCCAGCCTGTCCGTGCGGTTCATGGGCATCAACGAACAGGCGGTCATCAACTACCTGGTGACGGCCTACTACTCGGCGGCCGTCCTGGTCCCGGACGCCCTCGGCGTGCTGGAGAACGTCGAGATCGGCCGCTGGCGATGACCCCGCCCCACGGCCCGGCCGAGACCATCGGAACCCTGGACCCGGAGAGGCGGAACCCCATCGGCGGTCCGGCTCGAAGGCGTTCGGAGAGATCCCCGGAGTCCGGGGGACGGGAGCGGCCGGCCGTGGGCGCGAGGCACGACGCGGGGCAGGAGGACTTCCCCGCACAGGCCCGGGGGAAGGGCGAGGAGCGGGGTCCGCTCCCGGGGGCGGACGGGCAGGACGCCGAACTCATCCTGGAGCAGGCGCGGGCCGTGGTCGATCCCGAGCTGCGCGGGGCGATCGAGTCACTGCCCGGGGCCATGCGCCGCGTCGCGCTCTACCACTTCGGGTGGGAGCACGCGGACGGCAGTCCGGCGGCGGGCAACGCGGGCAAGGCGATCCGCCCCGCGCTGGTGCTCACCGCGGTGGCGGCACTCGGCGGCCGCCGGGAAACGGCCGTACGGGCGGCCGCGGCGGTGGAGCTGGTGCACAACTTCACCCTGCTGCACGACGACGTCATGGACCGGGACACCACCCGCAGACACCGGCCCACCGCGTGGACCGTGTTCGGCGACGCCGACGCGATCCTCACGGGGGACGCCCTGCACGCCCTGGCGCTGCGGCTGCTCGCCGAGGACCCGCACCCGGCGTCCGCCACCGCCGCCGCCCGGCTCGCGTCCTGCGTGGTCGAGCTGTGCGAGGGGCAGCACGCGGACACGGCCATGGAGAAACGGGGCCCCGGTGAGGTCACCCTCGACGAGTGTCTCGTCATGGCCGAGGCCAAGACGGGCGCGCTGCTCGGCTGTGCCTGCGCTCTCGGGGCGCTCTACGCGGGCGGATCGGCCGCGGACGTCGAGGCGATGGACGCGTTCGGCCGGGAGGCCGGGCTCGCCTTCCAGCTCATCGACGACGTGATCGGGATATGGGGGGACCCGAGCCGCACCGGCAAACCGGCCGGGGCGGATCTGGTCGCCCGCAAGAAGTCCCTGCCCGTGGTCGCCGCACTGGCCTCCGGCACACCGGCGGCCACCGAACTGGCCGAGTTGTACGCGGTTCCGTACGACGAGGGGCAGGAAGGGGCTCTGGAGCGGACGGTGCTCGCCGTCGAGCGGGCGGGCGGCCGGGACTGGGCACAGCTCCAGGCGGCCGACCGGATGGCCCGCGCGATACACGAACTGTCCCGCGCGGTCCCCGACCCGGAGGCGGCCGGCGGTCTCCTGTCGCTGGCCGAGTTCGTGACCCGCCGCACCACCTGAGTCCCCGGAGACACCCGCCACCCGCGGCGGGGCGCACGGCCCTGACTCCGTGCGCCCCGAGGCGGCGCTCCGGCGGCGGGTCCCGCACATCCCCACGGTGTGCGGGCCCGTCACATCCCGCACACCGGTTACTCTCAACCGCCATACGATCAACGGTGGTTGAGACAAAAGGGGCGGGCATGGGCGTGGCGATACGTACGGCGGGCGAGGACGACCGGGAGCTGGTGGTCCGACTGCTGGACGAGGCGTTCCAGGACGACCCGGTGAGTAACTGGGTGTTCCCCGAGCAGCAGCACCGCCGCGCGACGCATCCCAGGCTGATGGCCGCCTTCCTCGACATCGTGCTCGCCGAGGGCCACGTCGACCTCGCCGAGGACGGCACGGGGTGCGCCCTGTGGCTGTCCGTCCCCGCCGACGCCCACCCGGAGAACGAAGGGGAGGCGCAGGACAACGGCGACGCGGCCCAGTTGCGGGAGGCCGTCGACCCCGACAACGAGCGCGTCGAGTTGATAGGGCAGCTCACGGCCGCGATACACCCCTCCGGCCGGGCCCACGAATACCTGTGGATGATCGGCGTCGCGCCGGAGAGCCAGGGCCAGGGGCTGGGCGCGGCTCTCATCCAGCACGTCCTGGAGCGCTGCGACCGCGAGGGAGTGGCCGCCTACCTGGAGGCGAGCAGCGCCCGCAGCCGCACACTCTACGAGCGGCTCGGCTTCGCCCTCCTCGACCGCCCTCTCGACCTCCCGGACGGCCCCCAGATGTGGCCCATGTGGCGCGAGCCCCAGGCCTGATCCCCGCTCACCGTCGACCCCGTCCAGCGCTGAACCGGCGAGGGGCGCCCCGGCCGGTCCCGCAATACCCTGAGGGCATGGGCAGAGACGAGCACGACTGTCCCGTCTGCGGACAGCCCGTGACCACGGTGGTACGGCGGTACAAGACCCTGGGTGCGTGGGTGCCCAAGTGGGTCGCCGGGCCGTGCCGGAACACCGCGTGCGAGGCGTACGTCGATCCGGCCGCCGAGGCCGAGGACGGCTCCGGGGAAGCCGCCCGATCGCCGCGGCCCGAGCCGAAGGAGCGGTCATGAAGTATCTGGTGACGGTACGCGGGACGCAGGCGGACTACGACGCCCAGAGCGGCCGGACGGCCGGGGCCGGCCCGGTCTGGACCGAGGACGACCTGCGGGCCATGTACGCCTACATGGGCGCGATCAACGCCGACCTCGCCGGGACGGGCGAGTTCCTCGACGGGAACGGCCTGGCCGAGCCCGCGCGGATTCGGCAGGTCCGCGCCGGTGCGGACGGTGGCACAGTGATCACCGACGGTCCGTACGGCGACACCGAGGTGCTGATGGCCGGTTACTGGCTGCTGGAGTGCGCGAGCCTGGAGCGGGTCACCGAGATCGCCGCCCGCGTCACCCGCTGCCCGGTCCCGGAGGGGGCGGCGGAGCACCCCGTGGAGATCCGCCCCGTCATGGACGGGGACAAGGACGGTGCCGGGGACGGGTGAATGCTCGCACCCGCGGCGCTATTTTGGCCTCATGTCCGAACCCTCGCTCCCGTACGTACTCCACATCACCGAACGCGCCCTCTGGGACGCCGCCCGCGAGCGCGGCACCTACGAGATGTCGACGCGTGGCCGCACCCTCCGGGAGGAGGGCTTCATCCACTGCTCGACCCGTGACCAACTCCCGCGCGTGGCCGCCTTCCTGTACGGCTCCTACGACGGCCCCGACGACCTGGTGGTGCTGGTCGTGGACCCCGCGCGACTTGACGTACCCCTGAAGTACGAGGCCCCGGAACCGGGCGGCGAGGAGTTCCCGCACGTGTACGGGCCGATCCCGGTGACCGCCGTGGTGGACGTCGAGGCGTGGGGGTGAGCCGACGGGTGTGGCGGTGGGCCGTGCTCGTGTGGGTGGTCACGGTGGCCGTCGGAGGTGCCCTCACGGTGTGGCTGCAGGACTCGGCGGAGCCGCCGCGGACGCCTGCCTCGCACGGGACGGACGACAGCGGGCCGGCACCGGTGGTGGGGCGGAACGGGGACGACCTGAAGGACCTGGCCGGCATGTGCTCGGCGACACCGGGGGCTTCCCCGACGCCGGCAGAGGCGTCCGGAGTGATCGTGGTGTGTCTGAGGGAGACCCCTCGTCCCTAGGCGAGGTCGTCCGTCGCTGTCGGCTTCGGTGGCAGGCCGCCAGTGTCGGGGTCGCGGCCGGTGAGGCAGTACGTGCCGCCCGCCGGGTCGCGCATGACCGTCCAGTGGGGGTGGTGGGCGACGACCGTGGCACCCAGCCGCTCATGGCGGGCGCGGGTCGCCGCGATGTCGGCGCAGGCCAGGTCCAGGTGGGCGGAGGCGGCGGCCCGTTCGGTGTCGAGGCGCTGGAGAAGGACGCGGACGGGGAGGCCCGCCGGGGGCCTGAGGACGTGGAACTCCGGGAGGGAGCCCGCGAGGGAGTCCCAGCCGGTGAGGCGCTCCCAGAAGGCGATCTCCGTGTCGTAGGCGGCGGGCGGGATGTCGATGGAAACCTGGTCGAGGCGGCTGCCGTCCACCACGGCGGGCCGTACCGTCTCCCCGTGCCAGGGCACGGCGCAGAACAGCTGCCCGGCGGGTGAGCTCAGCACGGCCCAGCCGTCGTGCGCGCCGACGACCGCCGCCCCGAGCCCCGACGCCGATGCGACGAAGGCGTCGACGTCCTCGACGGCGAGGTCGAGATGGGTGCCGCCGTCCGCGGAGGTCACCCCCTGGATCTTGACGCAGGGGTCGCCCGCGACCGGCAGCAGCGTCACGAACTCGCCCTGCTCACCCCGGGCTTCGGAGACCCGGGTGTCCGTGACGGCCGTCCAGAACGCGTGGGCCGGCGCGAGGAGTCCGGCGGGCCGGTCGACGAAGGCGTAGGCCCATCGGATGCCGCTCCCGGCGCCGATTCCGGTGTCTGAACCTGTGCCTGTACCTGTGCTCATGGGGTGATCGTAGAGCGGCGGCCGTCCATGTCACCTGCGCTTTTTCCAGCAACAGGCTTTGCCCGCAGTTCGCCGCGAGTATGTCTGCGCTTGCTTCCATCGAGGGCATGGACCACATCACGTTCCTGGTGGCGGTCGTCATCGTGACGGCCCTGGCCTTCGACTTCACCAACGGATTCCATGACACCGCCAACGCGATGGCCACCTCCATCGCCACCGGCGCCCTGAAACCGAGAACAGCGGTCCTGATCGGCGGAGTCCTCAACATCGTCGGCGCGTTCCTGTCCACCGAGGTCGCGAAGACGATCTCCGGCGGCATCGTCGACGACACGCTCGTCAGCCCCGGGATGATCTTCGCCGGGCTGGTCGGGGCGATCCTGTGGAACCTGCTGACCTGGCTGGTGGGGCTGCCGTCGAGCTCCTCGCACGCCCTGTTCGGCGGGCTGATCGGCGCGGTGTGGGTGGGCGCAGGCGCCGAGGGCGTGCACTTCACGAAGGTCGTCGAGAAGGTGCTGATCCCGGCGCTGGCCTCGCCGTTCGTGGCCGGCCTCGCGGCCCTGATCGCCACCTACGTCGCCTACAAGCTCACGGCCCGTGCCCGCAAGGACTCGGTGACCAGGGGATTCCGGGCCGGCCAGATCGCCTCCGCCTCCCTCGTCTCCCTCGCCCACGGCACGAACGACGCGCAGAAGACCATGGGCATCATCACCCTGACCCTGATCTCCGCGGGCGCGCTCGGCCACGACGCCGGCCCGCCGGTGTGGGTGATCGCCTCGGCTGGTCTCGCCATCGGCCTGGGCACCTATCTGGGCGGCTGGCGGATCATCCGGACCATGGGCAAGGGGCTCACCGAGATCCAGTCGCCGCAGGGCTTCGCCGCCGAGACGGCGTCCACGGCCGTCATCCTCACCTCCGCCCACCTCGGCTTCGCCCTGTCCACCACCCAGGTGGCGTCGGGAAGCATCCTGGGCGCGGGCCTGGGCCGGCGGCTGGCGGAGGTGCGCTGGGGTGTCGCGGGCCGCATGGTGATGGCGTGGCTGATCACCCTGCCCGCCGCGGCACTGGTCGGCGGGGTCTCCGCGGGCGCCGTCAGGTACGGCGGCGACTTCGGCACCGTGGTCGTCGCGCTGGTCGCCGTCGCGGTCGCGGCGGGCATCGTCCTCGCCGCGCGCCGCAACCCGGTCGACGCGCACAACGTCAACGACACCCACGAGGTCGGCATCCGGTCGACGGCGCCGACGACCGTCGGTACGGCCGCGTGAGCGAGGGAGAACCCACATGAAGCTGGACTGGACAGCGCTGGGCCAGGTCGCCGCCGTGAGCCTCGGAGTCACCGTCGCCGTGGTCGTCGTCTTCGCCTTCGGCGTCCTCGGACTCGCACGGGTCGAAGGTGCGCGCGAGAATGATGAAGGTACCCAAGCGCTCGGGTTCACCCAGGCAGGGCTGTGCTTCCTGGCGTGCGCGGCCGTGGTGGCGTACGGCATCTGTCTGATCGTGCCGCAGTTCCACTGACCTCCGGCCGGACACGAACGACCGTGCACGACCACGAACGAACGCCGAAGTCGATGCCCAGGAGGCCGACGGTATGACACCACTGATGTCCGGACTGAAGGTCGACTACAGCGACTTCGACGAACCCGTCCTCGTCCGGCCGGACGGCACGCCGGTCGAGACCTGGCGGGAGAACTACCCGTACCCCGAGCGCATGGACCGTAGGGAGTACGAGTTGCACAAGCGGCTCCAGCAGATCGAACTGCTGAAGCTGCAGAGCTGGATCAAGCAGACCGGACGCCGGCTGGTCGTCGTCTTCGAAGGCCGGGACGCGGCCGGGAAAGGCGGCACGATCAAGCGCTTCACGGAGCACCTCAACCCGCGCGGCGCCCGGGTGGTGGCCCTGGAGAAGCCCACCGAACGCGAACGCGGCCAGTGGTACTTCCAGCGGTACGTCGAACACCTCCCGACCGCCGGCGAGATAGTCCTCTTCGACCGCTCCTGGTACAACCGGGCCGGCGTCGAACGCGTCATGGGCTTCTGTACGGACGACGAGTACCGCCGCTTCACCCGCCAGGCCCCGCTGTTCGAGCGCATGCTCGCCGATGACGGCGTCGACCTGATCAAGTTCTGGTTCTCGGTCTCCCAGGGCGAGCAGCGCACGCGTTTCACGATCCGCCAGGTCGACCCCGTACGGCAGTGGAAGCTGAGCCCCATGGACCTCGCCTCCCTGGACCGCTGGGACGACTACACGGCGGCCAAGGTCGCCATGTTCCGCGCGACGGACACCGAACAGGCTCCCTGGACGGTGGTGAAGGGAAACGACAAGAAGCGGGCGCGGGTGGAGGCGATGCGCAGCGTCCTGGCCCGCTTCGACTACACGGGCAAGGACGAGGAGGTCGTCGGCAGCCCCGACCCGCGCATCGTGGGCGCGGCGGCGAACCTGCTGGAGGCGGGGGAGGATGACCACGGCGTGTGAGCGCCGTGCCGTCCGACACCACCGGGAGCCGCTGACGTGACCGACCGCATCCCCTCCTCCGCCGGCTCCGCCACCGACCGCCCCCGCCTCGCCGACAGCGCGTACAGCAGCGACCGGGACCTGGCCGCCCGGCAGTCGATCTACCGGTGGCAGACACCCCGTCACGACCTGCCGGGCATCGTCGCCGGGCAGTTGGACGCAGTGCCGGGCGGCGGGCGGGTGGTCGACGTGGGCTGCGGCAACGGTACGTATCTCCGGCGGCTGCGCGCGGAGCGGCCCGAGCTGTCCCTGCTCGGGCTGGACGTCTCGCCCGGCATCCTCGCCACCGTTCCCGGCCCGGTCGCCGTGGCAGATGTCATGCGGCTGCCGCTGGCCACGGGCAGCGTGGACGCGGCCCTGGCGATGCACATGCTCTACCACGTCCCCGACATCCCCCAGGCGGTACGGGAGTTGTCGCGCGTCGTCGCCCCGGACGGGCTGGTGATCGCCTCCACCAACAGCGACGGCGACAAGGCCGAACTCGACGACCTGTTGCACCGGGCCGCGAGTGACGTGCTCGGCACCGGACGGGAGCCGGCCCGGTTCTCGATCGGCGCCCGCTTCTCCCTGGAGAAGGCCCCGGCCTTCCTCGGAGAGGAGTTCGGCCGGGTACGGACCATCGAACTCCCCAGCACCGTCACGGTCCGCGATCCCGAGCCGGTCGTCGCGTACCTGGCGTCGTACCGGGCCTGGGCGGACCAGTACGAGGCGCCCTTCGACGAGACGATCGAGCGGGCCCGAGCCATCGTCACCGACCACATCGCCCGCCAGGGGGCGTTCGAGATCGGCTGCCGGGCGGGCATCCTCGTGTGTCGACGCTGAGGTGGGCGCGTACACGAGGAGCCGTGGGACAGCGAGAAGGGCCGGTCGAGATCGACCGGCCCTTCTCCGAAGGCTTGTTCAGGCCTTCTTGGTCTCCTAGTAATGGGCCGGGTCGGTGACCTGCGGGGATCTTCCCTGTGAGTCGCTGACCTGGCCTTTTGGTGATTGCTGGCGATGGGGTGCGACGGTCTTCAGTGGGTGTCCTGCGGACCGTGTGCGGACTGACTGTTGACCAGAGCGCAGGGGTGAGCCGTCAGGATGGAGAACTCCAGGCTTAGTGCCGTGGCGTCAGGCCGGATCCACGTTGGTTTCCTCGATCTCCTGCAGGAGGGCCTTTCGCTTCTTCGCTGAAAGGGAATCGCCGTTCACGCTGTGCATGGCCCAGGGGATGGGACACGGACCTTCATGCCCCGGGTCCGGGCACAGTACGTCTACCAGCCGGTCCATGAGTTCCTCGTGCTTGGCCGATGTTGTCACCAAGGCGATCTTCACCTGCCATAGCCTCGGCTCCTCCGTCACGCTCTCGGGTTCACTCTTGTCCGCGTCGTTCATGGTGTGGTCCTTGTGCCGAACTCGGAGGGTTCCGTGGTAGCAGTCTCTCCGTGCCCCGATCAACCGATCGGTGATCCAAGGCTCATTGCACCGCTGGAAGCAGCTCGATGCCTTCGCCTGCCGCACCGGTCGGCGAGCCGTTCCGCGCCACTGGGACAACCTGCAGCTGCTCGCCGGGCCGCACGGCTACGACTGCCAAGGGCGACGCGAGAGTTTTCTCAAGTGTGATGCGCGCGGGCTCACTCCCGAGTGCGTGCTGCTGCTTCTCGATCCGAAGATGGTCAACCGTCTCGCTCACCAGGAGCTCGTATACGCGAATGAGTTCGCCGTCGTCCTCGTATCCGCTGCGACCGGTGGAGAGCCTGGATTCGGATTCGGATACCACCGCGAGCATTGCGTTGGACAGGACTTGCTCGGATGCGGAGGCATGCGTCGGATCGAAGCCGACGATCCCTCCCGAGAGGTGCTCTGTATCCGTCCAGCGCAGATCCGAGTCCCTGATGGAGTAGTACAGCTCGCTCGCGACGAACCCGTCGTTCCTGCGGTGCAAGAGGAGGACGAATCCGAGATCGCCGTCGGTCCAGACGTCAGCGGCGGCAGGGCCGTCACTGAGGTCTGCGACGTGTCTGCCTGGGACCCTGCCATCTGGGACATGCGGTCCTCGTTCGAGAGCTGCTGCCGCGATGTCCGCCATAGGTTTCTTCATTTTCAGCCTCGGTGAACTGTGGGTTGATATACCGGTGCGGCGCACTCGGAGTGAGTGCGCCGCGTTGGTCTGGCTTTGTTTTCCGACTGGGAGTCAGAATGTCAGGTTATCTCGCCCTGCACGACGACACCATGTCGGCTATGAAGCCTCTAAAGCCGAAGACAACCACGCCGCCGTGAGTCCAGACGATGGATCCGGGTTTGACCTGGACGTTGTAGTGCACGGCCCAAGACAGTTTCCCCGGGTTCATCCAGGAGCCCTTGGACTGGAGCTTGACGAGCTTTCCTCGCTTTCCAGGTCTGACGCCATAGGTCTCGCCCCAGGTGTAGTTCTTGGACAGGTAGCGGTTCATGCCTCCCATCACTTGGATGTTGATGTAATAGCCGATGTACCGGAATCCGTTCTTCGCGATGCCGCCGCCTCGTCGGCTTACGACGATCCGCATGCCGTAGCCGTATCTCGTCTTACGGCTGCCGCAGTTCGGGGCTGCTCCGGTGGTGTCGGATGAGTTGCACGGGTCCTGGTTGGAGTAGTCGTAGGCGTTGGCGGAGCCGCCCGCGACGGGGTCCGTCTGAAGGAAACGGCCCAATCTCGGGTCATAGAGGCGAACGCCCATGAGGACGAGACCGGTTGGCGTGTCTGCTGGGCGCTGCTTGCCGCCGAGCCAGCCGTAGCGCGTGGTGGCCTGGCCGGTGCGCGGGTTTCCGTACTCGTCCGAGTCGAGGGCGATGGGCGCCTTACCCGCGTCCAGAGGGAGTTGCAGGGCGACGTCGCCATGGAGGTTGGTCATCTGCAGGACGACATCGCCGGTCTTGCTGGTGGTGGCCGTGAGGTCGCCGGTGGCCGCGTTGATGTACCGGGTCAAGGCGCCGGTGCTGGTGTCTTCGACGGTCCAGCGGGGGCTGTCCGCGTCACTGTCGTAGTGGTTGAGCCGGGACGCGGTTTGGGCCCAGCTGCCGGAGCTGTTGGACTCGACCGTCCAGGACCGGAAGCGCTGCCCTGCGTCGAGCTGCCAGGTCTGGCGCTGGGCGCTCGTCGTTTGCTGGTAGACGAGGTCGTTGGTGTAGTAGCTGATGGTTCCGTGGTCAGGGCTGGTGGTGGTGCGGCCGAAGGCGTCGTAGACGTAACCGCTGTCCACGAGGCGGTCGGCGCTGTCGTAGGTGTGCGTCGTGGTGGTGCCGCCGCTGGTTGGGCAGTCAGTGCCTGGTGCGGCGGAGGAAGTGGTGAGGCCAGTGCGGGTGCTGCGCGCGCCGAAGGTGTAGCTGCGGCGTGTGCAGACCGTGTCCGTGGTGTCCTCGACGGTGGTCAGACGTCCGATCGCGTCGTGCCGGTAGGTTTGGTCGGACCATCCGGAGTGCGTGGTGACCTGGCCGTGGCCCGACTCGGTCACTGCGTCGGACAGGATCAGAGTCCCGTCGCTGTCCCGCGTGTAGGTGCGGGAGACCGCGGAGCCGGTGGTGTCCTCCTTCTGCGTGAGGGTGTAGCCGCCGGGTAGTTTCTCGCCGCTCACGGTGGCGTTGGCGTTGTACGTCGTGTGGAATGTGCCCGCGATCGAGTCGGTGGCGGAGGTGGCCATGCCGCGTGGTTCGAGGCTGTGGTTGTACGTGAAGGTGACCGTGGACGGGACACTGTCGGTGATCGTCGAGGGCCGGTCGAGCTTGTCGTACTCGGTCGTAGTGGTGGCGGCATCGGCGTCTGTGTAGGAGATCTCGCGGCCGAGAGTGTCGTAGACCTTCGTGATCGTCCCGGCCGTCGGTGAAGTGCGGGTGACAGCCCGGCCGGTGGCACTGTCGTAGCCGACGGTGGCGGTCGGTAGGGTCTGGCCGGTGCCGCCAGTCACCGCGACGGTTGTTGGGCGGCCTGCTGCGTCGTACGTCGCCGTGGCGGTTCGGGTGATGCTGTTCGCGGAGTCGACGGTTGTAGTCGTGTTGCCCCAGGAGTCGTACTCGTAGGTGGTGATGGGCAGTTGTGTCGGATTGCTGCCGCCGCCGGTGATGGCACCGGCCGGGCCGACGGAGCAGATCAGGTCGGCCCACTCGGGACGGCCCTGGCAGGTGCCGGTGCCGCTCGCTGCCCAGTAGGTGGTTACGTGGGTCGCGGCGTCGGAGCCGGTGGCGCCCGGGTCGAGCTGCTTGACGACCCGGCCCTGTGTGTCGTACTCGGTGGTGTTGGTCACCGCGAGGTCGCCGGGGTCTTGGATCGTCTTCGTGGGCAACCCTTTCGCCCAGTCGTAGACGGTCTGGTCGACCCGGGTCTCACCGTGGATGGTGGGGTGTTCGCGGACCTGCACGCCGACCGTGGTCTTGGTGAGCTGGTCCTTCACGGTGGCAGAACCGTCGGTGGGACGGCCAGCGTCGTATTCGTTGACCGACCAAGCGCGGGCTGCCACCGACGCGCCGGCGGATACCAGCGTGGTCGTTCCGGATGTCAGGTCTTTGGTGAGATCCGTTCGGTTCAGCGGTCCGAACTCCTCCATTTTGCGGCCACCGCCGTCGCTGTACACGGAGGTGGTCGACAGCAGAAGAGCACGCTCGGCGGTGGTGAGCGCGCCGATACCGAGTTCGGCCTGAGCCGCCTTGTCGCTGCCAGTGGTGCCGAGCGCGAGAGCTCGGTTGGCGGCGGTCAGCTCACGGACGACGTTCCCGAAGTGGTCGTATTCGGTCATGCTGATGTGGCCGCCCGGCACCGCGGTGTCGACTTGGCGGCCAGAGGCGCCCAGGTAGGTGATTGCCGCCCGCGCGTAGTTGCCGGACGCCAGGCTGCTCCCTGCGTGGCTGGAGGGCACGCTGTCCGGGGGGAAGAGGGCGGTCGCGTCAGTCGGGACATCGGCCTGACCCCATGCCCTCACGTCCGCCGCACCCATGGCGTGGGGGGCATTGGTACCGGTCAGCGGGACGTCGTAAACGATGCTCGTGACCGCGTTGCCGTCGACGGTGGTGCTGGTCCCCTGCTGGAGGGTGGGGCGTGAGACGGACAGCAACATGCCGTCACCAGCGGTGTCGGCGGAACCCGCATTGCCGTAGGTGAAGGTCCAGGGCTGGTCGGTGGCGGGCTGGTAGGTCGTGACGCGCCCGGCGCTGTCGTACGCGTACTGCTTCTGGGTGCTCTGCGCCAGACGGGGGTTCCACTGCTGACGGAGGCTGCCGTTGGCGTCGTATCGGTACGTGGCCACGGCGCGGGCCGTGGACGACGTGGCGCTCTTGCCTGTGCCGTACAGCAGGACTTCTTTGACCCGGCCCGTGTAATCGCCGAAGGCAGCGGCAGTGGCGGTGGTGGAGGTCGCATAGACGAACTCCAGTACCCGGCAGCCCTTGGTGGTCGGTGTCGAGGAACAGGTCGCTGCCGATATTGCGGAGGTCGGGGCGATGATCCGCTTCGGGCGGGCAAGCTGCTTGCCGTCCACGGTCACGGTTTCGGACATGATGGTCGTCGTGGAGTCGTCCCGGCCGTCCAACTCGGTGGACGAGACCTGCCACGTAGTCGACGACGAGTCGAGCTTCGCGAAGGTGGTCACGGCGCCTTCGGCGTCAGTGAGAGTGAATGCTCCGCTCACACTGCCCGTCAGAACCAGCCCTTCGGCGCCCGGCTCGGGTATCCACCCGGTCCGCCCTGCGTTGGCAGCGAAGTGGACCGCGTCACCGTCAGTCGTCACGACGTCGAGGGCGGTGTCGGATGTCCTGCGAACATAGGCGTACGCGGAACCGTTGGTTTCGGCGACGGTACCGGACACCCACTCCGGACCGAAGATTGGTACCTGGCCGTCCTCCTCGGCCGCTGCGTCGGTGCTGCGCGAGGAGAAGGTACGGGACACTGTCATGTCGTAGTACGAGGTGTCGTTCTCCGACAGCGTGTAGTTCCCCGTGAGCAGATTCAACGAGCCCGGGCCCACCAGCTGTACCGCCGCACCGTCGGCATTGCGGTCGACGACGATGGTGCGCGGGTTACTGCTGCCGGAGGCCCCGTTCGGTCCGGTGAAGTCGGCCTTGATCTCGACCGTGCCGTCGGGGTCGACGGTGGTGGTCGCGTTCCAGACCAGGGACGTGCTCTTGCCATTGGTCAGGGCGACCGGCCAGGCGGTCAGGGCGGTGCCGCCAGCAGTGACGTCAGTGGGCGGGATCTCGGTCCAGACGTCGGCCTTGGAGCGGCGCCAGGAGAACTTCACCGCGTTGTACTTGGCAGCGTCGGCCTCCGCAGCGAGGGGAAGGCGGCGTGCCGTGCGCTCGCCCTCGGCGGGCTGGACGAAGCCGCCCGGTCCGGCGTGGAAGGTGTACTCGACCGGCTCGGACTTGTTGTCTGCCTTGTCCACACTCCGAACCTGGAGGAGGTGGGTGCCGTCGTTGGGAGGAGTTACGGAGATGTTTTTGGCGCTGGCCGAGCCCGACGTGGAGACCTTGGTCCAGGTCACATCGTCCAGGGACCACTCCAGCCAGTTGTGGTCGGTTGCGGGCGGGGTGACGGTGAAGGTGCCGGCCTGGCCCGCGCCCTTGACCCAGGAGCTTGTGGGGTAGTCGGTGGAGGTGATCTGTGTCGGGGCAGAGGGCGCGCTGGTGTCGACGGTGAAGGTCTTCCAGGCCGACCAGCCTGTGTTGTAGTGCGTGCCGTCATAGGGACTGGTACGGAACTTGTAAGTCTTGCCGTTGGCCAGCAGCCCGGACGGGACGTTCACTGACGTCACCTGTCCGGAGGGGACGAAGGGCGAGACCAGCACGTCTCCGACCTGGGTGTCGGTGGCCGAGTCGTAGATCTGGAAGGTTCCGTCGACTTTGTCGCCGTTGGGGTCGACGAAGGTGTCCCGCAGTGTGGGCGTGGTGGTGTTCACCGTGTAGGCGCCGCTGTAGGAGAAGTACGGCGGGCCGGCCTCCTGCTTGGTGCCGGTGCGCGGCCGGTAGTTGTAGTTCACCACCAGCTTGGGCGGGTTGGAGGCGGCGTTCGCGGAGTTGATCCGCTTCCACTGCCCGAGCGCAGTCTCACTGGTGGCACGCAGGCCCATGTGGCCGCGGGTGGCTTTGGCCGAGGCCCACTCCTGCACCAGCGTGGTCGCGTCGGCGTTGATCCAGCCGTCCGGCTGCGCGGTGCACGAGGTGTTGCCGCGGGTCTCGGTGGAGGTGGCCTTCTTCGCCGTCCACGACGGCTGCGCCGTCCAGCGCGACGACCTCGAGGCCGCGCCGGTCGACCACACCTCCCACGGGTAGAGCGCACAGTCGGTGTTGTTGCCCGAGTGGAAGTTCCACAGCGACAGCTTGGCGTCCAGGACCAGCGCGTCCTGGATCGGGGTGGTGTTCCAGGAGATGAAGGAGCGCGCCGTGCGGGGGGTGCCGTCGGAGTTGGTCGTACCGGGGTTGCCCAGGTCCAGTTCGGTGTCGGTGGACCAGTCGACGGTCTCGCCCTGTTGGACGTAGGTGTCGAAGACGTTGGACAGTGAGGAGGTGGACGGGTCGACGGTGACCGGGTACTGGGTACCTGGGTCAGTGAGGAACTCCGCGTCCGGCGTGATCACCAGGTCGACGGACGATCCCTTCTGTAGCACCTTCAGGCCGACCTTGGCCCGGTTGGTGTGCTCACCGGACCGCTTGTCGACGGTGGCGTCCCACATCACCGGGGCGGGCATTACGGCCCGCTTATTGTTCTTCTTGTCGGTGAACAGGATGCTGCCGTCGGACAGTTGCTTCGCCTTCAGCCCCTTGGCCTTCAGCGGCAGCGTGTAGGAGTAGCCGCCCGAGCCGGGGCGCTCTTTGATCTCGACGTACTGCTCGAAGCCTGTACGAGTGGCCTCCACGACCACGTCCGCACCGGGAACGGCATTGACATACTCCGCCCGCGTCCCGTCCAGCTTCGGCTTCGGCAGTCCGCCCTTCCACTGAAGGACGATCTGTTCGTCGCCTTCACCGAGCGTCACCAAGTCGGTGGCCTTGGCCTCGCGAGTGGCCTTCAGAGACGTCGCTGGAGTGCCTGTCTTGCCTGCAAGTCGCAGACCCTCCGGGTGTGCGACCGGCTCAACGCCTGAGCCGGATTCACGCAGTTCCACGTCGACGTCGACCCACTTGCCGTCCCGCTCAAAACGGACCGGCCCGGCCGCGAACTCGGTGGTCAGGCTGCCGTCCTTGTTCGCCCACGTCGTGGAGGTCTCCGTGCGCTCCGAGGCGCCTCGACCCGCTTGCCGGACAGTCGTGCCGCGACTCGGGCAGAAGGCAAGTCGGCTGCCTGGGTTGCTGTTGCCTTCTTCGGCGCGTCTGCGCTCTGAGGCGTCGGAGCCGCTCCGGAAGTTGTCGCGTCAAGGAGGGTAATGGTCACGGCCAAGGCAACGCCGCCAGCTGTCCAGCGAGCGCGTCCCCCGAGCCAAGGTCTCCCGCGCCGCTGAGGCGTGGGTCTGTGATCCGTCATCGTTCTCCGACCTATGGCATGGCATTTTCATTGGCATCACCCATGTGATGCCAATGAAAATGTATGCATCAGGTAAAGATCGGAAACGCTAGCAAGGTCATAGAAGGTGGACATTTAGGGCCTAGTTCGTTGCTATGATCCACATCACTTGGGTGGGTCAACTGCCGTGTTTTTCCTGAGCGTTCGCTGTGTTGATGTTAAAATTGGGTGCGGGGATTTGGGTGCGGGGATTTGGGCGCGGGGATTTGGGCGCGGGTCGGCTGCGGCAAGTTCATCCAGCGGCTCCGCGAGGACCGGCCCGATCTGGCTCTGCTGGGCCTGGACATCGCCCTCGGCGTCCTCGCCGCTGTCCCCGGCCCGGTCGTCGTGGCTGACGCCCCCCGCCTGCCGCTGGCCGCGCAGAGTGTCGACGCCGCCTTGGCGCTGCACATGCTCTACCACGTGCCCGACATCGCCCAAGTGGTCCGGGTCGTTGCCTGTGATGGGCTGGTGATCGTCTCCACCAATAGCAACCGTGACAAGGCCGAACTCGACGACCTGTGGCAGCGCGCTGCGGGCGACGTTCTCGGCACCGGACGCGGCCCGGTGCGTATCTCGCTCAACGCCCGCTTCTCCCTGGAGAAGGCCCCGGCCTTTCTGAGGGAGGAGTTCGGCCGGGTGGAGACGGTCGAATTGCCTGGCACCATCGCGGTC
This sequence comes from Streptomyces turgidiscabies Car8, assembly GCF_000331005.1. Classification (GTDB taxonomy): domain Bacteria; phylum Actinomycetota; class Actinomycetes; order Streptomycetales; family Streptomycetaceae; genus Streptomyces; species Streptomyces turgidiscabies. The sequence continues at coordinate 17,783 of NZ_AEJB01000459.1, forward strand.
CACGATCCTGAGCCGGTCATCGCGCGCATGGCTTCCTACCGGGCGTGGGCGGACCAGCACGACGTGCCGTTCGAGGCCACGGTCGAGCGGGCCCGCGCGATCCTTGTCGATCACATCGCCCAGCGCGGGACCTTCGAGGTCACGTGTCTGGGCGGCATCCTTGTCTGGCACTGCTGAGAGCCGACTCGGCTATCGGTGACGGCTGCGTTCTGCAGGTCGATCGCTCACCGTCGTGGGCGTGGGTTGCAGTGCGGGCGTAACGGGCGTGCCCGTGCGGGTGTTTCGCCTGTGGGCCGCCTGTGCTCGCCTGTTCGGTTGGGCGGTGATGCGCCAGTTGAGGACCTCGGCGGGGTGCTCGGCAGTGTCGAGTTCTCGCTGGGCGGCGACTTCGGCCAAGAGGCGTCGGGGGTTGTGGCCGGCGGTCTCGGCGCGGGCGAGGCTTGTGGTGAGGGCCAGCCAGGCGGGATCGGCGAGGACGCGGGCGGCGTGGTCGGGGAGGGCTGCGCGCAGGTCCTGCTCGAAGCGGTTGATGGTGGCGGCGCGTGGGGCGCGTCGGGTGAGATCCGCCAAGACCGGATGCGCGGCCTGCTGGTAACCGGCTTGTAGGTGGCGGAAGGCTTCTTCGGCCGCTGCGGCCTGCTGCTCGTGGCCGCGTTGCTCGTGCCACTTGGCGGCTGCGCGTGCCAGGTGGAGCGCGGCGAAGACCAGGGCGATGGCGAGTCCGCCCGGATCGTGCGTGGCGTAGACGAGTTCCTTGGCGGCTTCCCGCAGGGCGGTGGCGGCCTGATGGTCGGCCCGGACTGCCGAGCGGCGGGCGCGGTTGAATGCCCTTGCCGCCGCTTGCAGTTCGGCCCGGTGCGCACCGTGTGTGGCGAGGGCCAGGTTGTGGAGGGTGTCGCCGAAGGCATCCAGGTGCCCCTGAGCCGCGGCATCGTCGTCCGAGTCGAGAAAGGTGTGGGCTTGGCGGATGGTGGTTTCGGCGCGGTGCCATTGTTCGGCCGGGTCCGCCACTTGCTGAGGCCGGTCGGCCAGGTGCTGGGTGGCGAGGCGTTCGCACAGGCGGTCGTACGACAGGTCGGGGGCAAGCTTCGAGCCGCCGTACCAGACCGGCTCGCCGCTGGCGGTGTCGCCTGGCGCGGCCAAGCTGTAGCCGGTCACCTCGCCGGTCTCAGGGCCGATGCGCGGCCTGACCTGGATGCCGAGGGACTGCAGCACGGTGAAGTACTCGTCGATGCTGCGTACGGCGGCGGCGACCGCGTACGACTGCTCGCGCAGCCACTCCCGCGGGGGCTCTTTCAGGCCCTGGCGCTCGGCCTTGGCCCGCTCGGAGCCGGTGGGGGTGCGCGGGGCGGTGAGATCGCCGGACTTGAGGCGGCGCAGCTCGAACTCGGCCTCGATCTTGCGGCATTCCCGTTGTGCCCGCCAGCCGTCCCGGTTCGTACGGGGGCGGCGGCCGTCGGCGCGGACGGTGGTGGCCATGATGTGGATGTGGTCGTCGGCGTGCCGGACCGCGATCCATCTGCACGCCCGCTCGTCGCCCTTGGGGGCAATGCCCGTTGCGGTCACGACGCGGCGGGCGACCTCGGCCCACTCGGCGTCCGTGAGGTAGCGGTCGCCGGGCGCGGTGCGTACTGGGCAGTGCCACACGTGTTGCGGCGGCTTCTTGCCGCCCAGTTCGCGGGTGCGCAGGTCGATGTGGTGGTCCAGGCGCCTGGCGAGCTGGGTGTAGGTGGCTTCGGGATCCCGGCCGGGGTCGGGGGCGCCGGTCATGTCCCAGGCCGCGACGATGTGCGGGTCGGTGTGTTCGTCGTGCCGGCCTTTGCCGAAGAGGTAGTTGATCAGACCCAGCGTGCTGGAACCGGTGGAGACGTCAGGCACCATGGCCGGCACCCTTCGCCAGGAGCTGGTCGATGAGCCGGTAGCTGGCCTCGGTCGTCTGCTCGACGTGGGTCAGCACCGCCTCGGCGTGGTCAGGAACAGTTCCTCGGTGGATGGCCTCGGCGATCTGGTTGAGGTTGTTGCCGATGCGGTTCAGCGCGACGGTGTGCGCTTCGATGGCCTCGACCAACGGCCGAATGGGATCGTCCTCCGGGCTGCCGTTCAGGCCGGCCTTGCCGAGGGCAACGGCGAGCGCGGCGTCGCCGACGAACCCGGCGAACTTCTGGCCACGCCGATCGGCCTCCGTGGCGATGATGCGGACTGCGGTCGGGGTGAAGCGGATTGTCTTCTCTTGGTCGCGCTTCTCGGTGGTGCGCTTGCGGTTCATGAGCGCAGGCAGCACCGGGGCGTCGGGCTCGCGCCAGGAGGGCTGCTCGACGGGTGAGCGGTCGTCGGTAGGCGGCTTGGCGTGTGGTGCAAGGGAGTTGATGGTGAGCGCGGTACGGGCTTCAGCCATCTCCTCCTCCGGCTCGGGCGCCCGCTGGCGCCCGGCCTCCTCCTCCGCCACCCCCGGGGCGGGGGCAAGCGCGGACGAAGCCTCGTTAGAGGCTCGTTCGCTCCAGCTTGCTGCTGTTCGGCGGGCCAGGTCGAGCAGTCCCCTGCGGCGGCGGTTGTCGGTGCTGGTGTCGTGCATGCTGGTGCTCCGGTGGCGTGTGGTGGGGCTCTGTCACGTGCGTCGCATCCGTCGCAGGGCTGGTCAGGACAGGTACGGACATGGCCGCAGGTACGGAGTGATCCGTCTTGGCGAGGAAGTCCGTCCCCGCGCTGACCTGCGCGGGGACGGACGCGACGGACTGATACGAACCCGGGGTGGGGTTAGCGGGCGCGCCTGGGGCCAGGGGAGCCGCCGGGCGGGCCGACGGCCAACGAGCCCGCTGGGGCGGCGGGCGGTAGGGCCCGTCCCGGATGTGCGGGTGCCGACGCTGCCTCGGACGGATCGGGGCAGTAACGGGCCCAGGCATCGAGGAATCGGTTACGCATGTACGCCTTGGCCTGCCTGCCCTCTTCGAAGCGGTAGTTGGCCGGGCTGATGTCGAAGTCCCGCAGCAGGTTGGCCAGGTGGTAGGCGTTCAGGCCCTTGGTGCCGTATTCGGCCCACGGGGCCTCGGTGTCCTGGAGGAGGGCCGCCAGCAGGTCCTGAGTGCGCAGGGCCTCCTTGTTGCGTTCCTGGTCGAAGATGCGGCGGATGTCGCGCAGCAGCCGCGTCTTCAGAGTCGTCTGCTCGTCCTGGGCGACCTCGTGCCTGGTCATCGCCAGGCAGGCCACGCGGACCTGGGCGGGCCAGTGGCCGCCGGCCAGGTCGGCGACGATGACCAGTGGTTCCCAGGTGTCCGCGGCCCGGTCCTCAACCGGCATCCTCGGCACCAGACGGGCAGCGGTGCCATGCAGCGGGGCCAGCCAGGCGGTCAGCCGGTCGCGCAGCGCGTTGAGTTCGGGCACGGAGTACCGCGAGCGGAACGGGGTGATCTGCTCGCCGGGCTTGCGCTTCTGCATGCGGAGTACGACCGACCGGTCCATGATCGTGTCCGGCAGGTCACCGATCCCGGCCAGCGCGGCCATGGCGAAGGTGGGGAACGCGGTCGGCTTGTGCTCCGGCCCGGAGATCCGCCAGGCGGGCCGGTTGCGCTGGTGCCCGGCGTTCAGCAGGCCCCGTAGGTCCTCCTTGTCGCCTGCCTTGGGGCCGAAGATGGTGTCGGCCTCGTCCACCAGCAGCGTCGGCGGGTTTTTGCCGATGACGCGGAAGACCACTGCGGGAGACGTGTTCACCGTCATCATCGGCTGGTGCACAGTCTCGTGCAGCACGTCCAGGACACGGGACTTGCCGCATCCCTTGGTCGGACCCACCACTGCCAGGCGCGGCGCGTGTTGCAGAGCGGGCTGGATGTGGGAGGCCGCCACCCACAGCGTGACCGAAGTCAGCGCCTCCTCGCTCGGCAGCACCACGTACCGGCCGATCGCCGCACGCAGCTCGTCCAGCAGTACGGCTCCTTCGTCGATCGGCTCGCCGACCCTCATACCTGCACGGTCCCCGGTCCCCGATCCGCGGGCGGAGACGACGGTCCCCGAAGTGTCGTGGGGGCTGTTGCGCCCACGACGGTCCCCAACTGCGGTCCCCGCGTCTGGAGTTCGGGGACCGGATCCGGGGGCCGGCTGACCGGAAGTCATCGCGTGGTCAACGCTCGGAGCGGCGTCCGTCTCGCCCGGTGGTGTGATCTGCAGGCCGCTGACCTGCGTATGTTCCCCACCGGTGGATATCCGGTCCGTGACCGGAACGCTGGTCTCCGACGCGTCGCGGGACCGGTCCCCGACATCCGGCACCTGCGGATCAACGATGTCGTGCGCCTGGTCCCCGGTCCCCAAATCAGGGGATCCTGCGTCCGTCTGGTCTGCGCCGCGCCAGGGGACACCCTGGCCGGGGACCGCGGCCTCGGGCCAGTTGGCTTTGGGGACCGTGTTCGGACTGGTGGTGGACGTAGAGTCCTCCATCGACGTTCCTCTCAGGCGAGGGGCGGGACGGACAAGGTCCGGCCCCTCGCCAGCTTGTTCGTTCAGGGATGGGCGAAGTGCGGGGGACTCTCCGGCCCTTGGCGTTAGCGCGCCGAGGGCCGTTTCCGTGTCCGGGGCTCTCGCCGGCTCAGGAGGCCAGACCCCACTCGCCCCGGCCGTCGTTCAGCGCGCGCTCGTAGCGCAGCAGCTCGGACTCGGCGTACAGCACCCGCTTGCCGATCTTGATCCCCTGCGGGCCTTTCTCGATCTGGCGCCAGTAGCGGACGGTGCTCTCGGCTGTGCGGTAGCGCTCGGCGACCTCGGAGGTGGTCAGGTATCGCATGCGTTCCTAATCGACTAGTCAGCTTTCCTATCTGCATAAAGTGTGCCCGACGATCGGCCGTTAACCAAATCGGATAGCAGGCGTTACAATTGGGATAGTGATGATCGTGATGGAGGTTCGATGGCAGGCGACAAGGTCGACGGCGGTGAGGTGCCGCTGCTCTACAGCGAGGGCAACATCGCCGCGCGGGTGGCGCTGGAGCGCGAGGTCAGGGGATGGAGCACGACAGAGCTGGCGGACCGGGTGTCCAAGGCCGGCGTCAAGATGAACCAGACCGCGGTCTGGCGCATCGAGAACGGCAGCCCGCGCCGCCGCATCAACGTCGACGAGGCGCTCGCCTTCGCCCGCGTCTTCGAGCTGCCCCTCGAAGAGCTGATGACACCGCCGCTGGAAGGGCTGGATCTCGACAGCAGGCGACTCGTCCAGGAAGCCGTTGAGGCGTACTACGAGACACGCGATGCCGAAGACCGCCTGCACCACGCTGTCGTCGACATCGCCGAGCACATTCAGGCTCACCCCGACAGCTCACGAGCCATCCATGAGCAGTGCCTCCGTCTGATGGGCGACGAGCGCGACGCCCGCACCCTCACCGAGCACATCGAGTGTGGCGGCTACCACCGATAACCAACCCAAGGGAGAAACCACTTGGCCAACATCCAGAAGCGACCCAACGGCAAATGGCGGGCCCGCTACCGCGACCTCGACGGCAAGGAGCACGCCCGCCACTTCGGCCGCAAGCTCGACGCCCAACGCTGGCTCGACGAGGTCACGGCCAGCGTGGTCACCAGCCTGTACGTCGACCCGCGCGCCGGCAAGATCTCATTCGAGAAGTACGCGACGAAGTGGGAGGGCGAGCAGATCGCCGGTGAGGCGGGCACCCGTATCACCGACAACGCTCTGCGCGTTCACCTGATACCCGTGCTCGGCTCCTACGCGATGGCGTCCCTGCGCCGCAGCCACATCCAGGCCCTCTTCAAGAAGCTCTCCGAGCAACTGGGCCCCGGCAGCGTACGCAACGTCTATGACGTCCTGGTCCGCGTCATGACGGCGGCCGTCGAGGACAAGGTCATCGCCGTGACCCCCTGCAAGCAGATCACGCTCCCATCCGTGCCCGATGAGGAGTTCACTCCGCTCACCGTCGCGCAGGTCGAGGCGATGCTCGGAGCGATGCCGCCGTACATTCGGACGGCGATCGTCGTCCTGGCCGGATCAGGCTTGCGAATAGGCGAGTTGCTCGGTCTCAAACTCTCGGACGTCGACTTCAAGAACGGCACGATCCGCGTCGAGCGCCAGCGTCTCCAGTTCGGCCTGATCGGTCCGCCGAAGACCGGCAAGTCCCGGCGTACGGTCCCGGTCGGCGAGGTCGTCACGGACGCACTCCTCACACACCTGGCGGCACGGCCCTCGAAGGAGTGGCTGTTCACGATGGAGGAGGGTGAGCCCCTCAACTACCGCCGCTGGAAGACCGAATGGAACTGCGCCCGCAAGGCGCTCCAGGCGGCGGAGGACGAGGCGGCCGGGCGTGAGGGCCGCAAGCCCGTCGAGCTGCCGCACATGGTCACCCACGACCTGCGCCACTTCTACGCCTCCGCCCTCATCGCCGGCGGAGCGAGCGTCAAGCAGGTACAGCTCGTCCTCGGCCACGCGTCCGCCGTCATCACGCTGCGGATCTACGCACACCTGTGGCCGGGCGAAGAAGACCGCACCCGCTCCGTCATGGACGCCGTTCTCGGCGGCCTGCGGACCGGGTGCGGACAGGTAGGCGATACGACCCGCGAAACCGCAGGTCAGACGGCCTAGCCATAGATCAAGCCTTCTTGGTCTCCCAGAAGATCTTGTCGATCTGGGCGATGTAGTCCAGTGCCTTCTGGCCCGTCGCCGGGTCCGTGGACGCCTTGGCGGCCGAGAGGGCCTTCAGGGCGTCGTTGACCAGCTGGTGCAGCTCCGGGTACTTCTCGAAGTGCGGGGGCTTGAAGTAGTCGCTCCACAGGACCGACACGTGGTGCTTGGCGAGCTCTGCGCGCTGCTCCTTGATGACGGTGGCGCGCGCCTGGAAGTGAGGGTCGTCGTTGGCGGCCATCTTGTCCTGCACGGCCTTCACCGACTCCGCCTCAATGCGGGCCTGGGCCGGGTCGTACACACCGCAGGGCAGGTCGCAGTGTGCGCTGACCTTGACCTTGGGGGCAAACAGGCGGGAAAGCATGGAGCGTTCCTTCCTCGTGATCGTCTTCTCAGGTTGGACATTACTCCTTGGGAGACGGCTTTTCGCGAGTGCCCCCATGGGCTTAGGACAAAAGTAGGGGGCCAGACTGGGACTGGTGGAGGATGGGACGGGGAGGTGCCGGGATGCCGGAGCTGTCGCAGGAGAGCGAACACGGAAGCGAACGCGAGAGCGAGCACGAGAGCGAGCACGGAGGGGCCGCGAAGGCTTTCGGGTGGGTCGCCGTGACCGGGCCGTCGATGGTGCCCACGCTGTATCACGGCGATTTTCTCGTGGTGCGGTACGGCGGCCGGGTCAGGGCCGGGGACATCGTCGTCCTGCGCCATCCGTTCCAGCAGGACCTGCTGGTCGTCAAACGGGCCACGGAGCGCCGTGAGGGCGGCTGGTGGGTGCTCGGGGACAACTCCTTCGCCGGCGGCGACAGCACCGACTACGGCACTGTGCCGCACGACCTGATCCTGGGCCGGGTCCGGTTCCGGTACCGGCCGCTCAAGCCCGGTCAGCGTTCGCTGCTGGCGCTGCTGCGCTGGGCCGTGTCGGCCGCCAGGCCCGTCTTCTCGGACCGGTCCGCCTCCAGCCGTTTGCGGGCGCGGTAGGCGGCCACGTTGGCCCGGGTCGCGCAGCGGTCCGAGCAGTAGCGCCGGGAGCGGTTCGTGGAGGTGTCGAGGTAGGCGTTGCGGCAGGGCGGCGCCTCGCACAGGCCCAGCCGGTCGACGCCGTACTCGGTGAGGTGGAAGGCCAGGCCCATCGCGGCGATGGCCGCGTAGCCCGCCGTCGCGTTCGACGGATGGTCGGCGAGGTGCATGTGCCACAGCGGACGGCCGTCGTCGTCCCGGAAGTCGTGCCCCGAGATCTGCGGGCTCACCGGGAACTCCAGCAGGAGCGAGTTCAGCAGGTCCACCGAGAGCGTCTCGTCGCCGGTGTCCGCCGCCTCGAAGACGGCGCGCAGACGGGCCCGTACGGAGCGGAACCGGGTCACGTCGGCGTCGGTGGCGCGGCGGCCGGCCTGCTGGTTGGCGCCGAACAGACCGCGGACGGCGTCGATCGAGGTCAGCGAGTCCTTGCCGCGCGCCGGTTCCTCGGTGTTGACGAGACGCAAGGCGTAGTCCGAGTAATAGGCCAGTTCCACTTGTAGTCCTTACGAGGGCGTTCTATGGTCGTGGATGCGAGGAAGTAACGGCTGACATTGCTTCCAGGGTATTACGCATGCGTTCGAAGCGGGCGAATGAGCGACCGACGGGGAGGGGTTCTCCATGACCACCACTACCGACACCACCGGGGCAGACGCCGGAACCGACTGGAATGCCTGGCAGACGAGCTGGGACAGGCAGCAGGAGTGGTACATGCCGGACCGCGAGGAACGGTTCCGGATCATGCTCGACATGGTCGAGGCCCTCGTCGGCCCCGCCCCACGCGTGCTCGACCTGGCGTGCGGCACGGGAAGTATCACGTCCCGGCTGCTCGACCGGTTCCCGCAGGCCACCAGCGTCGGCGTCGACCTCGACCCGGCGCTCCTCGCCATCGCCGAGGGCACCTTCGCGGGCGACGACCGCGTCACCCTCGTCACGGCCGACCTCAAGGACCCGCGGTGGACGAGCGGGCTGCCGTACGACTCGTACGACGCCGTCCTGACCGCCACCGCCCTGCACTGGCTGCACAGCGAACCCCTCGCGGACCTCTACGGGCGGATCGCGGAGCTCGTCCGCGACGGCGGTCTGTTCATGAACGCGGACCACATGATCGACGACAGCACGCCCCGGATCAACGCGGCGGAGCGCGCCCTGCGCCACACCCGTATGGATCAGGCCAAACACGACGGCGCCGTCGACTGGGCCGAATGGTGGCAGCTGGCCGCCCAGGACCCCGCCCTCGCCGGGCCGACCGCCCGCCGCTTCGAGATCTACGGCGAACACGCGGACGGAGACATGCCCTCCGCCGAGTGGCACGCGCGCGTGCTGCGCGAGAAGGGGTTCGGGGAGGCGCGTCCCGTCTGGTGCTCCCCCTCGGACACCCTGCTGCTCGCGCTCAAGTAGCCCGGCAGGGCGGAAGGTTCTGGCGGTACGGGAAATCCGTACCGCCATTTCCGTGTGCGCCGCGTCCTGGCCGGGGCCCCACCGCACTGGAGAGGGTGAGACGGTCTTCGCCCAGGGGGCCGGGAGAGGGGGAAGGATGAGGCGGGGCGCGGACGCGACTCTGCACGCCTTCGTGGAGGGCAGACGCACGGCGCTGTTCCGGAGCGCCTATCTGCTCTGCGGCAACCGTGACGAGGCGGAGGATCTCGTCCAGACGACGCTCGTGAAGGTCGTCCTCGGGGCCCGCAGGTACGAGCGGCTGGACAATCTTGAGGCCTATGCCCGGCAGACGCTGATCAACACCTTCATCGCGGGGCGCCGACGCTTCTGGCGGCGCGAACACGCGTACGGCGAACTGCCGGAGACGCCCGTCGAGTCGGCGGACAGCGACACGGGCCTGATGGTGCGCGCGGCGCTGGCGAAGCTCGCGCCCAAGCAGCGGGCGGTGCTGGTGCTGCGCTACTGGGAGGACCTCAGCGTCAACGACACCGCGGACCTGCTCGGCATGCGGGTGAGCACGGTGAAGAGCCACACGGCCAGGGGAATCGCGGCGATGCGGGCCGCGGTGCGGGAGGAGCACGTATGAGCGCCGACATCGACGAGGTCGAGACGTGGCTGGAGGGGCGTGAGCTTCTCGGCCGGGCCGTGGGCGGGGTCACCGTTCCCCCGGGAGGCGGCACGGAGGCGGTGTTCGCGCGTGCGGCGCGGATACGGCGCCGCCGGTGGGGCGCGGTGACGGTCGTCGCGGCGGTCGCGGTCGCCGCGGAGGTGGTCGCGGGGCCCGGGTGGCTGACGTACGACGAGGGCGGTGGCCGCGCCGCGGACACGGGGACGACCCAGCCTCCCGGCCGGGCCACCGCCCTGGCGGCCGAGTTCGCGAAGCTGCTGCCGGCCGGTGTCGGCACGATCCGTGAAGTGGACATGGACTACCTCCTGTTCCGGGAGCCGAAGCATCCGGAGGCCGGCCCCTTCGGCAAGTACTACGGCTCCTACACGGTCACCAGGGACGGCGGGGTCGGGTACCTCCGGGTCTTCAACACGTTCAGCAAGGTTCAGAGCCCGAGCTGGAAGAGTCCTTGTTCGCTGCCGGGCAAGGAGGACGGGCAGGAGTGCACCTTCGAGAGGCTGCCGAACGGCGACGTCCTCGAATTCCGGAAGGGCTGGAAGCACGGCAGCGTCTTCATGGACAAGCGCCGCACCTGGGGTGAGTACCTCATCACCACGCTCTACCTGAAGACCGGCGGCACGGTCGAGGTCCACGACACCACCGGCTTCACGGGCAGGTACTCCCTGGGCCCACTGCTCAGGACCGCGCCGCTGACCAAGAGCCAGCTGCGTGAACTGGTCCTCACGCCCGAGCTGTTGAAGACGAGGAGTAACTAGGGCAACGCGGAAGGGTCTCTGGAGGCTCTGACCATGAGCACGGAACACGTCACGAGCAAGTCCTCCGGGTCCCAGGCCGTCGCGATGGTCAAGTCCGAGGGCGTCCACAAGTCCTTCGGCCCGGTCGAAGTCCTCAAGGGCATCGACCTGGAGGTGAAGTCGGGCGAGGTGTTCTGCCTCATCGGCCCCTCCGGCTCCGGCAAGTCGACGTTCCTCAGGTGCATCAACCACCTGGAGAAGGTCAACGCGGGGCGCCTGTACGTCGACGGGGAGCTGGTCGGCTACCGCCAGAAGGGCGACAAGCTGTACGAGCTGAAGGACAGCGAGGTCGCGCTGAAGCGGCGGGACATCGGCATGGTGTTCCAGCGCTTCAACCTGTTCCCGCACATGACGGCGCTGGAGAACGTCATGGAGGCCCCGGTCCAGGTCAGAGGCATCAGCAAGACACAGGCCCGCGAACGCGCCGGCCAGCTCCTGGAGCGCGTGGGCCTGGCCGACAAGGCCGCCAACTACCCCTCGCAGCTCTCCGGCGGCCAGCAGCAGCGCGTCGCCATCGCCCGGGCGCTGGCGATGGACCCGAAGCTGATGCTGTTCGACGAGCCGACCTCGGCGCTGGACCCGGAACTGGTCGGTGACGTCCTCGACGTCATGCGCGACCTGGCCGAGTCGGGTATGACGATGGTCGTCGTCACCCACGAGATGGGCTTCGCCCGCGAGGTGGGCGACAGCCTCGTCTTCATGGACGGAGGCGTGGTCGTCGAGTCCGGCAACCCCCGCGACGTCCTGACGAACCCGCAGCACGAGCGCACGCAGTCGTTCCTGTCCAAGGTGCTCTGAGCCGGCGTACGGGTACGTACGGAAG
>NZ_AEJB01000460.1 GCF_000331005.1 Streptomyces turgidiscabies Car8
CCCCGGGGCCCGTCCCACCCGCCGGTGACGGCTCTCCCGGTGACGACCGTCCCGACGTCGCAGCGGAGCGCGGAGCCGAACCGCTACGGCTCCTGCTGGCCCGCCGCCGTGACCGGGGGCCTGGCCGGGACAGTCCACGGAAGTTCGATCGACACCGTCTTGCCGCCCTCCCGAGTGGGGCGGACACGCAGTTTGCCGCCCGACTCGGCGGTCAGCCAGCGAATGATGACCATTCCGCGCCCGTTGTCCTGCTGCACGGCGGCGGGCAGCCGTTTGGGGAAGCGCGGGTGGCTGTCGGTCACCCCGATGCGCAGGTGTTCGTCACGGTCGAGGGCGATGTCCACCGTGAAGGTGGGTGACAACCCGAAGGTGTGCTGTACGGCATTCGTGGCGAGTTCCGAGATGATCAGGCGGATGCTGTCGGCGGCTTCGGAGTCACCCGGCAGGCCCCATTCCGCCAGCACGTTGGCCACATAAGCGCGGGCGGCGGAGACCGAGGCGGGATCGCTCGGCAGAGTGACGGATGCTTCCAGGTGGTCTGCCATGGCGACGTCGTCCCTTTCCCACAGGACCGGGGCCCGACAATGAGCGGCTGGTTCGAGTACGGTCCCGGACTGGTGCTTCGCGCCAGAGTGCCATTCCGGCGCCGGTCACGGGGTGCGATCCACCAAGATATGCATATATCTGTCGCTCGAAGCGGTGAACTCTGCGACCCCAGAGCGTATTCGGGCGGCTCATCAGGAGTAAGGGGTGGCCCATGCAGTACGGTCCCGCGGTGCGCCGCCGAAAGCTGGGTGCCGAACTGCGCGCGCTGCGTGCCAGGGCCGGGCTCACGAGCGGTCAGGCGGCCCGTCTGGTGGGCTGGCACCAGTCGAAGGTGAGCCGGATCGAGACAGGCGCCAGCGGGGTGAAGCCGGCGGACGTCCGGTTACTTCTGGACGCGTACGCCGTCCCCGAGGGCGAGTCGCGCGAGCTGCTGCTCGTGCTGGCGGGGACCGAGGACGGCGACCGGAACCACTGGTGGCACGCCTACCGCGGCGTGCTGCCGCCCGCCTACCGGGACTTCATCAGCCTGGAGTCGCAGGCCGCCACCATGCGCACGCTGGAGACCTCGGTGGTGCCGGGGTTGCTGCAGACCCGGGAGTACGCCCGTGCGGTGACCCGGGCCGCCGTGGACGGCCTGGAGGAGAAGCGGCTCGACGCGCTGGTCGAGGTACGGCTGGCCCGGCAGGACGTGCTGCGTTCGGACCGGCCGCTGGCCCTCAGCGCGGTCCTCGACGAGGCGGTGCTGCGCCGTGAGGTGGGCGGTCCCGAGGTGATGACACATCAGTTGGGGCGGCTTGTGGAGGCGGCCCGGCTGCCTCAAGTGCGGCTGCAGATCCTGCCGTTCAGCGCGGGGGCGTATATCGGCATCACCGGCCCTTTCGTCATCTTTTCCTTTCCGAGCACTTCTGACTTGGATGTGGTTGTTCTCGACCAGATGATGAGTAGCCTCTACCTCGAACGGAAAGAAGACCTCCGGGCCTACAGCGAGGCCTTCAACACCCTTCAGATCCACGCCCTTTCGCCCGAGGATTCGTTGGATTTCATCGCCGGTCTGCATCACGGCGTGTGAGGAGGCACCATGACCGCACTGCCTCGGAACGTACCGTCCGTCGTCGAACCGCCCGGTGTGCGATGGCTGCGCAGCAGCTACAGCACCGGCGCGAACAACTGTGTGGAGACGGCCCGTCCGGACACCGATGTCCCGGCCGGACCGCTCGCCGTACGCGACTCCAAGAACGCGACCGGACCCGTCCTGCTCTTCTCCCCCGAGAGCTGGCAGGGATTCCTCACCGCGTTCCGGTGATCGCCCTACGACACACGGCCGCGGTCCGCCGACTCATGGTCGCGTGTCACTGATCAACTCAACGACGCTATGGATCTACGCGTCTACGGTCGGTTCTCGCCGATCACCTGTACCGCCCGCGCGATCTGTTCCTCGGCCAGGTCCGCGCGGGCGGTCAGCCGCAGCCGGGACACCCCGTCGGGCACGGACGGCGGGCGGAAGCAGCCCACGCCCACTCCTGCGGCCCGGCAGTCGGCAGCCCACCGCACGGCACCCTCCGGGGACGGCGCGCGCACGGAGACCACCGCCGCGTCCGGCCGTACCGCCGACAGCCCCTCCGCAGTCAGCCGTGTGTGCAGTTCACGCGCCACCGCACGCGCCCGCGCGGCCCGTTCGGGTTCGCGGCGCAGCAGGGTGAGGGCCGCGAGGGCCGCGCCCGCCGCGGCAGGAGCGAGACCGGTGTCGAAGATGAACGTCCGGGCCGCGTTGACGAGGTGCTCGATCACCCGGGCGGGCCCCAGCACCGCACCCCCCTGGCTGCCGAGCGACTTGGACAGCGTGATTGTCACGACGACGTCCGGCGCGCCCGCCAGTCCGGCCGCGTACGCCGCCCCCTGCCCGCCCTCGCCCAAAACTCCCAGCCCGTGTGCGTCGTCGACGACCATCCCGGCGCGGAACTCCCGGCACACGGCGGCGAGTTCGGCCAGCGGTGCGGCGTCCCCGTCGACCGAGAAGACCGTGTCGGACACGGCGACGGCCGGCCCGGTGTGGGTGCCGAGCGCCTTGCGGAAGGCGTCCGGGTCGGCGTGCCCGACGACCTGGGTCGTCCCCCGGGCGAGGCGGCAGCCGTCGATCAGCGAGGCGTGGTTGCCCGCGTCCGAGACGACGAGGGAGCCGTGCGGTGCGAGCGCGGTGACCGCGGCGAGGTTGGCCGCGTAGCCGGAGGAGAAGACCAGGGCGGCCTCGAAGCCGCAGAATTCGGCCAGTTCGCGTTCGAGTTCCGCGTGCAGTTCGGTGCTGCCGGTGACGAGCCGCGAGCCGGTGGCGCCGCCGCCCCAGCGCCGGGCGGCCCGGGCCGCGCCCTCGGTGACCTCGGGGTGGCGGGCCAGGCCCAGATAGTCGTTGCTCGCGAGGTCGAGGAGTGGGGAGTCGGCGGGACGCGGCCGCAGGGTCCGTACGAGCCCGGCGCGGCGGCGCGCCTCGGCCTGCTCGTCGATCCAGCCGAACGCCATGAGTCCTCCGGGCAGCTACGTGTTTGTGGGCAGTGGACAGACCTTAGGGGTCTGTCCGGCGGACCACCCCGCTCACCGGCGCTGATGAGGCACCGTTGCTTCCCTGCGACCTGCTCCGCCGGACAGACCCTAACCGGACCCTCTGACACCCGTGATGTGGCAATACCCACACGTCGAAGCCCCTCTCTTGTACGAACTCTCCTTTCCCTCAGCCCGCCCCATACGTCAGGATCGGCTCCCATGGACCTGCTGACGACGCTGGTGGACAAGGGGCTGCGGCGCGAGCTGCCGACCCGCGAAGAGGCGCTGGCCGTGCTGGCCACCTCCGACGACGATCTCCTCGATGTGGTGGCCGCGGCCGGGAAGGTACGCCGCCACTGGTTCGGACGGCGGGTGAAGCTCAACTATCTGGTGAACCTGAAGTCCGGGCTGTGCCCCGAGGACTGCTCCTACTGCTCCCAGCGCCTCGGCTCCACCACCGGCATCCTGAAGTACACCTGGCTCAAGCCGGACGAGGCCTCGAAGGCCGCGGCGGCCGGGCTGGCCGGGGGCGCCAAGCGGGTCTGCCTGGTGGCGTCCGGGCGCGGCCCCACCGACCGGGACGTGGACCGGGTCGCCGGCACCATCAAGACGATCAAGGACCAGAACGAGGGCGTCGAGGTGTGCGCCTGCCTCGGCCTGCTCTCCGACGGCCAGGCGGAGCGGCTGCGCGAGGCGGGCGCCGACGCCTACAACCACAACCTGAACACCTCCGAGGCCACCTACGGCGCCATCACCACCACCCACACCTACGAGGACCGCGTCGACACGGTCCAGAAGGCGCACGCGGCCGGACTGTCCGCCTGCTCGGGCCTGATCGCGGGCATGGGTGAGAGCGACGCGGACCTCGTCGACGTCGTGTTCTCGCTGCGGGACCTCGACCCTGACTCGGTTCCGGTCAACTTCCTCATCCCCGTCGAGGGCACCCCGCTGGCCAAGGAGTGGAACCTCACCCCGCAGCGCTGTCTGCGCATCCTGGCGATGGTCCGGTTCGTGTGCCCGGACGCGGAGGTGCGTATCGCGGGCGGCCGTGAGGTCCATCTGCGGTCGATGCAGCCGCTCGCCCTGAACCTCGCCAACTCGATCTTCCTCGGCGACTACCTCACCACCGAGGGCCAGGCCGGCCAGGCCGACCTCGACATGATCGCCGACGCCGGTTTCGAGGTCGAGGGTTCCGACCAGGTCACGCTGCCTGAGCACCGGGTGGAACACCGGGCGGCGGTGAGCGGCCGATGCGGTTCACACGAATCCGCAGTGACGGGTGCGGTGGGTGCGGGTCGCACGAGGGCGGCGGCGTCTGCGCCCCGGCAGCCCCCGTCGCCGCCACGCCGACGGTGACCGAACCCCGTACGGACCTGGTGACCGTACGCCGCCGAGGTGCCGGAACGAACCTCGCGCCCAATGCCTGACCTGGCTGATCTGCCTCTGTCCCAGCTGCTCGACCTGGACCGGCGGCACGTCTGGCATCCGTACGGGCCTATGCCGGGCCGGGTCGAACCGCTCGTCGTGGAGTCGGCGAGCGGGGTGCGGCTACGGCTGGCGGACGGTTCGGGTGAGCTGGTCGACGGGATGTCGTCCTGGTGGTCGGCGATCCACGGCTACAACCACCCGGTGCTCAACGAGGCGGCGCGCGAGCAGCTGTCGCGGATGAGCCATGTGATGTTCGGCGGGCTCACCCACGAGCCCGCCGTACGGCTGGCGAAGCTCCTTGTCGACTTGTCGCCGGACGGGCTCGAGCATGTCTTCCTCGCCGACTCGGGGTCGGTGTCGGTCGAGGTCGCGGTCAAGATGTGTCTGCAGTACTGGCGTTCGGTGGGCCGGCCGGCGAAGCAGCGCCTGCTCACCTGGCGCGGCGGCTACCACGGCGACACCTGGCAGCCGATGTCCGTGTGCGACCCCGAGGGCGGGATGCACGAACTGTGGCAGGGCGTCCTGCCCCGCCAGGTCTTCGTGGACACGCCGCCTACGGAGTACGAGGAGTCGTACGCCGATCACCTCCGCTCGACGATCGAACGGCACGCCGACGAACTGGCCGCCGTGATCGTCGAACCCGTGGTGCAGGGCGCGGGCGGGATGCGGTTCCACTCCCCCGCCTATCTGCGGGTGCTGCGCGAGGCGTGCGACGCGTACGGCGTGCTGCTCGTGTTCGACGAGATCGCGACCGGGTTCGGGCGCACCGGCACGCTGTTCGCAGCGGAGCACGCGGCGGTGACGCCGGATGTGATGTGCGTGGGGAAGGCGCTGACCGGCGGTTATCTGACGATGGCGGCGACGCTGTGCACGGCGCGGGTGGCCGACGGCATCTCGCGCGGCGAGGTCCCGGTGCTCGCCCACGGCCCGACCTTCATGGGCAACCCCCTGGCGGCGGCCGTGGCCTGTGCCTCGATCGGTCTGCTGCTCGACCAGGACTGGCAGGCGGAGGTCAAACGGATCGAGGCCGGACTCCGGGAGGGGCTCGCGGGGGCGGCGGAACTCCCCGGGGTCCGGGATGTGCGGGTGCTGGGCGCGATCGGGGTGGTCCAGCTCGACCACGAGGTGGACATGGCGGCGGCCACGGCGGCGGCCGTGCGCGAGGGCGTGTGGCTGCGGCCGTTCCGCGACCTCGTCTACACCATGCCGCCGTACGTCACCGGTGACGCGGACGTGGCCCGGATCGCGCACGCGGTGTGCGCGGCGGCTCAGGAGGGATGAAGATGCCGATCCTGGTGATCACGGGGACGGGCACGGAGATCGGCAAGACCGTCACCACTGCCGCCGTCGCCGCCACGGCGCTCGCGGCGGGACGCACGGTGGCCGTGCTCAAGCCCGCCCAGACCGGCCTACGACCGGACGAGCGCGGTGACGCCGACGAGGTCGCGCGGCTCGCAGGTGACGTACGGACTCTCGAACTCGTGCGCTATCCGGACCCGTTGGCCCCGGCGACGGCCGCCCGACGAGCCTCGCTGCCACCGGTCCGGCCGGCCGAGGTGGCGGAGGCCGCCGCCAAACTGGCCGCCGAGTACGACCTGGTGCTGGTGGAGGGCGCCGGCGGGCTGCTCGTACGGTTCGACGAAGAGGGCGGAACCCTGGCGGACGCGGCCGAGTTGCTGGCCGCGCCGGTACTCGTCGTCGCGTCGGCGGGCCTGGGCACCCTCAACGCGACAGAACTGACGGCCCGTGAACTGTCCCGCAGAAACCTCCACTTGACGGGCATCGTCATCGGCAGCTGGCCGGACTCCCCCGACCTGGCATCCCGTTGCAACCTGGCCGACCTGCCGACGGTCGCCGGGGCGCCTCTGGTGGGGGCCCTGCCTGCCGGGGTGGGGACCCTGCCTCCGGCCAACTTCCGCACGATGGCAGGCAGTTGGCTGGCCCCGCCCCTGGGCGGAACATGGGACGCGCCAGAATTCCGGACACGAGAAGCGCCCCGCTTCTAGGGGCGCGGGGAACTGCGCGACCAGCCCCCCCCCCCCACCGACCGGCAGACAAAATCACAACCCCACCTCCCCCAACAACCGCACCAACTCGATCCGCGACCGAATCCCCAACCGCGAGAACACCCCCCGCAGATGGTGATCAATCGTGCGCGGACTCAACGCCAGCCGAACAGCGATCTCCCGATTCGTCGCCCCCTCCGCAGCCATCCGCGCCACCATCAACTGCTGCGCCGTAAGACGCGCGGTGAGATCCACCGTCCCCCACTTGACAGTCACCGGCGCCCCCAGCGCCCTCAGCTCCGCCCGCGCCTGCGTCGCACAGTGCGGCGCCCCGAACGTCTCGAACGCCTCCAGCGCGCTGTGCAGCCTGTCCCGCGCCTCGGTCCGATGGCGCAGCCTGCGCAACGCGCTGCCGAACAACAGCTCCGTGCGGGCGCGTTCGAAGTCACGGGTTCCGTGAGCGTGCAGGTCAAGGGCGGTGCGGTAGTGGTCGACCGCTTCGGGGCCGGGGGCTAGCAGGGCGCGGCAGCGGGCGCTGAGGGCCAGGTCGTCGGGGCTGCGGACGGCGGCGGCCCAGCGGTCGTAGTCGGCGTGGGCGGCCCGTGCGACGCGGGTGTCGCCGGTGCGGACGGCGGCCTCGACGTAGTGCGGGGTGGCCAGGTGCCGGATGGCGCGGTGGCCGTGCCCGGGGCCGAAACCGGCGAGGGCGCGCAGCCGGGCGGCGGCGCTCTCGAAGCGGCCGGTGGACAGGTCGAGGAAGGCGAGCGCCCACAGGGCGAGGGCTGCGGGCAGGCCGAGACCGTGGGCGCGGGCGTGGGTGCGGGCGGCCTCGGCGCGTTCCCGGCAGACCTCGCCGTCGCCGGTCACCGCCGCGAACATGGCGAGGGCGGCCTGCAGATGGCAGGCGCCGTTGTCCTGGCCGGTGGCGTACGCCTGCCAGAGGGCGTCGGCCGCGGCGGCCTCGGCGGCGCGTGGACGTCCGGTCCAGAAGTCGGCGTAGGCCCGGAACTCCATGGCCTGCGGGACGGTCACCGTCTCCCCCCGGGCGCGGGCGGAGGCGGCGGCCCGTACGGTGGCGCGTTCGGCCCCGGAGTGGTCGCCGAGGAGCAGTGCGGCGATGCCGGAGTGGATGAGCAGGGTGGGGTCGCCACCGGGACCGCAGCGCCCGGCGGCGGCCTTGAGGAGGTTGCGGGCGTCCTCGTACCGTCCCTCGACGGCGGCGGCGAGTCCCGCGAGGGTGCCGGGCGGGATGACGCCGAGCCGTGCCGCCACGGTGGCCGCCTCCCGGCAGCGGCGGAGGTCGCCGGTGTAGACGGCGGCCTCGGTGGCACGTGCCAACAGGTGCACAGCGGTGTCCAGGGCGGGGTTCGGGACGCTGTACGACGACTGGGTGTCCGGGTGCGGGTCCCGGGACCCGTAGGGGCGCGGCGGATACGAGTAGGCGTACGGGTCGTCCGGTGTGCTGAATCGTTCCGGCGGGCCGGAACGAGACCCTTGATCCCCGGTGGAACGATTCAGCGCGCTCCCCTGCTCCAGCGCGGCCCTCGCGTGCCGGACCGCTGCCGTCAGCAGCCCGTCGAAGGCCTCGGTCGCGTTGCCCGACCGCAGGGCGAGCATGCCGTTCAGCGCGCCCTCGTCCGAGGCGGAGACCAGACCGCGGGCCCGGTCCCCGTCGCCGCGGTTCCAGGCGTCGGCGGCGGCGCGGGAGAGCAGCCGGGACCGTTCGCGCGGGTCGGGCGACAGAGCGGCGGCGCGCTCGCCGAGGGCGCCGGCCAGGAGGTGGTCGCCCAGCTCACGGGCCTCGTGCGCGGCGGCCCCCAGTTCGGCGGCGAGCCGGGCGCTGGGGCCGAGGGCGCCGGCGCCCCGGTGCCAGGACCGCCTGGGTGTCTCACCGTCGCCGTGCAGAACGCGCGCCAGCAGTCGGTGCACGTCCCGCCGGTCCGCCGAGGTCCCGGACTCGTAGGCCGCGATGCGTGTCCACGCGTCGCGGAAGACGACTCCGCTCGCCGTCGCGTGCGCGATCCCGGCGGCCTCGGCGGCTTCGAGGGCGCGGGTGTCGAGGTGAGCCGCGGCGACCGCGCGCAGGAAGGCCTGCGTCGCCACCGGGTACTGGTCGGCGGCGGCCAGGAGGAGGAGCAGCCGGGTGTCGTCGGGCAGGGCGCGGATCTCCAGGCGGTGTGCCCGCAGCAGTTCGGGGGCGAGTGCGGCGGGGTCCGCCGGGAGCGGGTCGAGGCCGGCCGCCTGCCGTTCGGTGAGGAGCGGTACGAGTTCGGCGGCGGCGCGCGGATCTCCGTACGCGGCACGGAGGACGCGCACGCGGACGCCTTCGGGAAGCGGGGGGCCGAGCTGGTGCCACGCGTCCGTGAGCTGCGGTGGAGAAATGCGCGGCTGAGGCGGGGGATTCACCGAGGTCACCACACAACTCACGTTACTGGCGAGTTACAAGGCGCGTAAAGACCGGCGATTTCACCGATGCGGCGCGCGTAGACCCGGCCTGACACTCCAGCCAACCCCACGCATATCAGGAGGCACCATGCAGCGCCGCATGCGACGCATCACAGCAGCCGTCTCGGCCGTCGTGTCCTCGATGCTCCTGTCCCTCTCCCTCACCGCGACCCCCGCCCAGGCCGCCACCCACAATCCGATCGTCTTCGTGCACGGCATCAGCAGTTCGTCGAGCAGCTGGAACGACTGGGTCGCCGACTTCAAGGCCGACGGCTACACGGCCTCCGAGCTGGACGCCTGGTCGTACTCCTGGTCCCAGTCGAACGTCACCACTGCCCAGCAACTGGCAACCGAGGTCAAGCGGGTGCTGGCCGCCACGGGCGCCTCGAAGGTCGACCTCGTCGTCCACTCGATGGGCACGCTCAGCGCCCGCTACTACCTGAAGAACCTCGGCGGAACCGCGTACGTCGACGACTTCGTCTCCACGGCCGGCACCAACCACGGCACGACGCTCGCCTCCTGGTGTGCGTGGCTGTACACCTCGTGCTCCGAGATGTACACGGGAAGTTCGTTCCTGACGTCGCTCAACTCGGGTGACGAGACCCCGGGCAGTGTGTCGTACGCCAGTTACTGGTCCAACTGCGACGACGCGCTCACCCCGGACACGACCGCGATCCTGAGCGGCGCCACGAACGTCGAGGTCGGCTGCATCTCGCACGACGAGATGAACAACGACTTCGGGGTCTACACGCAGGTACGCAACTTCATCGCCTGAGTCGGTCCGAGGCGGCCTGATTCCATCGTTTCGGGCGACAGCGAGGGTGCGCGGGTCCCGTCAGGGGGACAATCGCGGTAAGGCCAGTCCTCCCCAGGAGGTCCCCATGCCGCTACGGTCCACCTCCGGCTCCGGCAAGGTGCCGCGGGATCCCGTGCACCACCCGCTTTTCGCCCGCTACTACGCCCGGGCCAGTGTGGCCGCCGAGACCCGGATGGGTCTGGGCGCCGTACGGGGCCGGCTGCTCGCCGGGCTCTCCGGGCGGGTGATCGAGATCGGCGCGGGCAACGGGCTGAACTTCGCCCACTATCCGGGCACCGTCTCGGAGGTCGTCGCGATCGAACCCGAGCGCCTGCTGCGGCAGTTGGCCGTGGAGGCGGCGATGCGTTCCGAGGTGCCGGTCGATGTCGTCCCGGGTGTCGCGGAGGCCCTGCCGGTGAAGGGCGAGGCGTTCGACGCGGTAGTGCTCTCGCTGGTGCTGTGCGGTGTCCGGGACGTCTCCCGGGCGCTCGGCGAGGTACGGCGGGTGCTGCGGCCCGGCGGTGAGGTGCGGTTCTTCGAGCACGGAGTCGGGGGCGGCCCCGCGATGCGTTTCACGCAGCGCGCCCTCGACCGCACGGTGTGGCCCGCGCTCGCCGGCGGCTGCCATGTGTCCCGGGACCCGGTCGCCGCACTGCGGGACGCCGGGTTCGAACTCGGCCCGTACCGGCGGATGTCGCTCTCCGAGAAGGGGCCACGGCTGCCCATCTCGTACTGTGTGACGGGCAGCGCGTGGCGTCCACCGCAGCCGGGAACGGAGCCGAAGCCCGCGCCGGACGCCTCATAGGCTCCACTGGCGCAGCTCGTGCGCGATGTCGTGCACCGAGGCGTTGCCGGTCTTCACCAGGCGGGCCAGGTCGCGCACCTGCTCGGGCGAGGTGATGATCACCTTGACGCCGCTGGCGATGAGATAGGCGTAGGCGACCGCCGAGGCGTACAGCGCGTTCGAGCGCTCCAACGCCGGTACGTGCATCAGGAGTTGGAGCAGGGCGGCGGCCCGGGCGTGCGGGTTGTCGTAGACGGGGATGTCGAATATCTCGGCCTCGTGGCGGGCGACGGCGGCGACCAGAGCGCCCCAGTCGGAGACCTGGGGGTCTCCGGGCGTCTTCCGTTCGGCGATCATGAGCAGCCAGGCGAGGTCGATCCTGAGGTTGCCGAAGTTCTCCAAGGGGTCAGTGACGACCTTCGCGCTTGCCCTCACGGTCCGCACCGAACTCTTCGGCGAAGACCGACTCGTACTGCTTCATGAAGTCGGCGGCGGCCTCCACGAACGTGTTGCCCGCCTCGCCGGTGTCGTGTTTGACCAGCTCTTCGATGTACCGGTTGACGCTCATCCCGCGGGCCAGGGCCTTGTCGCGCGCCGCCTGGGCGGTGCCCTCGTCCACCCGGACGTTCAGCTGAGTCTTCGCCATACCTAGACGCTAGCGCGTATGTGCTAGCACCGGCAAGGGGGCCCGGGAGTGAAAAGGGATACCGGGTGTGCGCCCCGTCACACTACGCTCGGCCGGGACAAGGAACGAGGGACGTCGGTACGACATCGGGCCGTCCACGACCAGCAAGCCACTGAAGGAGGCAGCCTTGTCCACACCTGCTGCGGAGCACGCCCCCGGGCACACGGAGGCGGACGGGACCGCGGCCCGCGCCCGCGCGCTGACCAAGGCGTACGGCACGGGCGAGACGACCGTGCTCGCCCTCGACTCGGTCGACGTGGACATCGCGCGCGAGCGCTTCACCGCGGTCATGGGGCCCTCGGGGTCGGGCAAGTCCACGCTCATGCACTGTCTGGCGGGGCTCGACACCGTGTCGGCGGGGCAGGTGTGGCTCGGCGACACGGAGATCACGGGGCTGAAGGACCGTGACCTGACCCGGTTGCGCCGGGACCGGATCGGGTTCATGTTCCAGTCGTTCAACCTGATCCCGACCCTGAACGCCGTCGAGAACATCACCCTGCCGATGGACATCGCGGGCCAGAAGCCCGACCAGAAGTGGCTTGACCAGGTCATCGACACGCTGGGGCTGCGGGACCGGCTCAAACACCGGCCGACCCAGCTGTCCGGCGGGCAGCAGCAGCGCGTGGCCTGTGCGCGGGCGCTCGCCTCGCGCCCCGAGCTGATCTTCGCGGACGAACCGACCGGGAACCTCGACTCGCGCGCCGGGCTGGAAGTCCTCGCCTTCCTGCGCCAGGCCGTCGACGACCTCGGCCAGACCGTCGTCATGGTGACCCACGACCCTGGCGCCGCCGCCCACTCCGACCTGGTGCTCTTCCTCGCCGACGGACGGATCGTGGACGAGATGGCACGGCCCACGGCGGAAGCGGTCCTGGAGCGTATGCGCCTCTTCTCCGGAGGACAGACCCAGACCTCCGCCACCGGCGATCCGGACGACGCCGGGACCCCTTCCCTCACCAAGCCCACCGACGAGGACTGACACCCCGTGCTGAAGGCAACGCTCAGGAGTTTCCTCGCGC
Source organism: Streptomyces turgidiscabies Car8 (assembly GCF_000331005.1). Classification (GTDB taxonomy): domain Bacteria; phylum Actinomycetota; class Actinomycetes; order Streptomycetales; family Streptomycetaceae; genus Streptomyces; species Streptomyces turgidiscabies. The sequence continues at coordinate 12,242 of NZ_AEJB01000460.1, forward strand.
ACAAGGGCAGACTCCTGCTCTCCGCGCTGGCCGTCGTCCTGTCCGTGGCGTTCGTCGCGGGCAGCCTGATCTTCTCCGACACGGTCACCCGTACCTTCGACCGGCTCTTCGCCTCCACCTCCGCCGATGTCACGGTGGACCCACGCAAGGACTTCGAGTCGTCGGTGCCGTCCGGCGAGACCCTGACCCTTCCCGCCTCACTGGCGCGGCAGGTCGCCGGTGTCGCCGGCGTGGCGAACGCCCACGCGGACGCCTCCGTCCAGAACATCACGGTCGTCGACGACCACAACAAGTCGGTGTCACCGACCTCGGGCGCCCCCACGATCGCCACCGACTGGTACCGCACCGACCGCAGCCCCGTCGAACTGACCTCCGGCCACCTCCCCAAGGGGGACGGCGAGGCGCTGCTGGACGCGGACACCGCCGACAGCAAGGACGTGGGCATCGGTGACACGCTCACCGTCCACGCGCAGCCGGGGTCGTTCAAGGTGAGGATCGTCGGCATCGCCACCTTCACCACCACCAATCCGGGCGCGGCGCTGCTGTTCCTGGACACCAAAACCGCGCAGACCCGGCTGCTCGGCGCGCCGGACCGGGCCACCAGCATCTCGGTGACCGCCGCGAGCGGGGTGGGCGACGCCGAGCTGAAGAGCCGTATCGCACGGCAGATCGGCACCACGGACTACGAGTTGAAGACAGCCGCCGAACAGGCCGAGTCGGCCGCGGCCCAACTCGGCGGATTCCTCGACGTGGTCAAGTACGTGATGCTGGGCTTCGCGGGCATCGCGGTGCTCGTCGGGGTATTCCTGATCGTCAACACCTTCTCGATGCTGATCGCCCAACGCACCCGCGAACTGGGCCTGTTGCGGGCCCTCGGCGCCGACCGCCGGCAGGTGCGCCGGTCCGTGCTCACGGAGGCGGTGCTGCTCGGTCTGGTCGGCTCGACGCTCGGCCTCGCCTCCGGGATCGGGCTGGCGGCCGGGCTGATCCAGCTGTTGAGCGCGATCGGCATGAACCTCAGGTCGGCCGACATGGCGGTGAGTTGGGTGACTCCCGTGTCCGCATATGCCGTCGGCCTCGGAGTCACCTTCGTGGCGGCCTATCTGCCGGCCCGCCGTGCCGCGGTGGTCTCCCCCATGGCCGCGCTCCAGGACGCCGAGATCGCGGGCGTGGGGCGGCCCCTGCGGGTACGGGCAGTGGTCGGCGCGATCGTCGGGGCACTCGGGGCCGCCGCACTCGTGGGCTGCGCCACGGCCGACGAGACGTCGACCTCCGCCTCCCTGCTGGGACTCGGGGTCGTGCTCACCCTCGTCGCCACAGTGATCGCGGGCCCCCTGCTGGTCCGGCCGGTCATCCGGGTGCTCGGCGGCGCGTTCCCGGCGCTCTTCGGGCCCGTCGGCAGGATGAGCCAGCGCAACGCCCTGCGCAACCCCCGCCGTACGGGGGCCACGGCCGCCGCGCTGATGGTGGGCCTCGCCCTGGTCGGCGGGATGTCCGTGGCCAGTGCCTCGATGAGCAAGTCCTTCGACGAGCAGATCGACAGGACGCTGGGCGCCGACTTCGTCCTCCAGAACGACAACCTCGTGCCGTTCCCCCGGGAGGTCACCGACAAGGTGCGGGCCACGGACGGCGTCGGCCTCGTCGTACGGCAGCGGTTCGTACCGCTCGCGGTGCGGCTCCCGGACGGCAAGCGCCTGGAGACGACGGCCGCCGGGTATGACACCCGGCTCGACGACGTCGCCCATGTCGCCTACGCGCAGGGCGACACGGCCGCCGCACTCGCCGACGGCCACCTGGCGATGTCCGCCGACTACGCGAAGGACCACGACGTGCGCGTCGGCACGGTCCTGCCGGTGGAGTTCCCCGACGGCGGCCGGACCGAGCTGACGGTCGGCGCCCTCACCGACCAGGACACCGCCGACGGGTTCGGGACGCGGGGCGGGATCTACTTCGGGATCGCCGTCGCCGAGCGGTACGTGCCCGGTGGCCAGGAGTCCGCGCTGTACGTCAACGCCACGGCCGGCACGAGCGCCGGCGAACTGCGGCCCGCGCTGGAGCGAACCCTTGAGCCGTATCCGCAGATCAAGGTGCGTGACCAGGCCGACTACAAGGAACTGATCCGCAACCAGATCGCCGTACTGCTCTACCTCGTGTACGCGCTGCTGGGGCTCGCGATCGTCATCGCGGTGCTCGGCGTGGTCAACACCCTCGCCCTGTCGGTGGTGGAGCGGACGCGTGAGATCGGGCTGCTGCGGGCCATCGGACTGTCCCGGCGGCAGCTGCGCCGGATGATCCGGCTGGAGTCGGTGGTGATCGCCGTGTTCGGCGCGGTGCTCGGGCTCGGACTCGGACTGGTGTGGGGCGTGTGCATCCACCGGGTGCTGGCCCTCCAGGGCATGGAGGCGCTGGCGATCCCCTGGGGCACGATCGTCCTGGTGGTCGTGGGCGCGGCGGTGGTCGGCATCGTGGCCGCACTGCTGCCGGCGCTGCGCGCGTCCCGGATGAACGTGCTGGCGGCGATCGCGCACGAGTGAGGGGCGGCGCGCCTGGGCTCGGCGGTGCTCGGGTGCGGGTGCTCGGGTGCGGGTGCTCGGGTGCGGGTGCTGTGTGGCTGGGCGCGCAGTTCCCCGCGCCCCTTTGGTGGGGCCTGCGGCCCTTGCCAAAGGGGCGCGAGCCGGCCCCTGGTGCGTGCAGTCGTGTGCCGCCGATCGGGTAGTGCCTATGGCGCTGTGCAGAGTGGGAAGTGACTGCTGATCAGACGGTCAAATGCCTGGTCAGTGTGCTGGTGTTCGCATCGAGGCGTCGGTCTGACGGCGGGTCGGGGGCCACCGGGCGGGTCAGTCTGGTGGGTGGCTCGAGTGGTGGGGCGGACGCATCTGACTGACGGTGGATCACGTCGAGGCCGGGTCTCGTCAGCTGACATCACGTCAGCGCCCCGGTCACGGCGGAAGGACTCGACCATGCGCTCTGCCCGCCTGCTCCTCGCTACCGCGACGGCCACGGCCGCTCTCGCGATCGCCGCGCCCGGCGCGTTCGCTGCTGACGGCGGCGACTGGGACAACGGTGACTCTTCCTACAGCAAGGAGCACGACAAGGACAGCAAGCACGACAAGCCGAACGGCGGAATGCACACGGGTGGCGGTGCGCTCACCGCGGTGAACGAGGGCGACTGGAGCAAGGGCGACAGCGCCGACGAGAGCAAGAAGGGCGACTGGGACGCCGACAAGACCGACAAGGAGGAGCAGAGCAAGGGGTCCTGGGACTCCAGCGACAAGGAGGAGGAGAGCGGCAAGGGCGACTGGAGCGGCAAGCACGAGAAGCCCAGCGGTGGCATGCACACCGGTGGCGGCGCGCTCGCGTCCCCGGGTGTCACGGCCGGCGGGATGGCGGCCCTGGCGGTCGTCGGCGCCGGTGCGTTCGCGATGCGCCGCAGGAACGCGGCCGACGGGGTGTCCTGACCGATGCCTGACATAGCAGCCGGGGCCGTCGCGTGCGCACATCCACCTGTGCGCACTGCGGCGGCCCGGCCGGTTTTCCGCCGGTCCGCCTTCAGCCGCTCCCGTTCCCTCTCCCTCTCCCGCCCCTCGTCCGTTTCCGCTCCCGCTGCCCTGTCTTCCGTCTTCGCTGATTCCGTTCAGCTGTGTTCCCGTGAGGTGGTTCCCGATGGCAACCCGGTTGCCCTCCCCTGTTGGGGCCGAGTCCGTGTCGTCCGGCCGGCGGTCCCTCGTGCGTCTGGTCGCGTGGGCCGTCGTACTGCTGATCCCTCTGTTCTTTTTCTTCTCCGGAAACGACGAGTCGGCCGACGACTCCCGCTCGCCGCGCGCCGCCGCGGCCCACGCTCCCTCCTCGTCGACCGCGCCGAAGTCCTCGGCCACCGTGCCGGCCGGAAAGCATCTGCCGCGCGCCCGTCCGACGCGGCTGCTCATTCCGGCCATCGACGTGAGCGCCCCCTTCGTCGGCCTCGCCATCGGTGACAAGGGCCAGCTCGAACCACCGCCCGCCGACGACATCAACCTGGTCGGCTGGCAGGCGGACGGTGTGTCACCGGGAGAGGCCGGGACGGCGATCATCGCCGGCCACGTCGACACGGCGACCTCCGCCGCGGTCTTCGCGGGGCTGAGCGAGCTGAAGAAGGGGAACCGCTTCTCCGTCAACCGGTCGGACGGACGCACCGCCGTCTTCGTGGTCGACAGTGTCGAGACGTTCGCGAAGGACGACTTCCCCGACCAGCGCGTGTACGCGGACACCCCGCAGGCCCAGGTCCGGCTGATCACCTGCGCCGGCGACTACGACCACTCGGTGCGCGACTACACCGACAACCTCGTGGTCTTCGCCCACCTCGTCTGACCCTTCGACGTCCGGCTGGGGCCCACCTGGGGGATCAGCGGTGGCGAGCCGGAACACCCGCTCCTAGCTTCGGCATATGAACAGACGACATATCACCCACCTCGTATGCGTCGCGGCTGTCGTGGCGTCAGGGCTGGGTGCAGCGGCGCCGACGGACCACCGCACGGCGCATCAGGTACTCCGCATCCACCGGGTACAGCCCGGCGAATCGATCCAGCAGGCGGTGGACGCCGCCCGGCCGGGGGACACCGTTGTCCTCTCCCCCGGCACCTATCACGAGAGCGTCCGCATCACGGTGTCGGGCCTGACGCTGCGGGGCTCCGTCGCCGGACCCGCCGTCATCGTGCCCGGCCCGGCCTCCGCGAGCAGCAGCTGTGCCACCGCGGGCAACGGCATCTGCGTGACCGGCACGAAGAGCGCTCCCCTCAAGCGCGTCACCCTCCGCTCGCTGACCATCCGGGGCTTCACCAAGAACGGCCTGTGGGCCTCGTGGACCGATCAGCTCAAGGTCCAGAACGTGACCTCCGAGAAGAACGGGCAGTGGGGCCTCGCCCAGGAGAGGTCCGTACGCGCCGTGTTCAGCCACAACGTCGCCGAGCGCAACGGCGACGCCGGACTCTTCGTCGCCAACACCGTCGACCGGGAGGACGGCGCCCAGGACACCAAGGGCACCGAGATCGACCACAACCGGCTGCTCGGCAACCGCATCGGCATCACGGTGCGGCGCCTGCGGAACCTGACCGTCGACCACAACGAGGCGACCGGCAACTGCACCGGGGTGTTCGTCGTCGGCGACGAGGGCACCCCCCGCGCCGGGGCGATGACCGTGAGCCGCAACCGCATCCACGCCAACAACAAACTGTGCCCGAAGACCCCACGGCTGCCCTTCCTGCAGGGCTCGGGCATCGTCCTCACCGGCACCGAGAAGACCCTGGTGACGAAGAACAGGGTCGAGGACAACGTGGGCACCTCCCCGCTGTCGGGCGGCATCGTGCTGTTCAAGAGCTTCGTGGGCGCCCTCAACGAGAACAACGAGATCCGCGACAACGTGGTGCTGCGCAACAGCACGGCGGATCTCGTCGACGGGGACCCCACCAGGAAGAACACCTTCCGCGGCAACACCTGCGGGGTCTCCGCACCCGCCGGAATGTGCTGACCGACCGGCGCCCCGTCCGGCCCGTCCACCTCACCCGCCCCACCCCTACACGGCACCACCAGAGAGGCGAGGCACCACATGACGACCGTTGATCCGGCTCCCCCCGCTCCCCAGGCCCTCCCCGCTCCCCCGGCACCCATGCGGCTGCGGGAGCTGGTGTTCGGGGCGGCCTGCGCCGCCGCCGTACGCGCCGCCGCCCGGCTGGGCGTCGCGGACGCCCTCGACGACACGCCCACCACCGTCGAGGACCTGGCGGCGGCGGTGAAGACCCAGCCCCGCACCCTCCGGCGGCTGCTGCGCGCGCTGTCCTGCCAGGGCGTCTTCGCGGAGCGCCCCGACGGCACCTTCGTCCACACGGAGATGTCCCGGCTGCTGCGCGAGGACGACCCGCACAGCCTGCGGTACATCGCGCTGTGGTGCACCGAGCCGTGGACGTGGAACGTCTGGCCGAAGCTGGACGAGGCGGTGCGTTCCGGCCGCAACGTCTTCGAGGACATGTACGACAGGGAGTTCTTCTCGTACCTCAACGAAGAGGCCCCCGAGTCGGCGTACGTCTTCAACCGGGCCATGACGACGTCCAGCGAGCAGTCCGCGCGGGACGTCGCGAACCTGCTCGACCTGAGCGGGGTGTCCTCGGTCGCCGACATCGGCGGCGGTCAGGGGCAGGTCGTGGCCAGCCTGCTGGAGAAGCACCCCGGGATGCACGGCACGCTGCTCGACCTGCCCGGAGTGGTGGAGAACGCCGATCCGCGGCTGCGCGCCGGAGGTTCGCTGTCCGCGCGGGTGAGCATCGTCGCCGGGGACTGCCGGGAGGACATCCCCGTACAGGCGGACGTCTACATCATCAAGAACATCCTGGAGTGGGACGACGAGAGCACCCGCCGGGCGCTGGCGAACGTCCGCAAGGCCGCGCGCCCCGGCGGCGGTGCCAGAGTCGTCGTGATCGAGAACCTCGTCGACGACACTCCGTCGATGAAGTTCACGACCGCCATGGACCTGCTGCTGCTCCTCAACGTCGGCGGTGCGAAGCACACCCGGCAGAGCATGGTCGACCGGCTGACCGACGCGGGCCTGGTCATCGGTGAGATCCGCCCCGTCAACGCGTATCTGCACGCGTTCGAGTGCACCATCCCCGGCTGACATCCCGTCACAGCCGAAACCCCGAGGCCGGTA
>NZ_AEJB01000461.1 GCF_000331005.1 Streptomyces turgidiscabies Car8
CGAGCGGTATGCGGCAGCACGCAAGCGCGCTGTCGAGCAGGCCACCGCGCTCGCGTCCTTCCGCGAGATGTACGAATTCGGTCTCGACCCCTTCCAGATCGAGGCCTGTCAGGCGCTCGAAGCGGGAAAGGGCGTGCTGGTGGCCGCCCCCACCGGTTCGGGCAAGACGATCGTCGGCGAGTTCGCCGTCCATCTCGCCCTCCTGCAGGGCAAGAAGTGCTTCTACACGACCCCCATCAAGGCCCTGTCGAACCAGAAGTACTCCGACCTGTGCCGCCGTTACGGCGCGGACAAGGTCGGCCTGCTCACCGGCGACAACAGCGTCAACTCCGATGCCCCGGTGGTCGTGATGACCACCGAGGTGCTGCGGAACATGCTGTACGCGGGCTCGCAGACCCTCCTGGGCCTCGGCTACGTGGTCATGGACGAGGTGCACTACCTCTCCGACCGCTTCCGCGGCGCCGTGTGGGAGGAAGTGATCATCCACCTCCCCGAGTCGGTCACCCTCGTCTCGCTGTCGGCGACCGTGTCCAACGCCGAGGAGTTCGGCGACTGGCTCGACACCGTGCGCGGCGACACCCAGGTGATCGTCTCCGAGCACCGGCCCGTGCCCCTCTTCCAGCACGTGCTCGCCGGACGCCGGATGTACGACCTCTTCGAGGAGGGCGAGGGCAGCAGGAAGGCGGTCAACCCCGACCTCACGCGGCTCGCGCGGATGGAGGCCCAGCGACCCTCCTTCCAGGACCGCAAACGCGGGCGCGCGATGCGCGAGGCCGACCGAGAACGCGAGCGCAGATCCCGCTCGCGTGTGTGGACGCCGGGGCGCCCCGAAGTCATCGAACGGCTCGACTCCGAGGGCCTGTTGCCCGCCATCACGTTCATCTTCAGCCGCGCGGCCTGCGAGGCCGCCGTACAGCAGTGCCTGTACGCGGGTCTGCGGCTGAACGACGACGAGGCGCGCGAGCGGGTGCGCGCCCTCGTCGAGGAACGCACCGCGTCCATCCCCGACGAGGACCTCCACGTCCTCGGGTACTACGAGTGGCTGGAAGGTCTGGAGCGCGGCATCGCCGCCCACCACGCGGGCATGCTGCCCACGTTCAAGGAGGTCGTCGAGGAGTTGTTCGTACGCGGCCTCGTGAAGGCCGTGTTCGCCACCGAGACCCTCGCGCTCGGCATCAACATGCCCGCCCGCTCGGTCGTGCTGGAGAAGCTCGTCAAGTGGAACGGCGAACAGCACGCCGACATCACCCCCGGCGAGTACACCCAGTTGACCGGCCGCGCCGGCCGTCGCGGCATCGACGTCGAGGGTCACGCCGTCGTGCTGTGGCAGCGCGGTATGAGCCCCGACCACCTGGCGGGACTGGCCGGCACGCGCACGTACCCGCTGCGCTCCAGCTTCAAGCCGTCGTACAACATGGCGGTCAACCTCGTGGACCAGTTCGGGCGGCACCGCTCGCGCGAGCTGCTCGAGACCTCGTTCGCGCAGTTCCAGGCCGACAAGTCGGTCGTCGGGATCTCCCGGCAGGTGCAGCGGAACGAGGAGGGGCTGGACGGCTACAAGGAGTCCATGACCTGTCACCTGGGCGATTTCGAGGAGTACGCGGCACTGCGCCGCGACCTCAAGGACCGGGAGACCGACCTGGCCCGCCAGGGGGCCGCCCAGCGGCGCGCCGAGGCCGCCGTCGCGCTGGAGAAGCTCAAGCCCGGTGACATCATCCACGTCCCCACCGGCAAGTACGCGGGCCTCGCGCTCGTCCTCGACCCGGGACTGCCCGCCGGCCGGTCGAACGGCCACCGTGGCTTCGAGCAGCACGACGGGCCGCGCCCGCTGGTGCTGACGGCCGAACGGCAGGTGAAGCGGCTGGCGTCCATGGACTTCCCCGTGCCTGTCGAGCCGTTGGAGCGGATGCGGGTCCCCAAGTCCTTCAACCCGCGCTCCCCGCAGTCCCGCCGTGACCTCGCGTCCGCGCTGCGCACCAAGGCCGGGCACATCCCGCCCGAGCGGGCGCGCAAGCAGCGCGCCCAGGCGGCCGACGACCGCGAGATCGCCCGGCTGCGCACCGCGATCCGCGCGCACGCCTGCCACGGCTGCAACGACCGCGAGGACCACGCCCGTTGGGCCGAGCGTTACCACCGGCTGCTGCGTGACACCTCGCAGCTGGAGCGGCGCATCGAGGGCCGCACGAACACCATCGCCCGGACGTTCGACCGCATCGTCGCCCTGCTCACCGAGCTGGACTATCTGCGCTCCGACGAGGTGACGGAGCACGGCAAGCGGCTCGCCCGGCTCTACGGCGAACTGGACCTGCTCGCCAGCGAATGCCTGCGCGCGGGCGTGTGGGAGGGACTCTCACCCGCCGAACTCGCCGCCTGCGTCTCGGCGTTGGTCTACGAGTCGCGGGTCGCCGACGACGCCATGGCACCGAAGGTGCCGTCCGGGAAGGCCAAGGCCGCGCTCGGCGAGATGGTCCGCATCTGGGGCCGGCTCGACGCGCTGGAGGAGGAGTTCCGGATCACCCAGAGCGAGGGCGTCGGCCAGCGCGAGCCCGACCTCGGCTTCGCCTGGGCGGCCTACGAGTGGGCCTCCGGCAAGGGCCTCGACGAGGTCCTGCGCGAGGCGGAGATGCCGGCCGGCGACTTCGTCCGGTGGTGCAAGCAGGTCATCGACGTCCTCGGGCAGATCTCGGCCGCGGCGCCGGTCTCCGGCAGCGAGGGGTCGACGGTCGCGAAGAACGCGCGCAAGGCCGTGGAGGGGCTGCTGCGGGGGGTCGTGGCGTACTCGTCGGTGGGGTAGCCGCCGGCGGTTGGGCGCGTTCTGGTTCACGGGGGCAGGGCCGGCCGGGTAGGGCGAGATCGTCTGCGTGCGGGCGTGCGGGGCGTGGGCGGGTGGTCCTTGGTGCGGTGTCTTA
>NZ_AEJB01000462.1 GCF_000331005.1 Streptomyces turgidiscabies Car8
CGCCACGACCACGGTGACGTTCGCCGCCCGCCCGTGCCGCAGGGGGACCTGGAGCAGGGACTGGGGGTCGGGGCGGCCGTCGGCGGTGGCCAGATGGGCGAGGGCTCCGGGGCGGTCGAGGAGGAGCCACAGCGGGCGTCGGGTGTCGTCGGGGAGCGGCTCACCGGCCTGGCGGGCGAGGTTGGCCGTGATCAGTCGGCGTTCCGTTTCGTGGGAGGCCCATTCGAGGCTCGCCACGGCCGAGGCCGGGGCGCACTCGACGGCCAGCACGCCGTCCCGGCCGGTCAGGCACGCGTACTCACCGGTGCCACTTCCGTCGACGATCAGGACGTCGCCGTACTGGAGGGCCTGCAGCGCGATCGCAGGGGTCCTCCAAAGATTGTTCGGCGGCGTCCTACTCTCCCACAGGGTCCCCCCTGCAGTACCATCGGCGCTGAAAGGCTTAGCTTCCGGGTTCGGAATGTAACCGGGCGTTTCCCTCACGCTATGACCACCGAAACCCTATTGGTTTCGAGCGAACAAGCACACTTTTCAGTTAGATGTTCCAGCTCAAAAGCCGACAACTGTTCGTTGTCTCAGAACTAACACAGTGGACGCGAGCAACTGAGGACAAGCCCTCGGCCTATTAGTACCAGTCACCTCCACCCGTTACCGGGCTTCCAGATCTGGCCTATCAACCCAGTCGTCTACTGGGAGCCTTACCCCATCTAGTGGGTGGGAACACTCATCTCGAAGCAGGCTTCCCGCTTAGATGCTTTCAGCGGTTATCCCTCCCGAACGTAGCCAACCAGCCATGCCCTTGGCAGGACAACTGGCACACCAGAGGTTCGTCCGTCCCGGTCCTCTCGTACTAGGGACAGCCCTTCTCAATGTTCCTGCGCGCGCAGCGGATAGGGACCGAACTGTCTCACGACGTTCTAAACCCAGCTCGCGTACCGCTTTAATGGGCGAACAGCCCAACCCTTGGGACCGACTCCAGCCCCAGGATGCGACGAGCCGACATCGAGGTGCCAAACCATCCCGTCGATATGGACTCTTGGGGAAGATCAGCCTGTTATCCCCGGGGTACCTTTTATCCGTTGAGCGACGGCGCTTCCACAAGCCACCGCCGGATCACTAGTCCCGACTTTCGTCCCTGCTCGACCCGTCGGTCTCACAGTCAAGCTCCCTTGTGCACTTACACTCAACACCTGATTGCCAACCAGGCTGAGGGAACCTTTGGGCGCCTCCGTTACTCTTTAGGAGGCAACCGCCCCAGTTAAACTACCCATCAGACACTGTCCCTGATCCGGATCACGGACCCAGGTTAGACATCCAGCACGACCAGACTGGTATTTCAACGACGACTCCACAGACACTGGCGTGCCCACTTCACAGTCTCCCAGCTATCCTACACAAGCCGAACCGAACACCAATATCAAACTATAGTAAAGGTCCCGGGGTCTTTCCGTCCTGCTGCGCGAAACGAGCATCTTTACTCGTAGTGCAATTTCACCGGGCCTATGGTTGAGACAGTCGAGAAGTCGTTACGCCATTCGTGCAGGTCGGAACTTACCCGACAAGGAATTTCGCTACCTTAGGATGGTTATAGTTACCACCGCCGTTTACTGGCGCTTAAGTTCTCAGCTTCGCCAAGACGAATCTTGACTAACCGGTCCCCTTAACGTTCCAGCACCGGGCAGGCGTCAGTCCGTATACATCGCCTTACGGCTTCGCACGGACCTGTGTTTTTAGTAAACAGTCGCTTCTCGCTGGTCTCTGCGGCCACCCCCAGCTCGGAGAGTAAATCTCCTCACCAGTGATGGCCCCCCTTCTCCCGAAGTTACGGGGGCATTTTGCCGAGTTCCTTAACCATAGTTCACCCGAACGCCTCGGTATTCTCTACCTGACCACCTGAGTCGGTTTAGGGTACGGGCCGCCATGAAACTCGCTAGAGGCTTTTCTCGACAGCATAGGATCATCCACTTCACCACAATCGGCTCGGCATCGGGTCTCAGACTATGTGAATGGCGGATTTGCCTACCATTCGTCCTACACCCTTACCCCGGGACAACCACCGCCCGGGATGGACTACCTTCCTGCGTCACCCCATCACTCACCTACTGCAGGTCTGGTCCGTCGGCTCCACCACTCCCCCTTGCCCGAAGGCTCCGGGGCGGCTTCACGGACTTAGCATCGCCTGGTTCAATGTTTGACGCTTCACAGCGGGTACCGGAATATCAACCGGTTATCCATCGACTACGCCTGTCGGCCTCGCCTTAGGTCCCGACTTACCCTGGGCAGATCAGCTTGACCCAGGAACCCTTAGTCAATCGGCGCACACGTTTCCCACGTGTGTATCGCTACTCATGCCTGCATTCTCACTCGTGAACCGTCCACCACTAGCTTCCGCTGCAGCTTCACCCGGCACACGACGCTCCCCTACCCATCCACACAGGCGTTGGCCCTATTGTGTGAATGACACGACTTCGGCGGTACGCTTGAGCCCCGCTACATTGTCGGCGCGGAATCACTAGACCAGTGAGCTATTACGCACTCTTTCAAGGGTGGCTGCTTCTAAGCCAACCTCCTGGTTGTCTGTGCGACTCCACATCCTTTCCCACTTAGCGTACGCTTAGGGGCCTTAGTCGATGCTCTGGGCTGTTTCCCTCTCGACCATGGAGCTTATCCCCCACAGTCTCACTGCCGTGCTCTCACTTACCGGCATTCGGAGTTTGGCTAAGGTCAGTAACCCGGTAGGGCCCATCGCCTATCCAGTGCTCTACCTCCGGCAAGAAACACACGACGCTGCACCTAAATGCATTTCGGGGAGAACCAGCTATCACGGAGTTTGATTGGCCTTTCACCCCTAACCACAGGTCATCCCCCAGGTTTTCAACCCTGGTGGGTTCGGTCCTCCACGAAGTCTTACCTCCGCTTCAACCTGCCCATGGCTAGATCACTCCGCTTCGGGTCTTGAGCGCGCTACTGAATCGCCCTATTCGGACTCGCTTTCGCTACGGCTTCCCCACACGGGTTAACCTCGCAACACACCGCAAACTCGCAGGCTCATTCTTCAAAAGGCACGCAGTCACGACCCACCAAGCAAAGCTTGATGAGCGACGCTCCCACGGCTTGTAGGCACACGGTTTCAGGTACTATTTCACTCCGCTCCCGCGGTACTTTTCACCATTCCCTCACGGTACTATCCGCTATCGGTCACCAGGGAATATTTAGGCTTAACGGGTGGTCCCGCCAGATTCACACGGGATTTCTCGGGCCCCGTGCTACTTGGGTGTCTCTCAAACGAGCCGTTGATGTTTCGACTACGGGGGTCTTACCCTCTACGCCGGACCTTTCGCATGTCCTTCGCCTACATCAACGGTTTCTGACTCGCCTCACAGCCGGCAGACTGTGAAAGAGAGATCCCACAACCCCGCATACGCAACCCCTGCCGGGTCTCACACGTATACGGTTTGGCCTCATCCGGTTTCGCTCGCCACTACTCCCGGAATCACGGTTGTTTTCTCTTCCTGCGGGTACTGAGATGTTTCACTTCCCCGCGTTCCCTCCACACACCCTATGTGTTCAGATGTGGGTGACAGCCCATGACGACTGCCGGGTTTCCCCATTCGGAAACCCCCGGATCAAAGCCTGGTTGACGACTCCCCGGGGACTATCGTGGCCTCCCACGTCCTTCATCGGTTCCTGGTGCCAAGGCATCCACCGTGCGCCCTTAAAAACTTGGCCACAGATGCTCGCGTCCACTGTGCAGTTCTCAAACAACGACCAACCACCCACCACCCCACCCCTACAGGGCGAGTTCACTGGGGCCGGCACTGAAGACACAACCTCACGGCCATACCCTCAGACACCCAACAGCGTGCCCGACACCCTTCACCGCTTCCCTCATCGTTCCACGCCCCGAAGGACAGTACTGGAAGGAGAAGACGATCAAGAGTGCCGAATAATCAACGTTCCACCCATGAGCAACCACCGTCGAACGTATGCCGACGTAATGGCCCTGGACCACCAGACAATGTCTGGCGGCCTAGATGCTCCTTAGAAAGGAGGTGATCCAGCCGCACCTTCCGGTACGGCTACCTTGTTACGACTTCGTCCCAATCGCCAGTCCCACCTTCGACAGCTCCCTCCCCGTGAGGGGTTGGGCCACCGGCTTCGGGTGTTACCGACTTTCGTGACGTGACGGGCGGTGTGTACAAGGCCCGGGAACGTATTCACCGCAGCAATGCTGATCTGCGATTACTAGCAACTCCGACTTCATGGGGTCGAGTTGCAGACCCCAATCCGAACTGAGACCGGCTTTTTGAGATTCGCTCCGCCTCACGGCATCGCAGCTCATTGTACCGGCCATTGTAGCACGTGTGCAGCCCAAGACATAAGGGGCATGATGACTTGACGTCGTCCCCACCTTCCTCCGAGTTGACCCCGGCAGTCTCCTGTGAGTCCCCATCACCCCGAAGGGCATGCTGGCAACACAGAACAAGGGTTGCGCTCGTTGCGGGACTTAACCCAACATCTCACGACACGAGCTGACGACAGCCATGCACCACCTGTACACCGACCACAAGGGGGCACCCATCTCTGGATGTTTCCGGTGTATGTCAAGCCTTGGTAAGGTTCTTCGCGTTGCGTCGAATTAAGCCACATGCTCCGCTGCTTGTGCGGGCCCCCGTCAATTCCTTTGAGTTTTAGCCTTGCGGCCGTACTCCCCAGGCGGGGAACTTAATGCGTTAGCTGCGGCACCGACGACGTGGAATGTCGCCAACACCTAGTTCCCACCGTTTACGGCGTGGACTACCAGGGTATCTAATCCTGTTCGCTCCCCACGCTTTCGCTCCTCAGCGTCAGTAATGGCCCAGAGATCCGCCTTCGCCACCGGTGTTCCTCCTGATATCTGCGCATTTCACCGCTACACCAGGAATTCCGATCTCCCCTACCACACTCTAGTCTGCCCGTATCGAATGCAGACCCGGGGTTAAGCCCCGGGCTTTCACATCCGACGCGACAGACCGCCTACGAGCTCTTTACGCCCAATAATTCCGGACAACGCTTGCGCCCTACGTATTACCGCGGCTGCTGGCACGTAGTTAGCCGGCGCTTCTTCTGCAGGTACCGTCACTTTCGCTTCTTCCCTGCTGAAAGAGGTTTACAACCCGAAGGCCGTCATCCCTCACGCGGCGTCGCTGCATCAGGCTTTCGCCCATTGTGCAATATTCCCCACTGCTGCCTCCCGTAGGAGTCTGGGCCGTGTCTCAGTCCCAGTGTGGCCGGTCGCCCTCTCAGGCCGGCTACCCGTCGTCGCCTTGGTGAGCCACTACCTCACCAACAAGCTGATAGGCCGCGGGCTCATCCTGCACCGCCGGAGCTTTGAACCCACCCCCATGCGAGGGAAGGTATTATCCGGTATTAGACCCCGTTTCCAGGGCTTGTCCCAGAGTGCAGGGCAGATTGCCCACGTGTTACTCACCCGTTCGCCACTAATCCACCCCGAAAGGCTTCATCGTTCGACTTGCATGTGTTAAGCACGCCGCCAGCGTTCGTCCTGAGCCAGGATCAAACTCTCCGTGAATGTTTACTCGGCCAGTAAATTAATACAGCCGGTGCACACACACGAGAGCGGAACAGTCAAGCGGAATAAGCCCGACCGTTCACAGCGTCCTCGCTGTGTTTGTGTTACTTCAAAGGAACCTCGCCCCGACCGAATGGCCGAGAACGGGGTATCAACAAATCTGGCGTTGATTTTTGGCACGCTGTTGAGTTCTCAAGGAACGGACGCTTCCTTCGTACTCACCCGAGAAACTCTCTCAGGCTTTCCTCCGGGCAGTTTCCCTTCGGTCCTACTGTTTAGCTTGTCCTGCGTCTTGCCGTCTTGCGTTTCCGACTCTATCAGATCATTTTCTGATCCGATTCCCTGTCGGCGGGAGTGCCTCGGGCTTTTAGCTTTCGCCTGTCGGCCTTTCGACATTCACTACGTTAGCCGATTCCCTCGGTAACTCATAATCGAGTTCCGCGGGTTCGCAATTCAGGGTGCAGGCACGCCGAAATTGCCCCCGCTGAGAGGGAGTCGTAGGTAGTGGGTTGGCCACTTCCGGCTGCAGGCGATCGCCGTACCCGGGTCAAGCGGCTCGGACTACCTTACGGACCCCCCATGGGGGCGTCAAGTTGAGCGACGACGGGGCGCATGGGCCCGATAGGGGCTCACCGTCGGGTCGTTGGCGATCCAGAAACGCCAGGGGTGGATGCCACCGTCGCCGGCCACACCCGTGCGTGGACCGCTGCTCACCTGGTCGGTGGTGACGGGGGTGCCGGTCAGGACCGTGATCGGCGCGGCTCCGGCCGCGCAGGCGTCCGTACCGTCGAGGGCTCTGTCCACATCCAGGGCGGTGGCCAGGCGGGCCGGTCCTTTGGCCAGTTCTCTGTCGTTTCGGGCTGAAATTCGTCGTTTGCGGGCGAGCTCGGCGCCCTCGATGATCTCGCCGGCGCGGAGCAGGACCCCACTTGCCGTGCCCTCGGGGCCGCACACCAGGTTCATGCAGTGCCACATGCCGTAGGTGAAGTAGACGTACACATGACCGGGCGGACCGAACATCACGCTGTTACGGGGTGTGGGGCCTCGATAGGCGTGGGAGCCGGGGTCGTTGGGGCCGTCGTACGCCTCCACCTCTGTGAGGCGCAGTTCGATCGGACCGTCCGGAGTGGTGCGTACGAGGACGCGGCCGAGGAGATCGGGGGCCACCTCCAGTACCGGCCGGTCGAAGAACTCCCTGGAGAGGGGCGTACGGTCAGCGGGCGCGATCATGCCGTCCGAGCGTAGTGCAGGTGTGTCTCGGTGAGCGGGGTGGCCAGGAAGCGTCCGGCTTGCCAGGGTAAGGACGGAACCGGCCACGGCCGGATCGCGTTTCTAAGGATCAAGGGATCGCAAGGATCGCTGGACAAGGGAGAGACATGGCGTTCAAGAAGCTGCTCGCGAGCCTGGGTGCCGGTGGGGCTTCGGTCGAGACGGTGTTGACGGAGGTCAACGTCGTTCCGGGCGGTGTGGTCCAGGGTGAGGTGCGGATCCAGGGTGGTTCCGTCAACCAGCAGATCGAGGGGCTGTCCGTCGGGCTCCAGGCCAAGGTCGAGGTCGAGGGCGGTGACCAGGAGTACAAGCAGGACATCGAGTTCACGAAGGTGCGGCTGGGCGGCGCCTTCGAGGTTCAGGCCGGTGCCGTGCACGTCGTGCCGTTCGGGCTGGAGATCCCGTGGGAGACGCCGGTCACGATGATCGACGGTCAGGCGCTGCGCGGTATGAACATCGGGGTGACCACCGAGCTGGCGATCGCGCGTGCCGTCGACTCAGGTGACCTGGACCCCATCAACGTGCACCCGTTGCCCGCGCAGAAGGCGATCCTGGACGCCTTCGTCCAGTTGGGCTTCCGTTTCAAGAACGCGGACCTGGAACGCGGTCACATTCGCGGTACACGGCAGAAGCTTCCCTTCTACCAGGAGGTCGAGTTCTTCCCGCCGTCTCAGTACCGGGGTCTGAACCAGGTCGAGTTGAGCTTCGTCGCCGACGAGCACTCGATGGACGTCGTCCTGGAGATGGACAAGAAGCCGGGACTGTTCAGCGAGGGCAGCGACACCTTCCGCTCGTTCCAGGTCGGCCTGCACGACTACCAGAGCACCGACTGGGCGGCGTACCTGAACCAGTGGCTGGCCGAGGTCGGCAGCAAGCGCAGCTGGTTCTAGCAGCCGGAGGGCGAGGGCCGGGGCAGATCCGCTCCGGCCCGGCCGACACACATCCGACCCGATCTCCCCAGGAGGTACCGAGGTGACCGAGCTCAAGAGGCCGCCGCTGCCGCACGACTTCCATCCGCCCGTGCCGTCGTTCACGGTCACGAGTGAGGATGTCGAGGCGGGTGCGACGCTCAAGGACGCTCAGGTCTACGCGTCCGGCAATACCTCGCCGCAGCTGCGGTGGGAGGGGTTCCCGCCGGAGACCAGGAGTTTCGCCGTCACCTGCTACGACCCTGACGCGCCTACGGGCAGCGGGTTCTGGCACTGGGTCGCGTTCGACATCCCGGCCTCGGTGACCGAGTTGCCGACAGGTGCGGGCAGCGGCAAGTTCGAGGGGCTGCCCGAGGGCGTCGTCCAGGTGCGCAACGACTACGGCACACGGGACTTCGGCGGTGCGGCGCCGCCGGCCGGGGACGGGCCGCACCGGTATGTGTTCACGGTGTACGCCGTGGACCAGGAGAAGCTGGGTCCGGACGCGGACGCGTCGCCCGCGGTCATCGGTTTCCACCTGCGGTTCCACGCGATCGCGCGTGCCCAACTCGTCGGTGAGTACGAGGTTTCCGCCGAAGACTGACGTTCATTGAACGTTTGCCCGCCTCTGGTCATGGAAGTGATCAGAGGCGGGCATTTTTTATTGCGTTGTCCATCTCGGCGTGCCCGGCCAGAGTTGATCCAAGCCCGCCCGCCACGCGGTGGGCCGGTGAGCAGAGGAGGTGGGCTGGATGCGGGACACGCTGGTACTGAACGCGAGCTTCGAGCCGCTGTCGACGGTGACGTTGAACCGGGCCGTCGTTCTGGTGCTGCAGGACAAGGCTGTTGTCGAGCAGGCCCACCCCGAGATCCGTATGCGCGGAGCGGCGGTCGACATACCCGCGCCGCGTGTGATCAGGCTCTGCCGCTATGTCCGGGTGCCGTTCCGAAGACAAGCTCCGTGGTCGAGGCGGGGTGTGCTGGTCCGGGACCGGCACAAGTGCGCGTACTGCGGTCGGCGGGCGACGACCGTGGACCATGTGGTGCCTCGGGCGCAGGGCGGGCAGGACTCCTGGCTGAACACCGTCGCGTCGTGCGCGGAGGACAACCACCGCAAGGCGGCCCGGACTCCGGAGCAGGCGGGGATGCCGTTGCTGCGGCTGCCGTTCGAGCCGTCGCCCGCGGACGCGATGCTTCTGGCTCTGGGCCAGGACGATTTTGCCGCGCTGCCTGAGTGGTTGGCGCAGCCGGCGGCGTAGGTTCGTGCGGGTGGGACTTGTTCTGTGGTCCACCGGTAGTTCGTTCGCCGCGGGTTGGCCGTGACTTGTCGCGCAGTTCCCCGCGCCCCTTCAGGGCGCGGGGAACTGACGTCAGTCTGTGATTGACGGCTTCTCTCGGCGTTCGGTGCCGCCACCGCCCGAGTTGCCTCCGTCGCCCGAACCGCCGCCGCCCAGGTTGCCGAAGCTGCCCATGGCGCCGGACAGGCCCTTGAGCGCGTCGCCGATTTCGCTGGGGACGATCCAGAGCTTGTTGGCGTCGCCCTGGGCGATCTTCGGGAGCATCTGGAGGTACTGGTAGGAGAGGAGCTTCTGGTCCGGGTCACCGGCGTGGATGGCCTCGAAGACCGTGCGGACGGCCTGGGCCTCGCCCTCGGCGCGCAGGGCGGCGGCCTTGGCCTCACCTTCGGCGCGCAGGATCGCGGACTGCTTCTCACCTTCCGCGGTGAGGATCTGGGACTGGCGGATACCTTCGGCGGTGAGGATCGCGGCGCGCTTGTCGCGGTCGGCGCGCATCTGCTTCTCCATCGAGTCCTGGATGGAGGTCGGCGGCTCGATCGCCTTCAGCTCGACGCGGTTGACGCGGATGCCCCACTTGCCGGTGGCCTCGTCGAGGACTCCGCGCAGGGCCGCGTTGATCTCCTCGCGGGAGGTCAGGGTCCGCTCCAGGTCCATGCCACCGATGATGTTGCGGAGCGTGGTGACAGTGAGCTGCTCGATGGCCTGGATGTAGCTGGCGACCTCGTACGTCGCCGCCCGCGCGTCCGTCACCTGGTAGTAGATGACGGTGTCGATGTTGACGACCAGGTTGTCCTGGGTGATCACCGGTTGCGGCGGGAACGGCACGACCTGCTCGCGGAGGTCGATGCGGTTGCGGATGGTGTCGATGAACGGAACGACGATGTTCAGGCCCGCGTTGAGTGTCCGCGTGTACCGGCCGAACCGTTCCACGATGGCTGCGCTGGCCTGTGGAATGACCTGGATGGTCTTGATCAGGGCGATGAAGACCAACACCACCAGAATGATCAGGACGATGATGATGGGTTCCATCGTGGATCCCCGTACCCTTCTCCGCCGTGGCGCTTACGGAAAGATCGTATGCCTGTTGAAGATCTTGCTTGTCGAAGATCTTGCTGGTCGAGTGTGACAGACCGTCGGGTGCCTGTGGGACGTTCCGATCACTTGCGCCGTGCAGAGGTCACATGACGATCGCCGTGGCCCCCTCGATCTCGACGACGTCCACCTCCTGGCCTACTTCGTAGGCGAGTTGGGCGTCCAGGGAGCGGGCCGACCAGATCTCTCCGGCGAGCTTGATCCGGCCGTCGGAGCCGTCGACGCGTTCCAGGACGACGGCCTGTTTGCCCTTCAACGCGTCGATTCCGGAGAGGTGTTGGGGCCGGTCCGCGCGGTGCCGGGTCGCGATGGGCCGTACGACGGCGATGAGCGCGGTCGACACGACGGCGAACACGAGCACCTGGACGACCACTCCGCCGCCGAGTCCGGCCGCGCCGGCAGCCGCCAGCGCGCCCACGGCGAGCATGCCGAACTCCGGCATCGCGGTCACCACGAGCGGGATACCCAGCGCCACCGCGCCGACGAGCCACCACACCCATGCGTCGATGTCGTTCACATCGTCATGGTAGGTCCGCGGGCCTGGTCACCGACAGTGCGCCGATCAACTTGGCACAGGGTTCTTCCAGTTGTTCCACATGGTGCTTCTTGTGCCGTCAGGCCATCGGCAGGCCCTGTGCGGTCCAGCGTTCGCCGCGCTGCTCGACGACGAGGGGAAGGCCGAAGCACATCGACAGGTTGCGGGAGGTGAGTTCGAGTTCCAGGGGGCCGGCGGCGAGCACCTTGCCCTGACGGATCATCAGGACGTGGGTGAAGCCCGGGGCGATCTCCTCGACATGGTGCGTGACCATGATCATCGAGGGTGCGATGGGGTCGCGGGCGAGACGGCCGAGACGGCGTACGAGGTCCTCGCGACCGCCGAGGTCGAGGCCCGCGGCGGGCTCGTCGAGGAGCAGCAGCTCCGGGTCGGTCATCAGAGCGCGGGCGATGAGGGTGCGCTTGCGCTCGCCCTCGGAGAGGGTGCCGAAGCGGCGGTCGAGGTAGTCGCTCATGCCGAGGCGGTCGAGGAAGGCGCGGGCACGCCGTTCGTCGACGTCCTCGTACTCCTCCTGCCAGCCGGCTGTCATCCCGTACGCGGCGGTCAGCACCGTCTGGAGCACGGTCTGGCGCTTGGGCAGCTTGTCCGCCATGGCGATGCCCGCCATGCCGATGCGCGGGCGCAGGTCGAAGACGTCTACTTTTCCGAGGGTCTCGCCGAGGATGCTGGCGGTGCCCTGGCTGGGGAAGAGGTAGCTGGAAGCGAGGTTCAGGAGGGTCGTCTTCCCGGCGCCGTTCGGGCCGAGGATGACCCAGCGTTCGCCCTCCTTGACCGACCAGGAGACCTGGTCCACCAGAGCCCGGCCCTCGCGGACCACGGATACGTCCTCCAGCTCCAGAACATCGCTCATGAGCGGGTTGTCTCCCCTTGCAGTGTCGGCAGTCTCACGTCGTGTGCGCCTGTGGGCGCAGCCCCCCACGAAATCTACGCCACCGGTCGGCCCGTCCCTCCCCTCGGTCGGTCCTTAGGGTGGGGGGCATGCTTTCGGAACCACGCTCAGGACGACTGGCCGCATGGGGAAATGCCCTGTTGGCCGGACTTGTTTCGCCGGACGACGCGGTACTGGCCATCGTCGGGGAGGACGCGGTGCACCGGGTCGACGGGATGCCCGGTGAGTCGGCGCCCGTCGGTCTCACGCTCGCGCTGGGGCGGCTGCGGGCGCTCGGTGCGTCCGGGCTACGGCTCGCGCTGCCCGCGCCCGGGCATCCGCTCGGGCTGAGCGGGCCCCCCGAGTTCAACGCGCGGGCGCTGGAGGCGGAGGAGGCGGTGGTCTGCGAGGGTGCCGCGCTGGGACTGGTACCGGAGGTGTACGAGGCCGGGCCGTCCGGGGATGTGCACATCGAGGTCGTCTGGCACTGTCTGCCGGTGCGTGAGGCGCCGCCCGCCGATGTGCCGTCCCTCGGGGAGGCCGAGCGGGAGTTGGCGGAGGCGCTGCGGGACGCGACGGCGGTGTTGGCGCGGTTGGACGTCGCCGGGTCGGGGCCGGTCGCGGAGGCGGCGATCGATGCGTACCGGGCGCGGTCGGAGCGGGGGCGCGAGGTGTTGGCGCCGGGGTATCCGCCGCGGGCGGTACGGGTGCTGGAGCTGGCGCAACGGGTGGGGTTGCTGGTCTCGGTGGCGTCCGAGAACGGGCCCGGCGGGGCAGTGAGCGCGTCGGAGATCGCGGCGCGGGCGGAGGCGTTGCGGCCGGTGGAGCGGACGGCTCGGCGGGCGCAGGTCGCGGCGTACAACTCCGTTGTGGAGGAGCGGGGGGTGCGGTGAGGGTGGTTGTGCGGTGCGGGTCAGTCGGTGTGGGCGTTGCTGGGGGCTGCCGCCCCCAGGCCCCCGCTTCGCCTGAACGGCCTCGTCCTCAAACGCCGGACGGGCTGAGGAGCCTGGGCCGGGGCTGATAGGCAGAGCCCCGACCGGCCTCCGGGCGGACCCAGGAGGCCGGAGGTCAGCGCCTCAGTGGTGCGGTCTCAGTGGTTGAGGCCGAGGTTGCCGAAGGCCGGGTTCAGCGCGCCGATGACGTTGACGCTGTTGCCCACCACGTTGACCGGGATGTGCACCGGGGCCTGGATGAGGTTGCCGGAGGCGACGCCCGGCGAACCGACGGCCTGACCGCCCGCGTGCGCGCCCTCCGTGGCGGAGGCGAAACCGGCACCGGCGGCGACCAGGCTGCCCGCCACCATCGTCACAGCGGCGGCCTTCTTCAGGTTCTTCATGTCCGAGCCCTCCCATTGCGTTCACCGCGGCAGGTCGCCGCGGCACGCACTGAAGAACGCCGGAGATCCACGAAGGATGCGCCATCCGGGGGACATTCCCACGACGGTATGAATCTCAGCCCGGAAGGGAACGTTCCGAGTTGCCGGCCATCAGGCCATACCGTGCCGTACCGCCCACAACGCCGCCTGTGTACGGTCCGCCACGTCGAGTTTCATCAGGATGTTCGAGACATGCGTCTTGACCGTCTTCTCGGACAGCACCAGGGCGCGGGCTATCTCCCGGTTCGAGCGGCCGTCCGCGATCAGGGCCAGCACTTCCCGCTCCCGCTCGGTGAGTGAGCCGCCCCTTCCCTGGCCCGAGTGCGTCTCCTCCTGGGTCAGCAGCGCGTCGGCGACCTCGGGCTGGAGCAGGATGTGTCCCGCGTGCACGGAACGGATGGCGCCGGCGAGGGCATCCGGGTCGATGTCCTTGTAGACGTACCCGGCGGCGCCCGCGCGCAGTGCGGGGACCACCGTGCGCTGCTCGGTGAAGCTCGTGACGATCAGCACGCGCGCGGGGTTGTCGAGTTCGCGGAGTCTGCGCAGCGCCTCGACGCCGTCCATGCCCGGCATCTTGACGTCCATGAGGACGACGTCCGGTTTCAGTTCCTGTGCGCGGTCGACTCCCTCGGCGCCGTCCGACGCCTCGCCCACGACCTCGATGTCGTCCTGCACCTCGAGGAACGTGCGCAGGCCCCGGCGGACGACCTGGTGGTCGTCGACGAGCAGAACCTTGATCGCGTCAGCCACCGGGTACCTCCATCTCGATCGTGGTGCCCTTTCCGGGGGTCGATTCCACGTCCAGCTTTCCGCCGACCCCGCTCGCCCGGTCCCGCATGGAGACCAGGCCGAGGTGGCGTCCGGCGTTCCGGATCGCCGTCGGGTCGAAGCCGCTGCCGTCGTCGGTGACGCGCAGGGCGGCGGCTCCGCCCTGGCCGCGCCTCTCCAGGGTCACCTCCACCCGGGCCGCCCCGGAGTGCCTCAGCGCGTTGTGCAGGGCCTCCTGGGCGACCCTGAGCAGTGCCTCCTCCTGGGCTGCCGGCAGGGCGCGGACTCCGTGGCTGTCGAAGGTCACGCGCGCGGAGTGCGCGCGGTCGAGGACCTGGATGTGGGTGCGGAGCGTGGCGATCAGGCCGTCCTCGTCCAGTGCGGTGGGGCGGAGTTCCACGACCGCCGCGCGCAGTTCGTCGGCCGCCTCCGCGGCGAGCGCCGCCACCTGCTGCAGTTCGCCCTTGGCGCGGGCGGGGTCGCGGTCCACGAGGGTGGCGGCGGCCTGGGCCGTCAGACGCAGGGAGAACAGCTTCTGGCTGACCGCGTCGTGCAGTTCGTGGGCGAGGCGTGAGCGTTCCTCGGCGATGGTCAGTTCGCGGCTGCGTTCGTAGAGGCGGGCGTTGGTCAGGGCGATCGCCGCGTGCTGGGCCAGGATGGCGAGGAGGTCTTCGTCGTCCTCGGTGAAACCGCAGCCGCCGGACGGTTTCGCGCACCTCTTGTTGGCCAGGAACAGGGCGCCCAGCACCTCGTCGCCGTCCCGGATCGGCAGGCCCAGGAAGTCCGACATGTCGGGGTGGGCGGACGGCCAGCCCTCGAAACGCGGGTCCTCGCGGACGTCGGCCAGGCGCTCGGGCCGTGCCTCGCGCAGCATCGCGGCGAGGATGCCGTGCTGGCGCGGGAGCGGGCCGATGGCCTTCCACTGGGCGTCGCTGACGCCGTCGACCACGAACTGGGCGAAGCCGCCGTGGTCGTCCGGGACCCCCAGCGCCGCGTACTGCGCGTCGAGCAGCTCTCTGGCGGAGGCGACGATCGTCTTGAGGACGTCGCGCACCTCCAGGTGCCTGCTCATGGCCAGCAGCGCGGCGCTCACCGCGGCCAGGCCGGACCGGGGTCCCTGACTCATGCCCTCACGGTACCGGCGGGGTGTGACAGTGCGTATCCGACCTGTGGCCGCCCTGCCTGGGCCGTAGGGCCTAGGCCGAAGGGCCCCGGTGTATTGCGGCCGACGCACGAGGCGGCCGGGACGGTCCCGTTCCTACGTTGGGTGTGCTGCCGAGCGACGGCAGCCGAGGACGAGGGGACGCGTGTCATGCCGGTTGCGATCATCACGGGGGCTTCCAAGGGGCTGGGTCGGGCGCTGGCCTCGGCGCTCGCCGAGCGCGGCTGGGATCTCGTACTGGACGCGAGGACCCCGGAGGTGCTGCGTGCCACCGCCGAGACGCTGTCCGCGTACGGAGGGCGGGTGGAGGCCCTCCCCGGTGATGTCACGGACGCAGGTCATCGTGCCGGGCTGGTGGCGGCGGCGCGGAAGCTGGGCGGCGTAGATCTCGTGGTGAGCAACGCGAGCGCGTTGGGCGCCGAACCGCTCGTACGGCTGGAGGAGCTGTCCCTGGAGGGGCTGCGGCGGGCGCTGGAGGTGAACGTGGTGGCCGCGCTGGGCCTGGTCCAGGAGGCGCTGCCGCTGCTGCGGGGCTCGGCGGCCGGGGCGGTGATCGCCGTCAGTTCGGACGCGGCGGCCGAGGCGTACGAGACGTGGGGCGGCTACGGGGCTTCCAAGGCGGCCCTCGACCAGCTGGCGGCGGTGCTCGGGGAGGAGGAGCCGGGGGTGCGGGTCTGGGCTGTCGATCCCGGGGACATGGGGACGGACCTGTACGCGGCGGCCGTACCCGACGACGACGATCCGCGTCCGGAGCCCGGCAGTGTCGTACCCGCCTTTCTGCGGCTGCTGGACGAGCGGCCGGCCAGTGGGCGGTATTCGGCGCCGTCCCTGGTGGAGGCGCGATGACATCGGCCGTGCAGGTGCCTCGGGAGCTGTCCGCGCGGGTGCCGGCCGAGCAGCGGGGGCCGGGGCTGGACCGGGACGACGTACGGCTGCTCGTGTCACGTGGGACCGCGGTGTCGCATCACCGGTTCGCCGAGCTGCCCCGGCGGCTGCGGGCCGGGGACCTGCTCGTCGTGAACACGTCGTCGACGCTGGCGGCGGCCGTGGACGGGCGGGCCGGGCACGCGCGCGTGGTGGTGCATTTCTCCACGCGCGGGGACGACGGACGGTGGGCCGTCGAGCTGCGGGATCCCGATGGGACGGGCACCACGCGCGCGCGTGCGGGTGCCTCGGGGGCGGTGGTGCGGCTGCCCGGGGGTGTGGAGCTGGTTCTTGGGGAACCGCTGACCGCGGGCAGTCCCCGGCTGTGGTGGGCGTGGGTGGACGGGCCGGTGCTGCCTCTTCTGCGGGAGTACGGGCGGCCCATTCGTTACTCCTATACGGAACGGGATCAGCCGTTGTCCGTGTATCAGACGGTGTTCGCGTTGCCGTCCCGCAACGGGGCGGGCAGTGCGGAGATGCCGAGTGCCGGGCGGCCCTTCACCGCGCGGCTGGTGACGGAGCTGGTCAGCCGCGGGGTGCAGTTCGCGCCCGTCAGGCTGCACACCGGGGTCGCGTCGGCCGAGGCGCACGAGCCGCCGTATCCGGAGCGGTTCGCGGTGCCGGAGGCCTCGGCGCGGCTGATCAACGCCGTCCGGGCCGGGGACGGGCGGGTCGTGGCTGTCGGTACGACGGCTGTGCGGGCGGTGGAGTCCGCGGCCGGGCCGGACGGTGTCGTCCGGGCGGCCGAGGGGTGGACCGACCTGGTGGTGGCGCCCGGGCGCGGGGTACGGGTCGTGGAGGGGCTGCTGACGGGGCTGCACGAGCCGGAGGCGTCGCATCTGCTGATGCTGGAGGCGGTCGCTGGGCGGGCGGCGATCGACCGGGGGTACGAGGAGGCGCTGCGCGAGCGGTACCTGTGGCACGAGTTCGGGGACGTGCATCTCCTCCTTCCGGCGGAGACATGAGACGACACCCTCACGCTGAGCATTGCTCTCGCAACCAATGGTGAGAGGCGCGCTCGGCCCGTGTGAGCCCGCACATAGGACGCACATCACTTACTAGAGGCGATAGGAGACAAACGTCCACCCGGTGAGCGGGAAAGACGCTCCGGTCTGTCCTATTTTGCCCTTCAAGGGTCCACTACCCCTCGTAGTACGTCACACCTTTGCCACAGCATTTTGCGGCCGCTAAGAATGGCAGCCGTCGCTCAGCGCCGCGGGTTCCGCCCGCGGCGTTTGTGCCGGAAGCACGCCTGTCCCCCGGACGCCGAGCGACCTCCGCGCTATTCGAAGAGGTCCCACCGCCATGCCCGAGAACACCACCACTTCTGGTCATAGCCGAATGTCGACCAGGACCCGCAGGCTCGCGATCGCCGCTGCCGCCACGCTCAGCGCCGCCGCCCTCGCGTTCACGCTCGTGCCGAGCAGCGACGCGCGGACCACGTCCGAGGCCGTCTCGACCGCTCCCGTGGTGTTCAGCCAGGAGCAGCTCAAGGACGTGAAGGCGAGCGTCACCGACCAGCTGGCCGGCGCGACCGTGAAGGCCGAGGCCGCCGCGGCGAAGAAGAAGGCGGCCGACGCCGCTGCCGCGAAGAAGGCCGCCGCGAAGAAGAAGGCAGCGGCGAAGGCCGCGAAGGCGCGCAAGGCGAGGGAGGCCGCGAGCCGGTCCGCCAAGCGAGCCGCGCTCAAGAAGGCCGCCGCGAAGACGTACGGCAACAACCTCGACGGCTGGATCAAGCACGCCCTCGACATCATGGACAAGAAGAGCATCCCGGGTACCTACAACGGCCTCTACCGCAACATCATGCGGGAGTCCTCCGGCAACCCGAACGCGATCAACAACTGGGACGTCAACGCGATCAACGGTGTCCCGTCGATCGGTCTGCTCCAGATCATCAAGCCGACCTTCGACGCGTACCACGTCTCGGGCACCGCCCACAGCCAGTACGACCCGGTCGCCAACATCGTCGCCGCCGCCAACTACGCGGCCGACAAGTACGGCTCGATCGACAACGTCAACGGCGCGTACTGAGGCCTGCGCGGACCTCTGACTCGTACAGGCGAAAGGGCGGCACCCCCACCGCGGGTGCCGCCCTTCACCGTCGTACGGCCAGGGTCACTTGCGCATGACCTCGGGCTCGTGGCGGCGCAGGAAGCGGGCCACGAAGAAGCCGCAGATCACGCCGAGGGCGATCAGCGCGACCATGTCGATGCCCCACGCGGTGGCCGTGTGGTCCCAGAGAGGGTCCGTGCTGCCGGGGTCGTCGACGTTCGGGCTGATCTTGTTGAAGTCCAGCGTGGCGCCCGCGGCGGCGACCGCCCAGCGGGACGGCATGAGGTACGAGAACTCGTTGACCCCGATGTTGCCGTGCAGGATGAACAGGCAGCCGGTGAACACGACCTGGATGATCGCGAACATGACGAGCAGCGGCATGGTCTTCTCGGAGGTCTTCACCAGGGAGGAGATGACCAGGCCGAACATCATCGACGAGAAGCCGAGCGCCATGATCGGGATGGAGAGTTCGAGCAGCACGAACTTGCCGAAGATCAGGCCCTCGTCAGGGATCGTGCGGCTGGAGAAGCCGATCGCGCCGACCATGAGTCCCTGCAGCACCGTGATGAAGCCGAGGACGATCACCTTGGACATCAGATACGCGGAGCGCGACAGGCCGGTCGCGCGCTCCCGTTCGTAGATGACCCGTTCCTTGATCAGCTCGCGGACGGAGTTGGCGGCTCCGGCGAAGCAGGCGCCGACGGCGAGGATGAGCAGCACGGTGGTGGCCGTGCCGTTCGGGACGTTGAGGCCGCTTCTGTTGATCTTGCCGGGCAGCAGGGTCTTGTCCGGGTCGATGAGCAGGCTGACCGCGCCGAGCACCGCGGGCAGGATCACCGTCAGCGCCAGGAAGCCCTTGTCGGAGGCGATGACCGTCACGTACCGCCGGATCAGGGTCATCAGCTGGGAGCCCCAGCCCTGCGGCTTGGGCGGGCGCATGGCCTGGGCGGGCGGCATGTCTACGGACTGCGGGGCGACGGCGTCGATGTCCGCGGCGTACATCTGGTAGTGCTGCGAGCCCTTCCAGCGTCCCGCCCAGTCGTAGTCGCGGTAGTTCTCGAAGGCGGAGAAGACGTCGGCCCAGGTGTCGTAGCCGAAGAAGTTCAGGGCCTCCTCGGGCGGGCCGAAGTACGCCACGGCACCGCCCGGCGCCATCACCAGGAGCTTGTCGCAGATGGCCAGTTCGGCCACGGAGTGCGTGACGACGAGGACCGTACGGCCGTCGTCGGCGAGGCCGCGCAGCAGCTGCATGACGTCACGGTCCATGCCCGGGTCGAGGCCGGAGGTCGGCTCGTCCAGGAAGATCAGTGACGGCTTGGTGAGCAGCTCCAGGGCCACCGAGACGCGCTTGCGCTGGCCACCGGAGAGGGAGGTGACCTTCTTCTCCTTGTGGATGTCGAGCTTCAGCTCGCGCAGCACCTCGCCGATGCGGTGCTCGCGCTCCTCCGTCGTGGTGTCGGCGGGGAAGCGCAGCTTGGCCGCGTACTTGAGGGCCTTCTTGACGGTCAGTTCCTTGTGCAGGATGTCGTCCTGCGGGACCAGACCGATGCGCTGGCGCAGCTCGGCGAACTGCTTGTACAGGTTGCGGTTGTCGTAGAGGACGTCGCCCTGGTTGGCGGGCCGGTAACCGGTGAGCGCCTTGAGGAGCGTCGACTTGCCGGAGCCCGACGGGCCGATGACCGCGATCAGCGACTTCTCCGGGACGCCGAAGGAGACGTCCTTGAGGATCTGCTTGCCGCCGTCCACCGTGACCGTCAGATGGCGGGCCGAGAAGGAGATCTCGCCGGTGTCGACGAACTCCTCCAGACGGTCGCCGACCAGGCGGAACGTGGAGTGGCCGACGCCGACGATGTCGCTCTGGCCGAGCAGCGCCGTGCCGCCCTTGGCGATCGGCATACCGTTGACGTACGTACCGTTGTGCGAGCCCAGGTCGCGGATCTCGAAGCGGCCGTCGGGCGTCGCGTGGAACTCGGCGTGGTTGCGGGAGACCTGGAGGTCGGAGACGACCAGTTCGTTCTCCAGGGCGCGGCCGATGCGCATCACCCGGCCGAGGTGCAGTTGGTGGAAGGTGGTCGGGCTGCGGTCGCCGTACACCGGCGGCGCCCCCGCCCCAGCCCCCGCGCCGGGGCCCTGCTGCTGCTGCGGGATCGCGGCGGCCTGCTGCTGCGGTTCGGGCTGCGGCCAGCTCTGTTCCGGCGCCTGCTGCTGGGGCGGCTGGGCCCAGGCGGGGCTCGCGCCCTGGGCCGCGAACGGCTGCTGCACCTGCGCCACCTGCGGCGTCGCCACCGAGGCGGCACTGCTGGAGAGGCTCAGACGCGGGCCGTCGGTCGCGTTGCCGAGATGGACGGCCGAGCCCGGCCCGATCTCCATCTGGTGGACGCGCTGCCCCTGCACGAAGGTGCCGTTGGTGCTTCCGTGGTCCTCGATGACCCAGCTGCGGCTGCCCCAGCTGATCGTGGCGTGCCGCCAGGAGACCCTGGCGTCATCGAGCACGATGTCCCCCTGCGGATCACGTCCGAGGGTGTAGGGCCTGGACGAATCGAGAGTCCAGGTCCGTCCGTTCAATTCCAGTACGAGTTCCGGCACTCCATGCCCCACTGAGTTGTCCCCCGATATCTGCCCCAACACGGGGAGTCTAGGGATGTCGAACATCGTGGGGAACTATTTCAGGCTCAGCCCCCTGACCGAAAGTCGGGCCTTGCGGACGGGGCGTGGAAGCGGACAGCGACGCGCCGTTGACGGGGTGGAAACCGGCCCGGAGAGTGGTAATCCCACGCGAGGGGGACACGCGCGGTGCACCGCCGCCGCGCGGATCGGGGGCTGACGATGAACATCGAGACGGCCGAGCAGGGCGGGACGGTGCCGTGGGGGAACGTGCTGCTCTCCGCGATCTCCGCTGTGAGCTGGGCGTTGATCGGAATGGCGGGCACGGCGGCGCTCGGTCTGCATCTGCTGGAGGCGGACGCCACGGCCTCGCTCGGGCCGATGACCGCGGCGGTTGTGGTCCTTGGGGCGGGTGGTTCGGTCACACCGTCCGGTGATGTGTCGGCCTTCGGCCTGAAAGGAGCGGAGGCGGCCACCGCCGTCGAGATCGCGCCACTGGGGGTCGGCCTGGTGGGCGCGGTGCTTCTGTCGTGGTTCTTCCTACGGTCCCTGCGCGGGGCGGGGGTGGTGATCTCCCCGTCCGAACTCCTCGCGCGCGCGGGCACGGTGATCGTCCTCTTCGTGGCCACCCTGGGCGGGCTGGCCTGGGCGGGGCACGACGTCATCACGATCGACGGCGGCGCTCTGGGCCTCGACGATCTGCCGGGCACGGGCGGCGGCGGAGGCGCCGGGGGCGGTGGTAGCGGTAGCGGTATCGATATCCCGGGGCTCGGCGACATCAGCGGCCTGCTGCCCGACCGGGTCGGCGACCTGATCGACGCGAAGGCGGCGGTCGGCTTCACCGTCGACACGCTCCCGACCCTGCTCGGCGGCCTGGTCTGGGCGGCCGGAGTCCTGGCGATCGCCCTGCTGGCCTCCCGCCGTACTCCCCTGCCGCGCGGCTGGGAAGCGGTCCACCGCGTCGTACGTCCGGCGGCTTCGGCCCTGGTCACCGTGGCGCTGGTGGCGGTCGCGGCGGGGTTCGCGGCAGCCGGGTACGCGGCGATCGGCGACCCTCACCCCAAGCGCATCGCGGGCGCGGCCCTGCTCGGCGCCCCCAACGGGGTCTGGCTGGGTGTCACGATCGGTCTGTTCGTCCCGTTCGACGGCAGCGCGTCCGGGGTGCTGGTGAACGTCCTCCCGGATCCCCTGGACCGGCTCCTCAGTTCGGCGGACGACCAGTCGGTCAGCCTCGGCAGACTGGCGGAACTGGACAGCCGGGTGTGGCTGCTGGGGGTCGCGGCGGCCCTGATGATGCTGCTGGCGGGCATCCTCGCGGCGGCACGGACACCGCTGGCCCGCGGTGTCGCGCCGGACGACGTCAGGGGGCGGTTCCCCCTCGCCGTACGGGATCCCGGTGCCCTGCGGTTCGCCGGCCGGTGCGCGTTGCGGCTGGGGGTGGTGACCGCGGTGGCGCTGCCGCTGTTCGCCTGGCTGGCGGAGGTGTCCGTGGACGCCTCGATCTCGGTCCTGGGCTTCGACGCGTTCGGCGCCGGAATCGAACTGCGCGGGCAGTTGGTCGCGGCCGTGCTGCTGGGTGCGGTGTGGGGCGCGGGAGCGGGCGCCGCCGGCGCCCTGCTGGCGTACGTGAGCGGGGCGGCGGGATGGCGGGCGGTGCCGTTGGCACTGGGTGACGTGTGGGTGGGCGCGGGCCCGGACGGGGCGGTGGTGGCGAGCGGGGTGGCAGGCGCGGCGGCCGGG
Source organism: Streptomyces turgidiscabies Car8 (assembly GCF_000331005.1). Taxonomy (GTDB): domain Bacteria; phylum Actinomycetota; class Actinomycetes; order Streptomycetales; family Streptomycetaceae; genus Streptomyces; species Streptomyces turgidiscabies. The sequence goes on from NZ_AEJB01000462.1 coordinate 22,189, forward strand.
GAAGCGGGGTACGGCGTTCCCCCGGAGCAGGTCGGCGGCCCGGGTCCGCATGCCGGCCCGTACGCGCCCGGTTCGCCGTACCGGCCACCCAACCGCGACACCAATCCGTATCTACGGATGCCCGACGGGCTTGTGGAGCCCGAGGACGCACGGCCGTACGGGGGCGGGTGGGGCCCGGACGGACGGCCGTCTTACGAGGGCGGCCGGGCGCCCGATGCCGCGTCCACGGAAGCGCGGTCGCCCGACCGGAGCAGCGCACCCGAGTCGGCCGGTTCCGGCGGGAGGAGCGGCTCGGGTGAGGGCGAGGGGGAGAAACCGCCGGAGAACCTGTACGGGCTTCCCACCATGGCCAGCCCCCTCTCGCCGCCTCCGCGACGGCCCGGGCGGCGCGGAGGGAGTTCGCCGGGGCCCGTACCGGAGAAGCGGACACCTCCCCCGCCACCACCTCCCCCGCCACCACCGCCCGCGGCGCCCCCGCCGCCGGGCACGCCCAAGGGACGGCGCTGACCTGCCCGTAAGTTGTTCGCCACCCTCACGAAACGTACTGTTCGCCGTCCGTCAGGCGGACCGCATGCGCGGGAGGCACTGGGTGCCGGATACGGTGGAAACACCATGAACGCTACGCAGACCGCTGACGTACCCACCCTTCTCGTCAAAATCTTCGGCAAGGACAGGCCGGGCATCACCGCCGGTCTGTTCGACACGCTTGCCGCCTACTCCGTGGACGTCGTCGACATCGAGCAGGTCGTCACGCGTGGCCGCATGGTGCTGTGCGCGCTCGTGACCCAGCCGCCCGCCGGTATCGAAGGCGATCTCCGGGCCACCGTCCACAGCTGGGCGGAGTCGATGAAGATGCAGGCGGAGATCATCTCCGGACTCGGTGACAACCGGCCCCGTGGGCTCGGGCGTTCCGTCGTCACCGTGCTCGGGCATCCGCTGACCGCCGAGTCGACCGCTGCGATCGCCGCCAGGATCACCAGGACCGGCGGCAACATCGACCGTATCTTCCGGCTCGCGAAGTACCCCGTGACGGCGGTCGAGTTCGCCGTCTCCGGTGTGGCGACCGGGCCGCTGCGCACCGCCCTGGTCACCGATGCGGCGGCACTCGGAGTCGACGTCGCGGTGGTCGCGGCCGGGTTGCACCGGCGGGCGCAGCGTCTGGTCGTCATGGATGTGGACTCGACACTCATCCAGGACGAGGTGATCGAGCTCTTCGCCGCGCACGCGGGCTGCGAGGACGAGGTGGCCAAGGTGACCGCCGCCGCGATGCGCGGGGAACTGGACTTCGAGCAGTCGCTGCACGCGCGCGTGGCCCTGCTCAAGGGGCTCGACGAATCGGTGGTGGAGAAGGTGCGCAGCGAGGTCCGGCTCACGCCGGGTGCGCGCACGCTGATCCGTACGCTGAAGCGGCTCGGCTTCGAAGTCGGTGTCGTCTCGGGTGGGTTCACCCAGGTCACGGACGATCTCAAGGAACGGCTCGGGCTGGACTTCGCCCAGGCCAACACGTTGGAGATCGTCGACGGGAAGCTGACGGGCAAGGTCGTCGGCGAGATCGTGGACCGGGCGGGCAAGGCCCGGCTGCTTCGGCGGTTCGCGGCGGCGGCCGGGGTGCCACTGGATCAGACCGTCGCGATCGGCGACGGGGCGAACGATCTGGACATGCTGAACGCGGCGGGACTGGGCGTCGCCTTCAACGCCAAGCCGGTCGTGCGGGAGGCCGCGCACACCGCGGTGAACTTCCCCTTCCTGGACACCGTGCTGTATCTGCTGGGTGTCACCCGGGAAGAGGTCGAGGCGGCGGACACCCAGGAGTAGTCCGCCGGGTGGGGGCGGGCGTCGGCTCTCCGCCAGCGGTAACGGTAGGGGGCTCGTGCTTCGTCGCCGAGCCCGAGTTGCAGGCTGCGGGGGCCGCCGCTCCGCCGGTTCTCCCCTGTCCTACGGAAGGTGCGCCCGCAGCCTGTGCACTGTGCGCCCGCTGTCGTCCGGACTACTCCGTCGGTGCCCAGAAGTCGAGCAGGGTCGCCGTGCCCGGCTCCAGGGCCTTCCAGGAGCCCGTGAAGGAGAGCACCGCGAACGCCGCCGCCGGGAAGCCGCGGTCGGTCAGCCTGGTGCGGGGGTCGTCCTCGGACTCGCGGGCCAGGATGTCGGTGAGGGCCTGGACTCCTGGGTTGTGGCCGATCAGGACCACGTTCTGCGTGTCGTCCGGGGTTTCGTTGAGCAGGGCGATGAGCTCGCCGGGTGAGGCCTCGTAGATCCGCTCCTCGTAGACGGTCTTCGGCCGTTGCGGGAGTTCGTGGACGGCGAGTTTCCATGTCTCGCGGGTCCGGGTGGCGGTGGAGCAGAGAGCCAGGTCGAGAGGGATACCGCTGTCGGCCAGCTTGCGCCCGGCGACGGCGGCGTCCTTGCGGCCCCGGTCAGCGAGTGGCCGCTCGTGGTCGGTCACCTGCGGCCAATCGGCCTTCGCATGCCGGAAGAGGACGATCCTGCGGGGTTCTGCGACGCTCATGGCATCCAGCTTCGCATGAAACACGCCATCGGGCGCAGGGAGTTGACGGGCGGCTCCGCAGGTGGGAATGGGGCGTCCACGGCGCTCAACGCGTCACCAGGTCCCGGGCGCGCTCGAGGAAGTGGGCGATCAGGGGGTCGCCCGTCGCCGCCTGGGCGTCGGTCGGGTTCAGCATCAGCGCGAGCAGCGCGACGAACGCGATCGTCGGCAGTGCGAGGGCCCACCACGGCAGCCGTATGTCGACTCCACGCGTGGTCGCCGGAAGGGGCCGGGAGTGCGTGCGGGCCGACATAATGCCTCCGTGGGTCTTCGAGCTGTCCGTGGCCCGCGTCTCGCGTCCACACTTCGAAGTTACGGAACCCGCGGGCCTCGACCCATCCGGTGATCCACCCACTTGACCCTGAGACTCGCCCCCTAGGGGATGGTGGGGATACCCCCACCAACGGCTCTCATGGTGAGGCGATCGTCGCGACGATGGCGATGATCACGAAGATGGCGAAGAACGAGCCGAAGACGAGCAGCATCTTCTTCTGGCCGTTCTGGGGATTCGGGTCGAGCACTGGCATACGGCCAGTCTCGCACCCGTACCGCTCACCCCTGGCCCCGGGGTGCCGGGGCCGCCTCGTCCTCCACGGTGCGTTCACGGCCCGCCAGTACGCCCACGACCATCTGCGGCAGCATCAGGCCGGCCATCAGCGCGAGCGGCAGCCCCCAGCCGCCGCTGTGCTGGTAGAGGACGCCCACGACGAGCGGTCCGGGGATGGATATCAGATAGCCGGCGCTCTGGGCGAAGGCCGACAACTGGGAGACGCCCGCGCCCGTCCTGGCCCGCATCCCGACCATCGTGAGGGCCAGCGGGAAGGCGCAGTTGGCGATGCCGAGCAGTACCGCCCAGGCCCACATGCCGCCGGCCGGCGCGATGTACAGGCCCGCGTAGCCGAGAAGTCCGCAACAGCCGAGCGCGATCACGATGGGCCCCTGGTGGGGCAGGCGGGTCGCGACGCGCGGGATGACGAAGGCGAGGGGTACGCCCATCGCCATGGTCACGGCGAGCAGCAGTCCGGCGGTTCCGGCCGGCACGCCCGCGTCCCGGAAGATCTGCGCCATCCAGCCCATGGTGACGTAGGCGGCGGTGGCCTGGAGCCCGAAGAACACGGCGAGCGCCCAGGCGGTACGGCTGCGGGTGATGCGCAGTGCGCCGGTCCCCTCCGCCGTGGACGGCGTCCCGCGCGCGGGGGACGCCTCACGAGCCGGCTCGCCCGTGCCCCGATCCCGTAGCAGGGGGATCCAGGGGACCACCGCGGCCGCCGCGAGTGCCGCCCAGAGGGTGAGTCCGCGCTGCCAACTCCCGCCGAGCGCTTCGGTCATGGGCACGGTGACCGCCGCCGCGGCGGCGGTGCCGAGGGCGAGCGCCATCGAGTACAGGCCCGTCATGGAACCGACCCGGTCCGGGAACCAGCGTTTGACGATGACCGGCATCAGGACGTTGCTGACGGCGATGCCCATGAGGGCGAGCGCGCTGGCGGCCAGGAAGCCGGCCGCGGTGCCCGTCCAGGGCCGGATCGCCAGGCCGGCGGCGATGGCGACCATCCCCGCGCAGACGACCGCACCGGCGCCGAAGCGGCGGGCCAGGCGCGGTGCCATGACGCCGAAGAGGGCGAAGCAGAACGGGGGTACGGAGGTGAGTACGCCGGCCGTGGTGCCGCTCATGCCGAGTCCGTCGCGCACCTCTTCGAGGAGGGCGCCGAGGCTGGTGATGGCGGGGCGGAGGTTGAGGGCGGACAGCACGATGCCGACGACGACCAGCCGGGTGAGCCACGCGCGCGTGGCCGTGGTCCCGGTCTCGCTCTCCGGGTCGGATGTACCGCGTACGGGCCTGGTCGTGGACGTCGTCGTCCGGGTTTCGTCGCTCGCCATGACACCCAGCATAAAATCATAGGATGATTGGTTGTAATCCCCCGTGTGAAAATGGGCCATGCCGCCGCTGAGTCATCCCCGCCGATCGGCCCTGTCCGAGCAGGTCATCGCCGCACTGCGGAACCAGATCACCTCGGGCGAGTGGCCCGTCGGCTCCCGGATTCCGACCGAACCCGAACTGGTCGCGCAGCTCGGAGTGGCCCGGAACACGGTCCGGGAGGCAGTCCGGGCCCTCGCGCACAACGGGCTGCTGGACATCCGCCAGGGCTCGGGCACCTACGTCGTGGCGACCAGTGAGCTGGCCGGGGTGATGCACCGCCGGTTCGCCGACGCGGACCGCCGGCACATCGCCGAGCTGCGGTCCACGCTGGAGTCGGGCGCGGCCGAGCTGGCGGCGCTGCGGCACACCGAACGTGACCTCAAGCAGCTGGACGCGCTTCTGGCGCGCCGGGAGGAGGCCTGGGCCTCCGGCGACGCGGAGGCGTTCGTGACGGCCGACGCGAGCCTGCACATGGCGGTGGTGGCCGCGTCCCACAACGACGTCATGACGGCGATGTACGCGGACCTGGGCGAGGTGCTGCGGGACTGGCTGCGCGACGACGTGGGCGGAAAGCTGACCCCTCAGTCGTACGTGGACCACGCCCCGCTCGTCGAGGCGATCCGCGCGGGCGACGCGACGGCCGCCGCCAGGGAGGCGGCCGGCTATCCGTTCGTGTGCCGGCTCAGGGCGTCCGCTTCTGGTGGCTGACCCACACCGAGCGGACCTCCTTCCAGCAGCGGCCGGTGAGCCGTACCGTCTGGGCGGGCCCGGCCTCGACCGAGGAGCCGTCGCTGTCGAGGTCCCACCAGCGGTCGCACTCGATGTGCAGACGTACGCGGTCGGCGGCCACGTAGGGGTTGTGGCAGTACGCGGTCACCTCGGAGCCGGTGACCCGGGTGTAGCAGGTGGAGCCGAAGGGCTCGGGGCGCTCCCCCTGTCGTCCCTCCGCGCGCGCGGAGGGGACGGCCGGAACGGCCTCGTACGGGAGAGTCGTTATGAGAGCGACGGCGACGAGCAGCGGGGCGAAGCCGCGGGACAGACGCACAAGGGGACCTCCTCCTGCTGGGGAGGGAACGCGAGGTGAACGCGTAATCCAGAGTGCCCAGTTACCCCGCTCCCCCGCCCGGCCGGATGAGCCGAACGGGTGATGACACAGCGGCATGCCGAGGGCCCGCGCCGGAACGGAACGTGCCCTCGGGATGTCGGCCGAGCCTGGACGGCAGCGGCAGCGCTCACGCGCCGATCGCGTGCAGCCCGCCGTCCACGTGGATGATCTCGCCGGTGGTCTTCGGGAACCAGTCGCTGAGCAGGGCGACGACGCCGCGGCCGGCCGGCTCGGGGTCCTTGAGGTCCCACTCCAGGGGTGACCGGGCGTCCCACACGGAGGCCAGCTCGCCGAAGCCCGGGATGGACTTGGCGGCCATGGAACCGAGCGGGCCGGCGGAGACCAGGTTGCAGCGGATGTTCTGCTTGCCCAGGTCGCGTGCCATGTAGCGGCTGGTGGCCTCCAGCGCGGCCTTGGCCGGACCCATCCAGTCGTACTGCGGCCAGGCGTACTGGGCGTCGAAGGTGAGGCCGACGACGGAGCCGCCGTTCTGCATCAGCGGCAGACAGGCCATGGTCAGCGACTTCAGGGAGTACGCCGAGACGTGCATGGCGGTGGCCACGGACTCGAACGGGGTGTTGAGGAAGTTGCCGCCGAGGGCGTCCTGCGGGGCGAAGCCGATGGAGTGGACGACGCCGTCGAGGCCGCCGAGCTCCTCACCGACGAGGTCGGCCAGACGGCCCAGGTGCTCCTCGTTCGTGACGTCGAGCTCCAGGACCTTGGTGGGCTTGGGGAGCTTCTTGGCGATCCGCTCGGTCAGCGTGGGCCGGGGGAACGCGGTGAGGATGATCTCCGCGCCCTGCTCCTGGGCCAGCTTGGCGGCGTGGAAGGCGATGGAGGCCTCCGTGAGCACACCGGAGATCAGGACGCGCTTGCCCTCGAGAATTCCGCTCATGGTGATCAGTGACCCATTCCCAGTCCGCCGTCAACAGGGATGACGGCTCCAGTGATGTACGAGGCGTCGTCCGAGGCGAGGAACCGCACCGTTGCGGCGATCTCCTCCGGCTGCGCGTACCGGCCGAGCGGCACCTGCGAGACGATGCCCGCGCGCTGCTCGTCGGTGAGGACCTTGGTCATGTCGGTGTCGACGAAGCCGGGCGCGACCACGTTGAAGGTGATGTTGCGCGAGCCCAGCTCACGCGCGAGGGAGCGGGCGAACCCGACCAGGCCGGCCTTGGAGGCGGCGTAGTTGGCCTGCCCCGGCGAGCCGTACAGCCCGACGACCGACGAGATCAGGACGACGCGGCCCTTCTTGGCGCGCAGCATCGCGCGGTTGGCCCGCTTGACGACACGGAAGGTGCCGGTGAGGTTGGTGTCGAGGACGGACGTGAAGTCCTCCTCGGACATCCGCATCAGGAGCTGGTCCTTGGTGACACCGGCGTTGGCGACGAGGACCTCGACCGGGCCGTGCTCGGCCTCGATCTCCTTGTAGGCCTGCTCCACCTGCTCGGTGTCGGTGATGTCGCACTTGACCGCGAGGCAGCCCAGTTCGGTGAGCGCGGTCGGCGGCTCACCCGTGCGGTACGTGATCGCGACCTTGTCGCCGGCTTCGGCGAACGCGCGGGCGATGGCGAGGCCGATGCCCCGGTTGCCTCCGGTGACGAGAACCGAGCGGCTCAACGGATCACCCTTTCGATAGCGGTTCGGGGCCTGTCCGATACACCCGGGTTGACAGGCTGCTTCCCCGAAAACCTATCGGTCCGTCCGCACCGGCGGACAATCGGGCACCGACAGTGGCTCACCCCCGGTCCTGTCGGGTCCCTACAGTCGGTGTGCCGGTCGGCCGGGGTCTCGCGCGGTGTCCTGATCGCGGTGAATCCGTTGGAGGCCTCGATGTCGGACCTGCATGATTCACTGCGAGACAGACGCCACACCCACCGTGACAAGGAGAGGCCGCTCATGGCCCATGAGGTCGATCAGTCATTCCTGGCACTGCCCCTACGTGCGCTGGCCGACGCCGCCCTCGCCCGCGCGCGTGCGCTCGGTGCGGACCACGCGGACTTCCGGTTCGAGCGGGTGCGCAGCGCGTCCTGGCGGCTGCGGGACGCCAAGCCGTCCGGCTCGTCGGACACCACGGACCTGGGGTACGCGGTGCGGGTGGTGCACGGCGGCACCTGGGGGTTCGCGTCGGGTGTGGATCTGAGCATGGACGCCGCCGCGAAGGTCGCCTCGCAGGCCGTGGCCATGGCCAAGCTCTCCGCGCAGGTGATCAAGGCGGCGGGGTCCGACGAGCGGGTGGAACTGGCTGCTGAGCCGGTGCACTCCGACAAGACCTGGGTCTCGTCGTACGAGATCGACCCGTTCGGCGTGCCCGACGAGGAGAAGGCCGGCCTGCTGGCCGAGTGGAGCGGGCGGCTGCTCTCGGCGAACGGCGTCAACCACGTCGACGCCTCACTGCTCACGGTGCACGAGAACAAGTTCTACGCCGACACCGCGGGGACCGTCACCACCCAGCAGCGGGTACGGCTGCACCCCCAGTTCACCGCCGTCTCGGTCGACGAGTCGAGCGGTGAGTTCGACTCGATGCGGACCATCGCGCCGCCCGTCGGACGCGGCTGGGAGTACCTCACGGGCAGGGGCTGGGACTGGGAGTCCGAGCTCGAACAGATCCCTGAGCTGCTCGCGGAGAAGATGCGGGCGCCGAGCGTCGAGGCGGGGCTGTACGACCTGGTCGTCGACCCGTCCAACCTGTGGCTGACGATCCACGAGTCCATCGGCCACGCCACCGAACTGGACCGCGCCCTGGGCTACGAGGCGGCGTACGCGGGCACGTCCTTCGCGACCTTCGACCAGCTCGGCAAGCTCAGGTACGGCTCCGAGCTGATGAACGTCACCGGTGACCGCACCGCCGAACACGGCCTGGCGACCATCGGCTACGACGACGAGGGCGTCGCCGGCCAGTCGTGGGACCTGGTCAAGGACGGCACCCTGGTGGGGTACCAGCTGGACCGGCGGATCGCGAAGCTGACCGGGTTCGAGCGGTCCAACGGGTGCGCGTACGCCGACTCGCCGGGGCATGTGCCCGTGCAGCGCATGGCCAACGTGTCGTTGCGGCCGGACCCGGGCGGCCTGGCGACGGAGGACCTCATCGGCGGCGTCGACCGCGGGATCTACGTCGTCGGGGACCGGTCCTGGTCGATCGACATGCAGCGCTACAACTTCCAGTTCACCGGGCAGCGGTTCTTCAAGATCGAGAACGGCCGGATCACCGGGCAGCTGCGGGACGTGGCCTACCAGGCGACGACCACCGACTTCTGGGGCTCCATGGCGGCCGTCGGCGGTCCGCAGACGTACGTCCTGGGCGGTGCCTTCAACTGCGGCAAGGCCCAGCCGGGCCAGGTCGCGGCCGTCTCCCACGGGTGCCCGTCGGCCCTCTTCAAGGGCGTCAACATTCTGAACACCACGCAGGAGGCCGGTCGATGAGCGCCCGTACGAGCAAGCCGCACGAGATCGTCGAGCGGGCCCTTGAGCTGTCCCGGGCCGACGGGTGTGTCGTCATCGCCGACGAGGAGTCGACGGCCAATCTGCGCTGGGCGGGCAACGCCCTCACCACCAACGGGGTCACACGCGGGCGCACGCTGACGGTCGTCGCCACCGTGGGCGGCAAGCAGGGCACGGCCTCCGGGGTCGTCTCCCGCGCCGCCGTCACCGCCGACGAACTGGAGCCGCTCGTGCGGGCCGCCGAGGCCGCCGCACGCGGCGCCGGTCCCGCGGAGGACGCCCAGGCGCTGGTCGCGGGTGTGCCGGAGTCCCCGGACTTCCTGGACGCGCCCGCCGAGACCTCGTCCGCGGTGTTCGCCGACTTCGCGCCGGCACTCGGTGAGGCGTTCGCCCGCGCGCGTGCGGGCGGCCGGGAGCTGTACGGCTTCGCCAACCACGAGCTGGTGTCGAGCTACGTGGGGACGTCGACGGGGCTGCGCCTGCGCCATGACCAGCCCAACGGGACGCTGGAGCTGAACGCCAAGTCCCCGGACCGTACGCGGTCCGCGTGGGCCGGGCGGTCGACGCGGGACTTCAAGGACGTCGACCCGGCCACCCTCGACGCCGAACTCGCCGTACGCCTCGGCTGGGCGGAGCGGCGGATCGAGCTGCCCGCCGGGCGGTACGAGACGCTGCTGCCGCCGACCGCCGTCGCCGACCTGCTGATCTACCAGCTGTGGTCGTCGTCCGCGCGGGACGCCGCCGAGGGACGCACGGTGTTCTCCAAGCCGGGCGGCGGGACGCGCATCGGTGAGCAGCTCACCGAGCTGCCCCTGACGCTGCGCAGCGACCCGAACGAGCCCGGTCTGGAAGCCTCTCCCTTCCTCCTCGCCCACACCTCCGGCGACGACCAGTCGGTGTTCGACAACGGGCTGCCGCTGAGCGCCACGGAGTGGATCCGCGAGGGCCGGCTGAACCGGCTGATCACCTCCCGGCACACCGCCGGGCTGACCGGTCTGCCCGTGACCCCGGCGATCGGGAACATCGTCCTGGACGGGGGCGAGGACAAGTCCCTGGAGGAGATGGTCGCGAACACCGAGCGCGGGCTGCTGCTGACCTGCCTCTGGTACATCCGCGAGGTCGACCCGGCCACCCTGCTGCTGACCGGCCTGACCCGCGACGGGGTGTACCTCGTCGAGAACGGCGAGGTGAGCGGGGAGGTCAACAACTTCCGGTTCAACGAGTCGCCGGTGGGTCTGCTCGGGCGGGCCGTGGAGGCGGGGCGCACGGAGAAGACGCTGCCGAGGGAGTGGAGCGACTGGTTCACCCGGGCCGCGATGCCGGCGCTGCGGGTGCCGGACTTCAATATGAGCTCTGTCAGTCAGGGCGTATAACCTCGTTGCCGGTAGTCGCCCGGCTGCCGTAGAACTGCAAGAAGACCACTCAAGGAGATACGAGAACCGTGACGGACATCGTCGACGAGCTGAAGTGGCGTGGGCTGTTCGCCCAGTCCACTGACGAGGACGCATTGCGCAAGGCGCTCGCGGACGGTCCCGTCACGTTCTATTGCGGTTTCGACCCGACGGCGGCCAGTCTGCACGTCGGCCACCTGGTCCAGGTGCTCACCATGCGCCGTCTCCAGCAGGCGGGTCTGCGTCCGCTGGCCCTGGTGGGCGGAGCGACCGGCCAGATCGGCGACCCGCGTCCCACGGCGGAGCGCACGCTGAACGACCCGGAGACGGTCGCGAACTGGGTGAACCGGCTCCGCGCGCAGATCGAGCCGTTCCTGTCCTTCGAGGGCGAGAACGCCGCGGTGATGGTGAACAACCTGGACTGGACGGCCGGTCTGTCGGCCATCGAGTTCCTCCGGGACATCGGCAAGCACTTCCGCGTCAACAAGATGCTGACGAAGGACTCGGTCGCCCGGCGTCTCGAGTCCGACCAGGGCATCAGCTACACGGAGTTCAGCTACCAGCTCCTCCAGGGCATGGACTTCCTGGAGCTGTACCGGAGGTACGGCTGCACGCTCCAGCAGGGCGGCAGCGACCAGTGGGGCAACCTCACCGCCGGGCTCGACCTGATCCACCGCCTGGAGCCGGACGCCTCGGCGCACGCTCTGGCGACGCCGCTGATGACGAAGGCGGACGGCACCAAGTTCGGCAAGACCGAGGGCGGCGCCATCTGGCTCGACCCGGAGATGACGACGCCGTACGCGTTCTACCAGTTCTGGCTGAACGTGGACGACCGGGACATCTCGACGTACCTGCGCATCCTGTCCTTCCGGTCCCGGGAGGAGCTGGCGGCGATGGAGGCGGAGACCGCGGACCGTCCGCAGGCTCGGGCCGCGCAGCGCGCGCTCGCCGAGGAGCTGACGACGCTGGTGCACGGCGCCGATCAGACGGCCGCCGTGATCGCCGCGTCCAAGGCCCTCTTCGGCCAGGGTGAGCTGGGTGAGCTGGACGAGCGGACGCTGAGTGCGGCGCTCTCCGAGGTGCCGCACATCCGGGTCGCCGAGGCGGGGCCGGTCGTCGACCTGTTCGCCGAGGTCGGGCTGGTGGCCAGCAAGTCGGCCGCGCGCCGCACGGTGAAGGAGGGCGGCGCCTACGTGAACAACGCGAAGGTCACCGCCGAGGACGCGGTACCCGCGAAGGAGGACCTGCTGCACGGGCGGTGGCTGGTCCTGCGCCGGGGCAAGAAGAACCTGGCGGCGGTGGAGGTCACCGGCTGACCGGGGCTGTGCGCGTCTCGTGCGCGCATGTGTGAAGGTGGCGACCCTCCCGACCTGGATCGAGGAGGCCCGCGATCACGGGTACACGCTGAGTCACGGCGAACGGTAGGAGGGGCTGTCGGCGGTGGCCGTGCCGGTGCGGGTGACGAGCGGGTCCGTGCTGGCCGCGCTGTCCTTCAGCGGGCCGAGCACACGGTTCACCCCGGAGCGGGTGACACGGTTCGCGACGGCGCTGCGCGAGGCGGGGGCGGAACTGGCACGGGCGGGACTGCCGTTCGAGGGATGAGGAGGCGCTCCGCTGGGTGCGCTGTTCGGCCCCGGTTCCGCTGAAGGTGGTCGCGCCCGCGCGGGCATGGTTGTGTGCCTGGTGCCTGGTGCCTGGTGCCTGGTGCCTGGTGCCTGGTGCGGGTCGTGGAAGCTCGGGTGCTGTGTTCGGTGCCTCCGAGGTGACGTGAAGGACTGCTGTGGGGGGACTGCTGTGGGTCGGTCGGTCCGGGC
>NZ_AEJB01000463.1 GCF_000331005.1 Streptomyces turgidiscabies Car8
CGCCTCAGTCGGCGTCGTCCGCCCCGCAGGAGCTGCCGTCGGCCGGGAGGGAGCCGTCCAGCAGGAACGTGTCGACCGTGCGGTGCACGCACTTCGAGGACCCGTAGCCGGTGTGGCCCTCGCCCTTGTTGTCGAGGACGACGGCCGACGAGCCCAGCCGCTCGGCCGTCTCCGTGGTCCAGCGGTACGGCGTGGCCGGGTCACCGCGTGTCCCCACCAGCAGCATCTTCGGCGTGTCGACGTCCCGTACCTCGGTACGGATGAAGTCCGTGCCCTTCGGACGGCCGTAGCAGGTCAGGACCTCGGTGAGGCGGTAGCGGCCGAACACCGGGGACGCCTTCTCGTACGCGGCGCGCAGCGCGGCGAAGTCCTTGGTGATCCGGGCCGCGCCGGGCCGGTCGGGATCGTCCGCGCAGTTGATCGCCATCAGCGCGGCCGGGAGGTTGTCGATGGGTACCTCGACCTCGTCGACGAGCCCGCCGTCGGCGTCCGGGGAGGGGGACTGCCGCTCGGCGCTCACTCTCGGCAGGGCGGGGACAGCGGTCCCTCCGCCGCCGAACCCCATGATTCCTCGCGCGTCCCCGTCCTCGACCAGCGCGGCGAGGGCCCGTTCCAGGGGAGGCCACATCCGTTTGCTGTAGAGGCCCTGGCCGATGGCGCCCACGAGGTCCTGGCCGGAGAAGCGGTCACCGTAACCGGTCGGCACCGGGTCCCTGTCGAGCGAGCCGACCAGGGCGACCACCCGCTCGCGGGCGGTGCGGGCGTCCTGCCCGAACGGACAGGCGATGTCGGCGACGCACCAGTTGAGGAAGCCTTCCAGCGCGGTCTGCTGCCCGGCGGCGCCCGCGAGACCCTGCTCGGCGAGCGACTCGGTGAGGGTGTCGACGCCGTCGAGGACGAACCGGCCCACCTTCGTGGGGAACTGGGCCGCGTAGACCGCGCCGAGCCGGGTCCCGTACGAGAATCCGAGGTAGTTGAGCTTCTTGTCTCCGAGGGCCTGGCGCATCACGTCGAGGTCGCGGGATGCGTTGACGGTGCCGATGTGACGCAGCACGGGCCCGGAGTGGCGCACACAGGCCTGGGCCGCCCTGCGCAGGTGTTCGAGGACGGCACGCGGATCGTCCCCGGCCCCGCCGTCGGTCTCCTCGGTGTCCGCGCCGTCGTCTTCGCTTTCACCCGCGCCACAGCTGACGGGGGACGACCTGCCGACACCGCGCGGATCGAACGTGACGACGTCGTAGCCGTTCGTGAGTCCCATGAAGTCCTTGCCCTCATAGGCGAGTTGACTGACCCCCGCGCCGCCGGGCCCGCCGAAGTTCAGCAGCACGGAACCCCGGGATTTCCCGGTCGCCCGATAGCGGGCCATCGCCAGGTCGAGTGTGCCGCCGCCGGGCCTGGCGTAGTCGAGCGGGACGGTGACCTTTGCGCACTGGAGGTCGGCCGTCGGCACGTCGTCCATCGCCGCCTCGTCGGCGCAGGCCGACCACGTGACCTTCTGGTGGTAGAAGCGGGACAGACCGGGCTCGTCGGCCGCCGCGGCCACCGTCGGCGCACCCGTCCCCAGCAGGGCGAGTGTCGTGGCCGAGGCGAGCGCCCGGCGTCGGTACGCGGACCGCATGAATGCCTCCAGAGGCGGCCCCGGCTGCGGACCGGGACGGCGCCCTGATCACGATAAGGGCGTGGCCAGGGCCCCGCCTCCTGGCAGGCCGGGTCGCCGTGAGGGCCGGGCCGGGTGGTCGCGCCGCCTTCGGGATCCATGGTCGGATGGGGCCGCATCCCCCCACTGAACGGAACGGAGCACCGCCATGATCTCCTCCGCCGGCCCCCTCTCCCCGGTCCCGGACGACCTCGTCGTCAGCCGGGCCACGCCCGAGGACTGGCCGGTCGTGACCGGATGGGCGGCTGACGAGGGCTGGAACCCGGGGCTGTCGGACAGCGCCGGCTTCTTCGCGCAGGACCCGGAGGGATTCTTCGTCGGCAGGGTGGGCGGGGATCCGGTGTCGGCGATCTCGGTCGTCAACTACGGTGACGCGTACGCCTTTTTGGGTTTCTATCTCGTGCGTCCCGATCTGCGGGGCCGCGGTTACGGGATCACCACCTGGAAGACCGCGCTGGCCCACGCCGGAAGTCGTACCGTCGGCCTCGACGGAGTGGTCGCCCAGCAGGACAACTACCGCCGCTCGGGCTTCGAGCCCGCCTACCGCACCGTCCGGTTCACCGGAACCGCCCCCGCCGCCGACACCTTGGCACAGGTGCGTCCCGTACGGCCGGCGGACCTGGCGGCGATCACGGCGTACGACACCCTCTGCACCCCGGCCGACCGCCCCCGTTTCCTGGAGTACTGGCTGACGGCTCCCGGACATCGCGCCTTCCTGTGCGAATCCGGTGCCGATGCGGGCGACGGCGGGGCCGGCCCCGGGAGCCGTGCCGTCACCGGCTACGGAGTCGTCCGGCCCGGCCGGGACGCGCCCCGCATCGGCCCGCTGTTCGCCGACACCGCCGACGACGCCCGGGCCCTGTTCGCCGCTCTGACCGCCGACACGGCCGGGACGGACGTCGCGATCGACGTCCCCGAGCCCAACACGGCTGCCCTCGCGATGGTGCGGGAGGCGGGCTTCACGCCGTCCTTCGAGACGGCACGCATGTACACCGGTCCCGTGCGGGGGTTCGCGCGGGAGCGGGTCTTCGGGGTGACCACGCTCGAACTCGGTTAGCGGGGAAGGCTTTTGGGGGTCAGCCCTGTCGGGGTGAGGTTGCGTGGAAGCGGTGATGCAGGTCGCGTACCTGCGCGGCCAGTTCCGGTACCGGGCCCTCGACTGTCACACCGGGCGCGATCTCGTTGACCGGCAGGGTCCGTACCGGGGGCGCGGGTACGCCCAACTCGGTCAGCCAGGCGGTCAGTTGCTCGGACGAGGCGACGTACACGATCCGTCCGAGGCCCACCCAGGCGTGCGCGGCGGCGCACATCGGGCAGTGCTCGCCGGAGGTGTAGACGGTGGCCGCCGCGCGCTGCTCAGGGGTCAGATGGGCGGCGGACCAGCGGGCCAGTTCGAACTCCGGGTGGCGGGTGCGGTCACCGGAGGCCACCCGGTTGTGGTCCTCCGCGAGCACCGCGCCGTCCGCGCCCACTAGCACGGAACCGAACGGTTCGTCACCGGCCGCCAAAGCCTCGGCGGCCAGCTCCACGCAGCGGCGCAGATAGGGCAGTTCGTCGCTCTTGACCATGACTGACCGGGTCTCCCTCGCGGTGCGGTTCCAGGGTGCAGGGTACGTCCGTACGCTCGGAGGGCGGGGAACGCGCCGGAGAGCCCCTGATGCCACCGGACATCTGCTTCGCATATGCGAATGACCTGAAGCGTGACGTATCGCGGACGCCGATACCGTTGCGCTCGCCGCATCGGGGTGCTGGAGTAACGGCATGGATCATGCAGCGGTGCTCGCCCTTTACGACCGGGACATGCGCGAAGGGGCACAGCCCGACGGGCCAGGCGCTCGGATCGAACGGGTGGGCGGGGTGGTGCGCCAGGTCGCCGACGCCCAGGGGTGGAACGGGGTCGTCTGGTCCGACCTCGACGCGGCGCGCGCCGACGAGGCGATCGCCGAGCAGATCCGCCACTACGGCAACCTCGGACGGACGTTCGAGTGGAAGCTCTACGGCCACGACCTGCCCATCGATCTGGGACAACGGCTGCGGACGGCGGGTTTCACACCCGAGCCCGAGGAGACACTGATGATCGGTGAGGTCGCCAATCTGACCTTCGACACCGAGCCGCCCGAGGGCATCCGCCTCGTTCCGGTGACCGACCGGACCGGCGTAGAGCTCGTGGCGGACGTGCACGAGAAGGCGTTCGGCACCGACAGCTCCCGGATGCGGCACCAGCTGCTCGCCCGGCTCACCGACGACCCGGACACGGTCACGGCCGTCGTGGCGCTGGCCGGCGACGAGCCGGTGAGCGCGGCCCGCATGGAACTCGTGCCCGGTACCCGGTTCGCCGGACTGTGGGGCGGCGGCACCGTCGAGGCCTGGCGCGGCAAGGGCATCTACCGCGCCCTGGTCGCCCACCGCGCCCGTGACGCCGTGGAGCGCGGCTACCGCTACCTCCAGGTCGACGCCTCCCACCAGAGCAGGCCCGTCCTGGAGCGCCTCGGCTTCGAGCCCCTCACCACCACGACGCCGTACGTGTACGAGGCCTGAGCCCGGACGGCCGGAGCGGCGGATGGATCGCCGGGTGGCGCCGGACTCACAGCCCGAGCTGGAACTCCACCGCCCTGTGCGTGGGCACGTACCCCAGCTCGTCGTTGATGCCGAGCATCGGCGCGTTGCCGGTCGCCGTGTCGGTGAGCAGTCCCGTGAG
Source organism: Streptomyces turgidiscabies Car8 (assembly GCF_000331005.1). Classification (GTDB taxonomy): domain Bacteria; phylum Actinomycetota; class Actinomycetes; order Streptomycetales; family Streptomycetaceae; genus Streptomyces; species Streptomyces turgidiscabies. The sequence goes on from NZ_AEJB01000463.1 coordinate 4,356, forward strand.
TCCGGGGTGGCGTTCACGGGCCCGGCGGATCGAGTCGGCCTTCATCCAGCGCCCGAGGCCTCGTCCGCGGTGCTCGGGCAGCACCGCCGTACCGTAGTGCTGCCCCTCGCCCTGACCGTCGCCCGGCACCACCAGCTCGGAGAAGCCGACGACCGAACCGTCCGCCGTGTCCAGCGCGGCCACGGTGTGCAGCAGGTCCCCGCGCCCCGCGACCGCCTCGGCCGCCGCCAGAACGCGGTCGACGTCCCACACGACCGTCCCGTAGTCGGTGTCCTCCATCGGCATGTCGTCCATGGCGCGGCGCGAGTCGGCGTAGCTCCGCGCCAGGGCGGGCGGCACGGCGCCCTCCCAGGCCGTCAACCGGTACCCGGGGTACGGGAGTTCGGCGAGCCGGGTGATCTCCGCGAGGTCCACGTCGGCGAGTGCCAGCCGGGCGTACGTCAGTGCCAGTACCCGGCGAAAACTCCGGGCCGCCAGGAAACGGTCGCCTGGGGAGCCCTCCTCGGCCTGCGCCAGGACCGACCGTCGACCGTCGCTCCGGGCCGCGGCGACGGCGGCCTCCAGGAGCCGGGTGCCGACGCCCCGCCGCCGTTCGGCAGGGTGGACGGAGACCTCCACCTCGGCGAGATGCTCCTGGCCCTCCCGGCTGAACAGGCGCAGATAGGCGGAGCCGAGCGGTACACCGCCCTGGTCGGCCGCCAGCCAGGCGAGCCGTCGGCTCGACGCGCCGGGTTCGGGATCGGTGAGTGCGGTGATGCGCGGGGGCAAGAGGGCTCCGTGACATG
>NZ_AEJB01000464.1 GCF_000331005.1 Streptomyces turgidiscabies Car8
GCCCTAGGCCTTCAGTAGCGGGGACAGGATTTGAACCTGCGACCTCTGGGTTATGAGCCCAGCGAGCTACCGAGCTGCTCCACCCCGCGCCGCTGAACACAACTATACGCCATTCGCGGGACCGCGATCACCACCCTCGATCCGGGCCCGCCGAAGCGGCACGTCAGCCGGGCAGGTGGGCGTTGGGAGCCTTGGCACGCTCCGCGAACTCAGGGAGTACGACGACCTCGACGCCCTCCCCGGAGAGCAGCCCGTTCCCGTCCGCCGCCACCACGAAGGTGTCCGGCTCGCGCCAGGCGGTCACCACCCGGCGGACGCCCGCGTCGAGGATCAGCCGGGCGCAGGGGGCGGGGCGTGAGGCGCGGCGGGCGCAGGGCTCCAGGCTGCTGTAGACGGTGGCCGTCCGGAGCCGGGGGTCGGCCGGGTCGAGCTTCGCGAGCGCCGACTCCTCGGCGTGCACGACCGGGTCGCCGCCCTCCCGGGAGTGCCCGCGCGCCAGTTCCGTACCGTCGGAGGCCACCACCACCGCCCCCACGCTGAACGCCGTGCGCGACGGCGGACACAGCTGGGCCAGCTCGCACGCCAGTGCCAGCCAGTGCCGGTCGGCGGCGGAGGCGAGCGGGCCGGCGCCGGGGGCGGTGGGCTCGTAGCGCATGAGGACGACGTCCTCGATACGGCGCGTCTCCGTGAGCCGGAGCCGGCCGCCCTGGTAGCCGCCGGGGCCGAAGAGGCGGGGGGCGCCGGGGTCGCCGACGAAGAGGGGCGCGAGGACGAGCTGGAGTTCGTCGGCGAGGCCCTCCCGGAGGAGCTGGGTGTGAACGGTGCCGCCGCCCTCGACCATGAGGCGCCGGACACCCCGTACGTCATGCAGGTGTTCGAGCAGGGCTCGCCAGTCGAGCGCGCCGGGGCCCAGGGCCACGATGTCGACATCGGCGCCCAGGCCGGTCCGGCGGGCCTCTTCGGCGCCCTCGTCCGTCGTGTACACGGCCTTCTCGCCGCCCGTGTGCCAGAAGTTGGCGGCCGGGTCCAGCTCCCCCGATCCGCTCACGGTCACCTTCAGCGGATACTCGGGCTTTCCGGCCGCCAGCCGCGCGGCCCGCCGCGCGGGCGAGTTGACCAGGAGACGCGGGTTGTCGGCGCGGATGGTGCCGGCGCCGATGAGGATGGCGTCACTGGAGGCCCGTACCTCGTCGACACGGTCGAAGTCGGCGGGGCTGGAGAGCAGCAGCCGCTCGGGGCCGGTGTCGTCCAGATAGCCGTCGAGGGAGACGGCGGCGGACAACAGGACGTGCGGGAGGGACATGGGGCACTCTCTTCTTGACCGGCGAGCTCGTCTTGACCGGGCGAGTTTGGTTCAAGTTTTAAACAAACCTACACTGGTGTCATGACGACCCGCTGGCTCACCCCCGAGGAGCAGCGCGCGTGGCGCGCGTACGTCGGGGCCTCCCTGCTCCTGGAGGACGCGCTCGACCGGCAGCTCCAGCAGGACGCCGGGATGCCGCACCTCTATTACACGATCCTGGCCTATCTCTCCGAGACACCCGAGCGACGGCTGCGCATGACCGATCTCGCCGAGAAGCTGAAGATCACGCGCAGTCGGCTGACGTACGCGGTGGCCAGGCTGGAGAAGGACGGTCACGTACGGCGCGAGGCCTGCAAGTGGGACAAGCGGGGGACGGTCGCAGCGCTCACCGAGGAGGGCATGGCGGTGCTGGAGCGCACCGCCCCGGGGCATGTCGCCACGGTCCGCGCCGCCCTCTTCGACCATCTGACCCCGGAGCAGGTGGGTCAGCTGGAGGAGATCGGTACGCGGATCGAGCGGGCGCTCCAGGGGGACGGGACGGAGGCGGCACCGGAAGGCCTGCCCTGGCTGCGCAGGTCGTCGCCCTCGTGCGGCGGCGACAACGAGGCGGACGACTCCCGTGATTCCGGCGACTCCGGCGCGTGAGGGCTCCCGCAATCCCATTGCTTTAACTTTGAAGCATGGGGTAGGGTCACTCTTCGAACGAGGATCTGCTTCAAATCTGAAGCAAAGCTGAGCAGGAGCAGGTCCGGAGGATCGATCAGACCGACCCGGGAGCCCCGCATGCCCGACCTCACCCCCGCCACCCAGCGCTCCCGCGTCCGGGTGCCGCTCCGCTTCAACGACGGCTACAGCGTCGACACCGAGCTGGTCACCTTCCACGGCCTGACCGACGGCCAGGAGCACGTGGCGGTCATCCTCGGCGACCCGAAGCCCGGCACGACCCCGCTGGTCCGGCTGCACTCCGAGTGCCTCACGGGTGACGTCTTCGGCTCGGCCCGCTGCGACTGCGGCCCCCAGCTGCGCGAGGCCGTCGAGCGCATCGCCGAGCGCGGCGGCGTCCTGCTCTACCTCCGCCAGGAGGGCCGGGGCATCGGCCTCTACAACAAGCTCGACGCGTACGCCCTCCAGGACCAGGGTCTCGACACCTACGCCGCGAACGCCGCGCTGGGCCTCCCCGAGGACGCCCGCGACTACACGGCGGCGGCCCAGATGCTCCAGGCCCTCGGCATCGACTCCCTCGACCTTCTCTCCAACAACCCGGACAAGGCCAACCAGCTCCGGGACCTGGGCATGAAGGTCCACGACCGCGTCCCGACCGGCGTTTTCACCACCCCGGACAACGTCCGCTACCTCCGTGCGAAGGTCCTGCAGACCCAGCACACGCTGCCGCTGGGCGAGTTGGGCGGCGTGAGCGGGCACACCGGCCGCACCGAGCTGAGCGTGGGCTGACCGCGGTCCGACAGGGCCGCCGGCCGATGGCGGCGGGCCGCTGAACAGGCTCACTCAGACGCGGTCCACGGGAACGGTTGGAGTGGTGCCCGACCGGTTACTCGTGCGGGATGCCGCGAATACTGAGAAGACACGAACACCACGACGAACATGACGACCCCGGCCGACACGACGATCACGACGGGCACCGCGCGTACGGCACGGGCGACGGACCTGACCGGCCCGACCGTCCTGTCACCGCGGACCGTACGTCCGACACCGCGACGCCCGCGCCCCACGCCGGGCCGGACGATCAGGTCGAGCGCCGGGCGCCGGACACCCCGACCGACCTGCCCAGAAGCTCCTGGTGGGCGGTGCTCAAGGGCACCGCGAAGGAGTTCCGGAAGGACGAGCTGACCGACCGGGCCGCGGCGCTGACCTACTACGGGATCCTCGCGCTGTTCCCCGCCATGCTGGTGCTGATCTCGCTGCTCGGGATCACGGGCCGGTCCACGTCCCAGCGGGTGCTGGACAACATCCAGGACCTGGCCCCGGGCGCGGTCCGGGACGTACTGCGCAACGCCGTGCAGCAGATGCAGGGCACCGCCGGGATCGGCTCGGTCATGGCGATCGTGGGCCTGGTGCTCGCGGTGTGGTCGGCCTCCGGCTATGTCGCCGCGTTCATCCGAAGCGCCAACGCGGTCTACGACGTCCCCGAGGGCCGCCCGGTCTGGAAGGTGCTGCCCGTCCGTGTCGCCGTGACGGTGGTCCTGATGGTCCTGGCCGTGGTCAGCGCGGTGATCGTCGTGTTCACCGGCGGTCTCGCCCGGAAGGCGGGCGGCGCGCTGGGGATCGGCGACACGGCGCTCACGGTGTGGTCGATCGCGAAGTGGCCGGTGCTGGTGATCCTGGTCACGATCATGATCGCGATCCTGTACTGGGCGACACCGAACGCGAAGATCCGCGGCTTCCGCTGGATCACGCCAGGCAGCTTCCTGGCGCTGGCGATCTGGATGGCCGCCTCCGCCGGGTTCGCCGTGTACCTGGCGAACTTCGCCTCGTACAACAAGACCTACGGCACCTTCGCCGGCGTGATCATCTTCCTGGTGTGGCTGTGGATCACGAATCTGGCGATCCTGCTGGGCCTGGAGTGCGACGCGGAACTGGCCCGTCAGCGGGCCGTCGCGGGTGGTCACCCGGCCGACGAGGAGCCCTACGTACAGCCTCGGGACACCCGGAAGTGGGACGAGGAGGACCGCCGCCGCTTCGAGTCCTGATGCGGCGGCCACCGACCCGCGTTCCGGCGGGGTGACGCCGCGATGCGTGGGTACTCGCACAGCCGACCGATCCGACAAACGCGCAGGGCAGAGTCGTACGAGCGTCAACGAACGCCGACCGGGCCCGCCGCACACATCGACGAACGCCGAAGAAAGCCGACGAAGGACGGGTGAGCACCCATGACAGCACAGGGCTCCCACCGAACGGACGACGGAGCGCAGGAACCGGTGGGCGACCTGGTCCAGCGTGCCTCGCAGCAGTTGTCACAGCTGGTCCGCGACGAGATGCGGCTGGCGCAGGCGGAGATGACCGAGAAGGGCAGGCGGTTCGGCAAGGGCGGCGGCCTGTTCGGCGGCGCCGGCGTGCTGGGTGTGCTCACCCTGCAGGCCCTGGCGGCCACCGCGATCGCCGCGCTGTCGCTCGCCATGGACGTGTGGGCGGCGGCGCTGATCGTCACCGGCGTCCTGGCCGTCGTGACCGCGGTGATGGCCGCGCTCGGCAAGAAGCAGTTCAGCAAGGCATCCCCGCCGACGCCCGAGCGGACGGTGGACAGCGTCAAGGCCGATGTGGCCGCTATCAAGGAGAGTGCACACCGATGACCGAGGACAAGTCGCAGCCGGGTGCTGAGGCAACGCCGTCTCCCGAGGAACTGCGGACGCGGGTGGAGGCGACACGCGAGAAGCTCGGCGAGACGGTCGAGGCCCTCGCGGCGAAGGCCGACGTCAAGGCCCGCGCCCAGGAGAAGACGACGGCCGTCAGGCAGCAGGTCGCCGAGAAGTCCGCCCAGGTCGGGGCCCAGCTGCGGGACAAGGCGACGCACGCGGCCCATGTGGTGCAGGACAAGACCCCCGAACCCGTGCGCGCGAAGGCCGCCGCGGCCGGCGAGCAGGTCCGGGACAAGGCCGTGCACGTCGCTGAACTGGCCCGGGACAAGGCCCCCGAGCCGGTATGGGAGAAGGCCGGCCAGGGCATGCGTGCGGCGCGTGCGAATCGCGCCCCGCTGCTCGCCGCCGCCGGCGCCGGCGCCGTCGTCGCGCTGCTCATGGTGCGCCGCTCGCGGGGGCACCGATGAAGGGCTCGAAGATCGCTTACAAGCCGGTCGGCATGGCCCTGGGCGCCCTGGGCGGGCTCCTGGCCGGCGCGGTGTTCAAGCAGGCCTGGAAGCGGCTCGCGCACGAGGACGACGCCCCTGACGCCACGGACGAGTTCCGCAGCTGGCCGGAGATCCTCACGGCAGCCGTCGTACAGGGCGCGATCTTCGCCGGGGTCAAGGCGGCCGTCGACCGTGGCGGCGCCACCGCCGTCCGGCGTATGACGGGTACGTGGCCGGGGTGAACCTCCGGCCCGTGCATTCGGGCAGTACCTCCGGAACGACGACTGGGCC
>NZ_AEJB01000465.1 GCF_000331005.1 Streptomyces turgidiscabies Car8
GCCAAGGGGGAGGCCCTCACTTCCTGAAGGGCCTCTGGGTCACGCCTTCGGGGCCACCTTGCTCAGGCCGTTGATGATCCGGTCCATCGCGTCGCCGCCCGTCGGGTCGGTCAGGTTGGCCAGCATCTTCAGGGTGAACTTCATCAACAGGGGGTGGGTCAGGCCGCGTTCGGCCGCGATCTTCATGACCTTCGGGTTGCCGATGAGCTTCACGAAGGCGCGGCCCAGCGTGTAGTAGCCGCCGTAGGTGTCCTTGAGCACGCGCGGGTAGCGCTGGAGCGCGATCTCCCGCTGGGCCGGTGTGGCCCGCGCGTGGGCCTGGACGATGACGTCGGCGGCGATCTGGCCGGATTCCATGGCGTAGGCGATGCCCTCGCCGTTGAAGGGGTTCACCAGGCCGCCGGCGTCGCCGACGAGCAGCAGGCCCTTCGTGTAGTGGGGCTGCCGGTTGAAGGCCATGGGAAGGGCGGCGCCGCGGATCGGGCCGGTCATGTTGTCGGGGGTGTAACCCCAGTCCTCCGGCATCGACGCACACCATGCCTTCAGCACCTCGCGCCAGTCCAGTTCCTTGAAGGAGTCCGAGGTGTTGAGCACGCCGAGGCCCACATTGGACGTGCCGTCGCCCATGCCGAAGATCCAGCCGTAGCCGGGGAGCAGACGGTCCTCGGCGCCTCGCCGGTCCCAGAGTTCCAGCCAGGACTCCAGGTAGTCGTCCTCGTGGCGCGGAGAGGTGAAGTACGTACGGACCGCGACGCCCATCGGGCGGTCCTCTCGGCGGTGCAGCCCCATCGCCAGGGACAGGCGGGTGGAGTTGCCGTCGGCGGCGACCACCAACGGCGCGTGGAAGGTGACCTGGCGCTTGTCCTCACCGAGTTTCGCGTGCACGCCGGTGATACGGCCGGTGCGGTCGTCGGTGATCGGGGCGCCGACGTTGCAGCGTTCGTACAGACGCGCGCCCGCCTTCTGGGCCTGGCGGGCGAGCTGTTCGTCGAAGTCGTCGCGCTTGCGGACGAGGCCGTAGTCCGGGAAGGAGGCGAGTTCCGGCCAGTCGAGCTGGAGGCGGACACCGCCGCCGATGATGCGGAGGCCCTTGTTCCGCAGCCAGCCGGCCTCCTCGGAGATGTCGATGCCCATCGCGACGAGCTGCTTGGTCGCCCGCGGCGTGAGGCCGTCGCCGCACACCTTCTCGCGCGGGAAGCTGGTCTTCTCCAGCAGCAGTACGTCGAGTCCGGCCTTCGCCAGGTAGTACGCGGTCGTGGAACCGGCTGGTCCGGCCCCGACGACGATCACATCGGCGGTGTTTTCGGAGAGGGGCTCGGTCACGACGGGTTCTCCCCAAGACTCTCAAATCTGCGTGCCGACCGGCACTGGACATGGGCAGTCTATTCAGCAGTACTGATCACCCGGCTGAAGGGCTGCCCCGTGAACCGAGCGCTCCCCGTAGTACGCCTCCGTGTTCCCACCGACGAGGACGCCTTCGCGTGGCACCGGGTCTTCGACGACCCCGACGTCATGGAGTTCCACGGGGGCAGGTCGGCGGAACTCTCCGTCTACGAGGAACTCACCGCCCGCCAGCGCCGCCACGACGCCGAGTACGGGTTCTGCCTGTGGACCATGCTCGACGAGTCGGACCAGGTCATCGGCTTCACGGGCGCCCAGCCGTGGCCGCAGGACTGGGGCCCCAAGGGGGAGATCGAGATCGGCTGGCGGCTGGGACGGGCCTACTGGGGGCAGGGGTACGCGACCGCTGCGGCCGGGTTGACGCTGGACAGGGTGCGCTCGGCGGGCGTGCCCAGCGTGGTCGCGATGGTCCTCTCCCGAAACGAGCGGTCCATCGCGGTCACCCGACGGCTGGGCATGCGGCTCACAGACGTCTTCACGACGCCGACGCTGGAGCAGGAGGGGCACTGCTACCGGCTGGATCTGTGACCGTCGACGGCTACAGAGGGTAGTAATTCGGCGCCGGAAATCACTTACCGCTTCCGGACGGTACGCGGCCGGGGTTACCCTGCCCGTACCGCTGGGGGTGAGGTCTGTGCGCAGAACACCCGACAAACCCGACGTGCGTGTGCCGAAGCTCGTCGGCCTGATGGCCATGGACGCGCGCGAGAAAGCCAGGGCTCACGGGGTGCTGCTCGCCGCCCCCGACCGGCCGGAATTCCATCTCACCCTCGTCGACTACGTCGTACGGCAGTATCCGCCGCCGGGTGTCGAGATACCGCGCGGTGCCCTCGTCACCGTGTGGTTCGACTTCGAGGAGGGCGAGGGCGGCGGTGGCGCGGGGGTGCGTGAGCCACGGGTGCCGAAGCCGCCCAGGGGCGGACTGGAGCGTGAACTCGACCGTCCCGGGGACGCGTTCGAGGCGATCGGGTGACCGGGAGGGCGAGCACAGAGGGAGCAGCGACGGCTACGCCCTCTCCACCGGCTTCGGCTGCTTCGGCTTGGGCTGCTTCGGTTACGGCTGCTTGAAGCCGCGGTGCAGGGCCACTACCCCACCTGTGAGGTTGCGCCAGGCGGTCTTCGACCAGCCCGCGTCGCGCAGCAGTTCGGCCAGGGCCGGCTGGTCGGGCCAGGCACGGATGGACTCGGCGAGGTAGACGTACGCGTCGGGGTTCGAGGAGACCGCGCGGGCGACCGGGGGCAGGGCGCGCATCAGGTACTCCGTGTACACCGTGCGGAAGGGCGCCCAGGTCGGGTGCGAGAACTCGCAGATCACGACCCGTCCGCCGGGGCGCGTGACCCTGTACAGCTCGCGCAGCGCCGCGCCGGTGTCCTGGACGTTGCGCAGTCCGAAGGAGATCGTCACCGCGTCGAAGGTGTCGTCCTTGAACGGCAGCTTGGTGGCGTCTCCCGCCGTGAAGGGCAGCCAGGGGTTGTTCCGCTTGCCGACCCTGAGCATGCCGAGGGAGAAGTCACAGGGGACGACGTACGCGCCCGTGCGGGCGAAGGGCAGGGAGGACGTGGCCGTACCGGCGGCCAGGTCGAGGATCTTCTGCGCCGGGCGGGCGTCGACCGCCTTCGCTACCTCCTTGCGCCACACGCGGTCCTGGCCGAGCGAGAGCACGTCGTTCGTGAGGTCGTACCGTTCCGCCACGTCGTCGAACATCGAGGCGACTTCGTGCGGCTGCTTGTTCAGGGATGCGCGGGTCACGTGCCCATTGTGGCAGTACGCAGGCCACGGCCTCCCGGCGGCACGGGTGCGGGGCGGGGGCGATCCGGGGCCGGGTGGGATGGGGTGGGGTGGCCCAGGCGTACCTGACGCGCCCGGCCCGTCACCCACCAGTCGGTCGGCCGACCGGGCGGGCGGGCGGGCGGGCAGCAGGTTTGCCGGGCGCCTACGGCAGCAGTTTCGGTTTCTTCTTGGCGGCGACGTCCTCCACCCAGCCGCACAGCAGGATGAACACGACGATCAGGATCCAGCCGACGCCGAACATGAACCACTGGCTCTCCAGCGGCAGGTACTTCTCGAAGGCAGGGACGTTCCAGAACTGGTCGATCAGCGGGACGGCCAGGATCAGGGCGATCTCGTGCCAGAGGTAGAGCGTGACGGCGCGCGCGTTGAAGATCGTCACGATGCGATCGAGCCGCCTGTAGCGGGTGAGCCACGCGAAGTCGATCTCGAAATGCGCCTTCGCGTACATCAGCAGCGTCACGAAGCCCGCCGACCAGAACGCCTGCGCGAGCGGGATGCCGTCGAGGTCGTAGGAGCCCGTCTCGGCCTGGTGGGTGAAGGCGTACCAACCGCCGAACCCGATGGCGGCCAGGGAGAGCAGGACCACCAGCGCCGGCTTGAGCCGTTGCAGGACGCCCTCGCGGTGCGCGAAACCGAGCACCCAGCAGAAGAGGAAGGTGGCCAGGTCTGTGGCGCCGTCGCCGAAGCGGTTGTCCGGGGGCTCCCAGAGGTAGTGGAACACCACGATCGGGGCCAGGGAGAGGAGCAGTACGGCCACGGGAGCCACGCGGAACGTGCGGAGCAGCAGCGGGGACAGCAGGACGAACCAGAGGTACGTACGCAGGTACCAGAGGATCTCCCAGGCCTGCTGGCCCCAGGCGTTGCCCGGCGGATCACCGAGCGGCACGACCCAGAAGACGATCTGCCAGCCCGGCATCCAGTCGTGGACCATCATCGCCACGACCACGAAGAAACCCCAGAACCAGAAGGGGGGCAGGAGCCGGCGGACCCGGCTCCTGATCACCTTGAGAGCGGGGCGCTCCAGGGACTTCGCCATCAGCGTGCCGGCGAGGGCGAACATGATCCCCATGGACGGGAACACCATGCCGGCCCAGGCCCAGCCGAAGGTGTGGTACGCGACGACCCGGACGAGGGCGACAGCGCGCAGCGTGTCGAAGTAACGGTCGCGGCCCGCCGGTTTCCTCGCCGTCGGCGGGAGTTCGGTCTCCTTGGTGTCGTGGGTGGTTTGGGTGTCGTGCGTGATCTGGGCCGCGTGGGTGGTCCGGGTGTCGTGGGTGGCGGCGTCCGGCTCTTCCACGTACTCCGGCAGATACTCGGGTGAGTATTCGGGGGCGTACTCCAGCTCGTACTCCTGCTGCCCGTAGGCGACTTGGCCCTGGTCGACGTACTGCCGGGGGTGCGGCTGCCGGGTGGGATACGGCTGCTGCCCGTACCCGTGGCCGTAGTTGGTGTTCATGTTGGTGTCGCCGTAGCCGTAGTTGCTGTCGTGGCCGTAGCCCTGCTGATCCGTCCCCCAGCTCATCAGCTCGCCCCCGCCGGGGTGCCGACCTCGCCCGTGCGCTTCAGTTTCTGCCAGCGCAGGCGGCCGCCGGTGAGGGCGGTGATGCAGGAGTGGATGAGGACGAGGTACATCATCTGGCGGTACGCCAGTTGCTGCAGCGGCATCATCAGCAGGTACCGGTACTGCTCCCGGTCCAAGCGGAACGCGTAGGCCGCGCAGACGAGTTGGATGCCCAGGACCGCCAGCCAGGCCAGGATCGCCGCCTGGAAGTCGACGAAGATCATCGAGTAGACCGTGAAGACGTCGATCAGCGGGGCGAAGACCGGCGTGATGATCTGGAAGATGACCACCAGAGGCATGCCCACGCGGCCGAAGCGGCCCGACGGGCCCTTGTCCGTAAGGGACTTGCGGTGCTTCCAGAGGGCCTGCATCGTGCCGTACGACCAGCGGTAGCGCTGGCTCCACAGTTGCTTCAGCGAACCGGGCGCCTCCGTCCAGGCCTTGGCGTGCTCCTGGTAGACGACCCGCCAGCCCGCGCGGTGCATCGCGATGGTGATGTCGGTGTCCTCGGCTAGCGTGTCCTCGCTCATGCCACCGACTTCGAGGACCGCGTCGCGGCGGAACGCGCCGATCGCGCCGGGGATGGTGGGCATGCAGCGCATCAGGTCGTACATGCGGCGGTCGAGGTTGAAGCCCATCACGTACTCGATGTGCTGCCAGGCGCCGATGATCGTGTTGCGGTTGCCGACCTTGGCGTTGCCCGCGACCGCGCCCACCTCGGGGTCGGCGAAGGGCTGTACGAGCTGGTGCACGGCGTCCGGTTCGAAGACGGTGTCGCCGTCCATCATCACGACGATGTCGTAACTGGCGCTGCGTACACCGTTGTTGAGGGCGGCGGGCTTGCCCGCGTTCTCCTGGCGGATGACCCGGACGTTCGTCATACCGAAGGAGAGGGCCGCGTCGCGGGCGATCTGGGACGTGTTGTCGTCCGAGCCGTCGTCGACGACGATGATCTCGATCGGGTGGGTGCTCTTCGCCAGCGACTCAAGGGTGTTGGCGATGCACTCCTTCTCGTTGTACGCGGGCACGATCACGGTGACCGGACGGGTGACCGTCGGCCCCCAGCTGAACTTTCCGCCCCGGCCGCGTTTGCGGTTGCGTTGCCGGTAGTGGCGGCGGGCGAGGATCAGCATCATCCCGAATCGGCCCATGACGGCGAAGCCGACGACCGCGAGGCCGGTCGCCAACCCCGGTACGGCCCATTCGGCGACCGCCACGGCCGCGATGAGGGCCTTGCCCTCGTAGAGGGTCGCGCCGGTGGCGGTGCGGTGGGCGGCCTGAAGACTCGACGTCCCGCCGCCTCCCGGGCCGTTGCCCGTCTGTCCGTTACCCGTCTGCCCGTTGCCCTGTTGGCCGTTGCCGAGTTGACCGTTGCCTTGTTGGCCGGTCGGCGCGCCGCCGGACTGCTGGCCGTCGGCGGTGCCCGGGGCACCCGTAGCCGTGCCCGAACCCGGGCCTGCGGTGGCGCCCGTACCTGTCCCCGTACTCGTCCCCGTGCCGGTGGCCGTCCGCCGGGCGCTCGAGGCCTGCTGCTGGATCGCGCCGCTGATGGTGGTGAAGGTGTAGCCGGCGGCCTTCATCTTCTTGATGTACGTCGGCAGCGCCTTGATCGTCTGCGAGCGCTCGCCGCCGGCGTCGTGGAAGAGCACCGAGGCGCCCTTGCCGTCCTCCGGCGTGGCCCACTTGACGATCTTCGAGACGCCGGGCCGCTTCCAGTCGTCGCTGTCGGTGTCGACGAAGACGCTGGTGTAGCCCTCCTCGCCGAGCTTCTTGTAGACGGGCCAGCTGTAGTTGTCGATGGCGTCCGCCTCCGACGAGTACGGCGCCCGGAACAGCGTCGTCGTGATGCCGGCCGCGCCCGCCAGCGCGAGCTGCGTCTGCTGCATCTCACGGTTGACGCGGGCGTCGCTCTGGTAGGAGAGGTCGACGTGCGTGAAGGTGTGGATGCCGATCTCGTTGCCCTGGTCGACCGCCGTCTGCACGATGCTCGGGTAGCGCGACACCATCGACCCGACGACGAAGAACGTGCCGGGGACGTCGTACTCCTCGAGGATCTTCAGGACCTGGGGCGTCCAGGTGGGGTTGGGACCGTCGTCGAAGGTGAGCGCGATGGTCTTCTCCGGCACGGACCGGATCACGGCCTGCCCGTTGCGGAAGCTGAGGATCGGTCCGCCGTTTATGACCTTGTCGGGGACGTCGTTCGAGCTGGCCCCGGTGCGTACGCGCTGGTCGCCGCCGACCTCCGCGCGCAGATAGCCGTCGAGCAGCATCACGCTGGTCAGTGCGAGCAGGAGCAGCAGGGCGAGGATGACTCGCGGTTTCTGCAGCGCCGCGGCCTTGCCGGCGGCCCGCTGCACCTTCGAGGGGGCGCGCCTGCGGCCGCGCGAGGTGGTCGTCGTAGTCATGTGGTGGCTGCGTTCCGGTCAGTTGGCGTCCGCGGAGGCGGACGCGGAGGCGGACGCGGTCGGTGTCGAAGCGGGCGGCTCGCCCGTGGCGATGCCCGCCGGCGGAGTGCCGGAGGGCTTGGCGGGCGGGGTGGCGCCGCCGGTGGGCGCGCCCGACGGGACCGCCCCGAAGCCGCCCTGCGGCTGCTGGTTGCTGCCCGGCCCCTGATTGCCGCCGGGGCCGCCGCCCCCGAAGGGCAGCAGCGAGGACGGAGTGAGCGACGTGCCCCAGCCCATGAAGGCCATGCCGAGCACGACGGCATACCCAAGACAGACGACACCGACGAAGGTGCCGAACCGGCGGAGCAGTTTCGCCCGGCGGCCGGAGTTGTCCACGAACACGGGTCCGTCCGCGGACCCCTCGGACCCCTTGCCGCTCTTACGGCGACGGCCGCGGCCGGCGGCACGGTTTTCGATGGCAGGCTCGGAATGCATTCCCCGGACATTAGGAGGGCTTCATGTGACTGAAACTCTGGTTCTCATGTGAGACGCCCATGAGAAACTCCTTAACCTGTGCATCCTCTGAGAGATTCCCCGGAAGCCTGCGCAACCCACCCTCGATGGAAAGGAGTCGATTGTCCTGCTTGCTTGCCCCAATCACACCGTTCACGGTGCGCTGTCCATGAACTCTCTGTGGGTCGACCGTCCTCATGAAGGACAGTCTCGTGTGAGACCTTTCCACTCCGGATCCACTTCGGAAACACACTTTGTTTCCATCCTGGGACAGACATCACGAGAGCGGGTGCATGCGCGATGAGGCGTTTTCTGAGGTCGGCCGCCGGATTCACATGTCTGGTGGCGCTGACCTGCGCGGGGTGCTCATCGGGCTCGGACAGCGATACGAACAGCAACACGGACAACGCTGCGGACAGCGGCTCCGACGCCGCCTCCGAGACCCCTTCCCAACAGGCGGTGTCGAGCGCCTCGCCCTCGGCGAACACAGCCTCGACCACCGAGTTCGCCCCGTACGTCAGTGCCACCGACGCGTCCGGCAACGACAGCGCCGGCTCGCCGGCGACGTACAACCTGGCGTTCGTCATCTCGGACGGCACGACCTGCACACCGAAGTGGAACGGTACGACGGCCATCGGCGACTCGGCCGTCAAGTCCCGGATTGCGAAGCTCACGGCGCCCGGTGGCTCGGTCCGTGTGTCCTTCGGCGGCGCCTCCGGCAAGGAGCTCGCCGAGGTCTGCGACAGCGCGTCCGCGCTGGCCAAGGCCTACGGAGCCGCCCTGGACGCCGCAGGTTCGACCCAGGCCGACTTCGACGTCGAGGGTGACACGCTCACCGACTCCGCCTCCGTCGAGCTGCGTTCGAAGGCGATCGCCCTGCTGCAGAAGGAGCGCACCGACCTGAGCGTCACCTTCACCCTGCCCGTCATGCCGATCGGCCTCGACGACGACAGCGTGGCCCTGCTCGACTCGGCCAACAACAACTCCGTGCAGGTGTCCACCGTCAACATCATGACGATGAACTACAGCAGCGAGTACGCCGGTGACATGGGGCAGTACGCGCTCGCGTCGGCCGCGGCGACGCACGATCAGCTTGCCGACATCTTCGGGCTCTCGGAGGCGGGGGCGTGGCAGGGGATGGCGTTGACGTCGATGATCGGTGTGAACGACGTCGACAACGAGACGTTCTCTCTGGCGGACGCGGCGGAAGTGCGGGCGTTCGCGGAGAAGAAGGGGTTGCGTGGGTTTCGATGTGGTCGACGTTCCGGGACCAGGAGTGCGAGGAAGGAGTTGCCGCTTCTGATGACGCGGCGACCAATTGCAGTGGGGTTTCTCAGGATGCAGGGGCTTTTGGGGAGGCGTTTTCGGGATGAGTGAGGTTATGAGCGTTTCTTTTCAGGTTCGGGTTCGGGTTCGGGTGCGTGGGGGCTTGTCGCGCAGTTCCTCGCGCCCCTGAAAAGACCCAGTTCCCCGCACCCCTGAAAAAGACACCCTTCACCGGCGTCTGTGCACCAGGCGGCCTGCGCAGACCGTGGCCACGCACATGCCCTCCCCGTCGAAAACGGCCAGGTCGGCTCGCTCCCCCTCGATGATCGCCGGGGTCCGTGTCCGCGTCAGTACGGCGACGTCGTTACGGGCGGCGGCTGATCGGAGGTCCGGTGAGGTGACGTACTCCTCCAGTACCGCCACCGCGCCCCCCTTCAGCACGGCGTGCACGCGTTCGCGCGGGGTCGGGGCGTCCGGGAGTGGGCCCTCGTGGACAAGCCCCGGGCCCAGCACGCCCGGCCAGCGCCGCAGACGCGCCTCGGGGAACCGCTCCGCCACCTCGGCGAGCGGGCCCACGGCGGCGACCCGGTTGCCGTCGACCGCGACGGCGCCGTCCTTCAACGGGTCCGCGCCCGGGGTGGTACGCACCTCGTCGGCGGCGTGAATCGTCAGCACAGGCAAACCAGTTGGTCGGTGGGTCGGTCGGTCGGTCGATTGCCCAGTTACTCGGTTACTCGGTTACTCAGTTGCTGGCGAGGAGCTTCAGCTCGGGGTGGGCCGTGCCGCCCTCGATCGCGGTGGACGAGATGTGGGACATGACGCGCTCGTCGACCGGGTCGTTCGCCGGGTCGTCGTGGACGACGATGTGCTCGTACGTCGTGGCCCGCTGGGCGGGGACGCGGCCCGCCTTGCGGATCAGGTCGATGATCTCCATACGGTTGGAGCGGTGCTTGGCACCGGCGCTGGAGACGACGTTCTCCTCCAGCATGATCGAGCCGAGGTCGTCCGCGCCGTAGTGCAGGGACAGTTGGCCGGCTTCCTTGCCCGTGGTGAGCCACGAGCCCTGGATGTGGGCGATGTTGTCCATGAAGAGACGGGCGATGGCGATCATGCGCAGGTACTCGAAGATCGTGGCCTGTGTACGGCCCTTGAGGTGGTTGTTCTCGGCCTGGTAGGTGTACGGGATGAAGGCGCGGAAGCCGCCCGTCCGGTCCTGTACGTCACGGATCATCCGCAGGTGCTCGATGCGCTCGGCGTTGGTTTCGCCGGTGCCCATGAGCATCGTGGACGTCGACTCGACGCCCAGCCCGTGCGCGGTCTCCATGATCTCCAGCCAGCGTTCGCCGGACTCCTTGAGGGGCGCGATGGCCTTGCGGGGGCGCGCGGGGAGCAGCTCCGCGCCGGCGCCGGCGAAGGAGTCGAGACCGGCCTCGTGGATCCGGGTGATCGCCTCTTCGACCGACACCTTGGAGATCCGGGCCATGTGCTCGACCTCGCTCGCCCCCAGGCTGTGGATGACGAGCTGCGGGAACTCGGCCTTGATCGCGGCGAAGTGCTTCTCGTAGTACTCGACGCCGTAGTCCGGGTGGTGGCCGCCCTGGAACATGATCTGCGTACCGCCGAGCTCGACGGTCTCCGCGCAGCGCCGCAGGATGTCTTCCAAGTCCCGGGTCCAGCCCTTGGCCTTGTCCTTGGGGGCGGCGTAGAACGCGCAGAACTTGCACGCCGTGACGCACACGTTCGTGTAGTTGATGTTGCGCTCGATGATGTACGTCGCGATGTGCTCCGTACCCGCGTACCGGCGGCGGCGTACGGTGTCGGCGGCCGAGCCGAGCGCGTGCAGCGGGGCGTCCCGGTAGAGGTGGAGGGCCTCTTCGGGGGTGATCCGCCCGCCTGCCGCGGCACGGGCGAGGACGGCTGTGACATCAAACGACATGGGGGCGGCGTTCTCGGTCACCGGGCGTCCCTTCGGAAGGCGTGAGGCGGACCGTTCCAGCGTACGTCAGCGTCTCGCCCCGCCTCACGTCAGGCCGCGTAGGCCCCGATCAGCAGCCCGACGAACCCGCCCGCGATCAGGAACGGGCCGAACGGGATGGACGTCCTGCGCCCGGCGCGCCGCGCGACGACCAGGGCGAGACCGTACAGGCCGCCGAACAGGAATCCGGCGAAGGTGCCGAGCACGACACTCCCCCAGCCGTACCAGCCCAGCATCGCCCCCAGCCCGAGGGCGAGCTTCACATCGCCGAAGCCCATCCCGTTCGGGCTGATGAGGAAGAGCACGAAGTACGCGCCGCCGAGCACCAGTGCGCCCAGCAGGGCGGTGAGCCAGTCGCCCGCGTGTTCGGGCAGCAGCGCGGCCCCGCCCAGCAGGACGAGGGCGGCGGCGGCCAGCGGCAGGGTCAGCGGGTCGGGCAGCCGCTGCACCCGGAAGTCCACGACCGCGAGCAGCACCCCGACGGGCGCGAGCAGCAGCCAGGCCCCGAGCTCGGGCCGGGTACCGGTCGCGACGGCGAGCGCGGCACACACGAGCGCGGTGGCGAGGGCGAGGAGGGGCGTGCTGGGCCCGTACGAGGCACTCGTAGCTCCGTACGAAGCATTCGTAGCTCCGTCGCTGCTCTTGGTCTCGCTCTTGCTCCTGCTCCTGCTCTCACTTCCGTCGTACGGGGGGCCGGCCGCGCCCGTCGCGAGGTGCCCGGCGTCCTTCTGGTCGTTGCCGCTGCCGCTGCCGGCGCAGGTCGTGCAGCGTGCCGGGCCCAGCCAGCCGCCCAGGGGGTGACCCTGCGGGCAGCGGTCCCGCCAGGTCTCCTCGGGTGGGACGGAGAACCGGTAGGCGGCGCGGGGTACGAGCGTCCCGGCCGCCGCGCCCCAGAGGGCGGCGACGACCACGATCAGCTGGTCGACACTCATCCGACAGCGCTCATCCGGCGGCCGCCGCACCGTCGCGCCACGTCGGCAGCAGCTCGTCGAGGAGCGCCTCGGTGCGGGGCGGCAGGCCGCGCGCACCGCTGCGGCCGATCAGGTCGGCGGCGACCTGCTGGAGCTTGTCGGTGTCGCCTGTGGCGTGCGTGGCGCGCAGGAGTTCGTGCCACAGCCGCTCGTCGCCGGGGGCGGAGTTGAGCGCGGCGGCGAGCGCTTCGATGGCCCGCTCGGCGCGGTTCTTCACCAGGTGGAACTCGGCGAGCGCGAGCCCGATGTCCGCTACCAACAGCGGGAGTTGGGCGTCGATGATCTCGTGCGTGAGCCAGCCGTAGCGGCCCTCGGCACGGTCGGCGAGCAGCGGCCCGCGCACCAGCGCGAGCGCGTCGGTCAGGAGCCGGCCGCGTACGACCCGGCTGTCGACGCCCTTGCCCTGCGTGGCCTCGTGGTAGAGGGAGCGCAGCACATCGAGGTCGGACACGACCGACTTGGCGAGCATGAGCCGCCCGTTGGCGTCGGTGGCCAGCCGGGGGGTGCCGTCGGGGTCGGTGCCGAGCCAGACGCGCAGTCGGTCGAGAAGCGCCTCGCGTACGTCGTCGGTGACACCGCGCGGCCAGAGAGCCGAGGACAGTACGCGCGGGTGCACACCCTCGCGGTGCAGCAACAGCAGTGCGAGCGCCTCGTGTTGGAGCGGGCTGCGCTCTCCGTCGGGTGTGTCGAGGCCGATGATCTCGTACGGGCCCACGAGCCGGGCGTACACCGCCGGCCGCCCCTGCTCGCTGATGTCGACGAGGAAGGGCGGTGTCGTCGCCGGTCCGTCCGGCGCGTGTTCGGGGTCGGCGTCGACGAACAGCTCGACGACCGCCCGCTGTTGGGCGACGGGCAGCACCTGGGCATCGAGTTCGAGCCCGAGGAGGGGTGCGAGGAGCTTGCCCTCGCTGGTGATCTCCATCTCCCAGGCTGCGCCCGGCAGATCACCGCTGTCGGTGCCGACGAGGTATCCGATGCCCAACCGGCTTGCGTCGGCGGCGAGTTCGGCGAGCTTGACGGCGTCGTCGGCGGAGGGTTCGGCGGCGAGGAGGACGAGGTGCGGGGCCCAACGGGTGTGCTGGGCAGGCCCGGTACGGCCGGTGAGGACCGAGTCGTGACCGGCGGCACCGAGCGCGCCGCGCCGCTGCCGGGTCTCGGCCTCCATCGTCTCGACGAGGGCCTCGATGTCGTCGAGGTGGCGCAGCCGGTTGGGCGCGAGGGGGGTGAGGTCCTGGCCGAATCCGACGAGGGTGATGGTCATCCGGTCCGACCACCCGTTGGTGGCCAACTCGGCGGCGACAGAGGCGAATACGGCGGCCCGGTCGGACTCACTGCCGCTGAGGGAGACGATGCCGGGCACCGACTCCAGGTTGAGCAGCAGACGCGAGTCGTCCATGGTCCCGAGGCTGACGAGGCCCGGGTAGGGAGCGGCGGTGTCGACATCCTCGTAGCGCTCGGCGTCGGTCCGGGCCAGCAGCCAGAACGTCTGGTCCTGCCCGAGCTGCCACGGGGCCGGGGGCTTTCCGGCGGGCTGGGCGAGCTGGAGGTGCAGGTCACCGTTGCTGAGCCAGGCGGCGTAGACGGTGGGGAGCGCGCGGGACTCTCCGGCGAGGGAAGCGGCCAGGCCACGCAGCGAGCGGTCCAGCAGGCGTACGCCTTCGGGGTCGGCGCCGATGAGGAGCGCGTCCTGGGCGTCGGCGGCGGCACCGGTCGGCGTGGGCGGCTCCATACCGCGCCGCCCGCCGACCGCGCCGAGGGCCGACTGCCACAGGGCCTGCCGGCGCCGGCGACCGAGGGCGCCGAGGAGACCGGCGGCGAGAAGGGGGGCGCCGAGCAGGGCTTCGGGGAGGCCGAAGGAGAAACCGGCGTCGGATTCGGCGGAGGTCGCGGTCTCCGCCGCCGCGTGCTGCTCGTGTGTCACGGCGGGCGTGGCCTGGGATGCGCCGGGTGCGGAGCGCTGCCCGCCGAGGCTGATGCGGGTGGTGTTGGTGTCGAGGGAGGCGGTGCCGCCGCGCTGTCCGCCGCCGGCCTGCTGCGCGTGGTCGCCGGTCTGGGCGTACTGGTTGATCTGCTGGGCGACCTGCGGGGTGACGGCGGCACCGGCGTCAGGAGCGGTGGTGCCGGATGCGGTGGTGCCGGTGCTGGGCATCTCGACGAGGTCGCCGCCGCGGGCGTCGCCGGGCATCTGCATGATCCAGCCGGGCCGGATCAGACTGGCCTCGGAGAGCCGCGAACCGTCAGGCTGCACACGGTCCTTGTTGAGCTGGTAGATCTCGCCGTACCGGCGCCCGTCGCCGAGGTGGCGTTGCGCTATCTCCCAGAGGGAGTCGTGGTGACGCCCCTCGGGCGGCTGGATCCGGTAGTACTTGGTGTCCTCGGCCTTGACCGACGGTCCCCCGACCTCCGCGTGACTTGCGGCGTCGGCGGCCTGCTGCCCGAGCGCGGCGGCGGTACTGGCCGCCTGTTCCTGCTGCTGCGCGAACATCCCGCTCAGTGAACCGCCGGGCGTGGCCTGCGCGGAGGCGACCGTGCCCTGCTGGTTCCCCTCCATGCTGTGCCCGAGCTGCGAGAGCCCCGGGGTGAAGGAGGCGGCCGTGGCACCCACGAGCAGCAGCGCGGCGACGAGCTGCCGCGCGAGCAGCTGACTCGGCCCGGCCCCGGGCACCCGCCCCGGCATCCCGACCCCGGACAGCGCGGCCTTCACCTCGACGAGCACACACGCGGTGAACTGGGCCCAGGCGATCCACACGATGACGCCGAGGATGTTCTGGAACGTCTTGACCGTGATCTCTTCCTGGAGCCAGTCCAGGGAGGGCGACCCGTCCGGGAAGGGCCAGCCGATGGTCACGGCGAGCGCGTAGGGCACCCCGACGAGCAGCCCGACGAGGGCCACGAACGCGAGAAACGCCTTGACGAAGTCACCGAAGCTACGGCGCCGCCTGGGGAGGGGCTGGGGGGTGCGGTTCCTCGGGGTCGGCGAACTCCCTGGCCCCGGAGCGTTCCCCGGACCCGGCGAGCCTCCCGTCCGGCTGCCCGTGGGGCTTCCCGTCCGGCTTGAAGTGCTGCGTCGCGGCATGGCGGGTGTCCTGGGTTCGTGTCGTGTGGGGTGGGAGCGAGATATGGGGGTGTGCTGAGCCTATCGGGATCTTATTTCGGGCGTGGGGACCGGTCGATACAGGGGCCGATGGTCACAGGGACCGTTCGCAACCGCCACGACACACTTCTCACGGTCCCCACACAACCCCCTGGCGGCACACAAATGCCCTCTACGCACCCCTGATAGCTTCGTTCTCTGCCGTACACACGCCGAGTCCGACCCCGGGGGAGATCAACCGTGGCCCGCCGCGCCCTGTCCGTATCCGTCACCACGCTCACCGCGACAGCGGCCCTTCTGCTCACCGGATGCGGCGGGGGCGACGACTCGTCGCCGGACGACATCAAGGGGGCGGATTCGGGGGGTAGTAGTCCTTCGGCTTCGGCTTCGGTGTCGACAGCCGCAGGTCAACCGGACCTGAGCCTGCCGAGCGATCTGAAGGTCCAGTTCGACGTCACGCCTCCGGCCGACGACCAGCACACAGCAGCCCTCGACAACGCGAAGAACTACATCCTCGCCCTGAATCACGGCATCAGCGCCCAGGATGCCGATGACCCGGCGTATGAGTTCTATTCGCTCGGTAACGCCACCAAATACGCCAAGGAGCAGATCCAGGCGTATCTGGACGGTGACTGGACGGCCACGGGAATCGACAGCTACTACAAGGCCAAGACGGACGATGTGGGCAGTTCCGACGGCGTCCTGGTCACGATGTGCCGGGATCAGAGCAAGTTCTACGGCAAGAACGTCAAGACAAACAAGATCAAGTACACCAAGCCGAGCCTTGACGACTACCAGGAGTTCCGCCTTCTGATGAAGCCGCCGCAGGCATCGCAGAAGATCTGGAAGGTTCTGCAGATCGAGGTGCAGGGCCGCGTAAAGGCGTGTCAGCGATGACGTTCGCGCGTCGAGTCCCGCCGTGGTCCGCGGTCCTGACATGTGCAGCCGTGCTGCTGTCCGGGGGAACCGCCCACGCCGCCGGACCGACGACCAACACCACTGTGCCGCCGCCCGATGAGCCCAGTGGGGGCACCGACGGAAGGGGTGGCCTTTCTGC
This sequence comes from Streptomyces turgidiscabies Car8, assembly GCF_000331005.1. Classification (GTDB taxonomy): domain Bacteria; phylum Actinomycetota; class Actinomycetes; order Streptomycetales; family Streptomycetaceae; genus Streptomyces; species Streptomyces turgidiscabies. Next base: position 16,015 of record NZ_AEJB01000465.1, read on the forward strand.
TTCGGTCTCTCACATCCGGATCAAGTACGTGAGCGGCGACGGCGGCGGCAAGCGGGGCAACATCGCGACGCTCGACCCCAACTGGAAACCTCCGGCCTGCTGGTACGAGCCCGAGTTCACGTCCGTACAGCTCAAGAACTTCGTGGACACAGACGGTGGCGGCGATGTCGGCATCCATGAGTCGTGGTGGGGCAAAGAGTTGTGGACGGACCATTACAAGGACGGCAAGTCTGCGGACAACTTCGATCTGAACTCGCCCACCAGCAGCGCCGCCGATGGCTACGAGAACTACAACCTCGGTAAGGACGGCTACTTCTGGCGCGGGGTCGCGCCTGACCCCAGCGACCCGGACTCGTGGGACTGCGGTCGCATCATGTTCTGGGTCGATGCGGGCGAGACTCCGAACGACCCGAACATGCCTACGCCGAAGACCCTTGCCGAGTACGCCTACGACAAGATCAAGGTCCCGGAGACCAAAGTGGAGCTGAGGCCGGAGGCCAAGTCCACGGTGAACCTGCCCACTTGGGTCTGGTTGGACAAGGGGACCTTCCAGGAGGTCAAGGTTCGCGCCGAGCTTCCCAACACGGGTCTGTGGGCGGAGACGACAGCCAAGCCGGTCGCCCTCCACCTGGACCCGGGCACAGCCGACGCCACGACGAACCCGGCCTCGGGCGACTGCACGATCAACGAGAGTGGCTCGATCGGCACGCCGTACGCGGCAGGCAGGGCGTCCGAGGCCCCGCCGTGCGGGATCACGTACCTGCGCGCAACCGATGGCAGCCCCTACCAGTTGAAGGCCTCCGTCACCTGGGAAGTCACCTGGCAGGGCAGCGACGGCACCGGCGACACCCTCCCGAACGGCACGTTCGAGACGACGCAGGACATCAACGTCCAGGAGATCCAGTCGGTCAACCGCTGACGCGGACCCCGTTCCGGCGGCCGGAGCGAATCACACCGCGCCGCTGGCGAACAGATCCTCCGCGGTCGTCGCACCGACCGCCCGCTGGGCCCAGATTTCGAGCTGGTCCAGGTCCGAGCACGCCTCCACCCGGTCGCGCACGGAGTCCGGAACCGAGATGCCGCGCCAGTCGAGGATCCGGAGGACCATCGATGCGCGTTCCTTCTCGATGCCCTCTTCCCGGCCCTCTTCCCGGCCCTCTTCGCGGACCTTCTCGGCGACCTCGTGCCGGAAGAAGTAGTTGACCGGCATCATCAGTTCCTTCCAGATCTGCTTGGCCTGGGCATCACCCAGACATGACTCGACGAACTGCGCGAGCATCCCCGCGCCTTCGGTGTCGGTGGTCTCCAGGGCTGCCGCCAGCGGTTTCAGTATGGCAGCGGCACCCGGGCCTTTACCATGCGTCATCGCCGAGAACGCCGCGAGGAACACATCCCGTTTGGCCTCGGCCTCATCGGCGATGAGCGGCACGTTCTCCGGGCTCAGCACAAGCGGTCGTACGGTGAGCGAGTGCCAGCCGGGCAGGCCCAGGCGGATCGGCCGGGCCGCCCAGCGGGCCGTGGACCTGCTCTGGGTCAGGACGATCAGCACCGGCTCCCAGCGGTATTTCGCGTACAGGTAGCTGAGGTAGTACGCCCAGCTGCTCCGCTTCTCCTTGTCCTGCTCTCCCTGTGACTCGACGACCAGGAGGTACGTACCCTCGTCCGTCTCGGCCCTCAGCAACGTGTCCACGCGTCGCTCGACCGGCTCGATCTCCGTCAGGTCCGCGTTCAGGACCGCGAACTCACGCGGCTCGGGAATGGGAATGCGCAGCACACGCTGAAGGGTGCGCGTGAAACCCGCCGGATCCTTCTGGCAGATCCGGTGCAGGCCTTCGTGCGGCGAGCTGACCATCCGCTCTCCTTTCCATCTTCTGTTCGGTTCGATCAACGAGTTACGCCGCGACGAGGTCACCCCATACGTACTTGCCTCGCCGGCCATCCCTGCTCAGCGGCTGCCAGCCCCACAGATCGGCGCACGAACCGGCCAGAGCCAGGCCGCGCCCCTCCTCCATGTGGGTGAGCTGCGCCAACACCTCTACCGAGGGCGGCGGTGCGGGCGGTTCGGGATCGGCGTCCCACGCTCCGCCGCGCAGGGTGCCGTCCCGCATACGCAGGCGCAGGGCGACGGGGCCCTTCGTATGCCGTACGGCGTTGCTGACCAGCTCCGTCGCGAGGAGTTCGGCGACGTCGGCGAGGCGGATCAGCCCGTGCATCGTGAGGACCAGCCGGACGGTGCGGCGGCAGACGGTGACGGCGCGGAGGTCGTGCGGGATGTGGAGGACGTACTCCCAGGGGGCGTTCTCGGCGAGGGCGATTCCTTCGGATTCGGGCATGCCATGACTCCGTTGGTGGGGAGGGCAGTTGGCTGATCGCTGGGGGGGGGGCGGGCGGAGGCTGTGCCGCAGCCCTCGTGGCAGGACGGAGTGGTGCGCTTCCGGGGGCCCGTTGGTTCCACAGCGTGTGCGTCGCAGCACTGACGGTAGGGCAATAATTTCTGCCCATGCAACCCTTTGCCGTAGCCTGACACCCGAACGGGGCATTTCTTCGCGGCTGTTGGAATTGGGAGAGTGCGTGGCACCAAGGAGCCACCCCACCGCACGACAGGTGCGTCTGGGGACGGAACTGCGCAGGCTGCGCGAGGCCGCCGGGTTGAAAGCCCGTGAAGTGGCAGAGTTCCTCAACTCGACGTCAGCCCAGATAAGCCAGATGGAAGCCGGCATCGCGGGCGTCAGCGCGGACCGCATCCGCCAGCTGGCGGCCCACTACGGCTGCACGGACACCGCGTTGATCGACGCCCTGACGGGAATGACGGGCGACCGCGCGCGTGGCTGGTGGGACAAGTACCGAGGAGTTCTGCCCCAGGTGAACCTGGACGTGGCAGAGGCCGAGCACCACGCGACCTTCCTGCGCGAGATCGTCATCACGCAGGTTCCCGGGCTCCTCCAGACCCCGGACTACGCCCGCGCGGTCTTCGGGTACATGCGCCCGGAGCTACCGGAGAGCGAGTTGACGCCTCGGGTCGAACACCGCATGAGGCGCCGCACTGTCGTACAGGGAGACGCCCCGACCCCGTACGAGACGATCGTCCACGAGTTCGCACTGCGCATCCGGGTGGCCAACCGCCAGGTCTCCCGAGCTCAACTCGGGCAGATCCTGGACCAGATCGAGCAGGGGCACGTCACCGTGCGCGTCATCCCCACCGACCAGGACGGCTTCGGTGGCGCCGGCGCCTCGATGATGTACATGGGCGGGCGGGTACCCCAACTCGACACCGGGTTCCGGGACGGTGCAGCCGACACCGCGTTCATCGACGTAGAGCCGCAACTGAGCACGCTCCGAACACTTTTCCGTAAGGTGGAGGGGGCAACGCTGGATCCCACGGCGTCCCGGGAATTCATCCACCGGTTGTCCAAGGAACTGTGAGGCGCGTCCCATGACCCAGTCCCTGAACTGGCGGAAATCCAGCTTCTCCGGCGGCGCCGAGGGCAACACCTGCGTGGAGATAGCCGACTTGCGCACCCGGGTCGCCATACGCGACTCCAAGGACCCGGCCCACGGCTCACTCACCTTCCCGGCGCGGGCCTTCACCGCCTTCGTCGAGGTGTTCAAGGCGGACACCGACCACCTGACCACCTGACCTCATGCCCTGCGAGGCTTGGGCCAGCTGCCCTGCGGGCGGTTTCGTTTCTGATCCAGGATCGACGCGCGGCACCGAATCCTCCTCCGATGACCAGCTTCCCCTGCGCCAAGTGACACAGCCCTCTACCCGCCGAGCACCTCGTCCTCGTCGAACCCGAGCTCATCCTCGATGCCCAGCTGTTCCGCCGCGTGCCACCTCAGCCGAGCAGGCCATGCGCTCGGCTCGCTCGTGGCGATGTCCTTCAGGAACCGGTTCGCCTCAGGAGTGCCTATTTCTCCGAGCGATTCGATTCCCTTGACGCACAGGGCGTACGTGGGCCCGTCGGAGTCCTTCCGCCCCCGCACGAGGGAACTGATCGCCTCCACCGCCTCGGAGGCCCGCAGTTCACCGAGCATGTCGACCAGGTCCTCCGCGTTCACGCCCGGTTCGCCTGAGGCGAGCACCGACACGAGGATCGGTGCAAGCCCTTCCGGATGCAGGTGTACCGCCACTCCCGCGAGCCGTTCGAACCTCCGCCAGTCGCCGTCGCCGGACAGGTTGCGGAGCCAGTCGAGAATTCGGGTGCGCGACTCGGGCACCGCCGCCGCCACTTCAGCGGCCCTTTCCCGGCCCACGTACCCACGGCCGGTGACGACGCCGTCCGCACGCACCCTCAGTACGTCGTCAGGCACTGCGTCATCTGGCGCGGCTCTTGGACCCGCCCGCTCAGGAACGGCGTGCACGCAGCGCCCGCCAGGCGTCCTCAGCCGCGTACATGGACTCCAGCCGCCAGGTCTCCAGCTTGTCCTGCACCTTTGACACGACCGTCCACCACTTGAGCCACATTGGCAGCTGCCGGAACGGCGCGTAGTCGAGGGTGTCGTCGATGGCGTTCCCGGCGATGCTCTTGCGGCCGGGGCCCTCCGCCCGCAGCGCAGCGTACAGCTCGGGGGTCAACGCGCCGTTGAGTCGGGCCACGACACCCGCCGCAGTGAACGCGAACCCCCGCTGGTCGATGTCCGGCAACTGCATCGCCCTGATGATGCGCGGCGAGGCCTCGGACAACGAGCAGTTGAAGGCCAGCCCGATCGCGGCGGACCCCAGTGAGCCCTCACCCCGTACATGCGCCGCGTCCCACTCGGCGGGATCGTCGAAACGCAACAGGCCCTCGTCGCCGCCCCAGTTCCACCCTGACACCATTTTCGCCTCTCCCAAGGTCAACTACGTCGACGCAGGGCACGCCAGGCATCGTCGACCAATCCTGTGGACCGCAACCACCAGCCCTCCAGCTTGTCACGCACAGTCACAAGCATCCAACGCCGCTTGAACCACCACGGCAGCTTCCGGAACGGTACGTACCCCAGCGTGTCTCTGATGGGGTGTTCGGCGATACCGCCAGGTCCCTCGGCCCGCAGAGCCGCATACAGCTCCTGGGTCAACTCCCCATTGAGCCGGGCCGCGTGACCGGCCGCGGTGAACGCGAACCCTCGCTGGCCGACGTCCGGCAGTCGCATTGCCCTGGCAATCCGCGGCGAAGCCTTCTCCAGCGAACACTGAAATGCCAACCCGATCACCGCCGTACCGAGATGATCCTCGCCACGCTCGAACGCGGCATCCCATTCCTCTGGGTCGTCGAGTCCAAGCAAGCCCTCGCCGGTCTTCCAATCCCACTCGGACGCCATGGCGAATCCTCCTCTCGTCTGTTCCTCTGTCACCCGTCGCACGGCGGCGGGAGCACACGCTGCTTCTTGATGTTGTTGATCATTCCCGCCTTTTTCAGCTTGTTCAGATCGCCTTCCGTGACACTCTTCGACGGGTAAGAACCCTGCACATGGCCGTGGTAGATCTCCTTGATGATATTGCCGTCCTTGTCTGTGAAGTACTTATGTCGATCAAGAACCACGATCTCGTTATTGACGTGATCCACACCGATTCTCCGGAAAGCGGCCGGGTTGTTCGGGTCACCCAGGGGAATGGACCGATCCAACGCAGCCTGGCCATTGGTCGGCGCACGGCTGACCTCGCCCTTGGCGGAGGAGCTGCTGCCTGAACCGTGCTTCGTGTACTCCGAGTCATCGTAGATACGGACCGGATCGGTGCTGTCCCCCTCAAGCCCGAGCGGGTCGGTCCAGCGCAAGGGGTTGTCGACATACCTGCGGTGGTTGGGCGACGGGGCCAGACCCAGCGGGTCCGGGGACAGGAAACTCGCGGTGTCCGGGTCGTAGTAACGGGCCAGGTTGTAGTGCAGACCCGTTTCCGGGTCGCGGTACTGGCCCGGGAAGGACAGTGGGCACAGGCCGCCGCCGTCGCCGGCCAGCGGCCTTCCCCACAGGCCGGTGGCGGATCGCCAGGCGATCTCGCCGTCCTCCCCGACGAGTTCGCTGGGGGTGCCGACCAGGTCGGTGACGATCGCGTAGAACTGCCTGCTGACCTCGTCCGGGTCCGCGGTACGCCACCGGCTGCGCATCTGGGCCGCCGCACGGTGGGTGCCCGGCTCCCAGTCCCAGGTGTCGGTCTCCGTCAGGCCGTCCCGGAGCGCCTGCTGCTCCGCGAGGTTGGCACCGTCCCAGCTGAAGAGGATCTCCTCGACGACCGAACCGTCCTCGTTCAGGCGCGACTTGGCGGTGCGTCGGCCGAGCACGTCATAGCGGTAACGCCACACGCCGCTGCCCGGCGTCCCGGCCGTGGTGAGCCTGTCCTCGGCGTCCCAGGTGTATGTCCAGATACGGCGAAGACCGGACAGGGTCCGCCGGATCACGCGGACCACACGCCCCTGGGCGTCGTGTTCGTACGTGCTGCGGCCGGCCGCGCTGACCTTCGTCCCGGAGTGCCGCGCCGGGCCCTGCGTGTCCTGCCCGCCGGGGGCCGGGTGCTCGGCGGCGGTGAGGTTGCCGAGGTCGTCGTAGGCGTAGGTCTCGGTCCAGGTCCGGGCCGACACCCGGGTTACGCGGCCCGCGCGGTCGAGGTCGAACGTGCGGGTGCCGGCCAGGAGGTCCGTGACCCCGGTCAGAAATCCGTCCGCGCGGTAGGCGTAGGAACGGGACTGCCGCACGGCCGCGCTGTCGCCGCCGGTGCGCGCCCGCACGACCTGTCCGACGAGACGGTGCCCCGCGTCCCACGATTGCGTCAGCGTGGCCTCGGCGCCCAGGCCGCGAGAGGTTTCCCGGCCGGCCGCGTCGTACGCGAAGGTCAGCTCGCCGCCGTCGGTGACCAGCGAGGCGGGCAGGCCCGCGGCGTCGTACGACCAGTGCGAGGTGGCGCCGGAGGGCGTGGTCCGCAGCACCCGCCTGCCCAGCGGGTCGTATGTGCTGGTGACGGTCCGGTCGTCGACGGTCTCGGCGACGATCCGGCCGACCACGTCGTAACCGTAGGCGACGCTGCCGAGGGGCCCCGCAGCCTCCAGAAGGCGTCCGGCCGGGTCGTAGCGCAGCGAAGTGACCGTGCCGTCGTTGGTGCGCGAGGTCACCACCCGGCCCGCGGCGTCGCGGGTCACCCGCACCGTCTGGCCGGTACCGTTGGTTCGCTCGATCTGGCGTCCTGTCGGGTCGCAGAGATAGGTGAGAGTACGGCCCTCGAAGTCCGTCTCGCCGATCAGGGTGCCCGCCGCGTCGTAGCGGTAACTCCACTCGTCGCCGTGCGGGTTGAGCACGCCCGTGAGCCGCAGTTCGGAGTCGTGCCTGAAGCGGTAGCGGGTGCCGTCCGGGTCGGTCCTGGCACTGGGCAGGTCGAACGCGCCGTACTCGAACTGGGTGGTGAACCCACCCGCGTCGCGGTGCTCGGTGAGGTTGCCCTCCGCGTCGTACGACCAGGATTCCCGCCCACCGTCGGCGCGCTCCCGCCACAGCAGCAGACCCTCGGGGTTCCAGCCCTGGCGGACGGTCCCGCCGACCGCGTCGCGGATCTCCACGACACGGCCGAACGCGTCTCTGCGCACGGTGACGACGCTGCCGCGCGGATCGACGACACGGACCGGGAGACCGGCCCCGTCGTTGTCATACCTGATGGTGTTGCCGAGCGCGTCGGTCTCGGCGATCCGGTACCCGCGCTCGTCATAGCCGTACGAGCTCACTGCGCCCAGCGGATCGGTGCTGGTCAGCAGGTTGCCCCGGTCGTCGTAGGCGGCCTCCCAACGTGCCCCGTCGGCCTCAGTGATCGCGACGGGGAAGGCGCCGTCCGCGTACTCGACATCAACGCTGGTGCCGTCCGGCCGGTCCATGCGCAGCGGCTGACCGTACGCGTCGAGGGTGAAGCGGGTCGTGCGGCCCAACTCGTCGGTGCGGGACAGCAGATGCCCGCGGGCGTCGTGCTCGGTATGTACTGCGAAGCCCAACGGGTCAACGACACGGATGAGATGAAGCCGCTCGTCGTAGTGGTGCTCGGTGCGGTGGCCAAGACTGTCGGTCATCGTCGTCGTCCGCAGTACGTCGTCGTATGCGAACTGCGCGGACATCGCACCGTCCTGGCCGATGCCGTACGCCACCCGATCGGTGTCGTCGTCGTACCCGTATCGGTACCAGCGGTCGTTCCGGTCCGTCCAGGACGTGATGCGGCCGAGCTCGTCGTACTCCAGCCGGTAGGGGCGGCCTGCGGAGTCGGCTATTTCGGTGAGATGCCGATGAGGGCCGTCATAGGAGTACGTGCGCAGGGGTGCGCCAGGCCGATCGGCTGACTCCGACAGACGTAGGGCCGTGATACGTCCGTCCTCGGTGTCCACGGTGAGGTGGTAACCGCCGGAGTGACGGACCGCGACGGGCGCGCCGGCGGCAGTCCGTTGGAAGTCGATGCGGTCGCCACCCTGGTCGGTGACCGCGCGCAGTGGGAGCACGACGCCTGTTCCGCTGTCGGCGTCGGGAGACTCCGGCCCGAGTGCGGGGCCGTAGTGCCGGGTCAGCCCAGTGAGCGGATCGCTGATCGTGACATTTCCACCGGGGGTTCCGTCCCACGTCAGCGGGTTTCGCGGCCCTTGACTCGGCATCACCGAGCTGCCGGGCTCGGGCACGGGATAGACCTGGAGCATGCCGTCCGCACTCGCGCAGACGGCTCCTTCGCCGTCGAGTTCGAGGCGCTCGTCGAAGGTCGACATCCACGCCGGACCGAACCAGCGCCCGGAACGGAAACTCGAAACGTGGTGACGCTCGATCACCAAGGGCAGCAGGCCTGGCAGACGGATGTCCGTGTGCGACATCAGCATCTCGCCGGTGATCATGTCAACGGGGTCGCCGCCCTTGCAGCGCCCCTTCATCGGCTTGCCCGCCTTGAGCTCGTCGCCCGCTCCCGAGCGCAGTCCCTTGAAGAGGTCCTTCATGCGCGTGGCGTTCTTGCCCAGCCCCTTGACCCCCATGGCCATGCCCTTGAGGCCGGTCTTGCCGAACACCTTCATTCCCTTGGCGAGGCCTCCGAGGGTGGTCAGCCCCTTCATCCCCGGTATGCAGTCCAGAGCGGCGAAGCCCACGTCCCACAGGGACGCCTGCCCCTTGGAATACTTGTAGAGCGTGTCCGCAAGGACGACGAGAGCCGCGATCAGCACGATCGCGCCCAGGATCGGCCCCCCGATGATCATCGCGACGATACCGACCACAGTCACGACGATCTTGCACACGGCGACGATGGTGTCCCAGTTGTCGGTGAACCAGTCCCCGACCTCCTCCCACCAACTCCGGTTCTGAATACCGGCATCCGACGCCTCACCGATCCGCCGCTTCGCCTCCCCCGCCGCCTCCTCACGCATCTTCCGCGCGTCCTCGGCCATCTTCTTCGCCGCGTCGAGAGCGGACTGCGCACCGTTCACGTCCGACTGGGCGCTGCTCTGGGCGGTCTTGGCGTGCTGGGAGTCCCGGGTGGCGGCTCGGACCTTCGCCTCGTCCGGCTTCTCCGCCGCCTTACTTCCCGTCGGATCGTCCTTGTACTTGTCCGACTCCTTCGCCGCCCGCGTCACCCACGAATCAGCCGACGACAAACGGGACTTGGCCGACGCCAGATCCGCCTGCGCCTCCCGCCCCTTCACCAACGCCTTGTCCGCCAGCGCCTGCGCCCGCTCCAACTTCGGCCAGTAACCCACCAGCGCGTCACCGCACAGGTCGTACGACCTCTTCAACTTCTTCAAGTTCTTCGGCACATCCGAGAACTCGTCCTGGAACACCTCAGCGGTCTTACCCGCCCACTCCAACGTCTCGTTCTCCGACGCCATCCCCTTGATCAGGCGCAACGCATCAGCAACGTCGTCGGCGAACTCGTGCAACCGCCCGGCCAGCTGACGCACCCGGTCCGGATCACCCGGCGTCGGGTCCTTGTCCAGATCCAGCACATGCCAGTCCGCCGGCCGATACCCCGCCATCCCGCAACCCCCGTCACGCCAACACCCTCAACAACAGTCGTACGCACACGCGAACCTACAAGGAACGGCCGTTCGACGTGAAGGCGACGGGCCACTGAAGCGGAGCGTCGGAGTGATCGCGCCGAAGATGTCAGGCAGCTACGACGAGGTCATCACGGCCTGCAAACGGGCCGTAAGCCCGACTTGTCCCCACGTCCCGCCACAGGGCATCCAGTTGGTCGCATCCGCTACGCCCCCTGCCTTTCGGCGCCCCCCTGATAGCTCATTCTCCGCCGCACACACGCCCGGTCCAACCTGGGGGAAACCAACCGCCGCCCTTGGCTCAGGCCCCCACGAGCAACGTCTCCAGTAGTTGGTCATACGCCCGGTACCCTGCTTTTCCGCTCTCCGGTGCGTCCGACTCGGGGCGAAGGATGCCCGGCAGATGAGCGACTCGCCACATTCTGAAGACGCCCGCCGGGGCGCTCCCGCCCGTCGCATCCGCCAAGTCCGCCGCGATCCCGATGATTTCGGCTACCTTGGCCGCCCCCTGCCGTGTCTCCGTTCCGGCTGCGATGGCAGCCGTGAGCAACGCCTGCAAGAAGTAAGCAAGTTGCAGGTCCGCAGCCATACGGCACATCCGGCGGACCACCGGAGGATCGTCAAGTCCTTCGAGAGGCTGCGGAACTCCCGTGATTCCCGCGGACCACAGGAGCAGGGATGCCGCAGGGACATCATGGGCGCGGAAGCGGCCCAGTTCGTCGACGATCTCCATGGCCGATTCCCTGAATTGACAGACCGCGCGGATGCCCTCAAGTAGGCGCCGTACGTCGTCTTGTCTGGTCGCCAGGAAATCTCCCACCGAGACATCAGCGAGTTTCCAGGTGCCCGTGGAGTTCACCGCACCGACCTCCACCACACCCCCGAGCGGCCCGAACACCGCGCGCGCGAGCCTTGCTTCCGACAGAGCGGTGGCCTTCTCGGACATGTCGTTCAGCCGCATTTCACGCATCTCGCGTTCGTCTCGGCTTGCGAGGCTTGGCCCAGTTGCCCTGGGGGCGGATTCGGTCCCGGGTCAGGAGCGCCGCGTCGAACTCGGCTTTGCTTGTCACCGGCCGGAGTCGAGGTTCGAGGACGGCCTCCGTCGATCGCCACGGGACGGCTGAGGCCCACCCGACCATGGGCATGGTCTCGTCGAAGCGGGGGCCGAACTGGGCGGTGATGAGGGCCGGCATCCGGTGGTCGAGGCCTCGCACGTGCTCGGTGAACGCCTCTGGGAGCAGGACGTGGTGCGTTTCCACGTAGTGCGGGAAGTCCTTGCGCCAGAGCCAGGTGCCGTCGGTGACCGGCGATGAGCAGCCCAGGGAGTGGCGGTGCATGCTTCCGGTGAGGACGTCGTGGCCCGCTTCCATGACGTCGATGAGCACATGACCGGCGTCCAGGTAGGCCACGATGTCGGCCTCGTCGGGCTCGCCGAGAGGCTGGACGGCGTCGTGGATCGATCCGTTCGGCTGGTTCCGGCCGGGACGGTCGTCGAGGTCGAGGTCGAGGTCGCGGTCGGGGCCGGAATCGGGGTCGGGGTCGAACTCGTCGTAGAAGCCCAGTAGTCCCAGCGGTCCCAGTAGTCCCAGCGGTCCCGGCGGTCCCAGCGGTCCCAGCACCGGATCTCCTTCGAGGACGAGCCTCCCGCTCTTCTGCGGCAGCCGGCCACGTCACAGCGTAGGCCCAGCCGCCACCTCAGGGAACGAGGATGATCTTGCCGACGGCGGGGCGGTTGGAGGACTCCGCCAACTGCATGGCCTCGGCAGCCTCGGTCAGTGGGAAGCGGGCGGCGATCTTCGCGGTGAGTACGCCGTCACGGAGCAGGCCGAAGACGTGGGTGAGGTCGGTGCGCATCCGGGCCCGGAACGCCTCGCGCTTGCCCGAGTCCGGCTTGCCGGCGCCTGCCCAGACGTCGTAGAAGCTCGCGTGTCTGCCGGTGGGCAGGTAGTTCCAGAACGCCAGCTTGGCCAGCAGCGGCAGGAAGTCGAGCAGTACGGGGCGGGTGTCGTCGAGGGCTGCCGCGATGCTGTACGAGACCAGGGTGCCGGTGGGGTTGAGCAGCCGGTAGGAGAGGCTGACGCTCGCGCCGCCGAGGTGGTCGAACACGGCGTCCACGCCGTCGGGAGCCAGTTCCCGGACGCGGGCGGCCAGGTCGGAGTCCCGGTAGTCGATCGGCTCCACGCCCAGGTTGCGCAGCGCCTCGTGGTGACGGAGGCCGGCCGTGCCGATCACGCGGGCGCCTGCGTCCCTGGCGAGCTGCACGAGGACCGAGCCGACACCGCCGGCGGCGCCCGTGATGAGCACGGTCTGCCCTGCCCGTACCTTCGCGGTGCGGTGCAGCATCTGGTAGGCGGTCAGGCCGTTGACGATCAGCGTCTCCGCGTCGTCGGGGTGGATTCCGTCGGGTACCTCCACCAGGTCGGCGGCGGGCAGCAGGGCTGCCGTGGTCCAGCCGCCGGTCTTGGTCAGGGCGGCGACCCGGCGGCCGAGCAGGGCGGGGTCCACTCCGGGTCCGACGGCCTCGACGACACCGACGAGGTCGTAGCCGGGCACGAACGGGAAGGCGGGCTGGCCGTAGTAGCGGCCCCGGCGCATCGCGCTCTCGGCGAAGGACACGGCGGTCGATTCGACGCGAACCAGCGCCTGACCGGCGACGGGCGCCGGCAGCTCGCGCTGGACCAGTCGCAGACCGGACGGCGCGACCTTGCCCGGCAGCACCACCTCGGTGGCGGTCACGGTGGTCTCGGGGGCGGTCACGGTGGTCTCGGGGGCTGCGTTCGTCTCGGACATGGTCGACTCCTCGTAGACTCTGCGACTGTTCGTCACTCAGTTAATGACCGTAACTCTGCACCTGCATATCAGGTAGCGTCAAGTCGTAACCAGCGGCGAGTGCGCGCCCCGCCCTAATCGAACAGAAACCGCCCCCGCCGTGAGCGACGTCGAAGACGGTCACAAAGCCCAGGTCAGGGCGGTTTCTCGAGTCAGTCGTTACGGATCGTTGCGCACTGGCAGCAGCGGAGAAACTCTTACGATCCGTTACGATGCGACGATGACTAACACTCCGCAGACCGTGGGCAGGCGCGAGCGGCTACGGGCCCAGACGCTCCAGGAGATCGAGGACGTGTCCTTCGCGATCATCGACGCGGACGGCGTACAGGCGCTGTCGATCGCGGCGCTGGCCCGGAGCATGGCGATGTCCGCGCCGGCGGTCTACCGCTACTTCCCGTCGCGGGACGCGCTGGTGGCGCACCTGGTGACCCTGTCCTATCAGCAGCTCGCCGCAGCGATGAGCCAGGCCGTGGAGGGCAGCAGGAAGGCGCCGCGCACGCGGGTACGGCTGGTGGTCACCGCGTACCGCGACTGGGCGCTGCGATACCGGCGGCGCTACGGGATGCTGTTCGGCGAGCGGGCCGGGGATCTGCCCGACGAGGTCACCACGCAGACCCCGCTGGATCAGGCGATGGCGTTCCTCATCGACCTGCTGGTGGCCGTCCAGGACACCGCGCCGGCCGACAGCACCAGCGGCGACCGCACGCTGGACGGGCAGTTGCGGCGCTGGGCCCGTTCGCAGGGGCGGCCGGACGTCACACCGGGCGTGGCCCTCGCCGCCAACCTGATCTGGACGCGGGTCCACGGCATCGTGAGCCTCGAACTCACCGGCGTGTTCGCCAACCAGGCGGTCGAGGCACAGCGCCTGATCGACCTGGAGATCGACAACGCCATCCAGTCACTGCGGCCGACCGGCGCCGGCTCCTGACGGACTCGGCGTGCTGAATCCGCGTACCGAATCCGCCGGCGCGGAAGGGGCTAGCCGACGAACCGGAACGTCGACGTGATCGCGTCGAAGATGTCGAAGAAGGACTCCGCCAGGTCCAGCACCTGGCTGCTGCCCGCCACCAGCGCGACCTTGCCCTCCTGGCCCGGCACCGGGATGAACGTCTGCGTCAGCACGGCCCGGATGGTGCGGCCGAGTTCGTCGCCCGGTACGGCGATGTCCTCGATGCCGTACGTCCGCGCCGCCGGGCCGACACCGGGGATGTCGACGGTCGTGACCTTGCGCCAGGAGTCGCCCTCCCGCTTCGCCTCCTTGACCGCCAACTGGGCAGCGATGGCCGCCGGGTCGGTCGAGAGGGGCGTACCGTCCTGCGTACGGCCGCCGACCATCGAGACGGTCACCGAGCCGGTGATCGGGGTGTCACCGCCGAAGCTCTCCGCCATGCAACCGCAGTACAGCGCGCCCGACTTCCACGCGTCGGCCGCCGCTTTCTGGAGGAACGTGGTGTACGTGTCGCGGTACTGGGCCAACTCCGGTCGCTGTCGCAGCCGTTCGTCGACCATGCGCCGAATGGAGTCGTCCCGTGACTCGGGGCGTACGTCGAACTCCCACCACGACTCGGGCACCTTGATCCGGAACCCACCCCGCTCGACCGTCTGCGCTTCGCTGTAGCGGGCCATGTCCTCACTCCACCCCGTTCACTTGTTCACCCGAGCACTCGTTCGCCCACACTGGCATCGTTCCGTTGTACGGTGCCGATCAGACGTCGATCGGGACGCCGATCGGACCTCGACAGACTACGAGGCGCTCCAGGGGGTTTCACACATGGGCAAGGGCAAATCCGACCTCACGCTGCCGCTGAGCGAGCTGGAGGACTACGGCAGCCGGCTGCGCTCCATCAAGACCCGGCTGAACCACACCAAGAAGCTCTTCGAGTCCTACAAGGACGACATCGGCGACGGCAGCGTTAACGACGCGCTGGAGGACTTCGAGTCCAACTGGGAGGACGGCCGCGAGGACATCACCCAGCAGCTCGACGCCCTCGCCGACATGTCGGACGCCGTCGTACGCGAGTTCAAGAAGCTGGACGACGAACTGGCCAAGCAGGTCAACGAGAAGATGAAGGTCCAGGACACGAGAGGCAACGGCGCCAAGTGAGCCTGAGCCCCGCGTCCGTCGGACCCCTCGTCTGTTGAGCCCCACGCCCGTTGAGCCTTACGCCCGTTGAGCCTTACGCCCGTTGGGCCCCTCACCCCACCTCGTTCTCCGCCACCGCCTCGCCCCGAACCGTCACGTCCCCGCCGTAGAACAGCCCCGTGAACACCGGCGAGTACGTCAACTGGACCTCGACCTGCACCTCGTTGGCGTCCGCCGCCACGCAGTGGGACGCCGCCGTGTCCGCCGCGGACATGTCCATCTCCTGGGCGAAGGCCTTCACGCGGGCGTCGCAGTTCTGGAAGTTGATGGGGGCGCCGACCGCCGCGTTGCCGTAGAGGGCGTCGAGGTCTATGTCCTGGGCGGCATAGCGCGCCGCCTGTTCAGCGATGTCCGCCGCCCGTTCCCGCTTCGAGATGGACATACCGCCGTCGATCACGAAGGCGGAGAGGGAGATGAAGAGGAGGGCGAAGATGATCACGGCACCGGCGCCCGAGCCTCTGTCGTCCAGACGGTCCGCCAGGCGGGCCCAGCGACGCTCGGACCAGTCGCGTACGGCAGAGGGCACCCTCGGTCTCAGCGTCACACTGTCCTCCGGAACGGGTCCAGCGGTGAGCTGAATGTCGCCGTCAGAGTCGTCGGGATGTCCAGGCCGAGCATCGCCAGGCCTCGAACCTCGCAACTCACCTGGACCGAGAAAATGGTGTCGGGCTCGAATCCGGCGCTGGTCTGGGTCACCGTGACCGGGCCGGAGCAGACGTCCGTGAGGTCGGCCTCCGCCGCCCTCCTGGCCTCCGCGATCGCCGTCGCGTGATCCTTCTGGATCGATCCGGCCCGAGCCGCGTCCCGCGCGGCTCCGTCGAGCGCCCCGCGTCCGTCGACCAGTTGCCCGAAGGCGACCAGCACCAGAATGAACATGATCATGACCGGAGCGAGGATCACCACCTCGACGGTGGACAGGCCCCGGTCACCCAGGTCCCACCTGTTCCACCGGGCCCGCAGGGCAGAGAAGTAATCCATCAGTTCACCCCGTCCCGCACAAACCGCTCCACCGGCCCCACCGACTGCGCGTGCACGGTCAGATCGAACCCGGGGAACACTGTGGGAACCCGGGCCGTGATCTCCACGCCCACCGTGTTCTGCTCCGGCTGGAGCATCGTCACGTTCGGCGCCAGGACCAGACTCGGGCCCAACTGCTGGATGTAGCTGTCGACCACGTCCTGCGCCTCGCCCCGCCACGTGCCCGGCTGGTCGTGCGCCATGGCACGGGCCTTGCGGGCGCCGGCCTGGGCAGCCGCCTGGGCCACGTGGTCCGCGAAGAAGTACAGCGCGAACTGCACGGTCGCGAAGATCATGAAGAAGAGTACGGGCGTCAGCAGCACGAACTCGATCGCGGTCATGCCGGAGTCGGACGTTCGGGAGCCGGACGTACGGGAGCCGGACGTACGGGAGTTGCCTGCACGTGGGCCGGACGCCCCGGGGCCCGACATCCCGGAGTCACCGAAGGCGGACGCCGACTTACGTGCGGCCTCCACCCTGCGGCGTACCCATCTGCCTGCACCACCCACGAGCAACAACCCCGTCAACTCGACCCCGTAGACCCCGTTTTCGTACGTGCGATCAGCAGGTGCCGCTCGCCTTGGCGCCCTTGATGCAGTCACCGACCTTGTTGGCGCCGTCGCTCAGCGCGGTGTTGATGATCGCAGCGACCACGCCGACGATCGCCACGACGACCGCGGAGATGATGACCCACTCGACCGCCGACGCACCGCGGTCCAGTTCGCCGGAGCGAGCGCGCTGCACGCGGCTCTGCAGGAAGGTGACCAGGAAGTCCATCGCCGGGATCCCGGTGTGGAAGTTCCGTCCATTCATGGCGAGTTGTCCTCTCAAACGAATCTTGGAGCATTGGCAGTACTGGTGACGGCTCAGACCTGGAACACGCGCATCGCCGCCGGATAGATCAGGAACACCAGGAACCCTGCGCACAGCAGCAGTTGGGCCACGAGCATCGACTGCGACTTCTCGCCCGCGCTGCCCTCGATCTCGGCGAGCTCGCGGTGCCGCATGGTCTCCGCGCGGGAGGCGAGCGACTCGCGCACCTTCGCGCCGTCGTCCGCGACCAGGGCGAGGGAGGCGGAGAGGTCCTTGAGTTCCTCGATGCCGAGTTCCTCACCCAGTGCCCCGAGCGCCTGCCACTGGCTGGTGCCGGTGATACGGGCGTCCGCGAGAGCGTTGCGGATGCGCTGGGTCGCCCAGCCGTCCGACACCTCCGCCGCCGCCATCAGCGCCTCGGGCAGACCCCGGCCGCCGGCCAGGCTCATCGACACCAGGTCGAGATACGCCCCGATCACGCGCCGCAGGTCACGCCGTTTGTCGGCCGCGTCCCGCCGGACCTCGAGGTCGGGGAGGAAGAAGAAGACCGCCGCGAAGAGCAGCGCCATCCAGACCGGGATGGCCGGGCTCCTGCCGAGGCCGAGCGTCAGCACGATGACGAAGAGGAACGGGCCGAAGATCAGACCGGCCGCCCCCAGCAGCACCTTCGTCGCGAGGAAGTTCTCCCAACTCCGGTCCAGGACAGCGAGGTCGGACCGCAACGAGCGCTGCTCCCAGCCCTGCTGGAAGTAGAAGTCGGAGACCCGGACGCCCACTTGGGCACGGAACGAGCCGATCCGGCCGGCGTCCTGCGTGCGATGGGCCGACTCGTACGCCGCTCCCCTCGCCCGCATCGCGTCGATGCGGGCGACCTGCGAGACCGCACTCCGCTTCGACGGCATCAACGCCCGTACGAGCACGTAGATTCCGAGGCCCAGAGTGGCGCCGACCAGCACGGGCATGGTCAGGTCGTTCATCGACGTACCCCCTCTTCGGTGCCGGGAGCAGCCCCGTACGGCGCCGGTCCCTGCACCCCCTGTGCGGTTGCCCGGGGCGGCCGTACGAACTGCACGGACGACTGGTCCCGTACCAGGAAGCGTTCGGGTGTCTCGATGGACGACAGCTTGCGCAGCCACCAGAAGCCGAGCGCGAACAGACCGCAGACTCCGGCGAGTACGACCTGTCCGATCGGCGTGCCGTACGGCTCGACGAAGTCACGGTTGAAGACGGCGAGTCCGAGGACGAAGCCGACCGACACCACGACAACGATCTGTACGGACCGCCGAGTTGACGACCGCTGTGCCATGACCCGGTGCCGCATGTCGACCTCCTCGCGCGCCGACTTCGCGAGCGCGCCCAGGACTTGACGCAGACCCGGGCCGCGAAGCCGAGCGTTGAGGATGAGCGCCGCGACGATGATGTCGGCGGACGCGTCGTCGATCTCGTCCGCGAGCTGCTGGAGCGCCTCGGGGAGAGGAGTACGGGAGCGGAGCCGGTCGACCATCGCGTCCAGATGCGGACGCAGTACCGGGGCTGCCGCGCGCGCCGACGCCGGGATCGCCTGCTCCAGGCCGACAGCGCCGGCGATCGTGTCGCGCAGCGACTCCGTCCAGGAGGCGAGGGCCTCGACGCGCCGCATACCGGCCCGTTCCTCCGCCGCGCCGCCGAAGAGACGGTCCCAGAAGAAGACGAGGACACCGGCCGCGATACCGGCCACCGCCCACCGGGTGAGCACCAGCACGGCGAGTCCGACGAGGGCGGCGAGCGAACCGCGCTGCCCCGCGAACCGGATGAGTTCGTTCGCCCGCTCGCTGGCCTTCTGCTTCTCGTGCTCCGGCTTGACCGGCAGCCCGCGGATCGCGATCAGGAGCAGCGCGAGCCCGCCGCCGACGGTGACGCCGGCCACGAGCGAGTAGAGGACCTCGGTGGAGAACAGTCCGCCCATGGAGCCGAGCGGGCCGGCCGCCACCGAGTACACGTCCCCGTACGCATGCGTATTGCTGTACGTCGTCATGGTCACCCCCAGTTCCCGCCGGGCAACCGGTACCCGTGCGCGACCAGATCGTCGAGGCAGGAAATGGGCGCGTGCGGCACGATGCGGCCGTCCGGGGTCTCGGCGAAGATCTCGCTGGACAGCACGCGGCCGTCCACGCCGTTGACCTCACGGACCGAGGTCACCATGCGCTGGAGCCGCCCGCCCGTCTGGTAGTTGTTGCGCCGCTGGATGAAGACGACGAAGTTCACGGCGCCTGCGACGAGCATCTGGCTGGCCTCGATGGGCAGCCGCTCCGCCGCCTGGAGCGCGTACGTGGAAATACGGTTGAAGACCTCGTGCGAGCTGTTGGCGTGGATCGTGGAGAGCGAGCCGTCGTTGCCCTGTGACATCGCGTTGAGCATCGTCACGATCTCGTCGCCGAGCACCTCACCGACGATGACGCGGGAGGGGTTCATACGCAGTGACCGCCGCACCAGCTCGGCCATCGAAATCATGCCCAGGCCCTCGGAGTTGGGCAGCCGCTCCTCGAACGCCACGACGTTGGGGTGGAGTTCGGGAAACTGGTCGAGACCCAGCTCCATAGCGCGCTCGACGGTGATGAGTCGTTCGTGCGGCGGGATCTCGTTGGCGAGGGCGCGCAACAGCGTGGTCTTACCCGCGTTCGTAGCGCCCGCGATCATGATGTTCTTCCGGGCGCGCACGGCACAGGCCATGAAGTGCGCGACTTCCGGGGTCACGGTCCCGTTCCCGACGAGGTCGGAGATGAAGACTTTTCCCATACGCGCACGACGGATGGAGAGCGCGGGGCGACGCGTCACGTCCATCACGGCAGACAGTCGCGACCCGTCCGGCAGCCGCAGGTCGAGCTGCGGATTGGCGGAGTCGAAGGGCCGGGAGGAGAGCCCGGAGTAGGCGCCGAGCACCTGGATCAGCTCGATGAGCTCCTCGTCGGACTCGGCGACGGGATCCCCCGCGACCTCACGCCCGTCGGAATACCCGACGAAGACCTGGTCGTACCCGTTGATGTCGATGTTCTCGACGTCGACGTTGTCGAGCAGCGGCTGCAGCCTGCCGACCCCGAAGAGCGCGGCGTGCACGGCAGCCGCGTACTGCTCCTCGGTCTCGGCATCCAGCGGCGTACGCCCGGCGTTGATCTCGGTCCGGGCGTAGTCCTCGAGGATCTGGGCTATGACGGCCCGCGCGTACTGCCGCTCGTCCTCGCCGGACATCGGCGTGACGTTGGAGGCCTGGTCGAGCCGACGCTGCTCGGCGATCCGGTCACCGGCGTCCTGCCGGAACCGCTTGACCAACGAGTGGTCGACAGCGGTCATCGCCCGGCTCCGGCATGGCCGGGCTGGCCTCCGGCGTAGCCGGACTGACCACCGGGCTGGCCGGACTGCTGACCGGCCTGGCCGGGCATCGGAACTTGGTGCCCCGGGCCCGCATGGCTCTGCCCCTGACCCTGGACCTGGCTGGGTACGGACCATGCGGCGCCGTACTGCTGGTACAGGTCCGAAGTCACCTTGCGGGCCGACCGGATGAGCATCGACTTGTCGAGCCGCCCGCGCTTACGCCCGGCCAACTGCTCGGCCCCGGCCGGGTCTTCGGCGAGCGTGCCGACAACCCGGGCACCCGTCTGCGCGTGTACGAGCATGTCGTTGACCTGGTTGACCAACTTGCCCGAGTTGTTCGGGTCGGCGATGAGGATGACCCCGATGAGCGGGTTCGCGAGACTGGCGGCACCGCGCGGACCGCCGTGCAGCTTGGTGGAGAGGGCCGCGGCCCGATCCCGTACCCGGGCGATGGCCTCCGGCTCGGTACGCGAGATGAGCAGCACGAGCGCGGCATGCGGGAACAGCTCGACGACAGAGGTGTCCCCGCTGATGCGTCCGCAGTCGGCGATGACGTCGGCGGGCGCGTTCGGGGAGTCGGCGAGCTGCGCGAAGGCGCTGCCGAGGGTGGGCCAGAGCCCGGCGAGCGCGGCGGCCTGCTCGGCGATACCGAGCCCGACGAGCACTTCGAGCCCGCCGCTCAACGGCTGTACGTGGTCCCAGAGTTGATCGGGAACGAGCCCGCGCCGGGCGGTCGCGGCGATGGACAGCATGCCGGTGTTGGGGTTGAGCATCCCGCCGTGCGCGGCGGCACTCCGGTAGACGAGGTCACCGCCGGCCGGGTCGGTCTCGGCGAGCAGAGCCCGCCGAGGCCAGACCGCCGCGAGCGCGACGGCCGCGGTGGTCACGCCGGGTGAACCCTTGTCGGCGGCAAGAACGATGAGCGCCATGGTTCTGGGGCCGCCTTCAGCTGCTGGGGATGAGCACGAGAGCCACTTGGCCGGCTGCAGCGGCCTGAGCCAGTTCGGCGGCCTTGGTGCTGTCGACCGTGAGGGTGACGGGCAGGTTGGTGCTGCTTATCACGTCGCTGTCCGTGGCCTGCTGAATGTCGTTGCTGACCTTCGCCTTGTCCACGATCAGAGTCGTGCCGGCATCGGACGAGGAGGAACTGCTGGACCCCGTACTGGAGCCGGTACCGGTGCCGGTGGAGCTGACGCGGTAGGCGGCGACGAGGTCTCCCTGCTTGAGGCCGCTCGGGTACTGGCCCTCCTTGAGGGAGAGCCCGACGATGGCCTGTCCGGCGCCGAGGCCGGTCTCGCCGGTGAACATCTGGCCGACCGGGACGACTCCCTTAGGGATGGCGCTGACGGCCTTCAGCTTCATCAGGCCGGACAACTGCTCCCACGGGATGTAGTCGATGGTGTCGTCGGCCGCGACAAGGACGGAAGTCGTGTTGGCCTTGCTGACGTGTCCCCCAGCCGGGATGGGGGCGGTCACCTTGACGACCTCGATCCGGTCACCCGCCCGCAGCACCAGCATCGTCGCGCCCAGCGCCCCGACGAGAATCAGAAGCACCGCGAGAGCGGCAAGAGCCGGTTTGCGTTCGCGAGGCGGCGCCGGGAGCCGCTCGCCGGACATCGGCGGAGCGGGCACCGAGGAACGGCCGCCGCCCGCACCCGTACGCTCTTGGATCTTCACGCAACAGCTCCCCGTACACCCAAGAAAAATTCTGCCAATTTAAGTGCTAAATAGGACACTTCACTCGCGAAGTGCGCGATACACCCTTGCCGGACGTACCGCCCGACCTGGCCAACTAGCCAGCGCTGGAGTGAGTGTCAAGCCATGGCACCGTATCAGCCGCACATAAGCCCCTCAAGGCGCGTTCTGAATCGTGAACAGCGAGCGGCACAACGTTATTCACGCGCAACCATGGCCGTACGGTTGCCGGTTGGAGACAGGGATCCGGATACGACACCTGCTGTGCACGCGCGAATCCGTTGCCCACCCGACATCCGCAGGTCAGACAACCCGGGCCACCGCCCCCACGTGTCCCCACGGGTCACCCATGAGGCCTGCACGATTCGCTCACGCGATGGGGACGGACCGGTTCCGTCGTACGAGGGACATGCCTTACCGACGCGTGCCTTCTCGCAGCGCCCCCTCGAAGAGTTCCAGGACCTCGTCCAGGCCCATCTCACGCCGCCCCCGCCTCCCTGACGAGCTTCCCGACCGCTCTCCCGGCTGCTCTCCCGACACGATCCAGCCGCCGTCCCACTCCACACGCCAGACCTTGCCCAAGCGGTTTTCGAACTCCACGAATCCGCCGGAGGAATCCGCCAGTTCGGGAATCTCCTGTCGGACGATCCGGGGGTACGTCAACGCGCGCCCGACATTGGTACTTCCGCCACCGGTACGGGGATTGTCGAAGCTCATCTTCACGAACGGCACCGGCTCTCGCCCGATTTCGGCGGGATGGAGCATCTTCGTGTACCTGGCCTCCGCTTCGGCGAGGCTCTCGCCCCCGGAGAACTCGCAGGCGTACGCCGGAAAGACGATGTACGTCACCGCTGTGAGGTCGGGATTCTGCGCCTTGTGATGACCGTGAACCTCGGGGACGGCTGCCGCGACGGCGTCGAACTCGTAGCCGGGTACGCGCAGGTCCTCCACGAAGCCGAGGAAACGCCCCGCGTCCATCAGCTCCTGCTCGTGAGCGCGGGCGAAGGACAGCACTTCAAGGGCGAGGCTCTCATCGTGCTTCCCGCGCTGGTTGGTCTGAAGGAGCCGATTTCCGTCGCCGTTCAGAACGCCCGCGAAATGCAGTACCGGGTTGAGACTCCACCGCCAGGCCCCGTCCAGGCCATCGAGGGGTGCGGCATTGCGGAAACCGGCGATGGTGGCCTGTAGATCCATGATTCCTTCCAGCAGCGCAGACGCACGCGGCAGATGAACGAGAAAAACAGGAGAATCGGGAGGTACCAGGTCAGGAGCACGAGTACGGCCGGGCCTGCGTCCTGACCTTCAGCCTTCACCCGTTCGTGAACCCGGCGACGCACCCGGAGTTGTACGGACGGGTGATCTCGGGGCTGGACACGCGGACGCCGTTCCTCTAGTCCGATAGCTGCCGCGAAGGCGGCCCGAAACAGCTCGGCTCCGGACGCTGCCTCAGTGTCCAGGGCTGCGTGCATCTCCGGGTGGACACGATCAGGACACAGGACGTATCGAATTTGTGCCCATAGATTCACAAACACCCCCGCCGCGATAGCAGTCCAGCCTGGCAGCACCACAAGCCCCCCAGATACCGTCAGGGCTCTCAGCTGTATCTACACCTCACGGGGAGCCCACCTTGAAGCGCCGCTCTTTGCCCGTTGCTGCCGCGCTCACCGCAACCGCAGCCCTGCTGCTGACGGCCTGCGGCAGCGGAGACGACAGCTCCAGCGACAAGAACAAGATCGCCGGCGCCGAACAGACCACGTCAACACCGTCGAAGTCGGCGGAGCCGTCGGCGGCAGCGACGGCGGGCGGATCGGACGGCGTGGACGTGTCGCTGCCCAAGGACGTCAACCTGGTCTTCGACTGGACCAAGCCTACGAAGAAGAACGAGGCGGCGGCGATGGACGACGCGGCCAACTTCCTCCGCGCCATCTACCGGGGCGTCGACAAGCGCAGCACAAAAGACGCGGCCTTGACCGCCTACGCCACCGGCGACGGGCTGCACTACGCGCAGGTGCAGATCAACGAATGGATCAAGGGCGGCTGGACTGCCGCGGGCACCCAGCGCCAATACGACGCCACCACCCGGTCCGCCGCGAACGGCAACTCCGTTGAGGTCGCGTTCTGCACGGACTCGAGCAAGTTCCCCGGCAAAGAGGTCAAGACCGGGAAGGTCCTGGAGAGCACACCCAGCCTCGCGGACTTCGACTACTTCAAGATCATCATGGTCAAGTACCCCACGGATGAAGGCCTGTGGCAGGCGTCCAAGGTCTTCGTCGAGACAAGGGCGGCGAAGTGCCAGTGACCACATCACGGCACACGACCCTCGGCGCCGGTACCGCTTCCCTGGCCCTCGCGCTCGGCATTCTCGTCCTCACGGCGTCCAGCTCCGCAGCGAAACCCGTGGACTACGGTAAAGGCGGCGCCACCGAAGAGCAGGGCGGCACCGACAGCACCGGCATCTACGCCGCCGCCCAGATCCAGTACTCCGGCTCTGTCGCCAAGGGCGGCAGCACCGGCAACGTAACGTCGGCCGACGTCAACTGGACGCCCCCAGCCTGCTGGTACGCCCCCTACCTCGGCGCCAAGGACTTCAAGGCGAAGATGTCCAAGAGCATCGAGGACCAGCTGAACACCCCCGGCATGGGCGGTACCGCCAGCTCGGCGCTCGGCCAGACGCAGAGCCACTACGAGGACGGGTTCGGCTGGACCGACACCCCCGGCTACAAGGACTACAACGTCGACAAGGACGGCGAAGGGATGTTCTGGGCCGGCGTCGAAAACCCAAACGAGCCGGATGCACTCAAGCGGACCGCGTGCTCGGACCTCCCCTTCTGGGTCGACAACGGCGAGGCTCCGCCACCCCGGTACGAACAGGCCATCAGCCCGGAGATTCTCGCCGGCCTCGCCTACCAGCACATGCAGCTTCCGGACACCAAGGTCACCCTCGCGCCCGCAGCCAACACCAAGGTGAACCTGCCGACCTGGGCGTGGCTGAACAAGGCCGTCTTCGACGAGGTCCGGGCAACGGCGGCCGTCAACGCCCCGGGCTTGAACATCCAGGCCACGACCACCGCCAAGCCCGTGTCCCTCAAGCTGGAGCCGGGCACCGCGGACGCCGAGACCTATCCGGCCTCCGGCGAGTGCGTCATCAACGCCGACGGCTCCATCGGCGAGCCCTACGCCCAGGGCAAGGCCGGCCAGACACCGCCGTGCGGGCTCAAGTACCTCCGCTCCTCGGGCACCGGGATGTACAACCTGCGGGCGACCATCACCTGGGACATCGCATGGACCGGCACCGGAGGCGCGGGCGGGGACCTGCCCGACGGCACGTTCGGCAGCGAACAGGCGATCACCGTTCAGGAGATCCAGGCCGTCAACCGGTAAGCAGAGAACTGTCTCAGTCATGGTCCAGCACTAGGGAGATATGCCAATGTCGGACCTGATCGTCGATTTCGACCTGCTCAGCACCTCGGCAAAGCAACTCAACGCCATTCAGCGCGAGTTCAAGAACCTCGACGACTGGAAAGATGAAATCAAGTCGGTTGTCGGAGCCTCTGAACTCAAGGAGGCCATGACCGACTTCATCGACAACTGGGACGACAACCGCAAGCGGCTGCTGGAGTCGCTGGATTCCGTCGGAAAAATGGTCGAGGGGACACGGGACACGTTCAAGAATCTCGACGACGAGCTGGCCAAGGCCGGAAAGCAGAAGAAGTAGGACCGTACGTCCTGTAAAAGCCGACTGAGCACTGTCTTCCGGGGGAGATATGGCAAGGCCCAAGGACTGGCATCCACTGCGCGAGAGCGATCCCGTACCAGGTGATCCCGAGGGCGTCCGTAGCCAGGTCACGCACATGAAGAAGATCGCCGAGTTCCTGCGTACGCAGGCCGCAGCGCTCACGGCGATGGCCGACGCCGACAACCTCAAGGGCCAGTACGCCGAGAAACTGGGCGAAGACGCCCGTGGCCTCGGCCGCAAGCTCGACGAGGCGGAGGACCGCTATCGCGAGGTGAAGGGGCACCTTTCCAACTGGGCGGACGAACTGCAGGAGTTCCAGCGGAAGGCCGACCAGGCACTCGGTGACGCCCAGGACGCCCAGCGCATCATCGACCGTCACACAGCCAAGGCGCACGACAAGACAGCCTCGGAGGAAAAGAAGGACGGGGAGAGCGGGAAAGACGGCGGCGCTCCCACTGAGGATCCCGAACTCATGCGTGCCAAGGAGGACTTAGAGGACGCGCGCAAGCGGGTGAACACGGCGGCCGGTGACTACGAGGAGCGAGCCGGCCACTTCGCGGGAAAGATCCGGTCGTCCATCGACGACGACATGAAGGACAGCTGGTGGAACGACGTCAAGGCGTGGGTGGCTGACGCCGAGTGGCTCGGCGATTGGGCCGAATATCTGAGCTGGGCAGCGACCATCGTGGGTATCGCCGCCATGTTCTTCCCTTTCCTCGGCCCTCTTGCGCTGGCACTCACCATCGCCGTAGCTCTGATTCACCTCGTACAAGCGCTGACAGGAAATGGCTCATGGTTCGACGTCGTCATGGACATCGGTGCGCTCAAGATGGCGCGGAACGGAATCAGGGCGGCCAAAGCCGTCAAAGCCCTCCAGGCGACTTCCCGCAAGACCGCGGCCGGGCTGGCCAAGGACAGGGCGGCATCACAAGCCGCACGGGGCAATGCGGGGGCGCGGAACACAGCGGCACGCGCCGGCCGGAAGCGTGGCGGCACATCGGGCAAGAACCGTGAAGCTGCCCGTGCCCGCCGCCTGCGTATGGAAGGCGAGAACCGCGCGGTCGGCAAGCGGGCTTCCGATGAAGTGCGCGACGCAGACATGCCTCAGGTCAGCGCGCAGGAAACGGCCGGTGCACTGGGCGACAAGGCACTCGGCCGCCAGATGAAGGACATCAACAAGCTGCGTGACGAGTATCCGGACAGCAGCATCCTCGCCAACAACGCTCGGCAAGCCGCGCGCCACACGGATGTCATTCGGGGCTCGTGGGGCGTTTCCACCGTGCTGGATGCGGCGGACAAGAGCGGGGACGCCATCAGCGGTGGCGAGTACGGCAGGATGAAGGGCGGAATGACCGCGCCCGTAGGATCGCAATGGTGAAGGAAGTCCGCTGATGACTGACGTCCCCGGCACTGGGGAAGCCGACCAGAGCAACGCGCGAGCGTCGAGATTTCTCTACGGCATGGCGGCCGTCAAAGTAGTCTTTATCCTGGCATTGCTGCGCATGTTCGCCGGACCCATGACCAAGGACTTCTTCGACGAGGAACTGATTTCGATGCCGACCTGGGAGTGGGCTCTGTGCTCGCTCACGCCGGGAATCATGGTCTTTCTGGCCCGGCGCCCACAGAACTGGGCCCGGCTCGCGGATGAGCGCAATTTTCTCAGAATTCCGCTGAGTTTCTACCTTCTCTACGGGCTGGCCTTCGCAGTCTTCCAGGGCATGTGGATCCTCTGGATCGCGGTCGCCGCGAGCCTCGGAGCCTTCGTGGGCATCCGGTACCTCAACGGCAAGGAGGCGGCCCATGCCCACTAACCATGCCACCCCACGTGCGGAATTCACCGCGCCGGTCAACGGCTACCGCCTCCTCCTCCCCGACCAGTGGGCTCAGGTCCCTCTGCGTCGCGGCACTGAGGAGGCCGTACACCGCATTCTGGAAGACGCCTACACCCAGATTCCCCAGGACGCGCCACCCGACAAGGTGGGCCCGTACAGGCGGGAGCTGGCTCGAAGGTTCCGGCGGGCCGTCGCGCAGGCCCAGCAGACCACGGGTCTAGATCTCTATCTGCCGGTGAAGCCCGTGGGCGGCAGCGAGTTCAACTTCAGCCTGGGCGCCTCAATCCTCGTCTCGGAAAGCTTGGTCCCACGACGCTCCAATGCGAACGGCACGGGTGATCCGACCGACGTAGCCGTGCAGTTGCTGTCACGTGACGGGGTTGAAGGAGCCGATCTCAGCTCGGGAGAGATCGACGGTGCCCTCGCAGTGCGCCGCGAGCACGTTGCCTCGGCCAACCCAGACCGGGGCGTGGAACTACCCTCCCGGCGAGTGGAATACATCGTGTCTGTACCAGGCGACCCCGACCGCTGGTTCGTGGCAGCCTTCTCCACCATCGGAGGCGGGGACCCACGGGATGATCTGTCTGAGGCTCTCGTCGAATGGTTCGACGCCGTGATGGCGAACTTCCGCTGGAGGCAGTGATGAGCGAGTTCTGGCCGATCATCGACATCGAGTACGTCGATGAATACAACTGGGTCGTCGTTCCACCCCGCGCGGGCCCCTCAGCCCCGTTCGAGGAGTGGGACGACATGAAAGCATGGGGTCGTGACTACGCGAAGGACCTTTGGGAGGATCGCGGATTCGACCCAGGTCCGAACGGCGTGGACTTCGTCGCCACCACCCTCACGCGCTGTGCCGAGTCATTCTGCCCACCGGACTCGCAGCACTGGCTCTTCCTGCACCTCGACCACCCCACCGACCTACCGATCCCCGTATGCGT
Source organism: Streptomyces turgidiscabies Car8 (assembly GCF_000331005.1). Classification (GTDB taxonomy): domain Bacteria; phylum Actinomycetota; class Actinomycetes; order Streptomycetales; family Streptomycetaceae; genus Streptomyces; species Streptomyces turgidiscabies. The sequence goes on from NZ_AEJB01000465.1 coordinate 44,343, forward strand.
GGCCATCGGGCCGGCACAGCGCCCTCGCGAAGAAACCCTTCGGGCTCTGACCCTGGCGGACGACCCGGAGGCTGTCGAGCCGCCGGTCGTCAAGACCTTCAAGGCCGAGCGACTGGGGGAAGGCCTGACAACCTTCCGGTACGTCCCCCAGGACGACTCACCGCACCTGCTCGCCTGCGTGCGTTACGCGTGGCAGGTCGAGGAACACGGGGCTGACGTCGTGATGTGGACAGCGATCGATGACATCCCGCGTCTCATCGGCGCCTCGGAGGATCTGGAGAACCTCGCGCACTCCTTGGCGATCTGGATTCCCTGAGGGGGTACGGCTCGCGCAAAGGACAAACAACGTGGGGTCAACCGACCGTTCTTGAAGTGGAAGAGGCCGGGCACGTGGATGACCGGCGCATCGTGGCGGAACGTCGCGTGGCGGTCCGATTCGGAAAGGTTCAGGCAGGCGGCCGGGAGAACTTCCCCGAACTCCTCCCACCTGCCTCGGGCGTGCGTGCCGCCGTCCCCCACCCGTGACCGCGTCAGCCCCGCTCGCCCGTGACCTCGTACTCCCGGTCCCACCGGCCCTGCCGTACGCCACCCCACGTGCCCATCGTCACGGCCGCCACCAGGAGATACGCGAGCAGTTCCGCGTACGAGGCAGTGTCCACGGCGTCGACCGGGCGGGCGACGCCTTCGGGGTCGTACCTGACCCGGAGGGTGTCCCCCTCCGACACCGACTTCCTGCAGCCGTCCTCCTCCGAGAGTGAAGGCCAGATCGCCCGCCCGTCCGACGCCCGTATCAGGCACTTGTCGGTCTTGCCCTCCTCCTTGTACACCACCACGGCCTCGGTCCACCGGCCGCGATCCGCCAGACCGGCCTGATCGCCCGCCTGTTTGCCGAGTACGCCCAGTGCCACGCCCGCGACAACGGGCACGATGAACTGCCACGCGACCTTTCGCTGCCTGAGCGGAACTCTGCGCAGCCACAGCGCAGGCACCAGTACCGTCGCCAACGGCAGGACGATCCAGGCAAGCAGCAGAGCCGCGCCACCGTAGGGGTTCGGGAGTGGTACCACGGGGACGAGCCAGGCCAGTCCTACGGAGCCGCCGGCGCATGCGAGGGCACAGAGTGACCAGCGGATCATCGCTGTCCGGCGCCAAGGAACGTCGTTCGCGGGCCCTGGCTGTACGTCGGCCCGGGACACGTTCGCTGCCATGTTCTCCCCTCCCCACGCGGACCGCACTCGTCGACGGTCACGTCATGCCCGGTCATCGCGTCCGCGTCCGCTTCAGCCCGTCGCGCCGTCCAGCCCCCACCCCACCAGCAGCTACCCAGCCGTGCGGCGACAGGCTGTGACTCAGAACGCCACGGACAGCGTCTTCACGATGCCCGCCGCGACCTCCTCCATCTCCTCGGCGATTCCCGGCACCGTCCAGGACATCAGGAAGACCAGCGCGCTCTCGGCACCGGTCGGCAGTACCCCGTACATGAGCGTCTCCAGCAGGACCCCCGGGCCGCCGGACGAGGCGGCGGCCGTAGCGAAGTTCTGGCGGATGCGTACGGCCGGCCCGATGGGGACTTCGGTACGTGTGATCAGTGGCGGGCCGAAGTCGTGGGCGCTGAAGGTCTCGGCGAGCCAGTCCAGAGTGATCCGGGGTACGGAAGCGTCGGGATGGATGAGGTCGATCTCCAGGGTGGCCAACGCGCTGTCGAAGCCGTCCGGGTAGAGGGCGAAGGCGTAGAAGGGGTCGCGTCGTCGGCTGTCCTCGGCCTGCGCGCGGAGATCCTTCTCCAGCACCTTCGCCTCGATGTCGTAGCCTGCGGCCCGGCTCCGCTCCCGAAGGTCGGCAGCCGTGCTCCTGGCCCAGCGCTTGACGTTGTCGGTCGGCTCGATCGCGAGCGGCACCCAGTCCGTCGGGCAGACGATTCCGCACTCTCGAAGCTCACTCATGCCGCCTCCGTCCAACTCAGGGATCCGGCGACCGCGTCGAAGAGGTCGACCATGGCATCGGCGATCTGGACGAGTGGAGTGGAGAAGGTCAGGAGCAGGATCGCTTCGGCCCTCGGTACCTGCACCTGGTAGTCCAGGGTTACGGACGGCAGCGCGTACTCCGCTTCCTTTTCCGCCCCTACCGGCGGGCGGTCGCGAGCCGGGTTGAATTCCTCGCGGACCCGAAGCGCCGGCCCTGCGGGGAGCTCGACGACCGACACCTCCCGGCTGTCATTTCCTTCGGCAGCCAGTCCACCGGCGATCTCGTCGAGGGCCGGAAGGCGCCTTCCCTGGGGAGGCAGGCCCAAGGCGATCAGCAGCGAAGCCGGAACCGTGAACGGGCCTGCCTGCTGAAGGCTGAGGTAGAGCTCGATGCCGCCTTCGTCGAAGGCTTTGGTCGCCTGGCCGATCAGTTCCTGTCTGAGCTGCGCCTTGATCTGGGGCGCGTTGTCGATCCCCTTGAACTGCCTCTCCACGAGGGCGTCCACGGACTGCTCGCGTCTCTCCGGTTCGATGTGAACCCGGAACCAGCCTTCCGGTAGGAGCAGTTGATAGTCCGCGGGCGGCGTTGCGTCCCACTGAGCTGTCGGAGTCACGACGGCTCCCCGGCGTCGGGGCGGTCGTAGGAGAAACGACTGGTGACCTGATCCAGAAGAACCGGACCCAGCACCGCAGCGATGGTCAGAGCAGAGAAAATCCCCACAACTCGCGCCAAGCCATCCTCCGAGAAGAGTCCGGCCAGGAGAAGCGCGCCGAAGATCGGAATGACGATTTTCTCGTTCGCACCCTTCACGGCGTTCCAGCTCGTCGCCCTGCGCACGACCTTGCCGTACATCGGCGCCATCCTTTCGGCGTCGCGTCCGAGTTCATGTTTCTCCCACCAAGAATCCGGGTTCTCCGCATGGCGAGTGTTATTTGCGTGTCGGAAAATCTCTTCGGAGACGGGAAGCGGCAACGCCTCCACGAACTCCGCCCAGCGTTGTTCACCGGCCGAGCCCGCGAACCACCATCGCCAGGGCAGTAGCCCGCGCACCTTACCGTCGCCGTCGCGCAATTCGACACCCAGATAGGCGCGTGTCTTCGGATGCGTCAACCGCACCAATCGCGCGATCCCGTGAGTCCCTCCACGCGCGTACCAACGCTCGTCCCCAACAGTGTTGGTCAGCACCACATCGCTGTGCAGGATCCGTACGGTCGCTGTTTCCCGGAACCGGCGCGTAGCCCCAGCACCCGGTTCAGGAGACGGTGTGATCACACTGGCATGGGCGAGCCGTCCATCCCCCCGGGTACGCCACCAGGCCAGCACACACACGAAGACATCACTGCCAGGCACCAGGAACAGCGCAATCGCCGCGACGAGAAATCCCCAACCGTGTTTTCCTCCCGTCGAAAAGGAGAAAACAAGTGCGATGAACCAGCCGAAGATCCCGATGCCTCTGACCCAGTTGTGCCAGAGGAGCTGGCCCGTGCTGCCGGCCCAGTCATAGCGGCCGCCACCTGGGCTCGCGAAAACCTCACGCCCCCAGGGCGTCTCACTCTCCGTCATAGGAACGCGCAGCTCATCGATCAGTTGTTTAAGCCCTGTCCGACTGAGGCATTCCATGGGCCTCAACTGTGCCGTCCCGACGACGCCTGCCTCGGGAAGCCAATGAGCAAGCGGGATCTGGAGTACGTAGCGCCCATCCGCATCCACGAAGACCAGAACTCCCCAACGCGCCGCAGGATGCTTCATGGTCGTCTCCCAGATGTCAGCGGGTGGGAAGAAGACGGCTCCTCGGATCCCCTCGCCTCCGACCGGGTATCGCTTCTCACCCCCCCGTCGATCCCGTACGACCAGTGTTTTTCCGTCGGCGAAGACGCGTGCACTGCGTACGACATCGAGAGCGGGGAAGCGCATGCCCGCAGGGCGCAGCATCGGCTCCTGAAGCATCTTTTCGCCCTTCGACTGCTCAGCCATCACTAGTCGTCCACGCATCCTTCATCCCAGTTGCCGACCAGAGCCCGTCATCGAGACCATCGACACCAGCCAAATCCCCGACAAATCCTGTAATCAACCCCTTGTCCGCAGCATCTGTGAATGAGGCTATCCCGGTCGCACCCGCCCAAATTCGCGTCTGTGTCTGAAAGGTATCGGACAGTGCAGAAACCGCACTACTGGAACGAACGGTTTCGGCGATTTCATCGAACCCTCCACTCACCGAGTCGAGAGTTGCATCCCCTACTCCAGGCCGGACGCCACTCCTCCACGCCTGAGTCCAGGTGTCAGCCTTGAACAGATCTCCCGAATCCTTGAATGCCCGGAGATCCTTTACACTGTCGACCATCTCCTTTCCAATAACTTTAGGGTTGAATGCTTCGGCGATTCGACTCGCCCCGGGAAACCACCCCTTGGGGGCACCGGCCAGAGCCTCCGCACCCGCCTTGCCGCGCAGAGCGCCGCCGCTCAGCCGATCCGCCTCTTTCCATGCCTTCTGCACCGCCTTGTTGTACGCGGCAGTGCCCCGTTTTGCCGTGACTCCAGCCATGGCGTTCCGGAAAGCAGCGGAACGGGAAGCAGTTTTCGCGGCGGTCACGGCACCCCGGCCACCGGCAATGGCGCTCCGACCAATTCCAAATGTGGCCAACCCCACCACATCCAGTGCAACATCGAACCAGCTGCCCTCTCCCGCGAGAGCAAGCACAATATGACCGACGAGGGAAATCAGCGTAGCGACAAGCGCGATTGTGCCAAGAATTGCCGCAAGCGCCTGCCCCACGATGGGAATCCATCCGACCAACAGCGACAGCGTTCCGCAGATAGTCGCAACCCAGCCCAGGACATCGACCAATTGCTTGATCCAGCCGGCATTGTCGTGGACCCAGTCCTTGAACTTGTCCCACCTGCCGTCCTTCAGGCCGTCGTTGTCGATCGCGGTCCGAATGGCTTCACGCGCGCGCTTGACGGCCGCATCGCGGACGTCCTTGGCCGCTTCGAGGTCCCTCTTCGCCCGCTCCATCGCCGAAGTCGCCGCCTCCTGGCGCTTCTCCAGCTTCTTGCGGTCGGGATCGTCGTCCGCCGTGTCCTTGGGCAGCCCGTCGATCGCGCCGGTGCTCGTCTTCTGATCCGCGTCCGCGTCCTGGGCGTCACGGAGCGCCTTGTCGGCCAGGGTCTGGGCGCGGTGCAGCTCCGAGGCGTACTCCTTCGAGGAGCCGCCGTCGAGCACCTTTTCGCCGAGGGCGTCCGCTGCCGCGTCGTAGCGCTTGAAAGCCTTCCGCAGCTTCCCCTCGGCTCCTTCAGCCTGCGTGCGGAACTCGTCGGCCGTCTTGCTCTTCCATGCCGCGACGGACGAGAGAGCCTTGATCTCGTCCGCCTGCTTCTTGATGGATTCCGCCGTCTTGCGGAAATCCCGGCCGAGCCGGGCGACTTCCTCCGGATCTCCGGGGATCGGGTCGGAGGATTCTCCGATCACCACCCACTCGTCAGCCCGAGGACGCGTCACTTCGCACCCCCTTTGCCGCCGTCGCCCTGGTTGTCCGTGCCCCGGAGTGCCTCGGCGAGCTGGTGATCGATGTCCTCATAGGCCTGGGCCGCCGTAGAAAGGATCTTCGAGAGCTTCTCGATCTCGTCGGTGAGCCGTTCTCGATGGATCTTCCAGTTGTCGCCGAAGTCATCGAAGGTGTCGACCAGACTCCGGTCGCCGAGCACGTCGACACCGAGCCCGTCGGCCGGGTTCGCGTTCTCGGAGAACTCCCGGTGGATCCTGGAGAGCGAGCGGGCGCTCTCCTTGATACGCGCGACATCGGCAGTCTGGTCCGACATGTTCCCCCCTATAAACCGGCTGCACGAGCACCGATCCTACGGATGGGGCCGCTCGTTTCCAGACCTGGCCGGCAACTCCCTCAGGGGGCTTCCGCAGAAAGCCCCCTCACCTAACCCACCCCAAAGACCCCGCGATCGCATCGCACAGCCTCTCCATCGGACCGGCCATCCCAGTCACCGGCGCCGAGAAGGACAGCGTCAGGTAGCCCGCGCCTCCCGGCATGCAGACATGGACGTTCAGCGTCGTGGCGTCGAGGACCCGTACCGCGGGGCCCGCCGGGAGGTCGACCAGCGACACCTGGTTCCGGGCGCTGTCCTCGGGGTGGCGCGTTTCGAGCCAGGCCGCGTACTTCCGCGGGTCGGCCGGCGTCTCGCCCAGCGGCATCGAGGACACCAGGAGTGACACGGGCAGGCTGCCGTCCTGGAAGGTCGCCAGGAGGAAGAACTCCAGGGCGCCGCGTGCCCGGCCCGCTTCGGCGGTGTTGCGCAGGGTGGTCCATACGTTCCGCGTGAGTTCGGCGGAGACGTGCCGGCCCTCCGCCTGGTGGTCCACGAACGTCTTGAGCTGGGCCCGCCAGCGGTCCTGCGTGAGGTCGATGCGGAACCACTCCCGCGGAACCAGCAACCGGTAATCCCGAGGGGCGCCTGCCGGTGAGTCACTGGCCGGAGTATCCCCCGATGAGTCACCGGAGCAGTTGCCCACCGGCGAGTCACCGGACCGGCTGTCCACCGGCGAGACCCCCGAGGGACTACTCACTGCCGGCTCGGCATCGCCCCCCTGCCTCCTCTCCTTCACCCCGGCATCACCAGCGGCGCTCCCGCCTCGTCGAAGAAGCGCACGCTCTTCGCGACCCCGGCGAACATGGCGGAGAAGACGTCCCAGCCTTCGATCGTCGGCGTTCCCATCTCCAGCACCAGCACTGTCCCGTTGTTCAGGGGAACCTGGACCTGTATGAAAGAGGTCCATATCGGCTCTTCCTGGCCCGACTCCGTCAAGCTGCCGTCGACGGCGGCCGACCGGTTGCCGACGCATGTCACCGCCGGGCCGCAGGGCAGTTTCACTTCGCCGATCTGGCCGAGGTTCAAGTGCCGCATCGTGGACGCTATGAAGCCTGCCGGACTGGTGCCGGCCCGCTCGTCCAGGTCCATGAGGCTGACGTTCACCGTGGCAGTGCAGCGGACGCCGTCGACCTCCGTCGTGACGAAACCGGCGTACTGAACACCCGCCTCGATGAAGTCGTCGTAGTTCGCGGCGCACATCGCGGCCCACTGCAGCTGCACTTCCTCGTCGGCGCCTGGGAGTGTCCGTCTGGCCAAGTCGACCAGTTGGTCAGCGAGTTCATCCAGGTCGTCCGCCTCGAAGGGCAGCTCGAAGAAGCCCTCGGGCATGATCCACCGAACCTCCACACCGCCACTTCCCACGAGGCTGCGCCGGGCTTCGTCGACGGCGATGTCAGTGGTCATCCGAACCTTCACTCCCAGATCTTTGAGGGTTGTCCGAGCCGCCCTCGGAATCCTCGCGGTCAGCCACCTCCGGTCGGAAGTTCGCCGCGAAGGGATACGGGCCGTAGTGCGGGTAGTGAGCCGGTACGTCGGCTCCTCCCCGGCGGGCGATGTGCGCGATCTCCCGGTAACCGCGCGCGCGGGCTCGCAGGTTCTGCCGGACGGGATCGCCCCAGACCGACAGCGCGCTGCGTACGAAGAGGAGGAGCTGGGTTCCTACGACGGCTGCCGCGAGCGCCAGATAGACCGTGCGGGCGGTACCGGTCTCCCAGTACTGCGCCACTCCGCCCCAGTAGACCGTGGCCCCGAAGCCGACAAGCGCCAGGGGCACTCCGTGGACGAGGCCCGCCCTGAACATGTCCTCTTCGTCGTCGTGCCGTCGGTGCAGCAGGTCGAGCACCGCCCGGTCGTCCAGGAAGTCGAACCGGAGCTCCCGGCGGGCTTTCTCCGCCGCCTGCTTCGCCTCGGGGACCGAGGAGAGCACCGAGCCTCCGACCAGGGTGACGACGTCACCGCCCCGGCGTCCGATGAACTCCCGTTCCCCGAAAGCCCTGTTGCCGCTCACTTCACCCGCGCCGTTCATGTCGCTCATGGGCACCCACGCTCCTCTTCACCGGCTTACCTACGCGGCCAGAGCCGCGTTGAACGACTGCGACGAGACGGTCGGGGCCGGCCCGGGCGACGGTGACGGCCTGGGGACGGTGGTCGGAGTGGGCTTGTGCGACGGTGTGGGGGTGGGCGTCGGGGTGGGCCCCGTGCTGCCGGCCGGCTCGTGGTAGCCGGTCTGCTCACCGTTCTTGCCGCTGAACATCCGGTGCAGGGCGCTCCCGAGACCCGCCCCCTTGATCACGCCGGTGATCTTCCTGCCCTCGATCACCGCGTTGCGGGCCGTCCTGCCCAGAACCTTGTTGACCAGCTTGACGCTGACCCCGTTCAGGAAGTTGTGCCCGACCCCGTCGAGCGCGGCCAGGCCGCTGAACCGGAACTTCGCCAGTCCCTTGACGCCCTTGAGTGCCTTGAACCCCTTCAGCGCGCCGAGCCCAGGCAGCACACCCAGCGCGTCGGCGCCCAGTTTCAGCCAGTCGACCTTCCCTCCGCGCACCGTCATGTCGTACGCGTGGCCGGCGAGCGCGGCGGCACTGGCCAGCACGGCGAGGGTCGCGAAGATGGGCACCAGGAACTGGAGCGGCGGGACGAAGGCGCAGATCACCGCGAGTACGGACAGTACGGCCGAGATGTTCGACAGCATGTCCGCCCAGTCCGCGAGGAAGTTCATGAAACCGCCGGGGTCCCGGACCGCGTCGTGGTGCACGACGTTCTTGATATGGCGAGCGGCTTTGTCCCCCGCGTCGTCATAGATCTCCCGGGCGTCTTTCACCGCTTTCCGGGCGCCCCCGATGCGCAGAAGAGCGTCGTCGCGCTTCTTTTCCCAGCGTTCGCAGTCGTCCTTCTCCGCCGCGGGAATGTTGTGCGTCGGGTACTTGTCGGTGTACTTCTGCACCTCGCGTTCCGCGAGATCGTGGTCGGTCTTGGCCTCGAGATAATCACTCAGCGCCTTGTCCGCCTTACGCTGCGCGCGGCGCATTTCGCTGGCGAACTGGTCCGAGCTGCCCTCGCGTACGTCTTCGCCGACGGCCTTGGCGGCCTCGTCGTAGCGCTCGAAGGACTTCTTCAACTTGTCCGAGGTGTCGCCGGCTATCTCGTGGAAGCCCTTTCCGGCCTCACTGTCCCAGCCCTCCACCGAGGCAAGTGCCTTGATGACCCGGGACTGTTCCTCGATCATGTCGGCCATCTTGCGCAACTTGCGCCCCAGTTCGGCCACTTCCTCGGGGTCGCCCGGCGTCGGGTCGTCATGCCACAGCGGCGGCCAGTCGGAGTCGGTCCTGCTCACTTCTTCCCCTTGCTCTGCGCCTTGGCGTCCCGGATGGCCTCTGCCAGCTTGTGGTCGACCTCCTCGTACGCCTTCGCGGCGGTGGAGGTGAACTCGGCCAGCTGTTCAAGTTCCTTCATCAGTTTCTTCCGGGTCTTCTTCCAGGTGTCCCCGAATTCCGAGAAGGCGTCTTTCAGCCCGCCATGCCCAACAGCCTGGCCATACTCGTCGGCGGGATTACCGTTCCGCTCGAACTCGTCATGGATCTTGCCCAGGTCGCGTGAACACTTTTTGATGGCGGCAAGATCCGCCTTGATATGGTCCCCCATGAGTGCTAACTCCCAGTAGTTGATACGCTCTCGCCGGACCGATTTCCCCCGCATCGGCAAGGAGAGTCCCGACGTGACATCCAGAGGCAAGCAGCGCCTGATAACGGACCGCCTCGGCATCCACGCCGAAGCCGCCGAATGGTGCTGGATCGACAAGATCCCGCAGCCCCCGGCGGACGTGCTCCAGGCCGCGGGCAACCCCCGCCTCCGCCCCGCCAGGCTGCCCCCGTTGGGCATGGTCGGCGCGGTGCTCGGGGCGCCGTTCATTCCGATCATCACGCTGCTCAGCCTTCTGTCCGACGCGGAGGAAGCCGTCAAGCGCTCCCTCGGTACGAAGGAGGAGAAGGAGCGGTGGCAGGCCAGGAAGGACGACGACCGGCGCCGGGACGCCACCATCGCCGAACAGGGCCTCGACCAGGTCTTCGACGGGAACTGGGGCGGCAACGCCGGTCAGTTCCTGCTGAGTTGGTACGGCCACTCCACCCACCACCAGCGGATGCTGCTCGCGACCGAGGACGGGATCGCGCTGGCGGCTCCGCCGAAGCGCGTCAGCGTGGGGCGGGAGAAGCACATGCAGATCGTCGCCCGCATCCCCGCCACCGAAGCGACCCTCGTCGACCCGTTCTCCGGTGAGTTCGAGACGAGGTTGCTGCTGATCCGCTTCCGTGACGGATCCTGGTTGCGAGTCGACACGGAGGAACTCCGCAGCGAGCTCCACATGCACGTCCTCCGGCAGCCGCTCCCCGACAACTGGGACTGAGAGCGAGCGGGGGCGGGACAGCGACCGGGCGGCGCCCGCCCGGTGCGTTCAGCGTTCGATTCCACTGACGCACCAGGCCGGCGCCTCGCGGGCCCTGCTCCGTCGCTGAGCTGCGCCTCTCGGCTACTTCTTCGCCGACTTCGCCAGTTCCTCGTCGATCTGCTCGAACTTGTCCGCGGCCATGGTCAGGTAGTCACCCATGCCGTCGAGACCGTCCAGCGTGTCCTTCGCGCCGCGCGTGAACTCCTCGAAGTTCTCGTCGAAGGCCTTCGACGAGCTCTTCGTGACGTAGCCGGACTCGACCAGGTTCGCGATGTACTTGCGCAGGCCGTCCAGCTTCTCCTGAAGCTTTTCCTTCTCCTTCACGACATGCTTGGCAGCATCCCGCATGTCCTGATACGTGACATCAAGGTCCTTGGCCATGAAGCGCTCCCTCGTCAAAGTGCCGCAGGGCCAACCCCCGTGGCTTCCCTGTTCCAACTGACTGACTGACTGACTGCGGCAGCAGCTTACGGGTGTGGCGCGAGTGGTGACATCTCGGTTCTGGAACAGAACCGTGCACAGAAGTGTTCATCACCGTTCCGTCACCAATTCACCATAGGGAAGGGCCGCCATAGGGAAGAGCGCTGCCCCCACCCGTTGCTCTTCTGTCATATGGAGCGGATATCGTCACTCCCGTACGGTGGCCGGCGTTGCGTGAGCGGCCACGGGGGCCGTTGGGGAGGACAACCGTGCGCCTGACTCTGACCGTCGTCGATCCGTTCGGCGGGAGCACCGCCGACGTCGTGCTCGACGCGGATCCCGAGTCCACCGTCGGGGACATCGCACAGGAACTGGCCAAACAGGTCGGCCACAGCGGTGCCCAGATCATTCCCATCGGACAGCACGGGCAGCATGCACAGCACGGGCAGCACGGGCGCGTGCCCCCCAACAACGCCCCCCTCGTCTATGTGGACGGTTACGCCGTCGACCCGAGTGCGAACGTCCTCGGGTCGCCCTTGCGTGAAGGGGCCGTCGTCAGCCTCCAGGATCCCGCCGGGTGTCTGCCCGGCGAGCCGACCGGGCTTGTCGAGCTGCGGGTCGTGGGCGGGCCCGTCGCCGGGTTCGTGCACCGGCTCGGGGTGGGGCGCTACGACATCGGCAGCGGGCCCGCCTCGTACATCCGGATCGACGATCCCGAAGTCGACGCGCGCGCCCTCACGTTGTCAGTTGCAACCGACGGAACCTGCCAGGTCACCGTGCACGGGGAGAAGGACGGCGTCACTCTCGACGGCGAGGAGATCGCCGATGTTAAGGGCACCGAGTGGCCCCTCGGCGGGCAGATCGCCGTCGGCAACTCCCTTGTCGAGCTGGCCCGTTACACGCCGCCCAACGCGGCCCTCAAGTGGTCCGAGGACGGCGTGGGCCTCGACTACAACCGGCCGCCCCGGCTGCGCTCCCCCGACCGGCAGACCAAGTTCCGGCTGCCGTCGCCGCCGCGTGACTTCGAGGCCCGGCCGCTGCCCTGGTTGATGGCGCTGACGCCCCTGGTGGGCGCGATCGTGGCCGTGACCATCTTCGGACGCTGGTACTACCTGATCATGGCCGGCCTCAGCCCGATCTTGCTGTTCGCCAACTACTTCATGGACAAGAAGCACGGGCGCAAGTCCCATGCCAAGCAGGTCAAGGAGTACAAGGAGCAGAAGGAGCGGATCGAGAAGGACGCGCAGGACGCCCTGCTCGCCGAGCGGCAGGACCGACGGCACGCCATTCCCGACCCCGCCACCGTCCTCTCCCTCGGCACCGGCCCTCGTACACGGCTGTGGGAGCGACGGCGTACGGATCGTGATCACCTGCTCCTGCGGGTCGGGACGGGCCAACTCCCGTCCGAGGTCGTGCTCGACGACCCGGAGCAGGACGAGCACCGGCGTCAGGTGACGTGGAAGATCGAGGACGCGCCTGTCGCGCTGTCGCTGCGGTCGTTGGGTGTCATCGGCATGGCCGGTCCCGGGGATTCGGCGCGCGCCCTCGGGCGGTGGGCCGTCGCCCAGACCGCCGCGCTGCAGAGCCCGATGGACGTCCAGTTCTACGTGCTGAGCGAGAGCACCGCGCAGGACAGCTGGGACTGGGTCCGCTGGCTGCCGCACACCAGGCCGTCCGGCGGCCAGGACGTCAACGTCCTCATCGGCACCGACGCGGAGACCGTCGGCGCGCGGATCGGCGAGCTGACGCAGATCCTCGACGCGCGCAAGAAGGCGGCCGAGCAGAACAAGGGGCAGCGGGCGTCGTTCAGCGACCCGGACATCGTCGTCGTATGGGACGGGTCGCGGCGGCTGCGGTCGCTTCCCGGTGTCGTCAAGCTGCTGCGCGAGGGGCCGGCCGTGGCGATGTACGCCCTCTGCCTCGACGCCGAGGAGCGGTTCCTGCCCGGCGAGTGCCAGGCCTTCGTCGTCGCCGAGCCCAGGGCCGAGGAGCACACCGACCCGGCGTACGCAGCAGGCCTCGGCACCAGTGCACCGTCTCAGCCGCAGGTCGCGGGCGGTTTCCCGGCCTTCCCCTCCTTCCACGCGTGGCATGCCGCCGACAGCGAACCCGACCGGCGTGCCCAGGCCGACAAGCTGCGGCTGCGCGTCGAGGAGGAGAGCGCGGAGCGCGTACGTGACGTACGGCCCGACTTCGTCTCCGCCGCCTGGTGTCTGCGCCTGGCCCGTTCGCTGTCCGCCCTGCGTGACATCAGCGGCGAGACCGAGGACTCGGCGCTGCCCGGCTCCAGCCGACTGCTCGACGTACTGCAGTTGGAGCCGCCGACGCCCGACGCGATCACCGCGCGCTGGCGTATGGGCGGGCAGTCGACGATGGCCGTCATCGGTGAGTCGTACGACGGGGCGTTCGGCATCGATATTCGGAAAGACGGGCCGCACGGGCTCATCGCCGGTACGACCGGTTCGGGTAAGTCGGAGCTGCTGCAGACCATCGTGGCCGCGCTCGCCGTCGCCAACACCCCCGAGAACATGACGTTCGTGCTCGTCGACTACAAGGGTGGCGCCGCGTTCAAGGACTGTGTGCATCTCCCGCACACCGTCGGCATGGTGACCGACCTCGACGCCCATCTCGTCGAGCGCGCCCTCGAATCGCTCGGCGCCGAACTGCACCGCCGGGAACACATCCTGGCCAACGCCGACGCGAAGGACATCGAGGACTACCAGGACCTCGTGCGCAGGGACCCCTCGCACCCGCCCGTCCCCCGACTCCTCATCGTCATCGACGAGTTCGCCTCGATGGTGCGTGACCTGCCCGACTTCGTCACCGGTCTCGTCAACATCGCCCAGCGAGGCCGTTCCCTCGGCATCCACCTGCTCCTCGCCACGCAGCGGCCGTCGGGTGTCGTGTCCCCGGAGATCCGCGCCAACACCAACCTCCGTATCGCGCTGCGCGTGACGGACGGCGGTGAGTCGTCCGACGTCATCGACTCGCCCGAGGCCGGGCACATCTCCAAGAACACCCCCGGCCGCGCCTACGTACGGCTCGGCCACGCCTCCCTCGTCCCCTTCCAGTCCGGCCGTGTCGGTGGACGCCGGCCCGGAGCGGCGGACCCCGCGGTCCTCATGCCCTGGTCGGGTGCGCTGGCCTGGGAGGACCTGGGCCGGGCCGCGCTGAAGAAGCCCAAGGTCGAGAAGCGGGAGGACGAGGAGATCACCGACCTCAAGGTGCTCGTCGACGCCGTGCGCGACGCCAACCGGTCGCTCGGTATCCCGCCCCAGCACAGCCCCTGGCTGCCCGCCCTCTCCGAGACGCTGCTGCTCGACGAGATCGAGGTCCCGGCCTTCGCCGACCACGGCACGGGCAGGCTGGCGCCCGTCCCGTACGGCGTCGAGGACCTGCCCTCCGCGCAGGCGCGCCGCCCGGTCGTCGTCGACTTCTCCACCTTCGGCCATCTGATGATCGGCGGCGCCCCGCGCAGTGGCCGCTCGCAGATCCTGCGTACGATCGCCGCCTCCCTGGCCCGCACCCACTCCACCGCCGACGTCCACCTGTACGGCATCGACTGCGGCAACGGCGCGCTCAACGCGCTGACCCGGCTGCCGCACTGCGGTGCTGTCGTCAGCCGCAACCAGACCGAGCGCGTGATCCGGCTCGTCAACCGGCTCAAGGCCGAGATGTCGCGCCGCCAGGACCTGTTGGCGGAGAAGGGGTTCGCGGACATCGGCGAGCAGCGGGCCGCGTCCCCGGCGGAGGAGCGCCTGGCGCACATCGTCGTGCTGCTGGACCGCTGGGAGGGCTGGGTGCCCACCCTCGGCGAGGTCGATCACGGCACGCTCACCGACGAGTTGACCACGATGATGCGTGAGGGTGCGAGCGTCGGCGTCCACCTCGTCCTGACCGGTGACCGCACCCTGCTGGTCGGCCGGATCGCCACGCTCACCGAGGACAAGTACGGGCTGCGGCTCGCCGACCGCAGCGACTTCTCGGCGCTCGGTATCCCGCACCGCAAGGTCCCGGAGGAGATTCCGCCGGGCCGCGGCTACAAGAACGAGTCCGGTATCGAGACGCAGTTCGCGCTGCTGTCGGAGGACACGACCGGACAGGGCCAGGCTGCCGCGATCACCGCGATCGGGGAGGCCGCGACGGCACGAGACGCCCAAGTCCCGCGCTCCCGGCGCCCGTTCCGGGTCGACTCGCTCCCGTCGAGGATCAACTTCGCGGACGCGTGGGGGATGCGCGACCCGGAGACGTCCGGCTCCCGCCTGTGGGGCCTCGTCGGTATCGGCGGCGACGACATCACCGGGTTCGGGCCCGACCTCGCGACGGGCGTGCCGACGTTCGTCATCGCGGGGCCGGCCAAGTCGGGCCGCTCGACGGTGCTGATGAACTTCGCGCAGTCGTACCTGTCCCAGGGTGTACGCCTGGTCATCGCAGCGCCGCGTCAGTCGCCGCTGCGCCAACTGGACGGTGCGGATGGCGTGTTGAAGGTGTACACCGGCGACGACATCGACGAGGACGACTTCGAGGAGATCATCGACAAGGCGTCGCTGGAGGAGCCGATCGTGGTCCTCATCGACGACGGGGAGATCCTGGAGGACTGCGACGCCGCGAGCCAGATGAAGAAGATCGTCTCGCGGGGTGCGGAGCGGGGGCTCGGGCTTGTCATCGCGGGTGACGAGGAAGACGTCTGCAGTGGGTTCAGTGGCTGGCAGGTCGACGCGAAGAAGGGGCGGCGGGGGATTCTGCTGTCTCCGCAGGAGTCTTCGAGCGGGGAGCTGATCGGGGTGCGCATCAACCGGGGCATGGTGGGTGGGCAGATCGCGCCGGGTAAGGGGATGTTGCATCTGGGGGACGGGGAGTTGCGTACGGTCGTGATTCCCGGGTGAGTCGGGGGGGCCGGCGGTTTTTTCGCCCCCGCCGCCCTTACCCGTCCCATCCCGTTCCTGGGGGCTGCGCCCCCAGACCCCCCTGCCGGCCCTGAAGGGGCCTTGTCCTCAAACGCCGGACGGGCTGAGGGGGCGGGCCTGCGTTCTCACGCGCCGGATGGGCTGAAGGTGCGGGCCTGCGTCCTCACGCCGGACGGGCTGAGGGTGCCCTACCCCACCCGTGACATCCTGGCCACCGGATCGCCCGCCTCCGGGTTGTCCGTCTCGTACTTGAGGTCGTCGCCTACCGGGGTGAGCAGGACCCTGTGCGATCCCGTCGTGCACACGTCCCTGTTCGACTTGTCGGCGATCGACGTGACGACGAGCCGGGTCTTTGTGACCTCCTTCAGGAACAGGTCGTCGTCGCAGATGCCGCCGATCTGGTCCGTCTGCCGGAAGGTGCCCAACTTGTCGCCGACGGCGGCCTGTTGGACCGTCACCCGGAACGTCCCCATCGGCAGCGCCCCGTCGAGGGCGACAGCCGGACCCTCCCAGGTGCCGACGTAGGACGCGGGCACCGTCATCGTGCCGCTCGCCGGCCCGGGCACCGTGCTCTGTGACGGACTCTGCGGCGCCTGGTCGGAGTACTCGCTCGACGCCGAACTCTCCGCCGCCTGCCCGGTGTCCTTGCTCGCGGCCGAGCCGTCGTCGGCGCCGCCACCCGGCAGCAGGTCGAACAGGAACGTCGAACCGACCGTCACCACAGCCATCGCGCCGGCCACCGCGAGGGCCACCGTGCAGCTCAGCTTCCGGCCGCGCCCGTCGGCGCCGGGTACGGAGGTCGCCGCCACGCTGACGGAGACCTTGCCGGGCGCCCGATCGGACGGCTCCGGATCAGGCTCCGGCTCCGCGTCCCGGGGCCCCGGCATCACCGGCAGCCCGGGCATCACCGGCGGCGGCCCGAACTCGCCCGCGCCCACACCCACGCCCGCCCCCGTGACCATGGGCGTACTGAACCCCACCGGCCCGGACAGCGCGCCCTCCTGAGCCGCCGCCTCCGCGACCTCCAGGTTGAGCAGTGCCACCGCGTCCCGGCTGACCCGCTCCACCACCGCCCCCGGCAGCCACCCGCCCGCCACCAGCCGTGCCGCCCCCTCGGGAGCGAGCCGCCGGGCGACCTCGGCGGGGGCCGGTCGAGCGGACGGGTCCTTCGCCAGGCAGCCTTCGACCACCTCCCGCAACTCACCGTCCAGGCCGTCGAGTCGGGGCTCCTCGTGCACGACCTTGTAGAGCAGGGCCGCCGAGGAGTCCCCGGGGAAGGGGGATCTGCCGGTCGCCGCGTACGCCAGTACCGCGCCCAGGGAGAAGACGTCCGCCGGTCCGGCGACCGGATGGCCGAGGATCTGTTCCGGGGACATGTAGCCGGGTGAGCCGACCGAGACGCCCGTCGACGTCAGGGACGCCGTGCCGTCGGTGGCCCGTGCGATGCCGAAGTCGATGAGGAGGGGGCCGTCGAGGGTGAGAAGGACGTTCGACGGCTTCACGTCCCGGTGGACGAGATTCAGGGCGTGGACGGCGGTCAGCGCCTCGGCGAGGCCGGCGCCCAGTGCCCGTACGGAATCCACGGGCAACGGGCCGTCGTTCGTGATCGCCGCCGTCAGGGAGGGGCCGGCCGCGTACGCCGTCGCCACCCACGGCACCGGGGCGTCCGGGTCCGCGTCCAGGACGGAGGCCGTCCAGGCGCCGCCGACCCGCCGGGCGGCCTCGACCTCGCGCCGGAACCGGGCCCGGAACTCCTCGTCGAGCGCGAAGTGCGGGTGCACGATCTTGACCGCGACGGTACGGCCGCCGGTGCTGCGCCCCAGGTAGACCCGGCCCATCCCGCCCGCGCCGAGCCGCCCGAGCAGCCGGTAGGGCCCCACGACGGCCGACTCACCGACGTCCAGCGGCTGCATGACGCCCACCTCTCCCCCGTACACACCTCATACGCCGGCCTGCGCCCGCCAGCGACGAGCAGCAGCCTACGGCTCCAGCAGGTCGACCTCCACGTCTGCGGGAAAGCCCGTCGTGGGGCCCACACGTCGGGCGAACTCCCGTACGGCCGCGAGCTGCGGTCCGCCGAAGCGGAAGTCGAGAGTCGTGAAGTAGCGCTCCAGGACCTGGGCGTCGAACTCCTCCCAGCGGGCCGCCTGCTCGGCGACCTTGACGACCTCCTCCAGGGAGACGTCGCGGGAGGCGAGGAACGCCTCGTGGACCTTCCGGGTCAGGACCGGTTCGCGCTCCAGGTAGTCCTTCCGGGCCGCCCAGACCGCGAAGACGAACGGCAGCCCCGTCCACTCCTTCCACAGGGCGCCCAGATCGTGCACCTGGAGGCCGTAGCGCGGGCCGTCCAGGAGGTTGGCGCGCAGGGCCGCGTCCCCGATCAGCACCGCGGCGTCCGCCTCCTGCATCATCAGGCTGAGGTCGGGCGGACACGTGTAGTAGTCGGGTTGTACGCCGTAACGCTCCGCCAGGAGCAGTTGCGCCAGGCGCACGGAGGTGCGGGAGGTCGAGCCGAGTGCCACCCGTGCGCCGTCCAGCTGGTCCAGAGGGACCTGTGAGACGAGCACGCACGACATCACCGGGCCGTCGCAGCCGACGGCGATGTCAGGGAAGGCGACCAGGTCATCGGCGTTGCGGAGGAACTCGACGAGCGTGATGGGCCCGATGTCGAGGTCGCCGCGCACCAGCTTCTCGCTGAGCTTCTCAGGGGTGTCCTTGGTCAGCTCGAAGTCGAGGAGCGTGCCTGTTCTCGCGAGCCCCCAGTACAGGGGCAGGCAGTTCAGGAACTGGATGTGGCCGACGCGCGGCCGGGTGCGAGAATTGTCCACATCGCGAGGCTAACGGGCCCGGAGTGCGATGGATCCTCCCGGGGGTTGTCAAGGGCGCGCGCCGCCTCTCAAACGTCCGAGTGACGTGATCTTGACCTCTATTGCATTCCGGTGCCTGCATGCTAGGCTCGCCGCAAGTTGCAGTTTGGTTTCCCTTGCAGTACAGAGCCTGCGGAGCATGTGACCGCGGGCTCTCGTCGTATTCAGATGAATGCAGTTGTTTACAAGCTTTTGTTTACACCTTGCAGGTTCTGGAGCAGGGCAACCCTTTGGGCCCAGGGAGGGCTTATGGCTACCGGAACCGTGAAGTGGTTCAACGCCGAAAAGGGCTTTGGTTTCATTGCCCAAGAAGGCGGCGGCCCGGACGTCTTCGTCCACTACTCCGCGATCAACGCGAGCGGATTCCGTTCTCTCGAAGAGAACCAGGCGGTTTCCTTCGACGTCACGCAGGGTCCTAAGGGCCCGCAGGCGGAGAACGTCAGCCCGATCTAAGGTTTCGGCTCGTCCGAGCCGTATGCCGTGATCCGGAACGTGTGCAGTACCCCAAGGAGCTCCGAGCCGTCTCGACGGCATCGGAGCTCC
>NZ_AEJB01000466.1 GCF_000331005.1 Streptomyces turgidiscabies Car8
GGCCCCGGCCGCTCCGGCCCCCGCGCCGGCTCCGGTCCAGGCCGCGGCTCCGGTCGCTCCCCCGGCGCCCGCGCCCGCCCCGGTGGCTCCGGCCGCTCCGGCGCCCGCCGCCGCGCAGGCCACCGACGAGGGTGCGTACGTGACCCCGCTGGTGCGCAAGCTCGCCGCCGAGAACGGCGTCGACCTCGGCTCCGTCAAGGGCACCGGCGTCGGCGGCCGTATCCGCAAGCAGGACGTCCTCGCCGCCGCCGAGGCGGCGAAGGCCGCCGCGGCCGCTCCGGCGCCCGCAGCCGCCGCCCCGGCAGCCAAGAAGGCGCCGACCCTGGAGGCCTCCCCCCTCCGTGGCCAGACCATCAAGATGCCCCGCATCCGCAAGGTCATCGGCGACAACATGGTCAAGGCGCTGCACGAGCAGGCGCAGCTGTCCTCGGTCGTCGAGGTCGACATCACGCGCCTGATGAAGCTCCGCGCGCAGGCGAAGGACTCCTTCGCGGCCCGCGAGGGCGTCAAGCTCTCCCCGATGCCGTTCTTCGTGAAGGCGGCGGCCCAGGCGCTGAAGGCCCACCCGGCCGTCAACGCCCGGATCAACGTCGAAGAGGGCACGATCACCTACTTCGACACCGAGAGCGTCGGTATCGCGGTGGACTCCGAGAAGGGCCTGATGACCCCGGTCATCAAGCACGCGGGCGACCTCAACATCGCCGGTATCGCCAAGGCCACGGCCGAGCTCGCGGGCAAGGTCAGGGCCAACAAGATCACCCCGGACGAGCTGTCCGGCGCGACCTTCACCATCTCCAACACCGGCTCGCGCGGTGCGCTCTTCGACACGATCATCGTGCCGCCGAACCAGGTCGCGATCCTGGGCATCGGCGCGACGGTCAAGCGCCCGGCGGTCATCGAGACGGAGGAGGGCACGGTCATCGGCGTACGCGACATGACGTACCTGACCTTGTCCTACGACCACCGTCTGGTCGACGGCGCCGACGCGGCCCGTTACCTGACGGCCGTCAAGGCGATCCTGGAGGCGGGCGAGTTCGAGGTCGAGCTCGGCCTGTAACCAGCGCCTGGGAT
>NZ_AEJB01000467.1 GCF_000331005.1 Streptomyces turgidiscabies Car8
AGGACGAACACCGCCAGCAGTTTGGCGCCCATGTCGATGCCGGTGGCGCCCAGCAGCTGCACGAGGGCCATCGTGGCCAGTGACCACGCCCACCACGGCAGGTCGAGACCCGTGTGCGTGCTGACCAGGCCGCCCACGATGGCTCCGTACAGCCCGTACATGGCGGCCTGGATCGCGCAGTACGCGAAGAGCGCGACGCCCGCGCTGCCGGCGCCGGCGGTCCGCCCGAGGCCTTTGCCGATGTACGTGTAGAAGGCGCCCGCGTCGATGACGTGCCGGCCCATGGTGACGAAGCCGACGGCGAAGAGCAGTGTGACCACGCCGACCAGTACGTAGAAGCGGATGGGACCGGGACGGGCGCCGAGGGCGAGAAAAACCCGTCCACCCCCTCAGCGCCGCTTCCGCAACACCCGCCCCACCACGATCGCCGACGCAACCACCAACGCCGCAGCCGGCGCAGCCCACCGCAACGTCAGATTCCCCACCACCTGCTCCGGCGGCGGCACCGGCGCGTACCGCCCCCGTGGCGGCGCGTGATCCACTTCCTCCGCACTGCGCCCGATCATCGTCCGACGCGCATGCGCGGCCTCAGCAGGCGGCTCACCGGCATCCATGAACCGCCTGGAAACCGCCTCACCCCCGCCCTCGTCGCCCGCGTCCTCGTCGCCCGCGTCCTCGTCCCCGTCCAAGCCCTCGTCGAGATCAACGTCATCGGAAACATCAACGTCGGGAACCGGGATCTCCACCACAACCGGAGCCCCGTCAGCCCCGTCAGCCTCCCCGGCGCCCTCAGCAGCCTCCCCCAACCCCTCCCCGAACCGCCGAAGCAACCGCACACCCGCCGCGGCGACCGCGTCCGCGGGAAGCTCGGTCAGACGCCCGTCCGCCGTCACCGTGCCCCCGAACACCAACGCCGAGCCGCTCTCACCCGAGTCCTCCGCCTCCGCCTCCGCCTCCCGCACCCGCAAGGTCAGAGCCAGCTTCACCGACCCGCCTCCGCGCACCTCGACGGCATCACCCTCGACGACGTACGCGTACTCCTCGTCGCCACCGTCACCGCCCGGGCCCCCCTGACCGCCGGGGCCGTCCGCGACAGCGACCCGCAAGGACCCGCGATAAGTGATCACGTGCCCAGCGATACGCACCTTCAGCCGCCCGGCGACCCCGTCGGCGGCAGGCTCGGTGCCTGCGTCCTGCTGGAGTCCGGGAACCGCGCGGGCGACGCGCGCGGGGTCGGCGAGCACGTCCCTCAGCCGCCCGACCGCAACCGGAACGAACACCTCATGGTCCATGAAACCCGAGAGTACCCAGCGTGGCCCGGGTCACACCCACGCATCCGGTGATTCGGACGGTATCCCCGAGGTATCCACACCCACGCGGCCCCACAAACCGCCACAAGCCCCCGCCGCCCTCCACCAGCGCCCCTCGTACCGTCTCTCAGTACCGCGGGTGCACCAGCGTCGACGCCCGCAGCCCCACCACCCGCATCCGCGCCGCGGCCCGCGCGTCCGCCGCCAGCCCCGCCTGGGTGAGGGTCCACAGCCGGGGCCCGGCCGCCCCGTCGAGCCCCAGGCGGGGGCCGGGCCCCTCGGCCGTCGCCAGCACGAAGCCCCAGTCCCGCAGGGCATGGGCCGTCCTGGGCGCCGCACGGTCCGGGCCGGCGGCGAAGCCGGCGTCGCGACCGGTCGCGTCGTGGGCCACGCGGTAGGGCGCGGTGCGCAGCCCGGCGGCCCGCATGGTCGTCTCGACGGTCCAGAACGCGCGCGGCCGGGAGGAGACCGGCCCGCCGTGGACGACCAGCCGGCCCCCGTCGGTCAGCACCTGCCGCGCCAGCCCGTAGAACTCCTGGGAGTACAGCTTCGTACTCGCCGTGATGCCCGGGTCCGGCAGATCCGAGATGACGACGTCGTAGGCGGCCCGCGCTCCGCGCAGCAGCCGGAAGGGGTCGGCCGTCGTCACATGGACGCGCGGGTCGTCGAACGCGTGCGCGTTCAGGGCGGAGAGTGCCGGGTCCCTGCGCGCCAGCCGCACCACGCCCGCGTCGAGCTCGACGACGTCCACCCGCCGTACGCCCGGATACCGCAGCACCTCCCGCGTGGCGAGCCCGTCGCCGCCGCCGAGGACGAGCACGCGCGCGTGCGGGCCGTTCATCGCGGGGTGGACGAGCGCCTCGTGGTAGGCCCGCTCGTCGCGCCCGCCTACCCGCAGCCGCCCGTCCAGGAACAGGTTCAGCGGCCGGCCGGCCGTGCCGCCCGTGAGGACGACCTCCTGGATGTCGGTCCGCAGCGCCACCCGTACGTCGTCGCCGTACACCGCGTGCCGGGCGGCGCGTTCGAAGTCGTCGACGAGGACGGCCGCGGAGGCCAGCATCCCGATCACGGTCACGTTCGCCGCCACCAGCAGCCAGCGTCCGCGCCGGGTGAGGTCCCGCCGGAACAGGCCGAGGACGAGGGCGCCGCCGACGAGCGCGTTGACCGTGCCGGTGAGCAGGGCGCCGGTGAGCTGGCCGAGCCAGGGGAGCAGGAGGAACGGGAAGGCCAGGCCGCCGACCAGCGCGCCCACGTAGTCCGCGGCGAACAGGTCGGCGACGGCGCCGCCCGCGTCCTGGCGGCGGATGCGCTGGATCAGCTCCATGAGCAGCGGCACCTCGGCGCCGATCAGCAGGCCGATGGCGAGGGAGAAGGTGACGAGGAGGACTCGCGGGCCGTTCGCCCACAGGCCGCCCCAGTCGCCCGTCCACGCGAACACGGCGTAGAGCGCCATCGCGCTGCAGCCGCCGACCAGCGCGAGCGCGGCCTCGACGGCGGCGAAACCGGCCGCGGCACGGCAGCGCAGGCGTTTCGCGGCGAGCGAGCCGATGCCCATCGCGAACACCATCACGGAGAGCACGACGGACGCCTGGGTGACCGAGTCGCCGATCAGGTACGAGGCGAGCGCGACGAGCTCCAGTTCGTACACCAGTCCACAGGCCGCGCAGACGAACGCGCCGGCGAGGACCAGGAACCGGCCGATGCCGGGCCGGACGGGCAGCCGCGCGGGGCTGCCCCAGGACGGGGGGATGCCCGGCGGGGCCGGCACGTGCGGTTCGATCACGCTGGGAACGCTACGTCACACTCTCGGTGCGCTTCGTCACCCACACGTGTGGTCTCGGTTTACGCGGAGGGAACCGGTGTGAAGGCGGAGGGAGCCGGTGCGAACGTCGAGATCCGTCACCGGCGCCCCTCGTCGGTGTTCGTCACCGGCGCCCTTCGTCGGTGTTCGTCACCGGCGCCCCTCATCGGTGTTTCGTCACCGCCCGCCGCTCAGCGGGCCGCCGCCACCCGCACCCCCACCCGTGTCCTGGTCGCCACGAGCTGCCCGTCCTGCGGATAGGCGTGCCAGGTACGCCAGTGCACCTGGCCCTCGTGCCGCTGGGCCAGCATCGCGGTGAAGGCGTGCGGGCTGCCCGGGAAGACGCCGGCGAGACCGTGCGGATGGTCGGCGACCAGGGCCAGCAGTTCCTGGGCGCGCCCGGCGAACGACCCCGGCGACAGGATCTCGACTCTCGCCGCGAACTCGTACTCCCAGTCGTCGACCCGTTTGGCCACGCCGAGCGGGAGGGGGGTGCGGGATCCCGGGATGCACGCGACCGTCTCCGAACAGGTGCCCTGTCGCTCTTCCAGGAGCACCTGGTGGGAGGCGCCGAGGAGTCTCAACTGGAGTTTCGCGTCCGACAGTTCGATGTCGAGGGTGGCGAGGGCGGGCAACGGCTCCCGGCCCAGGGCCCAGGCGAGGTCGGCCGCGCGCGTGTCGGTGTAGGTGGTGTTCAGGGTCGTGAGCATGGGTCGGCTCCGCTAGCACGCAAAGGGAGGTGTGGGGAAAAGGTGTGCAACGAGGTGGGGGTCGGGCGCGTCCCGGTCGACACAAGTCGTCGACACCGGGAGATCGGCCCGGTCAGCCCGGTCGTCAGGAGGAAAATCCGGAGAGGTCCGGGGAGATCCATGGACGTCCAGGGGCTGTGTTGGTGGTCTAGAGGGAATCATGAACGGTGGCGCCGCCACAGCGTTTTTACCCAACTTCGTGGGGTTTCCATCCCTCAGGGGGCTTCACAGCTCAACTGTTCAACCGCGGCGTACGCCCGAGCGTGCGACGGACGGCCACGAGCCGGTCGTACGAACGCCCGCCG
>NZ_AEJB01000468.1 GCF_000331005.1 Streptomyces turgidiscabies Car8
CCAGCAACAGGCGGCCCAGCACCAGGGAAACAGCTCATGAGCGTCTATGAAGCCGAACTCGTCGTGGAACGGCGGGAGTCGGCCGCCGCCGGGGTGCTCGCACTCACCCTGCGGCACCCGCTGGGTGAGGAGTTGCCGGGATGGGAGCCGGGCGCCCATGTCGACGTCGTGCTCGGGCCCGGCCTTGAGCGGCAGTACTCACTGTGCGGCGACCCCGCAGACCGGTCGTCGTGGCGTGTCGCGGTGCTGCGCGAGCCGGACGGACGCGGTGGATCGGAGTACGTGCACGGGCAGTTGGGGCTGGGCGACAAGGTGCGGGTACGCGGGCCCCGGAACCACTTCGCCCTCAAGCCGGCTCCCCGGTACCGCTTCGTCGCGGGCGGCATCGGCATCACTCCGATCCTCCCGATGCTCGCCGCCGCCGAAGCGGCGGGCGCCGAGTGGACGCTGCTGTACGGCGGCCGCACCCGTGACTCCACGCCCCCAGAACGGGATTGCCCCCAGTACGGACTACGTCAGGACTCGGTCCGGTACATGAGGTCCGTCTCGTGGGTGTCGAAGCCCAGCCGCTCGTACAGGCTCACCGCCGCCGTGTTGTCCGCGTCGACGTACAGCATCGCCGTGGGCAGCCCGCGCTCGGCCAGGTGGCGCAGGCCGATCGTCGTGAGGGCCCGGCCGAGGCCGCCGCCCTGGGCGCCCGGGCGCAGGCCGATGACGTACACCTCGCCGAGGCGCTCCGCCGCGTGCGTCTTCGTCCAGTGGAAGCCGACGAGTTCGCCGTCGCGGAAGGCGAGGAAGAATCCCTCCGGGTCGAACCAGGCCTCGCCCTTGCGGTCGTCGAGGTCGCGCTGGGTCAGCGAGCCCTGTTCGGGGTGGTGGGCGAACGCGGCGGCGTTCACGGCGAGCCAGGCCGCGTCGTCCTCGCCGGGGACGAAGGTCCGTACCGTCACGTCCTCGGGGAGCTTCGGCTCGGGCAGCTCCAGGTCGGTCAACGGCCGCCGCAGCTGGCGCAGTTCGCGGAAGAGGGTGAGGCCGAGAACCTGGGCCAGATGCCGGGCGGCGGAGTGGCCGCCGTGCGCCCAGACGCGCAGCCGCTTGCCGGAGGCGGCCAGCAGGGCCGAGCCCAGCGCGCGCCCGTGACCGTGGCCCCGGTGGGCCGGGTGGACGGCCAGCTCGGCGGCCGGGGCCTCGACCGGGTCGGTGTCCTCCAGCTGTGCGTAGCCGACGAGTTCGCCGCCCACGGAGAGGAGGAAGTGCGACACCCCCTCACGGGCACCCCCGCGCAACTGCAGTCGCCCCTGCTCGGACACCGCCTGCTGCCCGTCGGCCCGGGCGGCGTCCGCGAGCAGTGCGAGGACGGCGTCGGCCTGCTCGGGGGTGAGGGCGGCCAGGGTGTCGATGGAACGAGACAGGCCGGGGGGAACGGGGCGCGCGGTGTCGTCGCTGGTCATGGCTACGAGGGTAAGGCCTGCCCGTTTCATGGTGAATCGCCTGGGACGGCAATCGTTCCGTAACCCCGAACCCCTGTCGCGCTACGCGCGTTGACCCTAGGCTGCGCCGGGACGGGGCTGAATTCTCACGCTTTTCTTACGTCCTCTCATGGACTCCCTTCCTCTTCTCTCGTCCACGAACTTCAGGGGGGCACATGCCTGTCACACCCCAGCCGTACCACCGCCGCAGACGCCGTACGCGCGCGCTGCTCGCCGGTGTCGCCGGTATCGCCACCGTCGGCGCTCTCGCCGCCGCCGCTCTGCCGGCCAGCGCCGGCGACAGCTCGTACAAGCCCGGCGGTCACGGCCACAGCAAGCCGAGCCGTTACCAGGACGTGCAGTTGCTGTCCTTCAACGACCTGCACGGCAACCTGGAGCCGCCGTCCGGTTCCTCCGGCCGGGTCACCGAGATCCAGCCCGACGGCACGACGAAGACGATCGACGCGGGCGGTGTCGAGTACCTCGCCACGCACCTGCGCGAGGCACGCAAGAGCAACCCGTACTCGATCACGGCGGCCGGCGGCGACATGGTCGGTGCCTCCCCGCTGATCTCGGGCCTCTTCCACGACGAGCCCACCATCGAGGCGCTGAACGGCCTCGACCTCGACGTCACCTCGGTCGGCAACCACGAGTTCGACGAGGGTGCCAGGGAACTGGCCCGTCTGCAGAAGGGCGGCTGCCACCCGACCGACGGCTGCTACGTCAAGGGCAAGAAGTTCAAGGGTGCGGACTTCCCCTACCTCGCGGCGAACGTGCTCGACGAGAAGACCAGGAAGCCGATCCTCAAGCCCTACTGGGTGTGGAAGAAGAACGGCGTCAAGATCGGCTTCATCGGCGTGACGCTGGAGGACACCCCCGGTGTCGTCTCCGCCGAGGGAGTGAAGGGCCTCAAGTTCAAGGACGAGGTCGAGACGATCAACAAGTACGCCAAGGAGCTGGAGAAGCAGGGCGTCAGGTCGATCGTGGCCCTGATCCACGAGGGCGGCCTCCCCGCCTCCGGGTCGTACAACTACGACTGTGACGCGGCGGGCGCCGGCTCCGGTATCTCCGGTCCGATCGTCGACATCGCGAAGAACGTCACCCCGAAGGTCGACGCGCTGGTCACCGGCCACACGCACGCCGCCTACGCCTGCACGATCCCGGACCCGTCGGGCAAGCCGCGCACGGTCACCTCGGCCGCGTCCTTCGGCCGCCTCTACACGGACACCACGCTGACGTACGACCGCTGGACGGGTGATATCGCCCGTACGGCCGTCTCCTCCGCGAACCACGTGGTCACCCGGACCGTCGCCAAGGCCGCCGACATGACCGCCCTGATCGCCCGCTGGAACACCCTCGCGGCGCCCATCGGCAACCGCGCCATCGGCTACATCTCCGGCGACATCAACAGCACCGGCACCGAGTCCCCGATGGGCGACCTCATCGCCGACGCGCAACTGGCGTACGGCAAGAAGCTCGACCCGGAGACCGACCTCGCGCTGATGAACCCGGGCGGTATCCGGGCAGGGCTGACGTTCGCGGCCAAGGGCAGTGAGGGCGACGGCGTCGTCACCTACGCCGAGGGCTTCACCGTCCAGCCGTTCTCCAACACGGTGAACCTGCAGAACTTCACCGGCGCCCAGCTGGTCTCCGTACTCCAGGAGCAGGTGAGCGGCACGAACGCCGCCTCGCCGAAGGTGCTCCAGGTGTCCTCGGGGCTCACCTACACGCTCGACATGACGAAGGCGGGCGCGGAGCGCCTGGTCGCCGCCTCCGTCAGGCTGAACGGTGCGGCGATCGACCCGGCCGCCACCTACCGCGTCGCGACGAACAGCTTCCTCGCGGGCGGCGGCGACGGCTTCCCGACGCTGGGCCAGGGCACGGGCGACCTGGTCGGCACGGACGACCTGGCGGCGCTGGCGGACTACCTGACCGCCAACTCCACGGCCACGACCCCGATCGCGCCGCCGGCGGCGAACCGGATCACGATCGTGCAGTAACGCTTGTCCCTCAGAGGGCCCAAGGCGACCTGCCTTGGGCCCTTTGTCGTGCCCGTAATAAGTCCTGTGTGAATTGCGGATCGGTTCCCTGGGTGTTCTGAATTTTGGTCTCAGGTGCAATTCATCGAGGTCTAAGAGGAATTGGCGTTTTTCGCCTCGGGGCTCCCGTAGTGTTTTCCATGTCGAAAGCGAACACGCAAACGACGCGAACGGCACGGAAAACAAGGGAGAGCAACATGAGCTTCAAGAAGATCGCCCCGGTCAAGAAGGCCTGCAAGGGCGCCCCGGCGCCGAGGAAGGCCGCGCCGAAGAAGGCCGCTCCCAAGCGTCGGCCGATCGACCACAAGGGCTGACGCAGCGGCGGTCACAGCTAAAAGCAAGTCATCAACTGTCAATTCACAAACCCGGAGGGAATTCCTATGAGCTTCCACAAGATTGTCCCCGTAAAGAAGGCCGCCAAGCCCGCCGCCCCCGCGCCGGCCCCGAAGAAGAAGGCTCCGAAGAAGCCCGCACCCCAGAAGGTGCAGCGTCGTCCGGTCGGGCACCAGCACTGAGATCTGTCATGAGGCGG
>NZ_AEJB01000469.1 GCF_000331005.1 Streptomyces turgidiscabies Car8
GGGTAGGGGCGGCGGGGGCGTGGGAAAAGCCAGTAACCGAAACCAGAATCAGAACCGGAGCCGTATCCCATGCACCTCGACCACTCCCACCCCCAGCCCGGCGCAGCCGTGGGCGCGGACGCGCACCGCCCCGACGGCACCCGTCGAGCCCTGCGCATCGGACTCGGCGGTCCTGTCGGCTCCGGCAAGACCGCCACCGTCGCCGCCCTCTGCCGAGCCCTGCGCGCCGAGCTGTCCCTCGCGGTCGTCACGAACGACATCTACACCCGCGAGGACGCCGAGTTCCTGCTGCGCGAGGCCGTGCTGCCGCCCGAGCGGATCACCGCGGTCGAAACCGGCGCCTGCCCGCACACCGCGATCCGCGACGACATCTCCGCCAACCTCGAAGCCGTCGAGGACCTGGAGGACGAGGTCGGGCCGCTCGACATCGTCCTCGTCGAGTCCGGGGGCGACAACCTCACCGCCACCTTCTCCAAGGGCCTCGTCGACGCGCAGATCTTCGTCATCGACGTCGCGGGCGGCGACGACATCCCGCGCAAGGGCGGTCCGGGCGTCACCACCTCCGACCTGCTCGTCGTCAACAAGACGGACCTCGCGCCGTACGTCGGTTCCGACCTCGGCCGGATGGCCACGGACGCGAAAGCGGCGCGCGGAGAGAGGCCCGTCGTCTTCCAGTCGCTGCGCGGTGAGGCCGGCGTCGAGGACGTGGCCGCCTGGGTGCGGGCCCAGTTCGCGGCGTGGACGGCATGACCACCGGCGTACGGGCCACCGCTCGGATCGTCGCCCGGCCGGACGGCCGGGGCGGCACCGCCCTGCCGGTGCTCGACGGCGACGGCCCGCTGGCCCTGCGTCGCATCCGCGCCCACGGCGACGAGGCCCGCGTCATGCTGGTCGGCGCCATGAGCGGCCCCCTCGGCGGCGACCGCTTCACCGTCGAGGCACGGGTGGAGGAGGGCGCCCGACTGTGGCTGGGGTCAGCCGCCGCCACCATCGCGCTGCCGGGCCAGGCGAAGGGCGAGGCCCGTTACGACGTACGGATCGAGGTCGCCGACGGCGGTGAACTCCGTTGGCTGCCCGAGCAGTTGATCTGCGCCCAGGGCAGCGAGCTGTACGTCGGCACACGCGTCGACCTCGCACCCGACGCCCGCCTCGTGTTCCGCGAGGAGCAGGTGCTCGGGCGCTTCGGTGAGGAGCCCGGGCGGCTCTCCAGCCGTCTCACGGTGCGGGTGGGGGGACTGGTCGTCCTGGACCAGGAGCTGGCGTGCGGTCCCGGCGCGCCGGGCGGCTGGGACGGGCCCGCCGTACTGGCAGGGCATCGCGCCCTCGGTCAACTGGTCGTCGTACGACCGGAGTTCGCGGACACGCCGGTCGAGGCCCGGCTGCTGGGGGAGAACGCCGCGCTCGTTCCGCTCGCCGGCCCCGCCGCACTGGTGACCGCGGTCGCGTCGGACGCGCTGCGGCTCCGCCGGGTGCTGGACGAAGCACTGGCAGCCCTCGCGCCCGCCGGTAGCGGCTGACTCACCCGGGGCACCGGCCCGCCCGTCGAGCACGGCAAATCCGCACACCACACCGGATATCCGCTCAGCGGAACTGCGGTCACCGTTTATCGGATTGGCAAAGAAGGCTGCCCACCCCCTGTTCACAGGTCCCTCACAGCGGCGAGGATCCCCGTTGTCGACCAAGCACAACTACCTACGGGGAGGTCCCACTTGAGAGGCACCAGACTGACGAGACGAGCCGCCGCGCTCGGTTCCGCCGGAGCACTCGTCACGACGACCCTGATAGCCGGCGCCGTCGCGGCGCCCGCGGCCAGCGCGGACGCCCGCCACGGCCAGGACCGTGAGACGCACGGTGCGGCCATCGCCGCCACGCGAGCCGCGAAGGCCGGAATCGACTGGCAGGACTGCGCGGCCGACTGGGGCCTGGAGAAGCCGATCCAGTGCGGTTGGGTCACGGTGCCGCTCGACTACGCGAAGCCGTACGGCAAGCAGATCAAGCTCGCCGTCGACCGCATCGGCAACACCGGGACGAAGGGCGAGCGGCAGGGCGCCCTCGTCTACAACCCGGGCGGTCCCGGCGGCTCCGGGCTGCGTTTCCCGCGCCGCGTCGTCACGAAGAACCCGCTGTGGACCAACGTGTCGAAGGCGTACGACTTCGTGGGCTTCGACCCGCGTGGAGTCGGCCACTCGGCGCCCATATCCTGCGTCGACCCGCAGGAGTTCGTGAAGGCGCCCAAGCTGGACCCGGTGCCCGACACGGAGGCGGACAAGCGTGCCCAGCGCAGGCTCGCCCGCGAGTACGCGGAGGGCTGCTACGAGCGCAGCGGCGAGATGCTCCCGTACATGACCACGCCCAACACCGTCCGTGACCTGGACGTCATCCGTGCCGCGCTGGGGGAGAAGAAGCTCAACTTCCTCGGTGTGTCGTACGGGACGTACATCGCGGCCGTCTACGGCACGCTGTACCCCGGGCACGTCCGCCGCATGATCGCGGACAGTGTCGTCAACCCGTCGCGCGAGAAGATCTGGTACGAGGCCAACCTCGACCAGGACATCGCCTTCGAGACGCGCTGGAAGGACTGGCAGGACTGGGTCGCCAAGAACGACGCGGTCTTCCACCTCGGTACCACGCGGGCCCAAGTGCAGGCGAAGTGGCTGGAGTTGAGGGCCACCGCCAAGAAGAGCCCGATCGGCGGTCTGGTCGGACCGGCCGAGCTGATCTCCTTCTTCCAGAGCGCCCCGTACTACGACTCGTCGTGGATTCCGGTCGCCACCGTCTTCAGCCAGTACGTCGCGGGTGACACCCAGGCGCTCGTCGACGCGGCGGCCCCCGACCTCACGGACACCGCGGGCAACGCGGCCTCCGAGAACGGCAACGCCGTCTACACGGCCGTCGAGTGCACCGACGCCAAGTGGCCCACCAGCTGGAAGAAGTGGGACCGCGACAACACCCGGCTGCACAAGAACTACCCGTTCATGACGTGGGCCAACGCCTGGCTGAACCTGCCGTGCGCGACCTGGCCGGTCAAGCAGCAGACGCCGGTGAACGTGAAGTCCGGCAAGGGCCTGCCGCCCGTGCTGATCGTGCAGTCCACGCGTGACGCGGCCACCCCGTACGACGGCGGCGTCGAACTGCACAAGCGCTTCAAGGGCTCCCGTCTGATCACCGAGAAGGACGCGGGCTCCCACGGTGTGACCGGGCTCGTCAACCCGTGCATCAACGAGCGGGTGGACACCTACCTGCTCACCGGCAAGGTCGACGCGGCGGACGTGACCTGCGCCCCGCACACCACCCCGAAGCCGTAGCTCCAGCCGGCAGTCG
>NZ_AEJB01000470.1 GCF_000331005.1 Streptomyces turgidiscabies Car8
GCCGCGACACCGACGGCACCGAGCGGCTCGCCGGGACCATCACCCTGCCTGGCGACTACGTCCGGGAGAACGTGGCGCTCGCGTACGCGGGCACAGTCCACGCGGTGCAGGGCCGAACGGTCGGCTACGGCGGATATCTGCTCGTCGAGGAGGGGATGAACCGCCAGCAGGTCTATCCCGGCCTCACCCGTGCCCAGCGGTACAACCGCGCGTTTGCCGCGTGCCAGGTTCCGGCCGACGAGCACCGGCTCCAGTCCCTCGACCAGGACGCGATGTCCATGCTGCAGGCCGCCATCGAGCGGGACGGTGGCGAGCTGTCCGCGCTGCAGGAGCTGCGCGAGTCCCAGGACTGGGCGGAGTCGATCCCGGCCCTTGAGCCGGAGTGGCGCGACTACGTCACCGAGCACACGCGCAACCAGTATGAGCCGATGCTGCGGCAGTTGCTGTCCGAGGATCACTACAAGAAGCTCAGGCAGGGCGACCCCAGCACGGTCTACCGGAAGCTGCGGGAGGCCGAGCTGGCCGGGCACGACGGCAAGCGTGTGCTGGCCAGTGCCATCGCGATGCGCCCGATGAGCTACCCCGTGCCGGACAACGTCCCGTCGCTGGTCAACTGGCGCATTGACACGATCCTCGACGACCGCACGCCGGAGAACGAGCCGGCGGGGCACAGCTGGTGTGACCGCACGCCGGAGATCCCCGGCATCGAGGGCGAGGTGGCCCGCAAGCTGGCCGAGGCCATGGACGCCCGGCGCGACGTGCTGGGCGAGCGCCTGGCGGAGGAGCCCCCGGAGTGGGCGATCCGCCACCTGGGCCCCGTTCCCGAGGACGTCCTCGACCGCGCAGAGTGGGAGCGGAACGCCGGCACCGTCGAGGGCTACCGCGAGCTGTACAACATCGACGCCCCCAACACGGCGATCGGCCGCCTGCCCGCGAAGGGCGCGGTCGAGCAGCGCGCCGCGTGGGAGGCCGCGCACTCCGCCCTCGGCCGCACCGAGGAGCAGGAGACCCTTGCGCGGACGTCCGACGCCGCCCTGCGCGAGATGGTCAACCGGTACCAGCGCGAGACGTCGTGGGCGCCGGCGCACATGGGCGCGGAACTGTCCGAGGCCCGGCAGATGGTCCTGCGCTACGAGGAGAAGGCCATCCTCGCGCAGGCCGACGCAGACCAGTGCGAGGACGCCGCCGAGCGCGCCGAGCTGGAAGCGCAGGCCCGCGGTTACGAGGACCTGGTGGGCAGCATGTCCGCGCGCGTCGAGGTGATGGAGCAGATCGACGAGGCCCGTTCCGCGTGGTACGAGGAGACCGCCCCGGCCCGCGAGGCCGCCGAGGCCGCCCGCGACGAACTCGACCGCCGTGGTCACGACGACCAGGCCCAGCAGGACGCCGACGAGGCCGAGCAGCAGCGCGGCCAGGAGCTCGACGAGGAGCTCGTCGCCGAGCCCGAGTACGACCTCGACCAGGCGCCGGAGATGGACTGGGAGGTCGAGGGCGAGACTCTCGACCAGGTCCCCGACGTGCGCGACGAGGCCGAACTGGCCCCGGAACTCACGTACCAGGAGCAGGAGGAGCTCGACCAGGCGCTCGCCGCGTACGAGGAGCGGTACCGCGCGGCCGCCGAGGTCGAGGACCTCGACGTCGACCAGGCCCCGGCGGTCGACTGGGGCGACGTGCCCGGGTTCGATGAGTCGGCGCCCGAGCTGGACGACGTCGCGCAGCAGCTGGCTGAGGAGGACGAGCAGCAGCGCGTCCAGGATGAGCTTGCCGCCGAGGCCGCCGCGTACCACGAGCCCGGCAGTCGAGGAGTCCGTCGACGCGCCCGAGCGGACGTGCCGCAGCCGAGGAGAGTGCGCAGGTCACGGCCGAGGCCGACCCGTACGTTACGAGCCCAACCCCGAGGTGGACGCGGCTATCGCGGCGTTCGAGCAGCGTCTTCGCGAGCAGGCCGAGGCCGCCCGCGAGGCCGAGCCGGAGTACAACCTCGACCAGGTCCCGGAGATTGACTGGGAGATCGAGGGCGAGACGTACGCGGAGCGTCCCGAGCAGGTCGCCGAGGCAGGGCTGCAGCCGGAGGCGCCGGAGCAGGACCTGGTGGCGGTGGTGTCCGTGCCCTCGGCCGAGGAGGAGCTGCTGCGTGCGCACTACGAGCAGCAGTACATCGACGAGAACGCGCGGATCGACCAGGAGCGTGCCCAGCGGGATCAGTTGGCTCCCGCGCAGTCGAGTGCCCAGGAGCTCCCGGCGCAGCTGGCGGACCTGCAGGAGGACCTCGACCGGGCGCAGGGTGCGCTCGCTGAGATCGTTGCCCGGCAGGCCGAGCGCGACCGGGCCGACGAGAGTCTGCAGGCCGAACAGGCCGAGCAGGCCGAGGCCGCCCGGCGCCAGGGGGCCGAGGTCGAGGTCACGCCGCAGATCGAGCAGGACCAGGGCCCGACCATCAGCTACGGCCCGCAGTAACGGCGTGCCGGCCCACCGGTCGGCTCGCCTCGTACCCTCAACCGACCAGGAGGTGAGCCGGAGTTGAGCACCGCGCAGCAGTGGACGCCGCCCGAACTACGGCCGGAGGACGAGCTCGTTCGCATGATTGAGCACGTCACGGCGAACGGCTACAGCAAGAACCGGTACGACGGCTACGACAAGGGCCTGCTCGCCGCGCTGAACTGGGCCGCCGGCCGGACGGAGACGCCGCCGGTCAGCAAGTCGCCGCTCGGCCACCCGGTTACGGGCACCGACGCCAAGCGTGAGCAGTACCGGGCCTATGAGGCGATGAAGGGCGGCATCGCCGAGCCCGAGCTGCGCGAAGTCGCCCAGGAGAAGGGCCGCGGTTACGTGACCGGGGTGGAGAACACTCTCGGGTGGGCGATCGGCGGGGATGCCCTGTGGGCACCATGGGAGACATAGCCGAAAGGCTCTAGAAGGCAGCAGGAAGCCCCCAGCACGTGGTGCTGGGGGCTTCCGTCGTCCGGGCCGCTAGTTGGCCGCTACAGGCCCGGCAGCGGGCGGTTCACGGCGGTGCTGGCGGTCCCATTCGATGTAGCCGGACAGGATCTCGTCGTCGTCGGTCGCTCTGGGGGCGCCGTTGTCGGGGTGGTTCGGGTTGTTGATCCACTCTTCGTCAACGTGTGCGCCCTTCTCGACGCACTTGATGAGCGCGTTGATGATCCGCTTCTTGGCGTTGGGGGCGTACCGGTCGTGCCAGTCCAGTGCACGGGACGGGGTGCCGTACGACGTGCGGTAGATCTTGATCCATTCCTGGCAGAGCCCGGACAGTTCGGCCACGGCGTCGCGGTGCCGGTACCAGCACGGCGGGATCCGCGAGGCTGTCACCGGACCGCCCACGGAGCCGTAGCCGGTCGGGTTGGTCTTGGCGAACATGTCCGCCGGCCAGCCGACCCACCCGTACGTGCCCAGCAGTTCGGAGCGGACCCAGCGGACCAGGGTCTCCCAGGCCTCTCCCGCTTCCTCCCTGTCCATGCCGTTGTCGAAGGACCAGTTCCAGACCGCGAGCTTCTCCTCTGGTCTGGACGCGATGGCTTCCAGGTCCTCGACGACCTGCTTGACCTTCTTACCCAGAGCGTCCAGGCCTGCCCGGAGCGGGGCGAGTTCCCCCCGGATCGGGGCGAGCTCCCCATGCAGGCCCGAGGTTCGCTCTTCCAGGTGGTCCAGCGCTTCCTGGACGGAGCTGAGTTGGTCGAGCGCGGTCTGCACGTCGCCGTTGCGCTCGCTCAGCGCCTTGATGTCCTTCTCGACCTTGCCGATGTCCTTGGCCAGGGCGAATACCTGCGAGGCGAGCCCGCTGTCCCCCGCCATCAGCGGCTTCCCTTCATCATCGAGACGCCGGAATCGGAGCCGTCCGAGCGCTGGCCGGGCACCTTCGGCTTGGACGTCAGCTTCTTCACGTCGCTCCGCTTCCACAGCGGCTTGATGTGGGTGATGACC
>NZ_AEJB01000471.1 GCF_000331005.1 Streptomyces turgidiscabies Car8
CGCCCCGGTCGGCTGAACCGCCCCCTACAGGTCGCCCAGTTCGGCCGCGTACGGCGGTTCCGCTCCCGCTCGTGAGCAGGTGATCGCCGCCGCGCGCGCCGCGAGGCGCAGCAGCCCGGTCCAGCCGTCGGGGCCGAGGCCGGCCAGTCCCGCCGGGGACAGCGCGTCCCGGGCCGACAGGCCGTGCAGCAGCGCCGCGTTGACGGTGTCGCCGGCGCCGATCGTGTCCACGACGTCGACCTCCTCACCCGGCACGGAGTGCTCCGCGCCGTCACGGGTGAAGACGGTCAGCCCGTCGCCGCCCCGTGTGACCACGACGGCGGAGGGACCGGCGGCCAGCCACTCGCGTGGGGTCCCACCCAGCCACTTCGCGTCCTCCTCCGAGAGCTTGAGCAGCGACACCGACGGCAGCCAACTCGTGAAACGGGCCCGGTACGCGTCCGCGTCGGGGATCAGCACCGCCCTGATGTTCGGATCGAGCGCGGTGAACACGCCCTGTGCGGCGGCGCTCCGCAGCAGTTCCTCGTACGCGCTCGCCCCGGGCTCCAGGACCAGCGAGCAGGTGCCGAACGACACCGCCCGGACGGTGTCGGGGAGCCCCGCCGGTGCCGTGAACAGCCGGTCGGCGGTGCCCTCGACATGGAAGGAGTAGGCGGCGGAGCCGTCCACACCGATCGAGGCGACGGCGAGCGTCGTGGGCTCACTGCCGCGCTGTACGGACGACACGTCGACGCCCGCCGCGCGCAGCCCGTCGAGCAGCGCCTCACCGAACGCGTCGAACGAGACGCGAGAGCAGAACGCGGTGGGGGAGCCCAGACGGCCGAGGGCCACCGCCGTGTTGTACGGCCCGCCGCCGAGCGCCGGTCGCAGATCCGCGAGAGGCCCCACCGCACGCGGTACCAGGTCGATCAGTGCCTCACCGGCGACGACGATCACGAGCTGGGTCCTCTCTCGGTCTGACGGGGGTTCTCGCGGCGCTCCGGGTCGGTACACCCGCACGACTCACGGTGGACGAACGTGCACGGGAGCCGCACGGTCCGGGTCGGGCGGTCGGGGTCGGCCAGGCGGTCCAGGAGCAGCCGTACGGCCTCGGCGCCGATGTTCTTGCCGGGCTGCGCGATCGCGGTGAGCCCCGGGGTGAAGAGATCGGCCCAGGCGAAGTCGTCGAAGCAGCACAGGGCCAGGTCGCCGGGCACGGTGAGGCCCCGTTCGCGCAGGGCGCGCAGGGTGCCGATGGTCATGGCGTTGTTGGCGGTGACGAGGGCGGTCGGGGGCGCGGCGAGGGAGAGGAGGGCGGCGGTGGCGCGCTCGGCGCCGTGCGACTCGGAGTCGCCGTGGGCCACCAGGCGTTCGTCGTGGGGCAGCCCGGCGGACGCGAGGCCGATGCGATAGCCGGTGATGCGCTCCGCCGTCGTGCTGAGGCCGGGGCGGCCCGCGACCAGGCCGATGCGCCGGTGGCCGAGGGCGGTGAGGTGGGCCATCAGCCGGGCCATGGGTTCGGCGTTCTCGGCACAGACCTGGTCGAAGGGAGGGGTGCTGTCCGAGGGGGTGTCGAGCACCCGGTCCAGGAACACCGTCGGCACGTCGTGCCGGGTCAGGTAGGCGATCAGGGCGCCGGGATCCGCCGAGGGGGCGACGATCATGCCGTCCACGCGTCGTTCGTGCAGCAGCTGGACGACCTTGCGCTCGTGCTCGGGGTCGTCGTGCGGATCGGCGAGGAGGAGGCTGTAGCCGTGCTCCAGGGCCCCGGACTCGACGCCCTGGAGGATCTCCGTGAAGTACGGGTTGCTGATCGCCGACACCGCGAGTCCGATGGACCGCGTCCGTGCGGTGACCAGGGAACGGGCCAGCGTGTTCGGGGTGTAGCCCAGTACCTCGATGGCGTCGAGGACGGCCTGCCGGGTCGCGGGGCGCACGACACGGGTCTCGTTCAGTACGTGCGAGACGGTCGCCACGGACACGCCGGCATGCCGTGCGACATCGGTCATCGTCGCCATGGAGTCCCGCCTTCCCGTCCTGACCGGGCTTCGATGGCGGCAACGTACCGCATCCAACGGGGAACGTAAACGCTTGCGTAAGCGTTTACGTACGCGTTTGCGCCGGACCTGGTCCCTCACTCCTCACTCCGAGTCCGTCACTCCCAGTCCCAGCCGATGCCCAGGATGCCCGGGCGCAGCCTCGGTTCGACGAGGTGGACCGAGCGGTGGCGGACGCTGACCGGCAGGTCCTGGCGGCCGCTGCGGGGCGCCGCGGCCGAGTGCTGGGCGAACCGGTGGCAACGCACCGGCAGCGACCCGTCGTCGAAGCGGACCTGGAGCGCGTACTGGCCACCCGCGACACCGAAGCCGCGGACGTACTCGCGGGACACCTCCGCGGTGCCGTCCTCGACGGCGTACCGGAAGAGGAACGTGTCGCCCGCCCGCAGCCGTGTGTCGAAGAGGAGTTCGGCGACGAGTACCCCCGTGTCCTGGTGCCGTCGTATCCGCCCCGTGCGGCAGTTCTCCAGGGCGTGGACCGACATACGGTCCGGTGCGCAGCCGGGGTCGCCGTGGTGCACGGCGACGAACCGGTCCGTGCCGTCCCGGTGGGCGCGCACGATGTGGTGGGCCTCACGGGTCAGGAGTTCACGCCGGGTGCCGATCCGTACCCGTTCGTGCAGGCCGAGAGTGTGCAGGCCGCCGTCGAGCGGCGACCCCAGCTCCGTCAGCAGCTGTTCCAGGACGCCGGAGGCCTCCACCAGGGAGCGGTACGACCGAGCGGCGGGACGCTGCGTGCCGACGCGCTCGTCGCCCTGGGCCAGCAGCCGTATCAACGACTCCTCCGGCAGCTGGAGGATCTCCTCCAGGGCTCTCACTGCCCGCAGCGACTCGGGGCGCTGCGGGCGGCGGGCGCCCTGCTGCCAGTAACTCAGGCTGGTGACGCCGACCTTGACCCCGTACCGCCACAGATGGTGCTGGACGCGCTGCAGCGGCAGACCGCGCGCCGTGATCGCGGCCCGCAGAGCCATGTGGAAGGGGCCGTTCCGCAGGGCCGTGTCCAGTTCCGCGGTGGCGTCCTGCGCGATGACGTCGTCCACGTGGGGTGAGGCTTGGCGCATACGGGGGCCCTTCTGTGAATGATCACGGCGGCTGGTCGGACCGCGCGCGTGGGGTGAACCGCGGCGGCCCGGCGGGCGCACGAGGCGTCCCGCCCCCGTGTCCTGCTGTCCGCACGTACGTACGCGGCCGTTCACCGCCCCGAGTTCCCCCGCATTGAAGCGTGTTGACCAAGGCGCGACAACACCTGAGGCGCAACACGCGCGACCGCCGAGACCCTCGCCTCCCGCCCGCTCCTCGCGGGCCGGCGGTGGCCGTCCACAGGATCACCGCACTGTCACACCCCGCCAGTAGGGTGTGAGACATGGCCGACCCCTCCAGCTACCGCCCCAAGCCGGGACAGATCCCGGACTCTCCCGGGGTGTACCGATTCCGCGACGAGCACCGCCGGGTGATCTACGTCGGGAAGGTGAAGAGCCTGCGCCAGCGCCTGGCCAACTACTTCCAGGATCTGGCCGGTCTCCACCCGCGCACCCGCACGATGGTCACCACGGCGGCCTCCGTGGAGTGGACAGTGGTGTCCACGGAGGTGGAGGCGCTCCAGCTGGAGTACTCCTGGATCAAGGAGTACGACCCCCGGTTCAACGTCAAGTACCGCGACGACAAGAGCTACCCGTATCTCGCGGTGACGATGAACGAGGAGTACCCGCGCGTCCAGGTGATGCGCGGTCAGAAGCGCAAGGGCGTGCGCTACTTCGGGCCGTACGGACACGCGTGGGCCATCCGCGACACCGTGGACCTGCTCCTGCGCGTCTTCCCGGTGCGGACCTGCTCGGCCGGAGTCTTCAAGAACGCCGCCCGCACCGGGCGCCCCTGCCTCCTCGGCTACATCGGCAAGTGCTCGGCACCCTGCGTCGGGCGGGTCTCGGCCGAGGAACACCGCGACCTGGCCGACGAGTTCAGCGACTTCATGGCCGGCCGCACGGGGACGTACATCCGCAGGCTCGAACAGCGGATGACGGAAGCGGCCGAGGAGATGGAGTACGAGCGGGCGGCCCGGCTGCGCGACGACATCGAGGCCCTCAAAAAGGCCATGGAGAAGAGCGCGGTCGTCCTCGCCGACGCGACCGACGCCGACCTGATCGCGGTCGCCGAGGACGAGCTGGAAGCGGCCGTCCAGATCTTCCACGTCCGCGGCGGGCGGGTCCGCGGCCAGCGGGGCTGGGTGACCGACAAGGTCGAGGAGATCACCACCGGCGCACTGGTCGAGCACGCCCTCCAGCAGCTCTACGGGGAGGAGAAGGGCGACTCCGTACCGAAGGAAGTCCTCGTCCCCGCGCTGCCCGACCCCGTGGAGCCCGTCCAGGAGTGGCTGGCGGAGCGGCGCGGATCCGGCGTCTCGCTGCGCATCCCGCAGCGCGGCGACAAGAAGGCCCTCATGGAGACCGTGCAGCGCAACGCCCAGCATTCGCTCGTGCTGCACAAGACCAAACGCGCCTCCGACCTGACGACCCGCTCGCGCGCCCTGGAGGAGATCGCCGAGGCCCTCGACCTGGACAGCGCCCCGCTGCGGATCGAGTGCTACGACATCTCCCACCTCCAGGGCGACGACGTGGTGGCCTCGATGGTCGTCTTCGAGGACGGCCTGCAGCGCAAGAGCGAGTACCGCCGCTTCCAGATCAAGGGCTTCGAGGGGCAGGACGACGTCCGGTCCATGCACGAGGTGATCGGCCGCCGCTTCAAGCGCTACATCGCCGAGAAGGAGAAGACCGGGGAGTGGGCGGACGGCCAGGAATCCGGCCAGGAATCCGGCTCGGGAACCGGTCAGGAGCCAGGCAGGGAACCCGGCGGGGAGCTGAAGGACGACGAGGGGCGGCCCAAGCGGTTCGCCTATCCGCCGCAGCTCGTGGTCGTCGACGGCGGGCAGCCACAGGTGGCCGCCGCCCAGCGGGCACTGGACGAGCTGGGCATCGACGACATCGCCGTCTGCGGCCTCGCCAAGCGACTGGAGGAGGTCTGGGTACCCGGCGAGGACGACCCGGTGATCCTCCCCCGTACGAGTGAGGGCCTGTATCTGCTCCAGCGCGTCCGGGACGAGGCCCACCGCTTCG
Organism: Streptomyces turgidiscabies Car8; assembly: GCF_000331005.1. GTDB lineage: Bacteria > Actinomycetota > Actinomycetes > Streptomycetales > Streptomycetaceae > Streptomyces > Streptomyces turgidiscabies. The sequence continues at coordinate 5,147 of NZ_AEJB01000471.1, forward strand.
CGATCACCTATCAGCGTGTCAAACGGGCCAAACGCTTCCGGGCAAGCCCACTGGACGACGTTCCCGGCCTCGGCGAAACCCGGAAACAGGCGCTCATCAAGCATTTCGGCTCGGTGAAAAAGCTGCGGTCCGCCACAATCGACCAGATCCGCGAGGTTCCCGGCATAGGCCTCAAGACGGCCGAGACGATCGCCGTGGCCCTCGCACAGGCGGCCCCGGCCGCGCCCGCCGTGAACACGGCGACCGGAGAGATCATGGATTACACGGCAGACACGGCAGACACGCAGGACGGGGAACCCGAGACGAGAGCGGGGTCCCCGGGGGAGCTCGTAGCCGCGGGCGCCCCGGACGAGCGACGGGGGCAGGAGAAATGACCGAGCACGAGACACCGAAGGCCGAGCGCACAGCGGACGGCCAGACAGGTCACAGCGAAGCGGGCGATGATCGCTCGCGGCACGCGGAGGGCCCGGCACCGGGCGAGACGGCGGGCCAGGCACCACCGGGCCAGGAAGACGGAGAGCAAGTGGGTACGGGCATCGAGACAGCCGGGACCGCCGAGGCGGCCATCCCAGAGCTGGTGATCATCTCCGGTATGTCCGGAGCCGGCCGTTCGACGGCCGCCAAGTGTCTGGAGGACCTCGGCTGGTTCGTCGTCGACAACCTGCCGCCCGCGCTGATCCCCACCATGGTGGAGCTCGGCGCCCGCTCCCAGGGCAACGTCGCCAGGATCGCGGTCGTCGTCGACGTACGCGGCAGGCGCTTCTTCGACAATCTCCGTGAGTCGCTCGCCGATCTCGCGGTGAAGGGCGTCACCCGGCGCATCGTCTTCCTGGAGTCCTCGGACGATGCCCTGGTACGCCGCTTCGAGTCGGTACGCCGGCCGCACCCCCTCCAGGGCGACGGCCGCATCGTCGACGGCATCGACGCCGAGCGCGAACTGCTGCGCGAGCTGCGCGGCGACGCCGACCTGGTGATCGACACCTCCAGCCTCAACGTGCACGAACTGCGCGCCAAGATGGACGCCCAGTTCGCCGGCGACGAGGAGCCCGAGCTGCGGGCCACGGTGATGTCCTTCGGCTTCAAGTACGGCCTCCCGGTCGACGCCGACCTGGTCGTGGACATGCGGTTCCTGCCCAACCCGCACTGGGTCCCGGAGCTGCGCCCGTACACCGGCCTCAACGAGGAGGTGTCGGCGTACGTCTTCAACCAGCCCGGCGCCAAGGAGTTCCTCGACCGGTACGCCGAGCTGCTGCAGCTCATCGCCGCCGGATACCGCCGCGAGGGCAAGCGCTATGTGACGATCGCGGTCGGCTGCACGGGCGGCAAGCACCGTTCCGTCGCCACCTCCGAGAAGCTCGCCGCACGCCTTGCCTCGCAGGGTGTGGAGACCGTGATCGTGCACCGGGACATGGGACGGGAATGACGGGACGTACACCGCGGCTCGGCAGGCTGCGCCGGGTGACCCCCGAGGGCCGTGCGGGCCGGCCCGTCGAGGCCCGGGGCGCCAGGCCGCGCCGGCGGGGTGCCCAGCCCAAGGTCGTCGCCCTGGGCGGCGGTATGGGGTTGTCCGCCTCCCTCGCCGCGCTGCGCCGGATCACCGGCGACCTGACCGCCGTCGTCACCGTGGCCGACGACGGCGGCTCCAGCGGGCGCCTGCGCGACGAGCTGGGCGTCCTGCCGCCCGGCGACCTGCGCAAGGCGCTGGCCGCCCTGTGCGGCGACGACGAATGGGGCCAGACCTGGGCCCGCGTCATCCAGCACCGCTTCCAGTCCAAGGGTGAGCTGCACGAACACGCGGTCGGCAACCTGCTGATCGTCGCCCTGTGGGAGCAGCTCGGCGACCACGTCCAGGCCCTCGACCTGGTCGGCAGGCTTCTGGGCGCGCACGGCCGGGTCCTGCCGATGTCCGCCGTACCGCTGGAACTGCAGGCTCTGGTCAGGGGCCACGACCCGGAGCGGCCCGACGATGTCGACACCGTACGGGGGCAGGCGAATGTCGCGTTGACGCCGGGCGAGGTACAGACCGTGCACCTCGTGCCGCACGACCCGCCCGCCGTCCCGGAAGCGGTCGCCGCCGTCCTGGACGCCGACTGGGTGGTTCTCGGGCCCGGATCCTGGTTCTCCTCCGTGATTCCGCACCTTCTGGTGCCCGAGCTGCTGGAGGCGCTGACCGAGACGAAGGCCCGCCGGGTACTCTCGCTGAACCTCGCGCCGCAACCCGGAGAAACCGAAGGCTTCTCACCGCAGCGTCATTTGGAGGTTTTGGGACGACACGCCCCTAAACTCGCCCTGGACGTGGTGCTGGCCGACGAGGCCGCCGTGCCCGACCGCGACTTGCTGACCGATGCCGCCAAGCGGTTCGGTGCCGCGGTCGAGCTGGCGCCGGTGGCCCGGACCGACGGATCTCCTCGGCACGATACGGAGCTGTTGGCCGCCGCGTACGACCGTATTTTTCGGATGCATGGAAGGATCGGCCCATGGCGATGACGGCAGCGGTGAAGGACGAGATTTCCCGGCTCCCCGTCACCCGTACCTGCTGCAGGAAGGCGGAGGTCTCCGCCATTCTGCGGTTCGCCGGCGGCCTCCACCTGGTGAGCGGGCGCATCGTGATCGAGGCGGAGCTGGACACCGCGATGGCGGCCCGTCGGCTCAAGCGGGACATCCTGGAGATCTTCGGCCACAGTTCCGAACTGATCGTGATGGCACCCGGCGGACTGCGCCGCGGCTCCCGTTACGTGGTCCGGGTGGTCGCGGGCGGTGACCAGCTGGCCCGGCAGACAGGGCTCGTGGACGGCCGTGGGCGCCCGATCAGAGGCCTGCCGCCCCAGGTGGTCTCCGGCGCCACGTGTGACGCGGAGGCGGCCTGGAGAGGCGCCTTCCTGGCCCACGGCTCGCTCACCGAGCCGGGACGTTCATCGTCCCTCGAGGTGACCTGCCCCGGCCCCGAGGCCGCGCTCGCCCTGGTAGGCGCCGCCCGACGGCTCTCGATCGCCGCCAAGGCCCGCGAGGTGCGGGGTGTCGACCGGGTCGTCGTCCGCGACGGGGACGCGATCGGCGCCCTCCTCACCCGGCTCGGCGCACACGAGTCGGTGCTGGCCTGGGAGGAGCGGCGGATGCGCCGCGAGGTCCGCGCCACCGCGAACCGCCTCGCCAACTTCGACGACGCCAACCTGCGACGCTCCGCGCGCGCGGCCGTCGCCGCCGGCGCCCGGGTCCAGCGCGCGCTGGAGATCCTCGCCGAAGAGGTCCCCGAGCACCTCGCGGCGGCCGGCCAACTGCGTATGGAGCACAAGCAGGCCTCCCTGGAGGAGCTCGGCGCCCTCGCCGACCCGCCGCTGACCAAGGACGCCGTCGCGGGCCGGATCCGCCGACTGCTCGCCATGGCCGACAAGCGGGCCCAGGACATGGGCATTCCGGGGACGGAGTCCAACCTCACCGAGGAAATGGCCGACGCGGGCTGACGGAGCCTCACACAGGGCTGACCGGCCCTCAACACGCCGATGCCGGTACCCACTTCGGGTGCCGGTATCGGCGTTTGTCAGTTGTTGGCGCCCCCTTGACTGGATCATGAAGTGTCATGAGCCTGGCATCTGGCCCGCCACTGCGGCGGACCATCGCTAGGGGGGTACATGAGACGCAGAGCGAGAACGATCCTCGCCGCCGGCGCACTCCTGCTGGGCGGCGCGGGACTCGCGCCCGTCGCCGTGGCCGCGGAGGACGCCGGCACACCCGGCGCCGACGAGGTCAAGGTCTTCCGGGCCGAGGTCACGAAGGCGCAGATACCCCTGCTGCTCGCGGCCGGCCAGGACGGTCACGAACTCGGGGAGCAGGCGCCGGACAAGGGCACGGCCACGGTCGAGGTCTACCTCACCGACAAACAGGCCGACCAGCTGGAGGACAAGGGCGTCGACCTCGAGGAGCACACGCTCACGGCGAAGGCACGCGCGCGCGTGGCCGCCGCCGGTGACGGTGTCTACCGGCCGTACAGCGGGGCCGGAAACCTCAAGGAGGAGATCCTCCGGACCGCGCAGAAGAACCCGGCCCTGACCAAGGTCGTCTCCATCGGCAAGACCTTTCGGGGTCAGGACATCCTCGCGCTCAAACTGACCAAGGGCGCGAAGAAGTCCAAGGACGGGGCCAAGCCCTCCGTCCTGTACGTGTCCAACCAGCACGCGCGTGAATGGATCACGCCGGAGATGACCCGCCGGCTGATGCACCACTACCTGGACAACTACTCCAGGGACCGCCGCATCAAGAAGATCGTCGACTCGACCGAACTGTGGTTCGTCCTGTCGGCGAACCCTGACGGCTACGACTTCACGCACCGGGCCGACGGCGACCGCCAGTGGCGCAAGAACATGCGGGACATCAACGGCGACGGCGCCACCACCATCGGCGACGGCGTCGACCTCAACCGCAACTTCGCCTACAAGTGGGGCTACGACAACGAGGGCTCGTCCCCGTTCCCCACCAGTGAGACCTACCGCGGTGCCGGCCCCGACTCCGAGCCCGAGACCAAGGCCCTGGACGCCTTCGAGAAGCGCATCGGCTTCAAGTACGGCATCAACTACCACTCCGCCGCCGAACTCCTCCTCTACGGAGTCGGCTGGCAGGTCGCGTCGCCGAGCCCCGACGACGTCCTCTACAAGTCCCTCGCCGGCACGCCGGAGAACTCCGCGATCCCCGGCTACCACCCCCAGCTCTCCTCCGAGCTGTACACCACCAACGGCGAGGCGGACGGCCACGCCGCCAACGTCAACGGCACGGCGATGTTCACCCCGGAGATGTCGACCTGCCAGACCGCGTCGAACCTCTACCCGGACGACGCCTGGAACGCGGCAGACTGCGCCTCGGTCTTCACCTTCCCGGACGACGAGAAGCTGATCCAGCAGGAGTTCGCCAAGAACGTCCCCTTCGCCCTGTCGGTCGCCGAGTCCGCGGCCAGGCCCGACCAGCCGAAGTCGTCGGTCGGCATCGCCGCCCCGGACTTCACCCCGGCACCGTTCACCACCTCGTACTCGCGCGGCGCCGACCAGGAGGTCTCGGTCGTCGCACGCAAGTCCGTACGCGACAAGAAGCTCAAGTACCGCGTCAACGGCGGCCGTACGCACGACATGGCGCTCAGGGCGTGGAAGGGCGGCGAGACCTTCGGCGGCGACGACAACCTGTACTTCGACGAGTACCGCGCCAAGGTCGCCGACGGCGACCCGGGCGACAAGGTCGAGGTCTGGTTCACCGGCGTGACGAAGGACAAGAAGCCCACCAAGAGCACCCGGTTCACGTACACGGTCGCCGAACGGCCGCGCGCGGACACCCTCGTCGTCGCCGAGGAGGGCGCGACCGCCACACAGGCGCAGACCTACGTCGACGCGCTGAAGGCCAACGGCAGGAAGCCGCTCGTCTGGGACGTCGCCGCCCTGGGCGCACCCGACGCGCTCGCCGTCCTCGACCACTTCAAGACGGTCGTCCACTACACGGGCGCCGTACGGCCGGGCAACGCCACCCAGCTCCAGCTGCGCGCCTACCTCAACGAGGGCGGCAAGCTGGTCGAGGCAGGCGAGAGCGCCGGCGGCTCCGTCGACCTCGGCGGGGGCACCCTGTCGAACGACTTCAGCCAGTACTACCTGGGCGCCTACGCCCGTACGACCCTGCCCTCGGTCACCGCCTTCAACGGCTCCGGAAAGCTCGCCGGCGTCAACAGCGCCCTCGGAGACGCGCCGGGCAACCCGCTGAACGCGGCCGGGTCCTACAGCGTCACCTCGGACAACCTGTCCCCGGCGACGTTCCCGCAGTTCGCCGGCGCGGGCGCGGGCGGCTACCCCGGAACCCCCAACCCGTACGGACCGTACGCGGGCTCCTCCATGGCGGCCGTCACCCACAGCGACTACGCCTGGAACCGCCTCGCCCGCACCATCGACCTCACCGGGGTGAGCGCGGCGGACGCGCCCACCTTCCGTACCCAGCTCCTGTGGGACACGGAGGAGGGCTACGACCACGCCGTACTCGAAGCCCACACGGCCGGTGCCGACGACTGGACCACGCTCCCGGAGAAGGGCGGCGCGACCAGCACCACCGTTCCCGCCGAGTGCGAGGCCGGGTTCTTCATCCAGGGCCACCCGGCGCTCACCCGCTATCTGACCCTCGGCTCGGGCAGCTGCACGCCCACCGGGACCAGCGGCTCCTGGAACAGCCTCACCGGAGCCTCCGCCGGCTGGCAGGAGGTCAACTTCGACCTCTCCGCCTACGCCGGCAAGAAGGTGGAGATCTCGCTCAGCTACATCACCGACCCCGGCTCCGGCGGACGCGGCGTCCTCGCCGACAACGCCACCGTCGTGATCGGCGGCACGCCGGGCGCGGTCGAGGGCTTCGAGACGTCCCTGGGCGCCTGGAGCACCCCCGGACCGCCCGCGGGCAGCCCCGCGGTCATCAAGGACTGGGGCCTGTCGGGCGAGCTGTTCAAGACGTACGGAGCGGTCACCACCGGCGACACGGTGCTGCTGGGCTTCGGCCTGGAGCACGTCACCACGGCGGCCGACCGCAAGGCGCTCCTCGGCAAGGCGCTGGCCGCGCTGA
>NZ_AEJB01000472.1 GCF_000331005.1 Streptomyces turgidiscabies Car8
CCCGCGTCACCCTCCCGGGTGCGCGGCCGTCACCCCACTGGGCAGGGCGTCAGCACTTCTTGCCCTTGCAGGGCTCACCCCGCTCGTTGGCGATCTTCACGATCAGCCCTTCGGCGCCCGTGCCGTTCTCCAGCGTCAGCCGGTAGGGGCCGAAGACCGGGTTGTCCGGCAGGACGTAACCCTCGGGGACGTCCTTCTCCACGAGGTAGTACGCGCCGATCCGGTTGTCGTCGAAGGAGCACCTGCCCGTCCGGCCGGTGACACAGTCGCCGACCATCCAGTCCCTGCCCGCGCCCTGGTGCTGCAGGCCGGGCTTGCCGTTGCTGTCGAGCCACAGCTGGAAGACCGCGCCGTGCAACGGCTTGCCGGTCTTGCGGTCGGTCTTGACGACCGTCAGCGCCAGCTGCCCGACCAGGCCCGCGTCGAGGGTCAGGTCCTGGCGGTTGCCCGGGCCGAGGGTGACGGCCGGGGAGCAGCCGCTCGTGCGGTCGACGACCGAGTCGTCATCCGTCGCGCCCGCGTTCTGCCTGGTCCAGAGGTAGCCGCGCGGGCCGCGGAAGCAGACCTTGTAGCGTCCGTCGGGCAGTGCCGCGAACAGGTAGTGCCCGTTCGCGTCCGTCTTGGTGGTCCTGAGCACGTCGCCCGTGGCCGGGTCGACCAGCTCGACCGGGACGTCCTTCGCACCGGGCTCGCCCCGGTCCTGGATGCCGTCGCCGTTGATGTCGTACCAGACGAAGTCGCCCAGCCTGTCGACCGGACCGACCAGACCCGCGTCGATCCTGTGGTTGACGCTGCCGGGGTCACCGACGGCCACCTCGGTCCGGCCGTCCGCGTCGACGTTCGAGTCGAGCGCACGGTCGCGGCCGGCGCCCTTCTGGGTCCACTTCAGTTCCGCCAGGGTCGGGGAGCCGGGCAGTACCGACGGGTTGACGCCGCTGTAGTCGAAGGTGGCGCGATACGTCGTGTTCGGCGTCAGGCCGTCCTTCGTGCCCAGGTAGTACTCGCCGTTCGCGTCGGTCGTGGCGGTCAGGGCCGACCCGGTCTCCGTCGGGGTCAGGGTGACGAGGACGCCCGCGACGGGCGGTTCCGACGGGTCCTGGACGCCGTTGCCGTTCGAGTCGTACCAGACACGGTTGCCGATCTGGACGGGCGCCTGGTCGCAGACGAGTTCCAGGTCGGCGAGACCGTTCGCCTTGCCGAAGAGGTTCTGACGAAGGGCGAGGTCGTTGTTCCAGGTCGACGTGATGAGCAGATTGCCCTCGACGGCGCCGTTGTCCGTCTTCCAGCGGCGAACGCCCTGCTGGAAGGCGTCGAACGGGTCGTAGACCGTGCTCCACACCTTGTTCCGGTACGGCTGGAGCGCCGTGCCGCCCTCGCCGATCTGGTCGTGGACCGCGTCGGAGAGCGTGGTGGAGTCGTCGTAGAACTCGCCGCGGCCCGGTCCCTCGTCGTTGTTCGGCTTGTTGCCGGTCAGCGCGCCGCAGGAGCCGTTGTTCTCCAGCGTGTACGTCGTCCCGGACTTGCAGGCGCGCAGTACGTCACCGGCGGCGATGCCGGTGACCAGCGGTCGGGCCGTGCTGTTGTACGCGAACGTCGCGGTGCCCGTCATGTCGCCGAAGCGGTCGCGGTAGCCGAGCACCAGGTCGCCGTTGTCGGCGATCTCGATGTTGGCCAGGATGGGCTGCGGCGCGGAGATGAACGAGTGCGTCTCCGTGCCCGGGACGCGCTCGTTCCAGGCCTCCCACGCGCCGCTCATGACCTGGCCGACCGTGGAGGGCTTGGTGCAGCGGTAGGCCGTGTCCGGAAGACCGGTGAACCGGTAGGCGCAGCCGCGCGGGTAGTTCAGCGCGTGCGTGAAGATCTCGCTGAACGTGCCGTTGCTGAACTCGTAGACGTGTGCGCCGAGTTGCGCCGGGTCGCCCCACGGGACGTCTGTGGTGACGGTCGTCTCCGCGCCGCACACCCCGCCGACGAGCACACGCTTGCCGCGCACGCCGATGCCGTACGGATGCCACTGGCCGGTGCAGGCCCTGGGCTTCGGGATGTCGTACGCGGTCTGTGTGCCGGGCCTGACGGTCGCGCCGGAGCCCAGGATGGCCACGCTGTAGAGCTTGGAGTCGCTGAGGTTGACCGCGTACAGGGTCTTTCCGTCGCCGGAGACGTCGACGTCTCCGATGCCCTCGCGGCCGACCTTGCTGTAGACGGCGTTGTCGTGCAGCCAGTTGTCGGTGGTCTCGTGCGCGGTGAGGGCGCCGGGCAGGGTGACGAAGGTGTCGACGCTGGTGTTGGTGCCGAACTGGCGGTAGATCGTGTTGGTGGCGCCCGCCGGGCCGTAGGCCGTGTGCCGCTTGACCAGCGTGCCCATGTACTTGTTGCCGGTGCGGTCCACGCCGATACCGAACACCGCCTGCTGCTTGGTGTTGTCGGTCAGCTGGGTGACGGCCCCGCCGGGAGAGGTGTTCGTGAAGTCCCCGCCGAAGGAGACCAGGCCCTGGTAGGTGCCCGGGGCGTCGCCCTTGGTGAGGTTGCAGCTGACCAGGGTCGGGTTCTCCTGGCAGTAGACGCCGGGCTCCCAGAATCCGGTGGTGTACGTGACGTCCGTACCGCCGGAGACGTCGACGAAGCCGATGTTGCTGCGGATGACGTCGGCGCCCGTGCCCAGGCCGGCGACGGCGGGGGAGAGGTTGCCGGGGTCCGGGTTGGTGACCTGGACGCGGTACTTGCCGCCGGTGAGCTGGGGCGTGGGCGCGAAGGCGACGGTGCCGTCGGCCCCGGTCGTGAGATGCCGGACGCTGCCGGCGTCGTCCGTCAGGGTGACCCTGACACCGGCGAGGCCCGGCTCCAGGACGCTGTCGTACGCGCCGTCCGCGTCCACCTCGGTGACGACCCGTACGGTCACCGTGCCGTCGCCGGTAGCGGCCCGGGTGGTCGCGGCGAGCGGGCCGAGCCCGGTGGCCGCGACGGCCGGTGAACCGGTCGCGACGAGCGCGAGACTCAGGCCGGTCAGACCGGCCAGCCGTCTCCGCCGTCCGGGCGGACAGCCGTGCACGCGCCGGCGCGAGGCGGCGGTGCCTGGTTCTGCTCTGAACACTGTGTCCTCGTCTCGTGGAGCGAACACCCCCATCGAGCTATGTATGGGAACAGTGAAGAAGATCGAATCGGCCCGTTCGGAGGAATCGAAGGATTAGCTGACCGGCTGGCGGGGGCAGTGGGGGGCTGGGGGTGTGGCGGACGCGCGCGC
>NZ_AEJB01000473.1 GCF_000331005.1 Streptomyces turgidiscabies Car8
CCACCACGATATGCGCTTGTCAGGAGGTACGGGAGAATACGGCGACGGTTCTCCCCGGAACGGCGAACGTGCCCGATTCCCGTTCGTACGTGGCTGACTTGACGACGGGGTCCGCTCCCGAGCGCAGCACGGGGTGCAGCGCGTACGAGGTCCCGGCCAGTGAGCCGATCCGCTGCTCACGGCTCTCGGGCGTCGCGTTGAACACGAGGACGAGATCGCCGAGTCGCATGGTGATCACGCCGGGTGTCTCTTCCTTGCCGGACAGCGGGAAGGAGAGCTTCGCCTGCACCTGTCCGGCCGTGTCGAGGGAGAAGTCGCGCTCCGTCGTACGGATTCTCAGCAGGTCCTGGTACGCGGCGGACGCGCCCTGGATCTGATCGCAGCCGGCCTTGACGTTCCCGGCGCCCAACAGGGGCTTGGCGTAGGGCCACTTGGCTGCGTTGTCGGCGGCCATGGGCAGCCCGCGTCCGAAGCCGTTGCCGTCGGCGCAGTTCCAGTGGATGGCGTTGAACCAGTCGCCGCTGTCGTAGGAGTTGCGGTCGAGGGACTTGGAGCGCAGCAGGTCGCTGCCCGCCTGGGAGAGGGCCGGGCCCTGCGAGAGGGTGGCCGTCGCCATGGCGAGGACCTGCATACGGGCCCGGTCGGCCGCGCTGGTCGTGGCGGGCAGTTTGAAGGCGAGCGCGTCGAACAGTGACTCGTTGTCGTGTGCGTCGGCGTAGGCGAGGGCGTCGCCGGGTGCGTCCGCGTATCCGGCGGACTGACCGTTGTAGTCGACCTGGGCGCCGGTGACGTCCCTGCCGTCGGTGTCGGTGAAGCGGTAGGCGGCGAGGTTTCCGGTCAGGCCCACCTTGATGAGGTCCTGGTAGTGCAGGAGGCGGGCCTTCTGCTGCGCCGAAGTCCCGTTGCCGGTGGACGAGTTGGGGTCGGTGTACAGCCCGGACGCGAAGCCCTGGACTCCCGGGTCCTCGTCGAAGGGGCCGCCGCCGCGCACGGCGTCGCGAGCCCGGTCGGAGAAGGTCGCGATACCCGTCCCCGCCATGTTCTTCTGCGTGGCCTGGACGAAGCGGGCGTCGTCGGCGACCTCACCGAAGTTCCAGCCCTCCCCGTACAGGATGATCTTCTTGCCGTCGACGCCGTCCTTCTTGAGGGTGAGTGCGTCGAGTGCCTTCCTGACCGCCAGGATGTTGGCCTTCGGGTGGTGGCCCATCAGGTCGAACCGGAAGCCGTCGACCTTGTACTCCCTGGCCCAGGTGACGATCGAGTCGACGACGAGCTTCCCCATCATGGTGTTCTCGGGCGCGGTGTTGGCACAGCAGGTGGAGTTCGCCACCGAGCCGTCCGCGAGGAGACGCTGGTAGTAGCCGGGGACCACCTGGTCGAGGACGCTCGTCTTCGCCTGACCGCTGGCGGGGGTGTGGTTGTAGACCACGTCCATCACGACCCGCAGCCCGTCGCCGTTGAGCGACTTCACCATCTGCCGGAACTCGACGGTGCGCCGCGTCCCGTCCGGGTCGCTCGCGTACGAGCCCTCCGGAACGGTGTAGTGGTACGGGTCGTAGCCCCAGTTGTACGCGTCCTTCGCGGCGACCTCGGCGACGCACGCCTGCTGCCGGTCGGAGTCGGCGGCGTAGGAGGACAGGTCGCAGTCGACGGTCGCCTGGTCCGCCCTCCTCTCGGGGATGGTCGCGATGTCGAAGACGGGCAGGAGGTGCACGTAGGAGGTGCCGGCCTTCGCCAGCTCACGGAGGTGCCTGGAGCCGTCGCTGTCCCTGTCGGCGAAGGCGCGGTAGGTGCCCTTGTCCTTCGCGGGCACGGTGTCGTCGGCGACGGAGAAGTCCCTGACGTGCAGTTCCTGGATCTCGGCGTCGTGGAGGGGTACGGCCTTCGGCTTGGCGTACGACGTCCAGCCGCCCGGGGCAAGGGACTTGTCGTCCAGGTCGACGACGAGGCTGCGCTCGGAGTCGGCGGTCAGGGCGACGGAGTACGGGTCGGTGACATGGTTGGTGACGACCTCGGCGACGCTCGGTGCCCAGACCTTCACGACGTACCGATAGGGCTTGCCCCTCCAGGACTTGCCGCCGGTGACGGACCAGACGCCGGTGGTGTCGTCGCGTTTCATGGCGACCGTGGAGCCGTCGAGGTCGAGCTTCACCGACTGCGCGGTGGGCGCCCAGACGGAGAGCGTCGGGCGGCCCTTGCTGAACGTCGGCCCGAGGTCGGCGTTCGCCGCGTCGGCGTAGAGATCGTCGAGTACGCCGGCGATCTGCACGCCCGTCGCCGCCAATACAGCGCCGTTCGCGGCTCGTTGGGAGGCGACGAGCTGGCCGCGCAGGGCCTCGCGGACCCGGTCGCGGTCGCGGTCGCGCGGGTCGACGGACCAGGCGGTGTACGAGGCCAGGTGCGGGAACTTCGCCTTCTGGGCGTCGGTCAGAGCCGACCTGGTGAGGCGGAGCCGGCGCTCGTCGGTGCTGGTGAGCGCGCCGTCCTTCGCCGTGATCGAGCCGGTGCGGGAGTACAGCAACTGGGTGGAGGCGGCGGTGTCGTCGCCGTTCCAGGCGACGGTGTTCCGGTCGATCCAGACGGCCTTGGAGGTGGTCGGGTCGAGGGCGGCGGCGCTGCCCGCTGGCTGTGGGAGCAGGTACTTCTCCTGGCCGTTCAGGAGCCAGACCTCGTGGCCGTCGGTCCTGAGGTCGAGGGCCTGGTCGGTGGGGAGGTCCTTCTCGTCACCCTTGTGGAGGATGTAACTGAGGCTGGTGGCAGCGTCGTTGAGCGGAACCTCGTAGACGGCGCCGTAGGCGTCGGTCCGCACCGGCTTGAGCGGGCCGGACCAGTCGGTCGGGTTGGCGGCGCCGGACCAGACGTGCAGTCCCCAGCCGTCGTAGTTGCCGTCGGCGCGGTGGTAGTGGAGGACCGCCTTGGTGGTGTCCTGGTCGGGATAGTCGGCGGTGGGCTTCTGGGTCAGCACGGCTTCCTTGCCCTGCTCGACCCAGATCTCGCCGGTCTTCGTGACGTCGATCGAGCGGTCGGCGGAGACGTCCTTGTTGCCGTCCTTGTCGATGACGAGGTAACTGACGTCGGAGGCACCGGGCTTGAGCCTGACGTAGGCGAAGGCGCCGTACGCGTCCCGTCCGACGAAGTCGTGGCCCTCGGGCCAGGTCGTGCTCTCGCCGTCGGCGAGGTCGCCCCAGGCGTACAGGCGCCAGTCGGTGTAGTCGCCGTCCGACCGCTTGTAGTGGACGACGGCATAGTCGCGCGAGGAGGCCCTGGGGACCTCGGGGGCGGGCGGGGCGCCCGTGGTGGAGGTCGCCATGGCACTCGCTGTGCGTCCGGCACTGTCGACCACAACTGCCTTGTAGCGCAGGGGCGTTCCGGGGGCAATGTCCTTGGCGACGGTCTGGGTGACCCGGTAGGGCGCGTGGTCGGCGGAGCCGAGGGTCTGCCACTTGCCGTTGCCGGTCTGGGCGGCGAAGACGACGCGGGCCGGCTGCCCGCCGTCGATGTCGGCGGTGATGTCGACGGTGCCGGTGGCTCCGGCGGCCGGGGCCGTGAGGGTGAGGGACGGCTTGGCGGTGGGCGCGGGGAGCTTGCCCGCGGCCTTGAGGACGACGGCGGAGCCGGCCGGGACGGTGACGGTGATCTTCTTGTCGGTGCCGCTGGTCACCTTGTCACGGGTGCCGTAGATCCCGCTGAAGGCCATGTCCGCCGAGCCGGTGGCGAAGGTCGCCGTCTTCGGTTCACCCGCGTTGTTGAAGGCCACGACGTACTCGGTGCCGGACCTGGCGTCGGACTGGGCGCCGAACCGGGCATCGGTGCGGGAGAAGGCGTAGACGCCGGGGCCGTCGGCCGCGTAGCGCTCGGTCTGGACGCCGTCGGCGAGGGCAGGGTTGGCCTTGCGGAGCTTGGCGAGAGCGCTGATCTGCTGGTAGAGCGGTGCTCTCGTGTCGTAGGCGTCGCTCGCGTGGGTGCGGTCGGTGCCGAGTTCGTCGTCGTCGAGGTAGTCGGTGACCTTCGAGGCGAACATGGTCTGGCGGGCGTCCTTGTCGCCGCCCGCGCCGGTGAAGCCCTGCTCGTCGCCGTAGTAGACGACCGGGTTGCCCCGGCTGAGGAACATCAGCTCGTTGGCGAGCCTGTCCCTGGTCAGGAGTTCGGCGTCGGTGGCCGTCGGGTTGTCCTGCCGCAGGAAGGTCCCGATCCGGCCCATGTCGTGGTTGCCGAGGAAGGTGACCTGCTCGTAGGCGTTCGCCTTGTCGGTCGTGTACTTGTAGTCGTCGCCGAAGACCGACGCGAGCTTCCGGGCGCTGCCGCCCTGAGAGGCGTACGAGCGGGCCGCGTCCTGGAAGGGGAAGTCGAGCGTGGAGTCGAGGCGGCCCTGGGTGACGTACGGGGAGGTCACGGAGGTGTCGGCGGAGTACACCTCGCCGAACATGAAGAAGTCGTCGCGGCCGTGGCCGGCCGCGTACTTGTCCAGCGCCGTGGCCCACTGGGTCCAGAACTCCATGTTGACGTGCTTCACGGTGTCGATCCGGAAGCCGTCGATCCGGAAGTCCCGTACCCAGCGCTCGTAGATCTTCTGCATCCCGCTGACGACCTCGGGACGCTCGGTCCACAGGTCGTCGAGGCCGACGAAGTCGCCGTAGGTGGCGGACTCGCCGGCCCAGGTGGAGTCGCCCCGGTTGTGGTACATCGCCGGGTCGTTGAGCCAGGACGGGACCTTGGCGTTCTTCTTCGCGGCGGGGACGACGGGGGTGCGCGGGAACGAGTCGGCGTCGACGGACGGGAAGTCTTTCTTCCCATCTGCGTAGTCGGCGTCGTCGAAGGGCTCGCCGGCCTGGGTGAGGTACGGGAAGGCGCCCTTGGAGAGGTAGTCGTAGGACTTCTGCTCGTAGTCGACGACGTCGGCGGTGTGGTTGGTGATGACGTCGAAGAAGACCTTCATGCCCTTGGTGTGGGCCTTGGAGATGAGGGTTTCGAGGTCCTGGTTGGTGCCGAAGTGCGGGTCGACCTGGGTGAAGTCGGTGATCCAGTAGCCGTGGTATCCGGCGGAGGCGTCCGCCCCGGTCCCCTGCACGGGCGCGTTCTTGAAGATCGGGGCCAGCCAGATGGCGGTGGTGCCGAGGCCCTTGATGTAGTCGAGCTTGCTGGTGAGGCCCTTGAGGTCGCCGCCCTGGTAGAAGCCCTTGTCGGTGGGGTCGTAGCCGGTGGCGAGGCGTGAACCGGTGAGTCCGCCACGGTCGTTGGCGGTGCTGCCGTTGGCGAAACGGTCCGGGAGGACGAAGTAGAACTGCTCGCGGGTGGCGTCGTGCCGGGCCGGTTCGGCGGCGAGCTTCCTGTCTGACGGCGGCGGGGGCGGGGGCGACGTGTTCGCCCCGGCGGCCAGGGGCTGGACGAGCGCTGCGGCCAACGCGGTCACGGTGACCGCAGCGACCCTGCCCGCACGGGCAGTAAGGGCTGTGCGGGCAGTGCGACGCCTCGGCGGCGCCGACCATCTCGGTATCACGGACGTGGACTCCTTGCGATCGCGGCTCTTGCGGGTCCGACCCCGCGCGACCGTATCGCCGAGGAAACGCTTACAGCAAGAGTCCTGAAACCACTGGAAAGAACTTTCAGCAGCTCGACTTGCCCGCGTAGATCGCCAGGGCAGTGTTCGCACCCAGCGTCGCGGTGAACTGGCCGCTCGAATTCACGGTCACCGACGTGTTGCTCTGCACGTTGCAGTACGTCCCGGCGGCCAGCGAGGTCTGGTAGGTCCGGCTCAGGCTGCTCGACTCGTGGTTGATGGCCACGTACCCCTTGCTGCCCCGTCCGAAGGCGATGGCGTCGCCCCCGTTGTCCCACCAGTTGCCGACGGACTCACCGCGGGTGGCGTTGCGGAAGGCGACCATGCGCAGGATCTCCGGCCAGGCGTGCTGGCACTTCCAGCCGTCCTGCCAACAGGCGTTGACCGTACCGCCGTTGGGAGGGCCGGCGTCCGTGTCGGAGAACTCGTAGCCGGAGTTGATGTCCGGGGCGCCGTACGGGTAGGCGAGCATGAAGACGTTGGCGAGTGTGTAGTTGGCGTTGTCCTTGTAGCTGAGGGTGGAGCCGTTGCGCTCGGTGTCGTGGTTGTCGACGAAGACGCCCGAGACCGAGCTGCTCATATAGCCCCAGCCCTCCCCGTAGTTCTTCAGGTAGGCGAGGTTCTCGTTGTTGAAGACCCGCTTGAGGTCGAAGGCGTAACGGAACTCCTGGACATCGCCGTTACCCGTGTACTCGGCGGGCTGGACGGCCTCGCCACTCCCGTAGATGGCCTCCTGCTTCCAGTACACCGACGTGTTGCTCAGCCGGGACTTGATGTTGGCGAGGTCGGCGGCGGCGATGTGCTTGGCCGCGTCGATACGGAAGCCGTCGACGCCGTAGCCGAGGAGCGAGTTCATGTACCCGGCGATGGCCGAACGGACGTAGTCCTCACCCGTGTCGAGATCGGCGAGGGTGACGAGCTCGCAGTGCTGGACGTTCCAGCGGTCCTGGTAGTTGTTGACCGTCGAGGTGCAGTCGTCGAAGTCGGACGAGGAGTACAGGCCGGGGTAGTTGTACTTGCTGTACGACGAACCGCCGGTGCCGGTGCCGCTGCCCGCCGACATGTGGTTGATGACGGTGTCGACGACGACCTTGACGCCCGCGGCGTGGCAGGTGTTGACCATGCTCTGGAATGCGGCGGCGTCGCCGAGCCGCCCCGCGATCCGGTAACTGACGGGCTGGTACGAGGTCCACCACTGCGAGCCCTGTATGTGCTCGGCGGGCGGGGAGACCTGCACGAATCCGTAGCCGGCGGGGCCGAGGGTGTTGGTGCACTCCTTCGCCACCGAGGCGAACTTCCACTCGAAGAGGACGGCGGTGACGTCCTTGGTGCCGGGCGGGGAGGCGTGGGCGGCGCCCGTCGGGACAGCTAGCGCGATCGACGCACCCGCCGCCAGGGCGAGCGCACCGGACAGGGTCCTACTGGCCATGTGGGGGTCCTTCTCCGTTGAAGGTCCAGGCAAGATCTGTTGCCGGTTCTTGCTGCAAGATGGCTGAAAACTTTCAACCGAGCAGAAAATACGAGCCCACTTGTCCAACGGTCAACCCTTGGGACGTGTCAATCCCCTCGATTTGTGGAGACCTTCCTATGCAGCCAGTTCCTCGGTGAGGCTGGCCTGATAGCTATGTTCGTAGTCGATCGGGCTCTCGAAGCCACACACGCTGTGTAGCCGACGGCTGTTGTAGAAGTCGGTGATCCAGGTCGCGATCCGGATCCGGGCCTCGGTGCGTGTGGCGAAGGTGTGTCGGTGGACGTACTCGACCTTCAGCACGCTGTTGAATGCCTCGCTGACGGCGTTGTCGAAGCACGAGCCGACCCGGCCCATGGACTGGAAGACGCCCAGCCGGCGGCAGGCTCGGCGGAACCTCCGAGAGCCGTACTCGCTGCCGCGGTCCGTGTGGAAAATGACGCCGCGCACGTCCCCGCCGCGGGTCGCCACGGCCATGTGCAGGGCGGCCACCACCAGTTCGGCATCGTGACGGGCACCCATCGCATACCCGAGCAGGCGGCGGGAGAACAGGTCGATGACCGTGGCCAGGTAGAGCTTGCCCTCGCCGGTCCCGATCTCCGTCATGTCCCCGCACCAGACCAGGTCGGGTGCCTCGGCGGTGAAGTCCCGCCGTACGAAGTCCGGGGCGGCCGGCCGCTTGCCCGGCCGGGTCAGCCCCCGCCGTCTGCACACCTTCCGTGCGACCAGGCCGAGCTCGGCCATGATCTTCGCGATGGTGTTCACCGAGACCCGCCAGCCCTGCCTCACCAGCCTGATCCAGATCTTCGGCGAGCCGTAGGTGCCGCCGGAAGTGTCGAACTCCTCCTCCACCGCTTCGATCAGGTGCTGTCTGCGCAGCTCACGCCGGGTAGGTCGGCGGATGCGGTGCTTGTAGAACCACGACTCGCTCACGCCCAGGGCGCGGCAGGAGACGCGGTGCGAAATGCCGTGCTCGGTCCTGAAGTCGCTGATCACCCCGACGACGGACGCCGGGTCCGCCACGGCTACTTCACCCACAGGACCATGCAGCGTTTGAGGACATCACGCTCCATGCCCAGCTCCTTGTTGTCCCGCCTGAGCTGGGCATTCTCCCGTCGCAACCGCTCCAACTCGTCGCTCCCGCCAGCCGGTACGGTCCCTGCCCGACGGGCGCGGGAGACCCAGCTCGCCAGGGTGGCCTCGTTGATCCCCAGATCCTCGGCGACCTCCGCGATCGTTTTGCCGGTCTCCGTGACGATCCGTACGGCCCCCTCACGGAACTCCGGATCGAACTTCCGTCGCTTCTCCGCCATGACTCCCAACTTCCCCTGCAGTCAGGGTCTTCACGCTACGAGGGGAGGGACAGACGCTTTCGGCGGACCCGGAGCGGTGCATCCATGTACTCAGGTGGAGCTGAGTACACGCGCTCTGGTCGGCTACGCGGCGGGCCGAGACGCTTTGGCCATGGAAAAGGACCTGTTCAAACCTGTTCGCCACCTGCTGCCGATCCTGGTGCCGACCGGGGTGGCACTGGCGGCGTGGGCCGCCTGGCTGGGCTGGGACCAGCAGCGTGACGTGCACCCCGATGGCTCCACCACCGGCCCGTACGAGGCGTGGCAGGTGATCGGACTGGTACTGACCCTGCTGGCGCCGGCGTACTGGGCGGCATCCCGGAGCCGCTTCCCGGGCGCTGTGCTCGGCATCCCGGCCGGCCTGACCGTTGCCGCCTACTACGACTGGTCGGACGACGCCAGTGGCCTCTTCGTCATCGGCGTGGGGATGGTCATGGTGGGGAGCCTCGCCGTCACCACGGCCCTTTCCGCCGTGATCGCCTCCGTGAAACGAACCGGTCCCCGGACTGTCGCAGCCGAGTAGGACCCGCCGCCCAACTGGGCGGCGGGTCCCGCGAGTTCGATCGGCGACGCCTGCTCAGGCAGGCGGGATCGTCAGACCGTCGTCCACCACACCGTCGTGTCCGCCGGAAGCTTCGCCTCGTCGTCCGTCACCGTCACCTCGGCGCTGGCGACCAGGATCTCGCCGTACGCGCGGATCGTGACCGCCTCACCGCTCGTGTTCGCGACGCACACGAAGTCGCCGCGCCGGAAGGCGAGGACGCCCTCGGGCGACCGAAGCCACTCGACGGAGTCGCCCGCGCCGAGGGCGGGATGTTCGCGTCGGGCGGTGAGTGCGGAGCGGTAGAGCTCCAGGGTCGAGCCGGGTGTCCCGGTCTGGGCCTCGACGCTCAGCTCGGCCCACTCCCCCGGCTGCGGGAGCCAGGCGCCGCCCGAGCCGAAGCCGTACGAGGAGCCCTCGCGGGTCCAGGGGATCGGCACCCGGCAGCCGTCTCGGAAGCCGTCCTGGCCCGCGCCCCGGAAGTACGCGGGGTCCTGGCGGACCTCGTCGGAGAGGTCGACGACGTCCGGGAGGCCCAGCTCCTCGCCCTGGTAGACGTACGCCGAGCCGGGCAGCGCCAGCATCAACAGCGTCGCCGCGCGGGCCCTGCGCAGGCCCAGCGCGCGGTCTCCGGCGAGGCGGATCTGCGTGCCGAGGCCGGGCTCGTTGGCGAAGCGGGTGGCGTGACGGGTGACGTCGTGGTTGGAGAGGACCCAGGTGGCGGGGGCGCCGACCGGGCGCATGGCGTCCAGGGTGCGGTCGATGACGCTCCTCAGCTCCGCCGCGTCCCAATAGGTCGCCAGGTACTGGAAGTTGAAGGCCTGGTGGAGTTCGTCCGGGCGGACGTAGTTCGCGGTGCGCTCGATCGTCGGGGTCCACGCCTCCGCGACGAAGATGCGCTCACCCGCGTACTCGTCGAGGATCGTGCGCCACTGCCGGTAGATCGCGTGCACGCCGTCCTGGTCGAAGAACGGCATGACATCGTTGCCCAGCAGCTTCACCTGGTCGTGGGTTCCCAGGTCCGGGAGGCCCTCCGCCTTCACCAGGCCGTGTGCGACGTCGATACGGAATCCGTCGACGCCCATGTCGAGCCAGAAGCGGAGGACCGAGCGGAACTCGTCCCCGACGGCCGGGTGTTCCCAGTTGAAGTCGGGCTGCTCGGGCGCGAAGAGGTGCAGGTACCAGGCGCCGGGCGTGCCGTCGGGCTCCGTGACCCGCGTCCACGCCGGGCCGCCGAAGACGGACTCCCAGTCGTTGGGCGGGAGTTCGCCGGTCTCGCCCTTGCCGGGGCGGAAGTGGTAGCGGTCCCGGAGCGATGAGCGGGGGCCCTCGCGCAGCGCCCGCTTGAACCACTCGTGCTGGTCGGAGGAGTGGTTGGGGACCAGGTCGACGATGATCCTGAGGTTCAGTTCGTGGGCGTCGCGGATCAGCGCGTCGGCGTCCAGGAGGTTGCCGAACATGGGGTCCACGGCCCGGTAGTCGGCGACGTCGTAGCCGGCGTCGGCCTGCGGGGAGGCGTAGAACGGGCTGAGCCACACGGCGTCGACGCCCAGGTCGCGCAGATACGGCAGCCGGGTGCGTACGCCTTCCAGGTCACCCATGCCGTCGCCGTTGCTGTCGGCGAAGCTGCGGGGGTAGACCTGGTAGATCACCGCGTCGCGCCACCAGTCGGGGGTGGCGGCGACGTTGGTGGAGGTCGGGGCCGGAGCGGTGGAGTGCTGGCTCATAACGTCCTTGGTACGTAACGGGGTTCGGGTCATGGGCGGGTTCTGCGGGTTTTCAGGCCGCGGGTGCGCTGTGGCTGGTCGCGCCCCGCGGCGGAGCCGCAGATCGACACAGCCCCGCGCCCCTGAAACAAACAGGCGGACGCGGTGACAGCGGGGTCGGATGGCCACCGCGTCCGCCTCCCGCGCGGCAGTTGACGCGCGGGAGTTCGCCGGGCCGGTCTCAGCCCTTCGTGCCGCCCGCTGTCAGGCCTGCCACCAGGTTCTTCTGGACCAGGTAGAAGAAGGCGGAGACGGGTATCGCGACCAGTACCGCGGTGGCGGCCATCAGGTTGCGCTGGGCGTCGTGCTCGCTGACGAAGCTCTGCAGGCCGACCGCGAAGGTGTACTTCGTGTCCGACAGCATGAACGTCGAGGCGAACGCGACCTCGCCGAAGGCGGTGATGAAGCTGTAGAACGCGGCGACCGCCAGGCCCGGTTTGGCCAGCGGCAGGATGAGCCGCGCGAAGGTGCCGAAGGGGGTCAGCCCGTCGACGCGTCCCGCCTCGTCGATCTCGAAGGGGATCGTGTCGAAGTATCCCTTGAGCAGCCAGGCGCAGTAGGGCACGGCAGTCGAGCAGTAGACGAGGACCAGTCCGAAGTAGTGGTCGATGAGCTGGAGGTCCGACAGGATCTGGTACATCGGCACGATGAGTACGGCGATCGGGAACATCTGGGTGACCAGCAGCACCCACATGAACTTGCGGTAGCCGGGGAAGCGCATCCGCGAGACCGCGTAGCCGGTGGTCGCCGCGACCATCACGCCGATGACCGTCGTCCCGAGCGAGACGATCAGCGAACTCTTCAGCCAGTCGAAGAAGTTGGTGTGCTGGAGGACGAACGAGTAGTTGTCGAACGTCATCTTGTCCCAGATGCCCCCGGGGTGGAGGTAGTCGTCCTTGTCGGGGCCGAGGGACAGATAGAGCAGCCAGGCGATCGGGAAGAGCGCGATCAGGCTCGCGACGGTCAGGATGCCGTGGGAGGCGAGGGCGGTGGCGAGGCCGCGCCGGCCGCGTGCGAGCTGCGGGGCGGCGGCCGGGTCGGCCGGGTCCGGCTTCGCGGACTTCTGAACTGTCATGGCACTCATGGGGGTTGGGACTCCTGCCTCAGATCGCGAGCTGCTGCTCATCGCGGTTCAGCCAGCGGCGGTAGAAGGAGGTGAAGACGACGAGGATGGCCAGCAGCAGCATGCCGTAGGCCGCCGACTGCGCGAAGTCGCGCGGCTGTTGGCCGAAGCCGAGGTGGTAGGCCCAGGTGACGAGGATGTCCGCGTCCGGGGCGGTGTTGCCGAACAGCAGGAAGATGACGGCGAACTGGTTGAACGTCCAGATGATTCCGAGGAGTACGACGGTGGAGCTGACGGAGCGCAGGCCCGGCAGGGTGACGTACCAGAACCTCTGCCAGGCGTTCGCGCCGTCCATGTCCGCCGCCTCGTACAGCGTGGAGTCGATGGACTGGAGGCCGCCGAGCAGCGAGACCATCATGAACGGCACCCCGCACCAGGTGTTGACCATGATCGCGGCGAACCGCTGCCAGAAGGTGTCCTCCAGCCACAGCGGTGACGGCAGGTGCACGGCGTCGAGCATCGTGTTGATGATGCCGCCGTCGGCGAGCATGAACCGCCAGCCGAAGACGGTGACGAAGGTGGGCACGGCCCACGGCAGGACCAGGATCAGCCGGTAGAAGGTGCGCCCGCGCAGCTTCTGGTTCAGCAGGAGGGCCAGGCCGAGGCCGATGCTGTAGTGCAGGGCCACGCAGAGGACGGTCCAGACGATCGTCCAGATGAAGTGCGACCAGAAGCGGTCGTACGCGGTGTCGCCCCACAGGATGTCGGCGTAGTTGTCGAAGCCGATGAACTTGTAGGTGGCGTCGATGTGGTTGACGCCGATCGTGCGGGCGGAGTTGAGGCTGTTGGCGTCCGTGAGCGTCAGGTAGAGGCCGCGCACGAGCGGGTAGAGCACGAGTCCGCCGAGCACGACGACCACGGGCGCGATCATCGCGTACGCGTACCAGTACTTCTGGTAGGCGTGCTTGAGACGATCGAGCCGGCCGGGGCGCTTCCCGGGCTCACCCCGGCGCTTGCCGGTGGCGCGGTCGATGGCGACTGTCATGGTTCGACACCTTCTGGAGGATCAGGAAGATCGGGAAGTCTCGGGAGACCTGGGAGACCAAGGGGTACGGCCGCGCAGGGCCGATGACCGCCGGAACCGTCCCCCGGGTCCAACTGGGCGGTTCCGACGGCCATTCGGGTCACTTGCCGATCACTTGGTGAAGTCCGGGACCAGCTTGGCGATCGCGGTCTCCGCGTTGCCCAGGCCCTTGTCGAGGGACTCCTTGCCGCCCGCGATCTGCGGCAGCTCGGTGTCGAGCGGCCCCCACAGGGAGCTGTACTCGGGCAGCGCCGGGCGGGGCTGGGCGGCGGCGAGGACGCCCTGGTAGCCGGCGAGGCCCGGGTCGGCCTTGACCTCGGCGGTGTAGGCGTCGTCGCGGGTGGGCAGCGTCGAGTTCTTCAGGGCGATCTGCGACTGGGACTTCGCGGACGTCATGAAGTTGACGAACTTCAGCGCGGCCTTCTGGTGCGCGGCGTCCGAGCCCGCGTACACGGAGAGGTTGTGGCCGCCGGTCGGGGCGCCCGCCTTGCCGCTGGAGCCGGCCGGGACGGTGGCGATACCGAGGTTGGCCTTGTCCTTGAACGCGGCACCCTTGTAGAAGTTGGTGATCTCCCACGGGCCCTGGACGATCGCGGCGACCTTGCCGTTGACGAACGCGTCCTGGATGTGGGCGTAGGCGTCGGCGGTGGTGTCCGCCTTGTGCAGCCCCTTGCCGTCGAAGAGGCCGAGCCAGGTGCCGTACGCCTTCTTGGCGGGGGCCGAGTTGACGGTGATCTTCTTGGCGGTGACGTCGACGGTGTCGGTGCCCTCGCCGTAGAGGAAGCTCTGCGCGTAGTAGGCCTGGGTGGAGCCCCAGTAGCCGTCGACGCCGGTCTTCGCCTTGATGGTGGCGGCGGCCGTCTTCAGGTCGGCCCAGGTCTTGGGCGCCTCGGTGAGGCCGGCCTTCGTGAAGAGCGCCTTGTTGTAGACGAGCGCGAGGGTGTCGGTGACGATCGGGACGCCGTACGTCTTGCCCTCGTACTTGGCCTGTTCGATCAGGCTGGGCTGGAACTCGGCCTCGTCGGTGAGGGCCTCGGTGCCGTCGAGCGGCAGCAGGAAGCCCTTCTTGGCGAAGGCGGGGGTCCAGCCGACCTCGGAGCGCAGCACGTCCGGGGCGCCGGAGGCACCGGCGGCGGTGTCGAACTTGTTCTGCGCCTGGTCGAAGGGGACGTTGACGTACTTGACCTTGACGTCCTTGTTGGCGGCCTCGAACTCCTTGACGAGGGCCTGGTACGTCGGCGCCTCGTTGGTGGCGTTGGAGGTGTCCCACCAGGTGATGGTGACCGGACCGTCGGCCTTGTCACTGCCGCTGTCGTCTCCGCCGCAGGCTGTCGCCGCGAGGGCGAGGGACGCCACCAGCGCGGTGGCCGCTATGCCACGCCGCATGAGTTCTCCATAAGTTGTCAGTCGGCCGCACCGTTGCCGCCGCCGGGCGACGTGAACGTAACAGCCATGTAAGCGCTACGAAAGACCTTGCAGCAAAAAAGTGCAAGAACCCGCGACAGTTACCTCGCCGTGACCTCTCGAACCGCTGCCACCGAATGGCCTGACCCCCTGTTCTGCCGCTGCCCAGCGGGATCTGGGGCACTTGTGCAAGACTCTGCAAGCTCTTGCCATGTACGCCCCATCAGCGCACTCCAGACGCACGTCACACCCCACGCCAGACCCATGAGGGAGCGCGATGACGCAGCAACCCGCAGCGGCGAGCGGCCGTCCCGGCCGTCCGGCAGGCCGTTCGACGGCCCGCGCCCGGCGTCCGTTCGGTGGGCAAGGCGAGGGCCGCCCGGTACAGTCCAGCCCTGTGACCACACGGCTTGCCGACATCGCCGCCCAGGCGGGGGTGAGCGAAGCGACAGTCAGCCGGGTCCTGAACGGGAAGCCGGGCGTCGCCGCCACCACCCGCCAGACCGTGCTCGCCGCCCTCGACGTACTGGGCTACGAGCGCCCTGTCCGGCTGCGCCAGCGCAGCGAGGGCCTGGTGGGCCTCATCACCCCGGAACTGGAGAACCCGATCTTCCCGGCCCTGGCGCAGGTCATCGGCCAGGCCCTCACCCGGCAGGGTTACACCCCGGTCCTGGCCACCCAGACGCCCGGCGGTTCCACGGAGGACGAGCTGACGGAGATGCTCGTCGACCGGGGCGTGGCCGGCATCATCTTCGTCTCCGGACTGCACGCGGACACCTCCGCCGACATGACACGCTACGAGCAACTGCGGGCCCAGGGCGTGCCGTTCGTCCTGGTGGACGGCTTCTCCCCCAAGGTGCAGGCGCCGTTCATCTCCCCCGACGACCGCGCGGCGATGAACCTCGCGGTCACCCACCTCGTCTCGCTCGGCCACACCCGTATCGGTCTGGCCCTGGGCCCGAAGCGTTTCGTGCCGGTCCAGCGCAAGATCGAGGGCTTCGTACGGACGATGCAGGATCTGCTGGGCCTGACGGCGCAGGACGTCGAGACGCGGTTCGTCCAGCACTCGCTGTACACGCTGGAGGGCGGCCAGGCGGCGGCCATGGCGCTCATCGACCGTGACTGCACGGCGGTGGTGTGCGCGAGCGACATGATGGCGCTGGGCGCGATACGGGCGGCCCGGCAGCGCGGTCTGGAGGTCCCCCGGGACGTCTCGGTCGTGGGGTTCGACGACTCCCCGCTGATCGCCTTCACCGACCCGCCCCTCACCACGGTCCGCAAGCCGGTCCCGGCGATGGGCCAGGCCGCCGTACGCACGCTGCTTGAGGAGATCGGCGGTACGCCGGCCCCGCACAGCGAGTTCGTGTTCATGCCGGAACTGGTGGTCCGGGGTTCCACGGCCTCGGCCCCCGGGGACCGCACCCGCCCCTGAGGCCTGCCCGACCGGCCCGCCTGCCCGGCTTCCCGCGCTGTTCCTCAAGGGTCGTCCTCAGGGTGGAGAATGCCCTGCTTCGGGCAGTCCCCTGGTAGTAGTTCGGGCCCTGTCAGCCTGCCGTAGAACGTGCGGGTCGGACAGGACCAGGGGATGATCTGGGAGGGGACCGTATCTGGCAGACTCTGTGTCCATGGGCGAATCGACCGTGACAACCAGGGAAGGCCACGACCGGGCCGCTCCACATTCCGTCACGGACGACACGGCGGAGGGGAACGGCGACGTGGTCAGGGGACTCCTGCGCCGAGTGCGGACTCCGCGCCGGCCACGGCTCTGGTTCGAGATCCTTCTGATCGCGGTCAGTTACTGGACGTACTCGATGATCCGTAACGCCGTGCCGGAGCAGAAGGCCGAGGCGCTGCGCAACGCGGACTGGCTCTGGAAGACCGAGCACACCCTGGGCATCGCTGTCGAGGAGTCGGTCAACCACGCGATCAACTCAGTGACTTGGCTGATCGTGGGCATGAACTACTACTACGCGACGCTGCACTTCGTCGTCACTCTCGGTGTCCTGGTGTGGCTGTACCGCTGTCACCCCGGCCGGTACGCGGCGACACGGCTGACCCTCTTCGCGACCACGGTGGTGGCCCTGGTCGGTTACTACCTGTATCCGCTGGCCCCGCCCCGGCTGATGAACGGCGGCGACTTCGTCGACACAGTGATGGTCCACCACACCTGGGGTTCGATGGCCTCCGGCGACCTCAAGCACATGTCGAACCAGTACGCGGCGATGCCGTCGATGCACATCGGCTGGTCCACCTGGTGCGGTCTGACGATCTTCGCGCTGGCCAGCGTCCCGTGGGTGCGCGTTCTCGGGCTTCTCTACCCGGTGGCCACCCTGCTGGTGATCGTCGCCACGGCCAACCACTTCTGGCTGGACGCGGTGGGCGGCCTCATGTGTCTGGCGTTCGGCTTCACGGTGGCCCGCCTCTGGTACGGCAAGCTCCCGTACGCCCTGCCGAAACTGGTCCCGGTGCGGGGGCGGGGCGGCCCGCTGCTCCCGGTCAAGCCGTGACCGCCGCCGTGACCGTGACCGCGCCGGGAGAGGCGGGGCCGGCTCCCTACGCCGACGCCCCGTAGAACAGCGTCTCCACGACACCGCGTGCCCGCCGGGTGGTCCGCCGGTACGCGTCGATCATGTCGCCGACATGGCCCGGCCCGTACCCCAGGTACCGTCCCACCGCGCCCAGTTCCCGTCCGTCGGAGGGGAAGGTGTCCCCGGCCCGGCCGCGCACCAGCATCACGGCGTTGCGCACCCGGGTGGCCAGGACCCACGCCTCGTCCAGTATGGCCGCGTCCTCCCCGGAGATCAGTTCGGCGGCGCAGGCTGCGGCGAGGGCCTCGCGGGTACGGGTCGTCCGCAGGCCCGGTTCGGCCCACCCGTGCTGCAGTTGCAGCAACTGGACGGTCCACTCCACGTCCGACAGGCCGCCCCGCCCGAGCTTGGTGTGCAGGGTCGGATCGGCGCCGCGGGGCATCCGCTCCGACTCCATACGCGCCTTCAGGCGCCTGATCTCGCGCACGGCGTCGTCGCCGAGCCCCTCCGCCGGGTAGCGCAGCGGATCGATCAGCTCGATGAAGCGGCGCCCCAACTCCAGGTCCCCGGCGACGACTTCGGCCCGCAGCAGCGCCTGGGACTCCCAACCGAGGGACCAGCGGCGGTAGTACGCCTCGTACGACGTCAGGGTCCGGACCAGCGGCCCCGACTTGCCCTCGGGGCGCAGATCGGCGTCGATGAGCAACGGCGGGTCGGCGCTGGGCACTTGGAGGAGCCGCCGCATCTCGGAGACCACGGCGTTCGCCGCCTTGGCGGCCACGTGCTCGTCGACGCCCTCCCGGGGTTCGTGCACGAACAGGACGTCGGCGTCGGAGCCGTAGTTCAGCTCGTGACCGCCGAAGCGGCCCATGCCGATCACTGTGAACCGGGTGGGCAGGGTGTCCCCCCAGCCGTCCCGCACGACCGCCCGTAGGGTCCCGGCCAGGGTGGCCGCCGTGAGGTCGGAGATCGCGGCGCCGACCCGGTCCACCAGGGCGCCCTGGTCGGCCTCGGCGGGTGACTGCTCGGTGCCGTAGGAGCCGACGATGTCGGCGGCGGCCGTACGGAACAGCTCGCGGCGCCTGACACCGCGCGCCGCGTACACGCCCTGTTCGCCGGTCTCGGAGCGTCCGACAGCGGCCAGTATCTCCTGCTCCAGGTGGTCCCGCTGACGCGGCTCCAGTCCGCTCGCCCCGTCGCCGTCACCGAGCAGCGCGACGGCCTCCGGGGCCCGCATCAGCAGGTCGGGGGCGAGTCGTCCGGCGGACAGGACACGCGCCAGGTTCTCGGCGGCGGCACCTTCGTCCCGCAACAGCCGTAGATACCAGGGGGTCCGGCCCAGCGCGTCCGACACCTTGCGGAAGTTGAGCAGTCCGGCGTCCGGGTCGGCGGAGTCGGCGAACCAGCCCAACAGGACGGGCAGCAGCGTCCGTTGGATGGCCGCCTTGCGGCTGACCCCGCTGGCCAGTGCCTCCAGGTGCCGGAGGGCCGCGGCCGGATCGGCGTATCCGAGCGCGACCAGTCGCTCCCGGGCCGCGCCGGTGCTCAATCTGGTCTCGCCGGGGGCAAGTTGGGCGACGGCGTCGAGCAGCGGCCGGTAGAAGAGCTTCTCGTGCAGCCGTCGTACGACGGACGCGTGCCGTTTCCATTCCCGGTTCAGCTCGGCCACCGGATCGGTGCGCAGCCCCAGCGAGCGTCCGATGCGCCGCAGGTCGGCCTCGTCCTCGGGCACGAGGTGGGTGCGGCGCAGCCGGAACAGCTGGATCCGGTGCTCCATGGACCGCAGGAAGCGATAGGCGTCGTCGAGCTGCACGGCGTCCGCGCGTCCGACGTACCCGCCGGCGGCGAGGGCGCCCAGCGCGTCCAGGGTGGTCCCGCTGCGCAGGGAGGTGTCGGCGCGCCCGTGCACCAGCTGGAGCAGCTGGACGGCGAATTCGACGTCCCGCAGCCCACCGGGCCCGAGCTTCAGCTCCCGCTCGACCTCGGCGACGGGAATGTTCTCGACGACGCGGCGGCGCATCTTCTGCACGTCGACGACGAAGTTGTCGCGCTCGGCGGCATGCCAGACGAGGGGGGCGAGCGCGGCGACGTACGCCTCCCCCAGCTCGATGTCACCGGCGACCGGGCGGGCCTTCAACAGGGCCTGGAACTCCCAGGTCTTGGCCCAGCGCTGGTAGTAGGCGAGATGGCTGCTGAGGGGACGCACCAGCGGACCGTTGCGGCCCTCGGGGCGCAGATTGGCGTCGACGGGCCAGATACTCCCCTCGATGGTGGTCTCGGAGCAGATCCGCATGAGATGCGAGGCGAGCCGGGTGGCGGCCTGCAGCGCCTTCCCCTCGTCGGCGCCGTCGACAGCCTCACCGACGAAGATGACGTCGACGTCGGACACGTAGTTGAGCTCGTGGCCGCCGCACTTGCCCATGGCGACGACGGCGAGCCGGCACAGTGCGGCGTCGTCGGGCGCGGCGGCCCTGGCGATGGCGAGGGCGGCGCGCAGGGTCGCGGTGGCGAGGTCGGCCAGCTCGGCGGCGGTCTCGGCGACGTCGGTGGTGCCGCAGACGTCGCGGGCGGCGATGGACAGCAGGCAGCGCCGGTAGGCGACGCGCAGCGACACGGGGTCGGTTGCCTCGGCGAGCCCCCGCTCGAACTCCTCCACCCCGGGATGGAGATCCCGGGGCTCGTACATGACGAGGGCCTGCCAGTCGCGCGGATGCCGGATCAGATGGTCGGCGAGGGCGGCGGAGGCGCCGAGCACCCCGAGGAGCCGGTCGCGCAGTGGCTTGGCCGCTATCACCGTGTCCAGCAGCTCGTGCCGGGCGGTCCGCCCGTCCTGCGCCTCGGCGAGCCGGACGAGCCCGAGCAGCGCGAGATCCGGGTCGGCGGTCGCGCCCAGCGCGTCGAGGAGCACCGGGTCGTCCCGCAGGGGTGCCAGCTCGGCACTGTCGAGGAGCCGCTCGGCGGCGGAGGGATCGGTGAAACCGTGCCGCAGCAGCCGCGTGAAGGTACTGCTCCTGCGCCCCGGCGCCATCATCCTGGGCCTTCCCGTCGGACCATCGGATCAAGGTCGTACGCCCACGAGCGTAACCGGAGGGGCGACGGGAAGCGCCGGACGGACCGGAGCGAAGTCCACGCTGGTCGGAACGTCTCCCTCCGCCACCGACATGGTCGTTTCGGTGGCGCCCCGCCCGGTTTTCGGCTTCGGTGAGGGGAGCCGTTCCGCCAAGGACGACGTGAACGCGATCTGGAGGACCAGCGATGCAGTACACGCTCGAAGTCGTCCCGCTGCCCGTGAGTGACATCGACCGGGCCCGGGACTTCTACCGCGACAAGGCCGGATTCCATGTCGACATCGACCAGGAGGTCATGCCGGGGATGCGCATCGTCCAGCTCACGCCTCCGGGCTCGGGCTGTTCGATCGCGCTGGGCGACACCATCTGGGACACGATGGACGGCCCGACGCCCGCACCGGGCTCCTACCAGGGCCTCCAGCTGTGCGTCGCCGACATCAAGGCGGCCCACGCCGAGCTGGTGGAACGTGGTCTTGAGGTGTCGGAGCCGATGCAGTACTCACCGGACGACGGCGCCACGTTCATGTACTTCAAGGACCCCGACGGCAACGGCTGGGCGATCCAGGAGTACCGCCAGCGGGCCGGGAAGCCGCTGCACGCGCTGCTGACCGAGTCGGCGGCCGACGCGGGGTAGCTTCCCCCGTGTTCCCGGGGCCGCGGCTGTGGCTGCGGCCCCGGGAGGTCACGTCACTGGACCGGTTGCACCGGCTGGGGCGCCACAGGTACCGACGCCCTGCGCCACCGCCGCCGTACGACGAACGCGGCGATCCCCAGCCCGATTCCGACCAGGGCAAGGACCGACCCGGCCATGACGGCCGTTCCGATGACGACGGGCATCGTGTGGCGGTCGGTCATCCGGCCCGTCACGGCGGACTCGGCGACCGTCCCGTCGTGGTCGCGCGCGAAGAAGCGCGAGTCCAGGGAGTCCGCCCGGTTGTCGCCGAGCAGGAACAGCCGTCCCTTCGGGACCGTCACGTCGTACGACGCGTGCACGCCGTCCGCGTCGCCGCCGTTCACATACGGCTCCGGGACCGGCTTCCCGTTCACGCTGAGCCGCGCACCCGAACCCTCGCCCGTGCAGCACACCACCCGGTCGCCACCGACACCGATCACCCGCTGCATCACGCTCACATCGGACTGGTAGCGCTCCGGCGCCGAGAACAGCACGACGTCACCGCGCCGTACGTCGCCGCCGTCGACCCGGTCGTAGATGACGCGGTCGCCCGGCCCGTACGCAGGCGCCATGCTCTGGCTGCTGATCGTGGCGGCCCCGTACGAGCTCCGTCCGTACGCGACGGCGCCGAGTGCCAGCACCACCCCCACCAGTCCCACCACGACGGCTGCGACCCCCAGCCCCCGGCCTCTCCCCTTGCCCGACATCGTTTCCCTCCCCGTGCGGCACTTCCGCGGGGGCGAGGATAGCGGGTGCCTGTGAACGGGCTGTGCGGGAGTACGTGTCCCCGGGCGCCCCCTCCGGACCGCCCGTAGGGCCCTGCCCTTGTGTGTCGAGTTCCATCTCACCGGCCAGGGCATCGAACTCGCGGGCCACGGCGCCATGCGTATGCAACCCGTGCTGAATGGCCATGTCTGGCCGGCGCCCGCCGCCTGGCTCCCCGCCTTCGACCCCTTCTTGCGCGAGGCACACGAGTTGTGCACCGCCGTACACGCGATGGGGTACCGCGGCATCGTCAGCG
>NZ_AEJB01000474.1 GCF_000331005.1 Streptomyces turgidiscabies Car8
TCTCCGGGCCCTGTCGCCGACAGCGCTTGCCGGAACCGGAGAGGTTGTCGGCGTATTCCTCAGCGCCAGAGGTCGGGGCCGAAGACCTCGTAGTGGATGGCGGCGGGGTGCAGCCCCCTGGCCAGCAGTTCGCCCCGCACCGTGCGCATGAACGGCAACGGTCCGCAGAGGTACGCGGCGGTGTCGGGGGCGAGGGTCAGATGGTCGAGCGCGGCACGGCCGGCGAAGACGTTGAGGCCGGGCGAGTGGTGCGCGTCGTTCTCGTACCAGAGATGCAGGTCGGCGCTGGTCAGGCGGCTGACGAGGTCCGCCTGCTCGTCGCGGTGGACATGGTCGGCGGGAGTGCGGTCGGCGTGGACGACGGTGACCGGGCGAGCCGAGGAGGTGAGGGCGAGGTGGTGGAGCATCGACAGCATGGGGGTGATGCCGATGCCGGCCGAGGCGAGGAGGAGGGGAGTGTCGGAGTCGGGCAGTACGAGGTCGCCGGCGGGCAGCGACACCTCCAGGAGGTCGCCCACCTCGGCGTGGGTGTGCAGCCAGGACGAGACCTCGCCGTCGGGGACGGTGGCGGCGACGGCCTTCTCGCGCTTGACGGTGATGCGCCAGGTCTTGTGATCGGGTGCGGTGGACAGGCTGTACTGGCGGATCTGGCGTGCCCCGTCCGGTAGTTGCACGCGGACACTGACGTACTGGCCGGGCCGGAAGGGGGCGGTGGGACGGCCGTCGGTCCGGCGCAGGACGAGGGAGATGGTGTCGGCGGTCTCCTGGCGGCGCTCGACTGTCTCCATGTTGCGCCACACGTCGCCGTCGTCCACGTCGGCCTCGGCGTACAGACGGGCCTCGATGGCGATGAGGGCGTTGGCCATCAGCCAGTAGACCTCGTCCCAGGCGGCGCCGACCTCGGGGGTGACGGCGTCACCGAGGACCTCGGCGACGGCTCCGAGCAGGTGGCGACCGACCAGGGTGTACTGGTCGGCGGTGATGCCCAGGGAGACGTGCTTGTGGGCTATGCGCGACAGGACGGCGTCCGGGCGTTCGTCGGGCCGCTCGATCAGGAGGGTGGCGAAGGCCGCCACCGCGCCGGCCAGTGCCTCGCGCTGGGCGCCGGTGGCCTGGTTGGTCCGGTTGAACAGATTCCGCAACAGCTCCGGGCGCTCCTCGAACATCCGTCGGTAGAACAGCTCGGTGATGGTGCTCAGTGA
This sequence comes from Streptomyces turgidiscabies Car8, assembly GCF_000331005.1. Classification (GTDB taxonomy): domain Bacteria; phylum Actinomycetota; class Actinomycetes; order Streptomycetales; family Streptomycetaceae; genus Streptomyces; species Streptomyces turgidiscabies. The sequence continues at coordinate 1,203 of NZ_AEJB01000474.1, forward strand.
GGCTCCCACCGCGGGAAGCGTCGCTCGTACGACGGGAACCGACTGTGCGGACAGCATCAGACACACACTCCTTGAACGATGTTCGGATCAGTTCTGGCTGAATTGGTATTTGAGATGCATATTTTTGGTCGTGGTTTCTGTCCTTCGGGTGCGATCCCGTCGAGGGCGGTCGGCGGTCAGCTCGGGGGAGTGCCCATCGCCAGCAGTACCGGTCCCGTCGGTGACGTCACGAGGTCGGCCACGGTCACGTCGTTCAGTGAGGTGTAGAACGCCTCCTGGGCGTCCCGCAGTGCCCGCCTCAGTCGGCAGGCGCCCGCGAGGGGGCAGGGTGCTTCGCCCTCGCACGCGACCGCTTCCCGGTCGCCCTCCAGGGTCCTGACCAGATCCCCCACACGAGTGCGCCGGCCCGCGGTGGTGAGCGTGAGTCCGCCGCCCCTTCCACGCCGCGCCTCGATCACCCCCAGGTGCTGCAATTGTGCGATGGCCTTCGCCATGTGCGTGTAGGGGACGTGCATGGAGTCGGCGATCTGCCTCGTGGTCAGCAACTCCTCGCTGTCCACGACAGCCAGGCGCATCACTGCCCGGAGTGCGAGATCCGTGTATCTGGTCAGCCTCACGGCGGCAGCCTATCAATGTTGCATGTGAGATGCGTATTTGGCGGGGGTCGGGCACCGGAACGCCGAAGGCGCGCACAGCGAGCGGGCGGTGAGGCCCAACTCGGTGTGCGCGCCTTCGGGTTCACTGTACGGCGCCAGCTGTACCTCCGGCCTATCGGCGGAGGGTGATGCCCTTGGTCGCGGTCCCCGTGCGGTTGTCATAGACGACGGCGCCCGAGGACTTCTTCCAGATCTGGATGCGGAACGTGTCCGGCTTGTCGGTCGCCGTGATGCGGAAGGCGTAGCCGTCCTTGCCGTTGACCTTGCCGGAGCCCTGGTAGACCGCCGTGGAGCCGGTGATCACCAGCCAGTCCGAGGACGTGGCGCGCAGTTGCACCACTGCCTTGGACTTCCCGGGCGCCTTCAGGTCGAAGGAGGCCGTGCCCGTCGGAACCGTGCCGCCCTTCTTGTAGGAGGCGCCGAAGGAGAAGGACGCCTTGGCGGTCAGCTTCGGGTCGGCCGGGTAGGCGCCCGGCCGGGAAGCGATCACGCCGTTGCCGGTCACGGAGCCGGCCTTGGGGTCGTACACGATCAGCTCGGGAAGCTGGCTGGTGGCCGAGGCTCCGTCGTCGTCCGTCACCGTGACCGTCGGGCGGAGGATTCCCGCCTTCAGGTAGGCGTGGCTCGCCTCGCAGACGCCGCCCGTTACCTTGCCGGCCGTCGGGGTGGTGCCGTCCTTCCAGTCGATCCTGCAGGTGTGGGTGTCGGCGCTGCCCGGGTCGGTGAACTTCGCCGAGATGCGGGCCGGGGTCTGCTTGCCCGCAGCGACCGGGGTCTTCGGACCCTGGACCGAGGTGATCGCCGGAGGCGCGTTCGAGACGGTCACCGTCAGGGTGTCCTTGCTGCGACCGCCCGTCAGTGTGACCTCGTACGTGCCGTTGTCCCGGCAGGTGATGGTGGTCGGGACCGTGGTCCGGCTGGAGAACGTGCAGGGCGTTGCCGCGTCCACGCTCCAACTCGGCTTTCCTGCCCCGGAGATGCTGCCCGTGAGCGGGATCGCGCTGCCTTCCTGGCCCGTTGTGTCCGCACCGGCGTGGACGATGGTCACCGGGTCGATGCTCGACAGGGTCGGGACGACCTTCTTGATCGATCCGTCGGCGTCGAACTCCAGCTTGTCGATGGTCGTTTCGCGGTGCATGCCGTCACCGCCGGGGATGGCGAAGCGGTGGTAGGCGATGTACCAGTCGTCGGTGTTCGGGACGTGGACCACCGAGTGGTGGCCGGGGCCCTTGATGCCCAGCGAGAGGTCCTTCTGCAGGATCACACCGCGCTTGGTCCAGGGGCCCGTCGGCGAGGAACCGGTCGCGTAGGCCACCTGGTAGTTCTCGTCGCGGGTGTCGTTCTCCGACCACATGAAGTAGTAGGTGGCGCCCCGCTTGATGACGAACGAGCCCTCGTTGTAGCCGCTCGGGGTGATGTCGGTGACCTTCGACGCGTCGAAGGAGACCATGTCGTTGTTGAGCGGGACCACGTAGGCGCGGCCGTTGCCCCAGTACAGGTACGACTGGCCGTCGTCGTCGGTGAAGACCGCCGGGTCGATCATCTGGCCCGGGTGGTCACCCGCCTTCAGCAGCGGCTTGCCCAGGGCGTCCTTGAACGGGCCGGTCGGGGAGTCCGAGACCGCCACGCCGATGTTCGCGTCGGCGCAGAAGTAGAAGTAGTACTTGCCGTTCCGCTCCTCCATGGTCGGCGCCCAGGCGCGGCTGTCGGCCCAGCTGACGTCGGGACCGAGGTCCAGGATGACGCCGTGGTCCTTCCAATGGACCAGGTCGGTGGAGGAGTACGCCTTGAACTGCGTCCCGCTCCAGCCCTCGAAGCCGTCGGTGGTCGGGTAGATGTAGAAGGTGTCGCCGAACCTGACGATGTTCGGGTCGGCGTTCAGACCCGGCAGCACCGGGCTCTTCATCTCGACCGCCGAGACGGTCCAGGTGCGCTTCTTGCCGTCGGAGCCGGTGACCTCGTACGTGACCGGCTTGGTGAAGTCGCGCAGGGTGCCGGAGGCGGGGCTGATGCTCGCGCCGTGGGCCAGGGTGAACTGCGGCGCCAGCGACTTGACGTCACTGCCCGGGTTGAGCGGCAGGACGACCTTGCTGTCCTTGTCGTTGATGATCGCGTCGACCTTGAGCGCCGGGTGGGTCACCGTGGCGATCCCGGTGGTGTTGCCGCCGAGCTCCAGGACCTCGGCGGGCGTCAGGGCCCGGTTGTAGATCCGGAAGTCGTCGACCTCGCCGCCGAAGTACGGGTCCGGGGAGTACAGGGACTTGCCGATGTAGCCGGAGTAGTCCTTCGAGGCGTCGTACAGGTCGGACGGCTTGATGGTGACACCGTTGACGCGGGCCGTCTCGGCGCCGTTCACATAGAGGATCGCCGTCTCGGTCGCGCCGTCCAGGGTGACGGTGACGTGCTGCCACTCGCCGGCGGTGAGCGGGGAGCCGCCGATCATCTGCTTCTCACCGGACCAGGTGGCCTTGGTGATCGCGGAGAACAGCTTGCCGCCGCCGTTGGAGGGCGAGGCGAACAGGTACTTGTTGCTGTCCGGGCCGAGGCCGAAGAGCCACTGGAAGTTGTCGCCGCCCTTCCACTTGACGTACGTGGAGACGGTGACGCTGTTCGTGTCCTTCAGAACCCCGTTGGGGATCTTCACGTACGGCGAGCTGGAGCTGCTGTTGCCGCCGGACATCTGGAACGAGCCGCCGTGCACGCCGGTCCCGAAGGCGGGCGTACGGACGTAGGTGCCGTGGTAGCCGTGGCCGCTGGAGTCGCGGGCGATGCTGCCGCCCGTCTCGTCGAAGTCGTAGTGCAGGAGCAGGTCGGCCGGGACGTCGGGGCCCTCGGCGGAGACCGTGATCTCGGCGCTGACCGCGATGGCCGAGTCGCCCGCGAGGTCGCCCGTCACCGTGAAGGTGCCGGCCTGCGCGTACTGCGACGGGTCCACGTTCGCCCAGGTGACCGCGACGGGCCGCTTCACGCCGTCCCCGGTCTCGGCGATGACGGTGGCGGGGAGGACGGGAGCCTCACCGATGCGCGTCTCGACCTTGACGTTCTCGGCGCTCGTGATGATCTGGTCCGGCTGGTAGGTGCTCAGCAGACGGTCGTACTCGGCCTGCGTGACCGGGAGCACGGTGCCGTGCCGGGGCTTGGACGGCAGGTCGTAGCCGGTGGACGGGGTCCAGACGCCGGAGGCCAGGTCCGTCGTCTCGAAGGGGATGTAGCCGCGACCGCCGAACTCGTCGAGGAACGCGTACCACTTCTCGTCGGTGTTCGACTTGAACACCAGGGGACCCTCGGCCGCGTTCATCGCGCCCTTGCCGATGCCCTCGGCGACGGCGGTGTAGGAGGGGTTGAGGATCGAGTCGCTCTTCTCCTCGAAGATGAACTTGCTGTTCGGCGTCGAGGAGCTGTTGTTCCGCTCGTCCTTGGACAGGCGGTAGTAGGTGTCCTTGTCCTTGATCATCGTGGAGTCGATGACCGAGTAGCCGCGGTCGATCCACACCTTGGGCGCGCTGAAGGTGCGGAAGTCCCGGGTGGTCGCGTACATCATGCGGTTGTACGTGTCGCCCGAGTGGTCGGCGTTGTCGTACAGCTTCGAGGCCCAGAACACGACGTACGAGCCGAGCTCGGCGTCGTAGAACGCCTCCGGCGCCCAGGTGTTGCCTGCCGAGTCGGGGGAGACCTTCACCAGGCGCTGGTCGGTCCAGTGGACGAGGTCCGTGGACTCCCACACCATGATGGACTTGCTGCCGGTGCGCTGGGAGGCGTCCCAGTCGCCGTTGCCGTAGATCCTGAGGTCGGTGGCGATCTGGTAGAACTTGTCGCCCTCGGGGGAGCGGATGATGAACGGGTCGCGCAGGCCCTTCTCGCCGAGCGTGGAGGTAAGGACGGGCTTGCCGTCGTTCAACTCCCGCCACTTCAACGGGTCGTTGCCCTTGCTGAGCGCCGCGTAGAGCTGTTCGCCGTCCGAGGTGCCCTCGCCGGTGAAGTAGCTGAACATATAGCCCTTGAGGGCTGCCTTCGCGGGGAGTTCGGGGACCTTGGCCGTCAGCGTGCGGGTCGCGGTGGCGGTGCCCTTGGTGAGCGTCGCGGTCAGGTCGACCGTGGTGCCGCCGGCGCCGTGCGCGGGGCGGTGCACCACACCGTCGGTCGCGATGACGTCCGGGTTCGCGGAGGACCAGGCAACCGCCGTGCCGTAGGCGCCCGTTGACGGCAGCGTGATGTTGCCGCGTACGTCGTCGATGTCCGGGACGGTCAGCGCGTCGGCGGCCTGCTGGGTGGCCGTCGCGTCGTCGAAGGTGGCCGGGACCGTGACGTCGAAGGTCTTGGTGTCGCTCACCGGGCCCTTCTTCAGGGTCGCCGTGAGCGTGGCGTGGCCGTCCGGCTGACCGGCGGCCGGGCGGGTGACCGTGCCGGAGGACGAGACCACGGACGTGTTGTCGGTCGCCCAGGTGATGGCGGAGCCGCCCGCCGGGCCCGCGCTCGGCAGCGTCAGGTCGGCGGTCACCGCGCTCGTGTCGCCCAGTGTCAGGGCCGACTTGTCGGCGGCGACGCCCTGCGCGGCGACGGGGAGGGAGAGTTCCTCGACCTCCGTGCTCGCCAGCGCCCGGTTGTAGACCCGGAAGTCGCGGATGTTGCCCTTGAACAGGTTGTCGCCCGGGTAGACCGACTTGCCTATGTAGTTGGCGGTGGTCGCGCCCGAGCCGATGGAGCCGGGGGTGAGGGTGACCGCCGTGTTGCGGCCGACCTCCACGCCGTCCTCGTAGAGCACGCCCGTGCTGCCGGTCTGCGTGTACGTGATCTGCTTCCAGACCGCGCGCTGCAGGTTCGTGCCCGCGGTCCGCGTCGTCTGCTCCGTCGACCAGTTGCCACTGGCGATGGAGGTCCGGTACGAGTTGCCCGTGGTGAACAGGTAACCGTTGCCGGCGGTGCCGCTGGTGTTGCCGAAGCCGTAGATGAAGTACGGGTTGGACTGGGTGGAGTCGACCTTCACGTCCATCGAGACGGAGATCGAGCTCATCCCGCTCATGATGTTGTCCGGCACCTTGATGTAGGTGTTGGAACCGTTGAAGGCAAGCCCGTCACCCGAGTTGGACCAGCCCGCGGTCCCGTTCACCGTGCCCGTACGGCCGTTGCCCGAGGCGTCGGTGACGGTGGTGCCGGAAGCGGCGTCGAGCTTGTACCAGAGGGCCAGGCCGTCGGTGAGGTCCGACGCGGCGGCGTGAGCGGGCACGGACAGGGCCAACGGCCCCGCGAGACCTAGCAGAAGCGATGCGGCGGTCAGTCCGGCGAGCCTCTCCGACCAGGGTCTGCGGCGGCCGCTTGATCTCGCGAGTTGCATCGTTTCGGTTCCTCTGATCGGACACAGGGGGAGGTAACGGGAGACACCAGGTTTCGTCTGTGTGTCCGCGCGTTGCGAGAGTGTCAATCGGTGCGGCCAGGGGCGTCAAGGGTTTTCGAACAACGTTCGGCAGGTCGGACAACTAGTTTTTTGCGCGACACATGCTCAAACGGAACGGAACCTGTCACAACCGTTGACGTGCGTATCTCGCGTACCTAAGTTCTGGTCGAAGTTACGCACGCTGTCCGGAATTTCGAACATTGTGACCATGAGAAGGGGCCCATTCGTGTTCCGTACCCGTCACTGGCTGACCCTCCTGGCGGCGCTGCTGGCGCTGCTCGTACCTGTCGTCGGCCTCCAGCCCGCCGCCGCGGCCGAGGGGCGTCCGTACACGAACCCCGTCAAGTCCCAGAAGGGCGCCGACCCCTGGCTCGAGTACTACAACGGCAGCTACTACCTGGTCACCACGTCCTTCACCGGCGTTCTGACCATGCGCAAGTCGCCGACCCTGGCCGGGCTCGCGACGGCTCCCAGCGTGCAGGTCTGGAGTGACACCACCTCGACCCGCAACAACAACTTCTGGGCGCCCGAACTGCACTTCTTCGACGGCCACTGGTACCTGTACTACTCCGGCGCGCCGAGCGGGGCCGCCTGCTGCGACCAGCAGCGGACCTACGTCGTCGAGAGCGCCGGCACCGATCCGATGGGCCCCTACACCTTCAAGAACCAGCTCACCGGGTCCAACCTCGACCCCGGCGGCTGGCTCATCGACGCCACCGTGCTGACGTACAACAACAAGCTCTACCTGGTCGGCAGTGGCGCCATCGGCGGCAGCAAGCAGAGCCTGGTCATCGCGCCGATGAGCAACCCCTACACGGTCAGCGGATCCACCTTCAGCCTCATCTCGCAGCCGACGCTGGCCTGGGAGACCTCCGGGGCGCCCGTCAACGAGGGCCCCGAACCGCTCTACCACGACGGCCGGACGTTCCTCACCTTCTCCGCGAGTTACTGTCAGACCGCCGACTACAAGCTCGGTCAGCTCGAACTCACCGGCACCGACCCGCTGTTGGCGTCCTCCTGGACCAAGAAGCAGACCCCCGTCTTCCAGCGCAACGACGCCGCCGGGGTCTACGGGCCGGGCCACAACGGGTTCTTCACCTCGCCCGACGGCACCGAGAACTGGATCGTCTACCACGCCAACAACTCGGCCTCGGGCGGCTGCGGCAACGGCCGTACCACCCGCGCCCAGAAGTTCACCTGGAACGCGGACGGTACGCCGAACTTCGGCACCCCGGTCGCGCTCGGCACCACCCTGCCCGGCCCGTCCGGCGAGACCGCCGCGACCCCGACCGCGTACACGCTGGTCAACCGCAACAGCGGCAAGTGCCTTGACGTGGAGGGCGGGAACACCGCCGACGGCACCAACATCCTCCAGTGGGCCTGCAACGGCGGAAACAACCAGAAGTGGCGTATCGAGGACCAGGCGAACGACACCAGCCGACTGGTCAACGTCGCCACCGGCAAGGTGATGGACACGGCGGAGTGCGCCACGGCCGACGGCGCCGATCTGCGCCAGTGGTCCTGGCTGAACAACAACTGCCAGAAGTTCAGGCTGGTTTACACGGCCACCGGTGACTACGTCCGCATCGTGAACGAGTCCACCGGCAAGGTCGCCGACGTCGCCGACTGCTCCACCGCGAACGGCGCCGACGTACGCCAGTGGTCCTGGCTGGGCAACAACTGCCAGCAGTGGCAGATCAAGCCCACCACGTGAGTCGCCGGTACTGACGGATGGTG
>NZ_AEJB01000475.1 GCF_000331005.1 Streptomyces turgidiscabies Car8
TCCGCAGGCAGTTGGACGCGCTCATCGAGCACCCGCAGGACGTGTGCGACCTCGACCAGCGCGAGGCCGTGATCGCCAGCGTTCGTGCACTCGCCGAGGCCGCTCAGGCGCCGGGCACAGATGGCCAGCCGACCGACGCCGACACTCTGTGGCCGTCAGCCGTCCTCGCGGCCCTTGACGACCCGTCACAGCCCGTCAGCCCAGGCGAGACCGTGTGTACCTGCACCTTCGCTGAGGCCTGCGGCTGCGGCACCAGCACGCTCTACGACGACCAGGACGAGGACGACGAGCCCGAGGACGACGAGGAGACCGACTCCGACAGCGACGTTCTGGAGCTGATCTCCGAGATCGCCGCACGACTCAGCGACGCCACCGACGAAGGCGAGTACCACGCCGTCGGCCTCATCGGCGACCTCGCCAACGGCCGCAAAACCATCGCCGAGGCGCGCGCCGAACTCGCCGAGATCACCTTCCGCCACGTCTGACCGGGCCCGGCCGCCCGCGAGCAGTGCGGGCGGCCGGCACCCCGCCATCCCACCACCCAGGAGCACCGATGCCCGAACGCCCCGCCGCCCTCGACGGCCTCCTCGGCTACGTCGCCTGCAACCTCCCCGACGAGGAGGACACCACCGCCAAGACCCGCGCCGCTATCGCCCCGCTGGAACAGAAGATCCGCGAGGCCAGGGCCCAGGAGCGCGCTGAACTCCGCGGCGCCACCCTCGCCGCTGCATCCGAACACCTCCGCACCACACTCTTCCCGACCGTCTACGAGGACGCTGGCCAGCGCACCGCCGAGGGCGTCACCCGAGCCGCCAGCGAACTCCTCCGCATGGTCAGCGACCCCGCCATCCCGACCGCCACCTGGCCGTCCCAACAGGCCCTCGACAAAGCCACCTTGGACGTCCCGATCGCCATCTCCATCGTCTACGCCGTACGCGGCCGACCCGACGTACCGGACGAGTACAACGAGACCCGCACCATCCGACCGCGCGAGATCACGCTCACCTACCGCGCGGCCTCGGATGGTCAGCTCGGCCGCATCCACGCCTACGTCAAGGGCTGGTGGATGCAGGGCGACGCCCGCGTTCCGATGGACAGCGTCGGCCGGCACTTCACCGGCGACCCCGCAGGCTGGCCGAAGTGGCTCGCGGCCGAGGCCCGCCAGCACGACCCCGGCCAGCCGTCATGACGGGCGTCATCCCGTACATCACCCTCGTCATCGCCATCAGCGCCCTGCTCTGCGGCCACCACGGCGAAGACTTCCCGCCCATCGGCCGCGCCCTCCGGCGGCGTGCCCGGCGCCCGGGCTGGGCGTACGGCCCGATCCGCGCCCGACGCTTCGCCCGACGGGTGTTCAGCCGGTGACCGCCCACCGCCGCACCGCCCGCGCCCTCACCCTGGGCGCGGCCACAACAGCGGCCACCAGCGCCTACCTCGCCCCCGCCCTCCCGTACGCCGCCCTCGCCACCCTGTACGTCACCGCCGTGCTCGCCTGGTTCGCCCGCTCCTACTACCGCGCCCACCACCGGACGCTCGCCGAGGAGGCGTGGGAGGAGGCGTACGTACTCGGGGAGCAGCCTGCCCCGTTGAACCCGTGCTGCGCGCTCGCCGACCACAGCGAGGGTGAAGCGCACGGCCGGCGGTGCACGAACCTGTTCCACCGCTTCACCTCAGACCTCGCCAACGAGCCCTGGAGCAGCACGTGAGCCGGATCCCGCCCGCCCGGACCCCGAACGACCGCGTCCGGACGCACATCAAGGCCCTGATCGACGAGGCCAAGAGCCTGACCGCGAACTCTCCTATGCCCGCCCAGATGTTCTTCTCCGGCATGCTCTCCGGCCTCGCCGCTGGCGTGGAGATCATCGACGGCGGTACGGCCGAGGGCTCCATGGAGACGATGGTCCAGCGGCTATCGGCCGCGATCGGCCAGGCCTACATCGACGGCAAGCTCCCACCCCACCCGGAGCCTGGCCCGGCCGCCGCCGAGGAGCAAACACTGAAGTGGACACGCCGCGGGTCCCTACTCGTCCTCCTCACCCGTCTTCAGCGCGGTGGCTCCCTGCCCGAGGACGAGGCCCGGACGCTGCGCCACCACGTCGAAACGGAGATGCGCGAGGCCGACACCGCGCGCGCCGTCGCCGCCGGGAACCTGCGGCACGTGAAGGCCCTCGTGCCCGAGTTGGAGCAAGCACAGGCCGCCATCGGCCGCGTACGTGCGATCAAGAAGGCTCCGAGCCGCTCGGCCCACAACACTCTGGCCAACGCGCAAGACGAGGGATGGGACCAAGCACTCGACGCAGTGCACGCAGCCCTCGACGATCAGGTCACCAGCGCGGCCGAAGCGATGACGACTGCCGGAACCCCCGTCGCGACGGGCCTCAGCAACGGCATCCACCGCCAGGTTGAAGCCGACGTACAGCGCGTCATCGACCTGTACGAGCACTGGCTTAAGGCCGGACCGCCGCCCCTCGGGACGCCCATCGCCCGCTGGTGGGACAAGCGCCTCCTCGAACTCCGGCAGGCGGTCATCAGCGAGGGCGAGGGCCCGTCATGACGGGGCGTCCCATCCTCGTCGTCCTCGCCGCAGACCAGCCCCGCTTCAACGCCTGGTGCTACAACAGCGGACTCTCACCCACCGACCCCGACGTCCAGTACGCCGACATCCCGGAGCACCTCCGAGGCCTCGGACCGGACGTGAAGGTGATCCGCTGCCCCGGCTGGGAACTGCACCGCCACGCCCAACGCCTCGACCAGACCGCGCAGATCATCGAGCACAGGAGACGGCAGACCTCATGACGATCGCAGTGGACTTCGACGGCGTGATCCACGCCTACAGCCTCGGCTGGTGCGACGGGACGATCTACGACCCGCCCCTGCCCGGAGCCCTCGACGGACTCCGCGCCCTCATGGACCAGGACGCCGTGTTCATCCACACCAGCCGGAACACCGAGCAGGTGGCGGACTGGCTGTTCGAACGCGGCGAGTTCAACATCACGTGGGAGCCGCCCGGCGAGGCCACCTGCGAGTTCTGGAACGACAGAGATCGCCTCCTCGTCACGAACCGGAAGCTCCCCGCGACCGCCTACCTCGACGACCGGGCCGTCCGCTTCGCCGACTGGGACCAGGCCCTCGCCGTCCTACTCCCCGAGAGGGGCTGACCATGCCGCTCTTCCTCCTCGGCCTGGCTCTCGGGGGCATCTCCGGAGGTGTCACGTACGGCCTGACTGCCGACAGCGGAGTCGCCGGGATCGTCGGCGTCATCGCCGCCGTCCTCACCTGGTTCGGCCTCGCCACCGTGATCTTCGGCGACGACTGAGCATGCGGAAGGGGCGCGCTTCACGTCTCGCCAGACCAGCGCGCCCCGGCAGTGATCACCGTAACCCGAGAACCCCAGGAGTCACGATGACCACCGCCAACCACCTCCACCACCTCATCAACCACTGGACCGACCTCCAGGCCGCCCTCGGCACCAACCAGGCCGACACCTGGCCCCCCGTCATGGGCATCGCCCGCCTCCACGAACACCTCCGCGCCGACGAAGCAGCCGTGGAGCTCCGCGCCCTCGAGCGCTCCCCCGAGCAGCTCGGCGCCACCGCAGCACCCCTCCGCATCGCCATCCTCGACACCATGGCCAGCCTCGACCAGCAGCTCGTCGACGTCGCCGACCAGATCGCCTCCTCGGTCCAGCGGCCCCGCCTGAACCTCCAGGTCCGGTCGGCCGGCCCCGGCGACGACATCGCCCTCCAACTGAAGACGCTGATCCTGAAGGACGAGGTCGACGAGCGACGCTGGTCGTGGACCAACCCGCGCCTCCGCGCGGCGCCGTACGCCGCAGCCTGGCTCCTCGCCCGCTACGAGGACGCGCCCGGCCCGTTCCGGAAGCTGTCCGGCCTCCAGCACACCGACATCGAGAGCGCCGCCGCACAGGCTGCCGAGCAGGTCGACCAGGCGCTGGAGATGACCCGCCGCACCCAAGTCCTGGACCGGCCCTGCCCGCACTGCCGCGGGGTGCTGCGCATCGAGGGCGGCGACGGCCAGGACCCCGCCGTGAAGTGCCGCGGCTGCGGACGGAAATGGACCGGCGAGGACTCGGCGGATCGGGCGACTTGCTGAACCTCAGCGAAGGCCGAGTTACTCGACGCTATCTGCACGAACGACGCCGCCGCGCGACTCTTTGAACACCAGTCACTGTCAGTGCCAGCGGATAGCCTCACAAGCCTCAGGAACGCCTCACACGCACGGAGGAACCATGAGCAACCCTGCGGAGATCAAGGCCAAGGAGTCCGCGGAGGCGATCGCGCCGACCGCCGACTACTACTTGGTCTTGATGACTACCCTCCTGGAGAAGGTGGGCGAGAACAGCAGCATCGGCGTCTCCCTCAACATCAGTGGAGGGTTGGTTACCGGCCATTTGGTCACGCACAAGGTGTGGGAAGCCCTCTGGAAGGAGCAGGTCAGTCAGGCCAACGAGTGGGTTGGAGGGGTGATCGCCAGGGTCCTCGAAGAGACGGCAACCGATGAGGTCGAGGATGAGGCGATCCCAGTTCGATACATCCACCTGAAGGACGCGACCTTCATCTCGGGCAGCACGACCAGCAAGGTGGGGCTCTGGCGGGGCCCTCTCCACCAGGTCGCTGGGTGGACGAACTCCACCATCGCCGGGTAACGGGCCCCAGGCCTAAAGTTCCCCGACCAGGTCGCCGCTCTCCGCGACCTCGCCGAGGCCTACGCCATGCTGACCGCGCCGCAACTGCCCCTCATGTTGAGCAGCCTGGAGATGACGAGTTCTGACGGGCGTCACCCAACCCAGCCGACCTCCAGCACGTCGATGCCATCCGGGTAGGCAGAGAAGACGATCCAGGACTGCGGCCCGAACCACAGGGCCGCGTCCCACCCACCCGGAGCCGGCCAACTGTCCCGGCGGATCAAGGCCGACGCGATCGTCTCCATGACTTCGCGTCGGCCCTCGTCGGCCAACCCGTCGAGGGCGTCTTCCGCGCGGATGGACAGGTCGATTCGGTAGGTCATCGCATGCTCCTGTGTCGGCAGGAGCGGTACCGTACGGCGACCGTGAGCGCCCCGTGCGGGCCTGTGGATAACCCTCTTGTTGATCCACAGGAGTCCAGGTCAGGGGCCACGCTGACCTATGTGGATAGATCAGTCGTTCGACTCCGAGGCCCACTGCTCCGGGCCGCCCCCACGCCAGTCGATCCACGCCACCTCCGCTACCTCGGCCGCATCGACCTCGAGTCCGGCCCGCCGCAGGAACTCGGCGACATCGGAGACGCTGTGCGCCAGGCCGAGGATCTCGCCGTCCACTCGCACTCGTCGGCCACCCGTCGGTGACGGCAGATGCACGACCACGCGAATCGGTCCGGCCATGCCCTCAGGATCATCCGGGCAGTACGCACCCGCACTCTGGCCAGTCATTCGAGGATTCCCAAGGCGGTGTCCGGCCGGCAGAGCTCGCAGGGGTGGAAGAACTGCGCGTCCCTGGTGAGCGCTCTACGGGCTTCCTCGGCAGTGAGTCCGGTGACGGGCCGCGCCACCATGCCGCAGCCGCCGACGTGGATGGTGCAGCCGAGCGGGTGCCCTTTGTGGATCTCCCGCTCGGAGACGTACTCGCTTTTCGGCTTCGCGGGCGGCTGGCGGCGTTGCTGCGGGCTGGCTGCGTGCTCGGTCTTGGTGAGGGCGCGGTGTACGGCGTCGCGCTGGAGTCGCAGGTAGGTGGCGATCGTCTCGCTCTGGGCGAGCTGCTGGTCGAGGTGCGCCAGGATCGCGCGGAGGCGCGGGGGATCCGGAGGCAGCTCGTTCATATGTTCGATTCAAGCATCCGACCCCCGCCCCGTCGAGCCGAGAACCGAACGCAGGACTACGCGGCCAGCCCCTCGGGATGCCGCACAGCCTTCTTCGCCGCCTGCTCCAGCTCATACCGCGACATGCCCACATCGCCACGCGCCGCGCACTCGGTCACCGCAGCCTGGAAGACCTCCGCCGCGCCCCACCACTTCCTCCACTGCGCCTCGTACTCCGCGCCAGCGAGGCCAGCGAGCTTCACCCGCTCCCCTTCAGAGGAACGTTCCAGCTCGATCAATTCATCCGGGATGTCAGCCCCGCCCGGATCCTAAGCGCCCGTCATGACGCCCGTCGGCGCCGCGCCTCGTTGACCCTGTAGCACCACCCGCGCCCCGCGCGGTACCGTCAAGGCGGCAGATGCCCCCCGTAGGGCGTCACCTCCAAATGAACGAGCCCCAGCACGGAGACTCGAACTCTCCCGCCAGGGCTCTGACCACAGGAGAGTGACCTCCTATGGCTGAGCTGCACCCTAGTGCGCCCACCCATCCCAGCACCATCCACCCGCGCGGCGTCATGGCCCTCGCCATCACCGCAGCAGCCCTGATCTTCCTGCTGACGGGCGTCTCCCTCTGGCTCTCCTACGAGCACCTCCACGACGTCGGCGCCCGTCACGGCTTCGCTGACGACCCGATCCGCGCCTGGGCCTGGCCTGCCACCCTCGACCTCTTCTACGCCGCGGGCGAAGTCCTCATCCTCCGCGCTGCTCTCGCCCGCCGCGTCGACTGGTGGGCGATCGGACTGGTGGTGTTCGGCGCCGGCGGATCGATCGCACTGAACATCGCGGGCGTTGGCCCGGGCGCCGAGGTCCTCGACTACGTGGTCGCTGCCGTCCCGCCCGTCGCCTCTCTGCTGGCGTTCGGCGCGTTGATGAGCCAGGTGTACCGCGCGCTGGCCCAGCCGCGCATCGTGACGCCCGTCAGCGCCCCGGTGGCGCCCGCGACGGCTCCGGTCATCCCGCCCGTGCCCACCGAGGCACCCGCGCTCCCGGCCGCCTCCGCCCCGTGGACGCAGGCCGTGCCCGCGAGTGTGCGTCTCCTGCCGATCGTGGCCCGCCCGGCCGCACCCGCAATCGCGCCCGCGCCCCCGCGCACGATCACGTATAGCGACCCTCGCTGCGCTGTGATCCGACCGCTGTACGACACGGTGCCGCCCACCCGGCCGGGCACGAAGGCGATGCGCGACGCCCTGGTCGCCGCCGGCTACGAGGCACCGTCCGACGGCATCATCCGCGGCACCCTGCGCACCGAGGTCGAGGCCCACGAGAAGCACCTCGCCCAGCTGCCGCCCGCCCCGTTCGCCATCGGCGCGTAGCCCACGCTGCCGTGACCGCCGTGTTCGGCGTGTTCTGTGCTGCGTGCGCGCTCCTCGCGCTCGCCGGTCTGGCCTGGCTGGCCCTCCGCGACGTCCCCCCGATCACGGGCACGGTCGCACTCATCCTCACTCTCGCGGCGCTCGGCGTCGCCATCCTCCACTGAGGACCTCATGCCGTTCGACATCCCGATGACCCCACTGGGCATCCCCACCTACGGACTCGTCTCCCTCGGCGGCGTCACCACCGGGCTCTCCCTCTTCGCCTGGGACTTCACCCGCTGGTGGACCAGCCACAAGAAGCGGTTCTCCCTGAGGGCTCTCCAGGCTCTGCTGCCTCACCTGCTGTGCCTGGCGTACGGAGCGCTGCTTGTTCTGTCCGTCGGCGGGATCATCGGCGCCATCGCCGACTGGTCCCTGTGGGGCACGAACCAGGTCGGCCGCGTCGTCCTCATCTACGGCCTCGGTGCATCAACCCCGAACGTGACGAGGTCCAGCCAACTCGCGCTCACCCCCGGCGGGCACGCCGCGATCATCGTCATCACCGTCGTCACCATCGCGGTCTGCACCAAGCGAGGCTTCCGCTGGGACTACATCCGGCAGATCCTCGCCGGAATCAGCCTCGGCCTCGCATCGAGCATCGCCGGGGTTGTCGGCTTCATCGTCGCGCCGACCGTGTCGTGGGTCGGCGACTACGTGGCAGGGATCCTGTGAAGCGCCGCCCGGAGGACGACGAGCCCCTCGAGGAACAGACCGAGGAAGAGGCGGGGGAGGGCGATGAGCCGAGCGGTCGCGGCTCCCTCGTGGCTCTGGTTGTGGTCGGCATCCTGGTCGCTTGGCGCATCGTGGTCGTGTTCCCGGAGGTGGCCTACGTCATCGTCGGGATCCTCGGCACGCTGGGCTGGCAGAAGCTCCAGGCCTGGCGCGAAGGACGCAGCGACATCGCCGGAGACGAGGAAGAGGCTGCGCAGCCGGACGTCGTGGAGGCGCTGCACCGTCTCGTCGGCGACGACAAGGGCGTCCTCCTCACCGTCCTCCGCGACGACCTGAAGCTCCCCGACACGAAGGCAGTGAAGGCTCTCCTGGAGGCCGAGGGCATCCCCTGGAAGGCGAGCCGTACGCGAGAGGGGAATGGGCCGGCTGTACGCGCTGAAGCCATCCCGCCCGTATCTTCCCCCGCCGTCGACCCCCACGGGGGCGGTTGTTGTTGCAGGTCAGGCGGCAACAACAACGGCAACAACGGTGACGGGGGGCGACCGGAAGAGGGGTTGCGTGTAGATCGCACAGACACCGGCTTGACGATCCACAAGATCAAGAATCGGCCCTTCGGCCACTCCGGCAATGAGCAGGTGAAAGAAGCATGATCCGACGCCTCGTCGCCGCCCTCGGCATCGACCACGCGACGTACTACTGCGCGCCCTGCGGCGGGTTCTTCCCCGCCGGCCACTTCCCCTGCAACTGACGCCCGGGCCCTGTCGCGAACCCCCTCGCGGCGGGGCCCTCGTACGTCATCCTGGCCCCATGCCAACCTCGATCCGGGCCACCGGCGCAGACAAGAACATGACGCTCGACGAGCTCGCGGCCTTCGTCGAGGACGCGCGCAAGGCCGGCGTCCCCAGCGACCGCCATCTCCGCGCCGAGCTGTCGACCACCGGCAAGATCAAGATGGTCGAGGCCGATCTCAGCGAGAACGACGACTGACCCGTCATGCCATAGCCGTTATGACGTGCCATCGGCAGGCGTTTCCTCCAACTTCCCGTCAGAGTCGAGCGACCACTGCACGCCGCTGTCGTCCATGAAGAACAGCGTCGGCCGATTGTTGTGAGCCGTAGCTGCAGACCAGACCGGTGACGTAAAGCGAGCGCCCTTCGCCGGACCCAACAGAAACACGGGACGAGGCAAGGGCTCACCAGGGGAAACGGCACGGTCCCCGTAGCGTCTATTCACGGGCCACTCGCACGCCTCGGCCGCTCGGTACGCAGTGCCAAACCTGACGTCAACCTGATGAATGGGGGCGTCACTGTTGTTGTCGACAGTCACCACCCAGTGATCGTTTGTAGCAATGCCGCCGCCACGCCCGTCAGGCTCCCACCCGGCCTTATTGGGATACATGCGAACCTGCCGGGCCTGCGCCCACCTGCGGTCCTCGGCAGCCGCGCGAAGCTCGACTCGCTCCAACTCCAAGTTCTGCCGCTGCTCAGCCATGAACCCCAGTTGCTCCCCGATGAACTGCCGCTGCTCGCCGATCTGCTGTCGCTGACTCTTGATCGTCTGGTAGGCAAACCAGGCCGCGCCACCCGCGAACACTGCCGCTACGGCCGTCGGAACGTCGCCCCACTGCAACGGGCCCACGCCACACTCCTCACTCTGTGCTCGGTGTCGTCAAGCAGACGCCCCACCGTGCCGTCCTGGTTCCTACACGCGCCCGTCACGACGGTCTTGACGCCCGTCACGGGCGAACTCAGCGTCACAGAACGGACACAACCACACAGCAGCCTCACAGCGGCCGCAATGATGCCCCCTCAGCCACCGCGTCCAGGGGGAACCATGCGCATCCTTCACCTCGCCACCATCGCTGCCGTCGCGGCGCTCAGCCTCACCGCCTGCTCCAGTGACACCGACAGCGGTGACAGCAAGGCCGCGGCACCGCCATACAAGATCGTCAAGCAGGAAGCTCGCGGCAAGACCCGGAACCTGACCGTCGAGGTCAACACCACCAAAGATCTCCGTGGCGTTTTCGACTCCGTGACCAACGACCTAAGCGTCGAGGCCGGCTACTGGGTGATCATCAACTGTTCGACAGGGGGGACAGCCTCCGTAGATAACCGGTTGGCGAACGGCCGCTACGCAGTCGGCAACATGGGCGCGGCCGTCACCGGCCTGAATGAGGGCGGCTCTGACTTCTCAATCAACAAGGACCGCTCCTGCCCAGACAAAGAGCCGGCGCCGGACTACAGCTCGGCTCGGAAAGCAGCGGGCATCCCCGAGAGGCCGACTGGCAAGAAGCGGCAAGACCTCCTCGACACCCTGGCCGCGGCGGCCCCCGACGTCGTCCGGTACGAGGACAAGGCAGTCGACGCCGCCCGCAACCAGTGCTCCGCGCTGAACGACACGGGCGTGAACCGGATCGACTGGCTCGCGTCGCAGCGCTTCACGTACAAGGACGTGACCACGACCGAAGCACAGGGCGCGAAGATCAACGCCGCCCTCAAGTCATCCGGCTTCTGCAAGGTCTGACGCAGGGCCAACTGCCAGTGCCCTATGGGAGAATTGGGGCACAAGCAAACAGAGACCCCGGCGGGTGCTGTAACACCCCCGGGGCATGGCCGACACTTCGAAGGAGTGCCGACGTGTACGAGGATATCTGTGCCCAGCTCGGGAAGTGCCTCAACCCGATCCACGACCATGGCGAGGGAAATGCCCGACTCTCACGCATGGTCGACGTGGGCGATCCCGCCTTCAATCACATCGCTGAAGTCCTCGCGGACATGCGCTCGGCAGGCGTAGAGCTGACCGCCGAGACGATCGAGACGGCGGTCAAGCTCGGTCGCCACCGGTTCACCGCTACGACGACTCCAGTGCGATTCGCTGCCGTAGAGACGGGCTGGAAGAAGCACGAGGCGGTGGTCTACTACATTCGCCGGGGCACCCTGATCAAGATCGGTACGACGGTCCGTATCAGGCACCGCATGACCGAGCTGATGCCGGACGAGATCCTGGCGCTGGAGCCCGGCGACCGCACCCTGGAGACACAGCGGCACAACCAGTTCACTGCGCTGCGGAGCGGTCCGCGCAGCGAGTACTTCTACCCTGGCGCCGCCCTTCAACAGCACGTCGCAGCCGTACGGCAAGAGCACGGGGCGCCACCGCCGTCCTTGCCCACCCTTTGTGACGCGAGTCGCAGGTGGGCGGAAACCGATCACACGGCGTAGAGTCTCTTCCAAGTCCGGCGTGCCCGGACACACAAACTCATAGATGGCGCCATCGCGCGCACCCACGAAGGCCCGCCCACAGTGCGGGCCTTCGCCATGTCCAGGGGGGTGACCCACCATGGGCACCGCCAAGCCAGTCACCGAAGCCGAACGCCAACGCGTCCGCGAACTCCACGCCGAGGGCAAGGGCCGCAACGAGATCGCCAAGATTCTCGGACGCGGCGGTCGCACCATCAGCGACATCGCCCAGGGCCTGGGACTCTCCTTCGGTCGGGCGGCCGAGGTCCGGCAGGCCACCGAGATCCGCAGCGCAGATCTCGCCGACCGCCGTGCCGCCACCGCCCAGCGCCTCCAGGACGTCGCCGAACGCGAGCTGGAGAAGCTCGACAAACCCCACACCTACTTCGACTGGGGCGGCAAGGACCACGACTTCGACACCTACGAGGCCCCGGAGCCGACGCCAGCCGACAAGCGGGCCCTGATGGGCGTCGTCGCGACCGCGCTGGACCGGTCTTTGAAGCTCGCCCCGGCCGAGCAGGACACCGAGGGCCTGGCCGCGGTCGACGCCTGGCTGAAGGGGATGATGGGCGGCAGCTGAGGGGGCGGGCATGTACGACGCCCTCGTGGGCAAGCAGCTCCGCTCCACCCAGCTCGCCACCGCCCGCGGGAACCTGTGGGAAGGCGCAGTCCGCTCCTCCAAGACGATCAGCTCGATCATGGTGTGGCTGCGCTACATCCGCACCGGCCCCCCGGGCGCCCTGCTCATGGTCGGGAAGACCGAGCGCACCCTGAAGCGCAACATCATCGACGTCATCGTGCAGATGGTCGGCGTGAAGCGGTGCAAGTTCAAGGCCGGCGCGGGCGAGGTCGTCATCTTCGGCCGCACCATCTACGTCGCCGGCGCGAACGACGAGCGGGCCGCCGACAAGATCAAGGGGCTCACGCTCGCAGGCGCGTACTGCGACGAGGTCACCACGTTCCCCGAGACTTTCTTCTCGATGCTCGGCACCCGCCTCAGCGTCGAGGGCGCCCAGTGGTTCGGCACCACGAACCCTGAGGGTCCAAACCACTGGTTGAAGAAGAAGTTCCTGGACCGCGCGCGCCTGCACGTACGGCGTGACGGTACCGAGGTGGCGTCCGAGGACCCGAAGGCTCTCGACCTACACCGGTTCTCTTTCAGCCTGCACGACAACCCGTACCTGCCGCCGGCCTACGTCGCCAACCTCAAGATCGAATATCAGGGGCTGTTCTACCGGCGGTTCGTCCTCGGCGAATGGTGCCTGGCCGAGGGTGTCGTCTACGACATGTTCGACGAGGCCAAGCACGTCGTCGACTCGCTTCCAGACATCCGGCACTGGATGTGCGTGGGCCTGGACTACGGCACGATCAACCCGTTCTCGGCGTTGTTGATCGGGATCGGGACGGACGACCGGCTGTACGTCGCCTCCGAGTACCGGCACGACTCCCGCGCGGAGCGACGTCAGCTGACCGACGCCCAGTACAGCCTCGCTGTACGGCAGTGGCTCGGCACGTACAAGCACCGCGGTGGCGAAGGCGTCCAGCCTCAGTGGATCTTCGTGGACCCGAGCGCCGCGAGCTTCATGACGCAGCTCTGGTCCGACGGCGTCCAGGGCGTCGCGAAGGCCAACAACGAGGTCAAGGACGGCATCCGCAGCGTCTCCGTGGCCCTCGGCTCCGACCTGCTGTACGTCCATCGCTCCTGCGCAGGCTTGCTCACCGAGCTCCCCTCGTACGCCTGGGACGAGAAGGCTGCCGCCGCCGGCGAGGACAAGCCACTGAAGACCGACGACCACTCAGTGGACGCGCTCCGGTACGGCCTCCACTCCACGGCGCACGACTGGCGGCAGCTGGTCCGCGCGAACCTGGAGGTAGCAGCGTGATCGCCTGGTGGTCGTGGATCCTCACTGCAGTCGGCGTCACCGGGCTGTACTTCGCTGGCCGGCGCCGCGCCCTCGGATGGGCGATCGGCCTCGGTGCTCAAGTCCTCTGGATTGCCTACGCCCTGACGACCAGCCAATACGGCTTCCTCGCCTCCGCCGGGGCCTACGGCTGGGTGTACGCCCGGAACTTCCGGTCCTGGACGAAGCAGGGCCCGCAGCCCAAGGAGGAGGTGCCCGATGCCGCTCCCCGCTAAGGGCACCCGCTGGCCTCCCATCGACCCGTCGGTCCAGGCCGACATGGCCGACTGGTCCGCCTGGTACGCCGCGAACCCCGATCGGCTGTCGTACCGGTACCGCAACCGGCACCGCGACAACGCTCGCTTCGGCGCCCCGGAGAACCGGCCTTCGCAGTACCGCGGCGGCATGGTCGGCCGCGTAGCCCGCTGGTTCTGGGGTGAGCCCACTCCGTTCGGCGAGAAGCGCGCGAGCCTGCACATGCCGCTCGCGAAGGACATCGCCCGAACGAGCAGCGACCTGCTGTACTCCGAGCCACCCACGCTGAAAGCCCAGAACAAGGACACTCAGCAGCGACTCGAAGACCTCATGGACGCAGGCATGAAGCGGACCCTCATCGCGTCCGGGGAGATCTGCGCAGCCCTCGGAGGCTCCTACCTGCGCGTTGTTTGGGATGACGAGGTCTCCGACCGCCCATGGGCCTCCCTCGTCCACGCGGACGGCGCCGCCCCAGAGTTCGCGTACGGCGACAAGCTGCGCGCGGTCACCCTCTGGAGAGTCCTCGGAGTCGACGGCCAGAAGGTCATCCGGCACGTTGAGCGCCATGAGCCCGGGCTGATCCTCCACGAGGTGTACGAGGGCAGCGAGGACAACCTCGGCAAGCCGATCGGCCTGAAGTCGCAGTCTCAGACGGAGAACCTTCTCCCGTCCCGAGTCCTGCCGATCGGCAAGAAGCTCGCCTGCACGTACATCCCCAACACCATGATCGCCGGGGATTGGCGGGACCTGCCCGGAGCGGTCGGCCTCGGCGCCTCGGACTACCAGGGCGCCGAAGGCTTCCTCTCCTCGATCGACGAGACGTACTCCAGCTGGATGCGGGACATCCGCCTCGCCAAGTCGAGGATCATCGTCCCGTCCGGCTACCTCCTGAACAACGGCCCGGGTCAGGGCGCCACGTGGGAGGACCGCGAGGTCTACGCCCCGATGAACGTGCCGCCCACCAGCGATCAGCAGATCACCCTGAACCAGTTCATGATCCGGCACGAGGAACACCGGGCCACGATCGAGGAGCTGGTCGGCAAGGTCATCCGGAACGCGGGCTACAGCGGCGGGACGTTCGGCGATGACTCCGGAGGGCCTGCGGTCACGGCCACGGAGATCAAGGCCCGCAGTGCGCGCAGCATGTCCACCCGCGCGCGGAAGACGGAGCTCGGAGCGGTCGGCATCGCCGACATCACCGAGGTGATCCTCATGCTGGAGGCCAGCGGGATGTTCCCTGGGGTCACCGGTGTGGAGGTCGAGCGCCCGGAGGTGATCTTCCAGGACAGCGTGCAGGACGACATCAAGTCGCTCGCCGAGACTGCCTCGCTGCTTCAGCAGGCGGAGGCCGCGTCGACCGAGGCGAAGGTCGCCCTGCTTCACCCGGACTGGGACGAGACGGCGCAGCGGGAGGAAGTCGGCCGGATCCTGAAGGAGACCGGCCGCCTGGTCGAGGATCCGCTCACGTTCGGCGCGGACAGACCCGCCTTCGGGGAGTGATGGGGGGCACCAGATGCCGGTCAGCCCCGACATGGCCGAGGACCTCGCGGCCGCCGTCTCAAAGCTGTACGAGCAGGCCGAACTCGCGTTGATCGAGAAGGTCACGAGGGCCTTGGCCGAGGGGATCGACTCCCCGATGTGGGTGCAGCTGAAGCTGGCCGCGCTCGGCAACCTCCAGACGGCGATCGTCGAGATCATCGCGGCCCTCCAGGCCGATACCACGGGCGCGATCCAACAGGCTGTCGCCAAGGCGTACGACCGGGGGCAGCAAGCGGCGATCCTCGAGCTGGGGGCAGTCGCCACCGGCCCGGCCCTCGTCGCCGCTCAGGCGCTGCCCTCAGCGGCTGCCGTGGACCGGCTCGCCGCAGCTCTCATCCAGGAGACCGGAGCGACGCACTCTCGGATCCTCCGCACAGGCCTGGACGTCTACCGGCAGGTCATCGCGGAAGCCACCTCGGCCCCGCTGCTGGGAGCAATCACCCGGCGCCAGGCTGCGGAGCGGGCGTTGCAGGCGTTTTCCCGTCGGGGTGTGACCGGATTCGTGGACCGCTCCGGCCGGTCCTGGAATCTGACGTCGTACGCGGAGATGGCCACGCGGTCCGCGCTCGGGCGCGCGGCCGTGGAGGCGCACACCGACCGCCTGGCGGCCGCTGGGATCGAGCTGGTCATCGTGTCTGACTCGCCGGAGGAGTGCGAGCGCTGCCGTCCCTGGGAGGGGAAGGTGCTGCGGCGAGACGGGCCGTCCGGCAAGGGCACGGTGGAGATGGAGCACGCCACTGAGGACGACCGCATGGTCAGTGTCTCTGTGGCCGGCAGCCTTCCCGAGGCGCGCGCGGCCGGGCTCCTCCATCCGAACTGCCGGCACAGCGTCTCGATCTATCTGCCCGGCCTGACCCGGCCTCCCGGCCCGAAGGCAGACCGGACCCGCGCGACGTACGAGCAGTCGCAGAAGCAGCGCTACCTCGAGCGCCAGGTCCGCCGGTGGAAACGCGAGGCAGCCGGAGCGATGGACGACACGAAGAAGGCCCGGGCCAACGCGAAGATCCGCGAGTACCAGGGCCGGATCCGCGAGCTGGTCGCCGAGACCGGGCTGCCGCGCAAGAGACACCGCGAGCAGGTCGCGAGCGCCCGCTGATCTCAGGCCCCAGTTTCACCGTCTCCCTCGACCTGCTCCCAGGCATGGGGCCCATAGACGATCTCTGTCGTCGTTCCGTATTGGCTCTGGTGGCCCTCGTCATCGACGTTCTGAACGGTCACGTCAATGCGCAGAGCTCCGCTGGAAAGACACCAGTACGAGTACTCGCGAAACGAGGGCCGTGCAGGCTTCTCGTCCTTCCACTGCACGGGCTCCGCCTGGCCGATGAGCTTGATCTGAACGGTCATGCCCCGAACGTATCCACCACAGCGCAGCAGCGGCTGCCCTTTCAGACTTCCGGCCGCCTGGTGCGGACGGGGAACACCGATCCGCCTGGTGCGGGTCACTCCTGATGGCCCGCCTGGTGCGGGCCGTACAGCACCACCACGGGCACGCCTGGCGCGGCCCCTACTCGAAGCCCGCCAGGCGCGGGCGACTCATGCCCTGGAGGGCGTATGCGGAAGAAGACCCTGCCCCGGCTCGGTGGCCTCGGAGGCTCCGGGTGGGCGCACCCGTATGGTCGCGGCCCTTTCTCCCCGTTCCTGTACGCGGATGGAGGGGACGGCGACGGCTCCGGATCCGGCAGCGGCGGCGCGGACGGTGACGGCGACTCAGGCGACGGCGGCGGATCCGGTGACGGCGGCAACTCCGGCGGCGGTGACGGCGGCCAAGGCGCGGGCGGCTCCGGCAAGGGCGACCAGGGCAAGGACGGCGAGGACGACGCCGCGAAGGTCAAGCGGCTGGAGAAGAAACTCACAGACGCGCGCGCGGAGGCGGGCAAGGCACGCACGGACGCCAAGAAGCAGGCCGCAGACGACGCGGTCGCCGCCCTCACGAAGCAGCTCGGCAAGGCGCTCGGCTTCGTCAAGGACGACGCCCCGCCGGACCCGAAGGCGCTCGCCGACGCCATCGCACAGAAGGACACCGCGCTCTCCCAGAAGGACGCGTCCCTGCGCGCGAAGGACGTCGAACTCGCCGTCTGGTCGCGGGCCGACAAGCTCAAGGCGAAGGCCGGCGCCCTACTCGACTCGCGCTCGTTCGTCGCCGCGATCTCCGAACTCGACCCCTCTGACAAGGGCTTCCAGACCGACCTCGACAAGGCAATCAAGGACGCGGTCGACGGCAACAAGGCCTTCGCCGTGACCCCGCCCGCGGGTAAGTCCGGCGCCGATCTCTCCGGCGGGACCGGCGAAGGCGCTGCAAAACAGCGCGGCGGATCGCTCTCCGGCGCGATCGCGAACCACTACGGAAACTGACCTCAGGAGTACCCCATGCCCGTGACGCTCGCTCAGGCGCAGCTCAACACCCAGGCGGACATCGACTTCGCCGTCATCGACAACCTCCGGCGTAACAGCTGGCTGTTCAACAACTTCGTCTGGGACGACACCGCGACCCCGGGCACGGGCGACAGCTCCCTCTCCTACGGCTACACCCGACTCCTCGCACCGAGCAGCGTGTCGTTCCGCCGGTTCAATGAGGAGTACGTCCCCAGCCAGGCGACCAGCGAGCGCAAGTTCGTGGAACTCCACCCCCTCGGTGGCGCGTTCTCCGTCGACCGGAAGCTGGCCCGCCTCGGTCCGGCCGCGTCGAACAGCATCACCTTCCAGCTGGCTCAGAAGCTGACCGCGATGCGGACCCGCTTCCAGCAGGAACTGATCCTCGGCGACATCGCCGTGGACGATGCCGGTTTCGACGGCCTCGACAAGGCGTTGGTGGGCCAGAGCACGGAATACCTGCCGCTCGCCGAGGGCATCGCGACCGGGTACCTCGACTGGTCGCCGGCCACGGTGACCACCGAAGACATCGCCATGAGCGCGTTCGACGCGTTCGACGACTTCCTGTCGCGAATCATGGGCTCCCAGACCGGCTCGGGCGACACCGGCGCGGACGGCTCCGTCCCGGCCGGCGTGAAGGCGATCCTCGGCAACACCAAGTCGATCGCCCGAATCCAGTCCCTCGCACGGCGGGCCAACCAGTACACGGCTGAGAAGGACAGCTTCGGCAACCTGATCATGCGGTACGGCAACTGGGTCCTCGTCGACCTCGGCGACCGCGCCGACGGCTCCGCCCCGATCATCCCGATCCGCTCGGCGGACACCGACGGCGGCGGCGCGGGCGGCACCATCACCGGCCTCACCGACATCTACGCCGTCAGCCTCGGCCTGGACGCGTTCCACGGCGCGTCGATGGCTGGCTCCCCGCTGGTCGAGACCTACCTGCCGGACTTCACCCAGCCGGGCGCGGTCAAGAGCGGCGAGGTCGAGATGGGCCCGGTTGCGGCCGTCCTCAAGAACACCAAGTCCTGCGGTGTCCTGCGCAACGTGAAGGTGCGGTGACCAGCATGAATAACTACCGCATCGAGGCGCCCGTCCGCTCGTACAGCGGCGAGTCCGCCGGCGTCCAGTTCAGCAAGGGCACTGCCTTCGTGGACGACTCCACGAAGGAGGGGCGTGCAGCGATCGAGTACTTCCGCCGGCAGGGCTACGGCGTCGTTCTCTCCGACGGCAAGACCGACGAGGAGCGCGCCCAGGAGATCGTCACGGCCATCGTGGGGCAGCGCAATCCGGGCAGCTCGGCGGAGCCGTTCGATCCTGCGCAGCACGGCGTCGAGGACGTCCTGGCCCACCTCGACGAGGCCGACCTCGACGAGGCGACCCGCGTCCTGGACGCGGAGGCCGCCGCGAAGAAGCCGCGCGTCGGCATCACCAGCAAGCGCGAGGATCTCCTCGCGGCCAAGACGCCTGCGGCTCCGGCCGGGGACGACCAGAAGGAGGCCGGGCAGTGACGCTCCTCGGCGCATTCAAGGGGAACCCCCGCAACGAGTTCGGCTGGCTCAACTCGGCCAACCGCCCGGACCCGGAGGCTGTCTTCCACCGGGTGAACCTGCCGCGCGTGGGCCTGGACGACGTCCCGGCCGCAGCCACCGGCGTGATGTGCTCCGTCGCCCTGTATCTGCAGGACGGCGACCTCATCACCAACCTCACGTTCATCAGCGCGGGTACGGCGGGCGGCACGCTCACCAACCAGATCGCCGCGCTGTACAACGGGGCCGGCGCGCTGCTCGCGCAGTCCGCGGACAAGACGAACGAGGCGTGGGCAGCGGACACGGCGAAGACGTTCGCGCTGGCGACGGCGCAGCGGATCACCAAGTCGGGCATCTACTACGCGGCGCTCGCCATCGCCGCCTCCACGGTGCCGACCCTCGTTGGATCGGTCGGTGCGAAGCCTTTCCTGACGGGTGAGGGCAACCTCTCCCAGACGTCCGGCTCGGGCATCGGTGCGACAGCCCCGGCGACGATCGCCACACCCGCCTTCAAGCGGGCTGTGCCGCTCGTCATCGCGAACTGATCAGGAGGACCGGATATGCCTCTCACATCAGGTGCGACCGTTGCCGTCCAGGCTTCTGGTGAACTGACCGCAGCGCTCGACCTCGGTACGGGTCGGGCATCGCAGATCCTGGCCCGCAGGATGACCCTCGGCAGCGGCACGGGGGCGGGTAAGGCGGACCGAATCTGGTCCGATCGGCGCACGCTCGCCGCTTCTGCGACCGAGGACCTCGACCTAGCCGGCGTGCTCCTCGATGCGTTCGGCACGGCGGTCACCTTCGCCCGGATCAAGGGCCTGATCATCGCGGCAGCGGCCGGGAACACCAACAACGTGATCGTCGGCGCGGCAGCTTCGGCGCCGTGGATCACGCTGCTCGGGGCGACGCACACGCTGACCCTGCGGCCGGGAGCCTTCGTGGCGGTCGGGACGGGGGCGGCCGACGCGATCGGATACGCGGTCACGGCTACCACGGCAGACCTGCTGAAGATCGCCAACTCGTCGTCTGGCACGCCGGTGACCTACGACATCGAGATCATCGGCTGCTCTGCATAGCCGATCGACTTGCGGCGAGGGGGCTCTTCGGGGCCCCCTTCCGCATGCCTGGAGGACTCTCACGATGGCCAACATCGTCTTCAACATCGCACTCGGGCGGCTGACCTACCTGGCTGGGCTGCCCGCCACCAACGACGCCTTGATCATGGTGCCGATCGAAACGAGCGGCATCGTCGGCGACTCGACGATGCGTGACTACGACGACCTGGGCGCGCTCCTCGGAGGCGCGTCCAACGAGCAGACCACCATGGGCAGAAAGACGCTGGCCACGGTCACGGCAACGGTCGACGACACCAACGACCGCGTGAACATCGACTGCGCGGACGTCACCTGGACCGCAGCCACCGGAAACGCGATCTCCGCAGTGGTCATCTGCTACGACCCGGACACCACGGGCGGCACAGATGCGGACCTGATCCCGCTGACGAAGCACGACGTCACCATGACGCCGGACGGCACCGACTTCACGCTGACCATCACGGACTTCGTACGGGCCAGCTCAGCGGCCTGATCCTCCGGGGAGGCCGACGATGGCGCGATTGTGGACGTGCGGGTTCGAGCTCCAGTCGGTCACCGCAGGGGTCGAGGTTCTCTCGGTCACCGGCACCCCGACGATCTCAACGACCGTCCACCGCGCCGGCGCCGCCTCCCTCCGGATCAACCCCAGCGCCGCAACGCAGTACGTCGAGCAGCAGATCGACTCCGGCACCGTCAAGCGCACCCTTCACCGCTTCTACCTGCGCATCACCACCCTGCCGTCCGCCGACTGCAACATCTACGGCATCGGCCAGTCCGGCTACTTCCCCGGGCTGCTCCGCCTGAAGACAACCGGCGTACTGACCCTCCGCGACGGCTTCACCGCGGCCGACATCGGCACCGCCTCCGCCGCCCTGTCGACGGGTGTCTGGTACCGCATCGAGCTGGACTACACCGACACCGCGGGCACGGCCGGCTCGGTCACCGGCGCCTTCAAGGGCTATGTGAACGGCGTCGAGTTCTCCAGCACGGTGTGCTCCAACATCAACGGCTGGTCGAGGGTCAGGGTCGGCGCGCAGACCGCCGTGAGCGGCGATTTCCACATCGACGACGTCGCCGTCAACGACACCACGGGCAGCGTGCAAACCGGGCTTCCGGGCCCGGGCAACATCGTCCACCTGAAGCCCAACGCGGCGGGCGACAACAACCTCTTCGGCACCGCAGTGGGCGGAACCGCTGGTGCGGGCAACAACTACACGCGCATCAGCGAAACCACCCCCGACGACGCGACCAGCTACAACGAGACCGCGGCGACGGGCACGACGACGATCGACGACGTCAACTTGGACTCGTCAGCGACTGCCGGGATCGGCGCTGGGGAGCGGGTCGCGCTCGTCCAGGTCGGTGCCCGGATCGGCTCGAACGCGGCGACGGCCGCCTCCCTCGTCTACCGGATCAAGAGCCAGGCTGCTGGCACCGTGCTGGAGTCCGGATCGGTCAGCGTCGCGCTGAACGGGTGGGCGTCACAGAAGTCCGCGGCTCCGTACGTCTACCAGCTGACCAGCTACACGGATCCGCAGGCCGGGGGCGCGTGGACGCAGGCGCTCCTCGACACCGCGCAGATCGGCTACCGCACCAACGTCTCGCAGGCGACGACTCGTCGAGTCAGCGCGCTGTGGGCCCTCGTCGAGACCATCCCGCTCACGACCGCGGCCCTCGGAACCGCGTCGGAGGTCGACACCGGGCAGGCTGCCGGCAAGACCAAGACGAAAGCGCTCGCTCTCGGCTCGGAGACCGACTCAGGTCAGGCTCTCGCCCGGAGGAAGACGAAGGCGCTCGCCCTCTCGGCCGAGACCAGTACGGCGCAGGTCCTGGGGCGACGGAAGTCGATCGCCCTCGGCACGGCCACCGAGACGAACTCCGCGCAGACCCTGGTCCCGCTCGCAGGCGTCCCCTTCTCGGCGCTTGCCGATACCTTCAACGACGGCGTCGTCGACCCGGCGAAGTGGCCCGACAGCTACGACCCGGGCGGGTACAGCGAGGTCGGCGGGCGGGCGCGCGTCGCCTGCAACACCGCCTACAACGCCTACGCGTCGGCCGAGGCATACCGGCTGCGCGAGTCCGGCGTGCACGTCCGCATGTGGCCGCCCGCGGCCGGGGGCGCGACCGTGGAGGCGTGGGCGCAGCTCCTGGTCCAGACGATCACTCTGGGCACGGATGCGATCTTCGAGGTGTCCGCGATCACGGGCAACCTCATCATGGCGGTGCGCACCGGGTACTTCGACCCGGCTCAGGCCGCTATCTCCTACGACGCGACCGCGCACGCGTGGTTGCGGATCCGGGAGACCGGCGGCCAGCTGCTGTGGGATACCTCGCCGGATGGCATCACGTGGACCAACCGGCGCACCGCGGCAAGCCCTGGGTGGGTGGGCGACACCAACCTCCAGGTGCAGCTCATCGCCCACCGCGACGGAGGCGTCGACGACGTCGCTGAGTTCGACAGCTTCAACACTGGGGCCAGTCAGTCCGCCGCGCTCGTCCTGGCGGGCGAGGTTGATACCGCGCAGTCTCTCGTCGGCCGGAAGTCGTTGGCCCTGGGCGCGACTGGCGAGGTCGACAGCGCGCAGGCACCCGGTCGTTCCCGCTCCCGCGCACTCGCGCCCGCAGGAGAACCTGAAGCTGCGCAGCCCCTCGGCAAGGCCAAGACGGCAGCGCTCACCGTCGCGACGGAAACTGACCAGGCCCGGGCGTTGATCGGCTCCCGGTCTGCCGCGCTCGGGCGGGCCGCAGAGACCGGAGCCGCGCGACCGCTTGGCCGGGCCAAGGCCAGCGCGCTCCTGCCGGCGGCCGAGACCGAGACCGCCCAGTCTCCGGCCGGCCGGAAGCAGTTGGCGCTCGGCACTGCAGTCGAGTCGGCGGCGGCCCGGTCGTTCGGCTCCGCGAAGATGGCCGTGCTGCCGGTCGCGGAGGAGACAGCTACGGCCGTGCCGCTCGCTCCGGCGTCTGGCTTGGTCGCGGCAGAAGAGACCAGCACGGCCCGTTCCCTGGGCCGTGTGAAGGCCCGCACGGTGGGTGTGGCGGGTGAGGTAGGGGAGGCTCGGCCACTCGGCCGGGTCAAGGCGGCCGGTCTCACCGTGGCGGCCGAGACCGCGACCGCACGGCCGCTGGCAGGCGGTCGGCGCCGGGCCCTCGTGCCGTCCGAGGAGACGTCGACAGCACGTCCCTTCGTCCAGTCGAGGGCCCGGCAACTCCCTACCGCTGTCGAGGAATCCGAGGCGCTCGGCCTGGCTGGCGGCTCCGTAGCCGTCCTCGGCCGGGGCTCGGAGACGGACGAGGCTCGGCCCGTCACCGGTCGCAAGTCGCAGGCCTTGACCGCCGTCCTGGCGGTTGAGTCCGCGCTGCCGGTCGCGGGCCGCAAGACACGAGCCCTGGGAACGGCGGGCGAGTTCAGCACGGCCCAGGTCCTCGCCGCGGGCAAGCGCGCGCAGCTGGTCGCCGCAGCCGAGGTCGTCGAGGCGGAGCGGCTGCTCGTGCCCGGGGCCATCGCCCCTGCGGACGAGACCAGCACGGCCCGGCCACTCGTCGGCGGAAAGCGGCTGGACCTTACTTCGGCTGTGGAGGCCGTCGAGGCGCAGCAGTTCGGCGCGCAGTCTCTGCTCGCGCTCGGGCGGGCCATCGAGCTGGCGGGCACGCTGCCCGTCGGGCGCCTGAAGACTCGAGGTCTGTCGGCGGCGGCTGGGTTCGAAGCCGCGCAGCCCTTCAGAGGGACGAAGACCTGCGCGCTCGGTAGGGCTGCGGAGGTGTCGCGGGCTCTCATCGGCCCGAAGGTGCGGATCACGCCAGCGGTCGAGCACGGCCAGGCGCTCGTCCTCATCGGTCGGCGCCAGCAGCCGGCCGACCACCTTGCCCCCAGCACGTCCGGTCCGGTGCTCACTCCGAGCACGAGCGGCCCGGGCCTGTCGACGTCCGGCACTGGCCCGCTCCTGGCGGCCACCACAACGAGCGGAGGCTGACGATGCCCGATGTCGGAGATCTCGTCACGGCCAGTCTGACCGTGGCTCCGGCGGGCGTCACGACGGGCGCCAGCCTTGTCGTGACGCGCCCTGACGGGTCGGTCGTGACGCCCGTCGTGACGGGGTCCGACGACGGGGCGACCTGGACAGCTCCCGTCAGCTACACGCTGGCCGGGATCTGGCGGCTGTCGTGGACGGTCACGGGGACCGGTGCCTCCGTGCAGCACGAGGTCGTGTCCGTCGCGCCGGCACCTGCGGTCATGGCGGACGTTCGCTCGTACGCGACGACCACCCAGCTCGCGAACTTCCTGCACGCGGCCCCGCCGTTGGACGCGGTGAAGCTCCTCGAGCGCGCGACCGATCTACTCGACAGCGACTTCCTGGGGCCCGCGGTGTACGACGTCGACGACGACGGCATGCCGACCGACGCCGAGGTCATCGAGGCCTTCGCCGAAGCGGTCTGCGCGCAGGTGGAGTTCTGGGGTGAGGTCGGCGAGGAGACCGACATCAGCGGTCCGCTCCAGGGCGTCCAGCTCGGCTCGGTTGCGCTGCAGTTCGGTGCTGGCGACAACCGGTCCGGGCCGGACTACTACGCGCCCAAGCTCGTGCGCGCACTCCAGAACCTCCCCGGCGACAAGTTCCGCAGGGTCGCTTACTCGGGTGGCTGCTGATGGTGAGGCGGATCCCTCGCCGGTACTTCATCCACGAGATCACGGTGGAGCCGTACGCAGGGGAGTCCAGCACGAGCCACCTGTACGGTCCGCCAACCGCGGTGCGGTGCCTGCTCGACGAGCAGACACGCGCCGTACGGACACCCGGCGGCGAGCAGGTCACGTCCACGTCGACCGCGTATGCCGACCTCGAAACCGAGGCTCCGGCCCTGTCCCGGGTGACGCTCCCCGGCGGCCGGAAGACCACGGTCATCCAGGCCAAGCGGCGCGACGGCAAGACGCTCGGCACCCCCAACCACCTGGAAATCCAGCTCGAATGAGGTGATCTGTGTGCCCAGCTACCGGCTGCGCTTCAACGCGGAACTGGCCACACGGGCGATGCGGGAGGGAGCTGCGCGGGGTCTACTCCTCGCCGCTGAGCACGTCCTTGGGGAGAGCAACAATGTGGTCCCACTGGACGAGTCCGCACTTCAACGGTCTGGGACGGCGAGCGTGGACCCGGGGTCGCTGACCGCGACGGTCAGCTACGACACCCCGTACGCGGTCCGGCAGCACGAGGAGATGGATTACCAGCACGCGCCGGGCAGGACCGCGAAGTACCTGGAGACCCCGTTCAACGCGGAGCGGAATACCTCCCAGGCGCTGATCGCAGCGCAGGTCAGGCGGGCGCTGCGGTGAGCTCGGAGACCCACGACGTCGACCTCCTGGCGGGCGTGGCCGAGCTGCTCACGGCCGAGAGCGTCGGCGCCTACTCGCCGTCGGGCGCACTGCCTGCGGACGGGACGGGCATCGTCCTCGGTCGAATGCCGGACGGCCCGGATCGAGTGCTCGCGCTGACCCCGTATCCGGTGGCCGACGACAACTCGACGGACTCGGTGACCGGCATCCAGGTGCGCATGCGCGCGGGCACGAACCCCCTCGACCTTGTCCAGCTGGCGAACGACGTCTTCACCGTGCTGCACAACCGCCTGAGCTGGGATGCCCGCAGCGTGCGCGTGGAGATCTCCTGGCGCAACAGCCAGGCATGGATCGGCCAGGACAGCCGCGGGCGCATGGAGCTGACCGGCAACTACTACTTCCGGACCGTGCGGTTCGGATCCCACCTGAACGACTGAGGAGGCCCCTGTGTCGACCCCCACGGAGGAGACCGAGCTCGCACGCGAGTGGCGGCTGGAGATCAACATGGGCACCGACGACGTGCCCGACTGGCAGCTCTGCCCGGGCATTCGAGAGTTCCAGCCGGAGTCCGAGCCGAACATCGAGGACGCCTCCGACTACGACTCGGACGGCTGGGCGGGCAACGAGAAGACCGCCCAGTCCTGGAAGATCACCATCAAAATCCGCCGCAAGGCGAACAAGGACGTCAAGATCTACAACCCGGTGCACGAGGCGATCCGGCTCGCGCACTACGCGTACGGCGACGCGAACAAGATCCGCCTCCGCTACATGAACCGCAACGGCCTGCCCGAGGCCTACCAGGGCAAGGCGATCCCGAACTGGAAGCCGGCCGGGGGCGAGTACACCGCCTTGGGCGAGACGGACATCGAGTTCACCGGCGACGGTCCGCTCGTCCCGATCACCAACCCGCTGGCCCCGTGATGGCGGGCGACGAGACGTTCGAGGCACTCGACGCGTTCCTCGACGACTACCTGGATCTCCCCGTAAGAGGTCGCGACGGGGAGATCCGCGTCTATCGGATCGAGGACCCGTCCGCCGAGGACGGCATCCGTGTCGAGAGGGTCACCACCCTTGCTGCTCGGCTCGCAGCTGGCGGCAAGGCGCCGGACACCCAGGTCCTGAACGACGAGGAGGAGAGGGACCTGTTTCGTCTGTGCCTCGGTGACGCCTACGACACGCTGCTGGCCGACGTGAAGTGGGGTCCCTTCAAGCACGTTGCGCTCACGGCCATGTTCTGGATCACCACCGACAAGGCCACCGCTCAGGAGTTCTGGCGGACGGGGCAGCAGCCGGGAAAAGCGGTGAACCGGGCGGCCCGTCGGCAGGAGAAGCGCGATGGCTCGGCGTCGGCCGCGGCGAACTCGACGAGGCAACCGGGCTCTACGAGTGGTACGAGGGCGGGCTCACGTCGTCGTCGAAAGGGTTCAAGAACCTGACCTGGGAGCGGCTGCTCCAGCAGTGGCTGCTCATCGAGACCGACTTCCACGAGACCTACGGGATCGACGTGGGAGACGGCATCCTCCAGCGCCGGTCATGGCGCTGGTTCCAGGCCCGTGTCCTCGGACTCCTCTCCGCTGAATCACGCCTGCACCGGCACTTCGCGCCACCTCCCGAGAAAAACCCCCGCAATCCCAGGAGGTGACCGATCGTGTCGCTCACCGTCGGTGAACTCAACGCAATCCTCAGCGTCGATGACCGGGCGGTGAACCCTGGCCTGCGTCGCGCCGAGGACGCTCTGCGGACCTCCGGGCAGCGCATGGGCGCCGATGCCGACCGCACTGGTCAGCAGGCGGGACAGCAGCTCGGGGACGGGTTCGTCCGCGGCGCCGATGGTCAGTGGCGGAACATGCAGGCGCAGCTTGTCGACGCCGTCACGGCTGCCTCTCTCGACGCGGAGGCGGCGGCACGCCGTGGCGGGCAGCAGGCTGGGGCGGCACTCGGCGATGGGCTCGCCGACGGCGCGGCAGACGGCGCAGACGCGGCCGTCGACCAGGCCGAGGGTGGCCTGTCCCGCTTGCAGGCTGTGGCGCTCGGCGCGGGCGCCGCAGCCGGCGCCATCCTCATGACCGCGTTCGGGCAGGCGCTGGAGCAAGACCAGATCACGGCGCGACTCGGCGCGCAGCTCAACAAGACGCCGGCGCAGGCACAGCGGTACGGGCACGTCGCGGGCCAGCTGTACGCGAAGGCGATCACCGAAGACTTCCAGACGGCGGCCGACACCATCGGCAGCGTCATGGGCGCCGGGCTGATCGACGCGGACGCGACGAACGCCGACATCCAGAAGGTGAGCACGAAGGTCGCCGACCTGACCTCGCTCTTCGGCCAAGACCTGGTGAAGGTCGTCAACGCGGCAAAGCAGATGATCCAGACGGGCATGGCGAAGGACGCCACGCAGGCCCTGGACCTGATCGCCGCCGGGTTCGGCACCAATATCAACAAAGCGGACGACTTCCTCGACACGCTGAACGAGTACAGCGTCCAGTTCAAGCGGGTCGGCCTGGACGGTAAGACCTCCATCGGCCTCATTACGCAGGCCATCGGCAAGGGCGCTCGCGACAGCGATCAAGTCGCGGACGCTATCGGTCAGTTCGGTGAGCGGGCCCTCGCTGGCGGGAGCCGGTCGAGGCGGCGTCAAGGCATTGGTCTGAAGCCGACGATGTCGTGGCGAAGCTGAGAGGCGGCCCATCGGCGTCCAGCGCTCCAGATGACTACGGACGCCCTCCGTAAGACGAAAGACGGGGCCGACAGGCTCGCCGCCGCCGAAGCGCTGTTCGGCGACCCAGGCATCGTGATGGGCGATGCGCTGCTGGCCCTCGATCCGGCGTCGGCAGCCGCTGCGTCCGGGATGGACAAGGCGGCTGGGGCGGCCGACAGGCTGGGCAAGGGCATTCACGACACGGCGTCCGCGAACATCGAGAAGTTCAAGCGCGGCGCCATGCAGCAACTCGTGGACTTCATCGGCGGCCAGGCCATCCCCGCGATGATCCGGCTGGGCGCCTTCGTGCGCGAGCACTCAACTTCCTTCAAGATCGCGGGCGCTGTCATCGCTGGTGTCCTTGTCCCCGCCTTGGTCCTGATGGGTGTCACGGCGACCGTCGCAGCTGGCCGGGTCGTGTGGGGGTGGACGGCCACCGGTGCGGCCTCGGTCAGGAGTGCCGCGATCCAGGTCGGGGCTTCGCTCCGTACGGCTGGCGCTTGGCTGATGATGAAGGGCCGTGCGATCGGCTCGTTTGTCGCCGTTGCGGCCTCTGCCACGGCCAATGCGCTGCGTACGGCCGCTGTGTGGGCTGCCTCGGCGGCCAGGATGACGGCGACGTGGCTGCTGTCGGTGATTCGGGTGGCGGCTACGACGGTCGCGCAGTTCGTCCTGATGGCCGCGCGGGCGGTCGCGTGGGCCGCGATCATGGCTGCTCAGTGGCTGATCGCGATGGGTCCGGTCGGCTGGGTCATCGCCATCGTCATCGGCCTGGTGGCGTTGATCATCGCGAACTGGTCCACGATCCAGAAGTGGACCGGCAAGATCTGGGACTGGGTCTGGAACAAGATCATGTCCGCCGTCGGCCTGATCCTTGGCGCGGTCAAGTTCCTCGGGCGACTGCCCAGCCTGGTCAGCGGCTACTTCGGCCGGATGAAGGACGCCGCGGTCCGCAAGGCGTTGGAACTCGTCCTATGGGTCAAAGGGCTGCCCGGGCGCATCAGTTCCGGGCTGGGCTCGCTGTCCGATCTGCTGGTCTCCAAGGGCATGGACATCGTGCACGGCCTGTGGTCCGGCATCAGCTCGATGGGCGGCTGGATCAAGTCCCAGCTCATCTCTTGGGCGAAGGACGTGATTCCGGGGCCGATCGCGAAGGCCCTCGGCATCAACTCCCCGTCCAAGGTCACGCGGGCGCAGGGCCGTTGGATCGCCCGTGGTCTGATCGACGGGCTGACCGGGTCGACGAAGCAGGTCAAGGCGGCGTCCGGGAAGCTCGCGGACATCATCGCGGACAGCCTCAAGCCGGGCAAGAAGCGATCGGCCGCGCTGGCCAAGCTGGGCACCGGCACGCGGCAGCTCCTCGCTCTCGCCAAGCGCGAGGAGACCCTCGCGGCCCGGCTGAAGACGTCCACGAAGCGGCTGGACGACCTGCGGAAGGCTCGGGAGACTCTCGCGGCCGATGTCGCCAAGGGGGTGCTGGACTCCGCGAACATCACGGGCCAGGACACCGGCGGCTGGCCACAGACCGCGGAGTCGATTCTCGTCGGCCTGCGGGCGGACACGGTGGCCGCGCAGGCCTTCGCGAAGAACCTCGCCGCCCTCCGAAAGAAGGGCGTCAGGTCGGACCTGATTTCGCAGATCGCTCAGGCCGGAGTCGATGGCGGCTCCTCTGCGGCTGCTGCCCTGGCCAACGCGAACTCGGGCCAGATCAAGCAGATCAACAGCCAGCAGGGCGCACTCGTGAGGGCGGCGAACCAGGCAGGGGCGACGGCCGGCGACGCGATGTACGGAGCCGGGATCCGGGCCGCTCAGGGCCTCGTGAAGGGCCTCCAGTCACAGCAGACGGCCATCGAGCGGCAGATGCTGACGATCGCGCGCGGCATGTCGAAGGCCATCCGCGCGGCCCTCGGAATCAAGTCCCCCTCGCGGGTGATGGCGCTGGTGGGCCGGTACACAGGACAGGGCCTGATCAAGGGGGTCGAGGGTCAGCGTGCTGCGGTCAACCGGAGCATGGCCAGCCTTGTCGAGACGCCGACCGCGGGCTCCTGGGACATGGCGTCGTCGCGGGCTCGCGCGGGCGCTGTGCAGCGCACGGTGTTGGAGATCCGGTCCTCCGGTCGCCCCGAGGACGACTACCTGGTCGGCCGATTGCAGCGCGGCATCCAGAAGAAGGGCGGCAAGGACGCCGGCCTCGTGCTCGTTGGGAAGAGGGGCGGCTGATGGCCTTTCCAGAGGACTCGCTTGGCACTCATGTCGCCTTCCGGATCGGTGGGGTGTGGACTGACGTCACTCAGTACGCGCAGCTGGGGAACGTCATCACCCACAGGCGAGGGCGCACGGCTGAAGGGCAGGCGGTCGACCCGGCCTCCTGCACCCTTACCTTGCGCTCCCCGAGGGGCCTCTTCTCCAACCGGAACCCGCGCAGCGAGTACTTCGGGTTGCTGCCCCGGAACACGCCGTTGCGGGTCTCGGTGCGGACTGGCACGCAGCGACTGGTACTGCCTGACGACTCATCCACTGCACGCGCGACGACCCCCAGCGCTACCGCTCTGAATATCGCGGGCAACCTGGACGCTCGGATCGAGGTG
Source organism: Streptomyces turgidiscabies Car8 (assembly GCF_000331005.1). GTDB lineage: Bacteria > Actinomycetota > Actinomycetes > Streptomycetales > Streptomycetaceae > Streptomyces > Streptomyces turgidiscabies. The sequence goes on from NZ_AEJB01000475.1 coordinate 30,406, forward strand.
TCGCTGCTCAACTGGCAGAGCGGCGCCGAGGTCGAGCTGTTCGGAAAATACCTGACCACAGGCAATCAGCGGTCGTGGCAAATGTCAGTGGCAGCGGACGGGAAGCTGCTTCTCCGCGCATCAACCGACGGCGGCGCGGTCACCGGGTACCAGTCGACAGCCGTAGTCCCCGTCCCCCCTTCGGGCCGGCTAGCTCTCCGCGTTACCCGCGACAACGCCACCGGCGCGACAACCTTCTACACGGCGCCGTCGATCAGCGGCGCGTGGGCTCAATTGGGCGCCACCATCACGATGCCTACCGGTGCGATTTTCGCGTCCACGGCTCCGTTGGTAGTTGGTGACCTCGACACTGTGGTCTTCGCTGGCGCCGTGGGTAGCGTGTACGCGGCGCAGCTCCGAAACGGCATCAACGGCACACTTGTGGACAGCGTCGATTTCACGGTGCAATCCGTCGGAGCCACCAGTTTCGTGGACGCCAGTGGCCGCACTTGGACCCTGGCCAACGGGGCAGCTATCAGCAACGAGTACGTCCGGTTCACCGGGGAGTACAGCGACTGGCCCGCTCGCTGGGGCAATTCCGGCTACCTCATCCTTGTCGAAGGGGAGGGTGCCGGAGTCCTGCGGCGTCTCAACCAAGGCACGAAGGCTTTCCAGTCGACGCTACGCCGCCGTATCCCCTCCGACAGCACTCTGTTGGCGTACTGGCCGATGGAGGACGATGACGAGGCGACGCAGGCCTACAGCCCTACCCCGGGTGTCCAGCCGCTGAAGTTGAGCAACTTCGAGATGGCGAGCGACGACTCGTTCTCGGGCTCAGCTCCGCTGCCGGTCGTGCAGGTCGGAGCGACCATGTTCGCTCAGGTGCCAGCCCCTGTCTCGGGGGTCGGCCCGTGGCAGGTTGAGCTGGTCTACCGTGTGCCGACCGCTCCTGGCTCGCTGGCTACGTTCTTCGAGCTTGCCCTCGTGGGCGGGACCGCCGCCCGAGTCACAGTGCAGGTCCAGACAAACAATGTGCGGCTGACGGTCCTCGATCCAGACGGCACTCAGCTGCTCCTGCTGAACTCGAACGCGGGGAACGCCCCGAACTTCTTCGGTAGCCAGAACCGCTTCCGGGTCTTCGCTCGGCAGAACGGGGGCAACGTCGACGTCGATATGGCCTGGCTCAACGTGAGCGCCAGTGGTGTCTTCGTGACCGGCTCTTACGCTGGTCAGGTCGGCCGCGTCCGTACCGTGTCCAGCACCTTCGGCACAGGCATGGATGGCACGACGATGGGTCACCTCGCCGTTTTCCAAGCCACCGATACCAAGATCATGGACGGCGCGGACGACGGCTACCAGGGTGAGACTGCCGCTGCGCGCCTGCGCCGGCTGTCCACTGAGGAGAGCCTTCCGATCCTCGTGACAGGCGTCCAGAGCGAGACTGCCCGCATGGGCCCACAACGGCCGGCCAGTCTGCTGGAGCAGTTGGAGCAGTGCGCGGCTGCTGACGGGGGGATCCTCGTCGAGGACCGAGACAAGATCGGTCTGCGCTACCGGGGGCGAACCTCCTTCTACAACCGGCAGCCGAGTCTCACCCTCCCGTTCGCGTCCCGTGGGCTGACGGGCGTCGACCCGGTGGAGGACGACCAGGCGCTGCGTAATGACGTCACGGTGGAGAGGGTGGGCGGCTCGTCCGGCCGAGCCGAAGTGCACGATGGGCCGCTGTCCATCGAATCGGTGGGCCGCTACGACGACTCCGTCACCCTGAACGTCTACTCGGATGATCAGACGGAGCCTATGGCGGCCTGGCTCGCGCATCTGGGCACCTGGGACGAGGCCCGCTACCCGTCGCTGACGATCCGCCTGCACAGGGCACCGGAACTGATCGACACGGTGCTCGGCATCACCGAAGGCGACCTCATCCGCATCACCGACCTACCCGAGGGCCTCCCGCCCGGACCGGTGGATCTGCTGGTGGTGGGCTATAAGGAGCGCATCGGCGTGCGCACCTGGGAGATCGACTTCGTATGCGTGCCAGCGGGCCCGTACCAGGTTGGTGTCACAGACGACCCGGTGCGGGGCATCGCCGACTCCAAGTCCAGCACGCTCGCTGTCGGCGTCAGCTCCTCGGCGACCTCGTTGTCGGTCGCCGTCTCCAGCGGATTGCTGTGGGTGCACCAGGTGGACTTCAACATCGTCGTGGGCGGCGAGGAGATGACCGTCACCAACGTCACCGGCGTCGCATCACCGCAGACCTTCACCGTGGTCCGCGCCGCCAACGGCGTGACGAAGTCCCATTTGGCCAACTCTCCGGTCCACGTCGCTCGTCCTGCTCGCATTGCCCTAGGAGGCTCCCGTGCCTGATGTTGTGCCCCCTGGCGGCGTCATCTACGACGAGTTGCTGACCTACCGGTCGCCGTACGTCGTTGCGCACGCAGCCTTGACGGCGAACTCGGCGAACGTCACGTCGACGACCGAGGTGACGGTCGTGACGACGCCGTCCGCCACGTTCACGGTGGGGCGCGCCTACAAGATCGAATACCACGGCATGATCCAGCACGGCACAGCTTCGCTCGTTGACCTGTGCTTCCTGAGGCTCCGCCGGAGCGGCGGCCTTATCCGGAACATTCAGAGCGTCCCGGTGGCCAACCGAGGAACAGCCAACCGGAACAACGCCATCGACTTCTGCACCTTCGTCACGCCCTCCTCGACGGTCACCGACACCGTTTACCTGACCGCCAGTTGGGACACCGGCAGCACGGCCACGTTCATCCTGGTCGGCACTGCGGGCACTCCGGGCCTGCTGACCGTCTGGGACGCCGGTCCGGCATCTGATTTCCCAGGGATCGCGACTTTCTGACGTTCCCGTTCATCGAGCCCCGCGTCGTCCGGCGCGGGGCTTCTGCATGCCCTTGGAGGCACGAATGGCTGTAGAGATCCATCCCGCCACCGCCCGGGTGCTCGAGAACTTCCGGTTCGACCATCTGCCGGCGCACCTCCAGGCGGTGAGCCGACCGTTCCACGACCTGGCGCATCAGCTTGCCGAGACCCTCACGGGGCCGGAGGTGACGAAGGCACTCGACGAACTCTGGGCGGCGAAGAACTGGGCGGTCGTCGCCGCGAGCAACGCGGCCCTCGATGGAGCTCCGCCCGCGCCGCTGGCTCCGGCGGTTGGCGACGTCGTCCTGGTCGTGGCCGACCCCGCCGAGAACAACGGCGCCACCACGGCGCCGGCGATCGTCACCCGGGTCTGGTCCGCCACCACGATCAACGCCCGTGTCCTGCACGACGGGCCTGGGCACAGTTGGCGCACGTCGTTGGTCTACCGCGAGAACCTCGACGGGATCAAGGGCATGCCCGCGGTGTGGACCAGGCCCGGGCGCGCCTGATGACGCGGCTCGTCACGCGTGCACAACTCGGTTGGCCAGCCTCAGCGGCTCCGCTGCAGGCCACCGCGAGGGGGGTGAAGGTCCACTACGAGGGGACCGAGGTGAGTACTCGGCTGCTCACCGACCATGCCGCGTGCATCGCCGAGTGGAAGTCCATCCGCGCCTCTCATCTGGCCGATCCGGACGAGGACTACTCGGACATCGCCTACAACTACGGGGCCTGCCCGCACGGCTACCTGCTGGAAGGGCGCGGCCTCGGCCGCCGCACCGCGGCCAACGGCAACCAGCCCCTGAACAAGGCGCACTACGCGGTCGTGGGCCTGGTCGGCGACGAGGGCCTGACCGAGCCGACCGACGCCATGCTCTCGGCGATCCGCGACGGCATCGAGCTGCTCCGCGAGGACGGTGCTGGCGAGGAGATCGAGGGCCACAAGGACGGCTACGCCACCGAGTGCCCCGGGCCCGCTCTGTACGCGTGGGTGCAGAAGGGCGCCCCGCGACCGACCACCACCGAGGAGGACGACATGCCCACCCCCCAGGAGTACGCCAAGGCGGTCTGGGATCACCGACTGACCAGCCCGACGGCGGCAAAGGGCACCGACCCGACCCGTCCGGCAGGGGTGTTCCTCAGCTACGGCGACGCCCATCACGCCCAGCTCGTCGCGCTGGTCGGCGCGCAGACCGCCGCCATCGCAGCTCTCGCCAAGGGCGGCGGGCTGGACGCGGCGGAGATCCAGGCCGCTGCGGAGACAGGCGCCGAAGCGGCGCTCGACCGGCTCGGTATCGCACTCACCAAGGAGAGCTGACCCATGAAGGACACCAGCAAGCGCACCGCCCGTACGGTGCTCCAGACCGGGATCGGCTTCGCGGTAACGCTGCCGGCCATCGTGTCAGCCTCTGGGATCCCGGAGTCTCTGCCTTGGGTGGCGGGCGGTCTGGCGGTCGCGGGTGGCTTCGCCCGTGTCATGGCACTGCCCGGCGTCCAAGGGCTGCTCCCGCGCTGGCTGCGTACGGACGATGGGAATCGTGAGTGACGCCGCCGGAGTCGATGTCGATCGCGCTCGAACTCGCCGAGCTGCGGCGGACGATGGAGGTCGGGTTCACCGAGCAGCGTGGCCAACTCGCCCTCCTGGTGCAGCGCGGCGACCAAACCGACAAGGCGCTGGAAGATCACGAGCGGCGGCTTGATGCGATCGAGCGCTCCCGATGGCCGTTGCCAGCTATCGCTGCGGTGACGGCCGTGGGTGCGCTCGCCGTGTCGGTGTGGCAGGCAGTCGGTCACGGCTGAGATGTCTTTGGTCGAAGCTCCGCATTGCCGCTTTCCGGCCGCTACCGTGACGAGAGTAAGCCTCCCGAGCAAGTTGATCAGAGCCTCGCCCTCTCTCGCCTTCGGGCGGGAGAGGGCTTTTCCTCATGCCCCGATCGCGGCGAGCGCCCGGCCCGTGTCCGCCAGGTCATCGAGCACGGCATGGGCGCCAGCGTCGCGCAGTTCGGTCGCGGAGGTGCCGCCCGTAGCGACCGCTACGACCCGGACGCCAGCCTCTCGTCCTCCGGCGACGTCGGCGGGAGTGTCTCCGAGGAACACCGCACCTTGCGGGCCCACGGCTGCCCGCTTGAGGGCAGCGCGCAGCAGCTCGGGGCGGCCTTCGCCGTCCTCGGCGTAGGCGCCCTCATCCAGCCTCATCCAGCTGTCCAGACCAAACACAGCGAGTTTTACTTCGGCGGCCTGCCTGACGTTGCCGCTCACCACAGACTGCGCCACGCCTCGCTCTGCGAGAGACGCGAGCACCGCCGCAGCACCAGGCAGCGCGTGCCCCCGCTCGCGCAGCTCGGCCGCGCGCCGGACGTGCAGTGTCCCGAGCGCGTCAGCGAACCGTACGAACAGGTCGTCGCTGTAAGGGATGTCGTGCAGCCGCACGGTCTCCCGCAGGATCACCCGTTCCGTCGACCCGGTGACCGACGCCTGTTCCCGCAGCGCGATCCCCGTCACCGTCTGGAACGCCTGCTCCCACAGCTCCCGCCCGAGGCCTCGCGTCGCCATCAGCGTGTGGTCGATGTCCCACAGCACCAGCTCTGGCACCAGTGCCTCCCCTCTGTTGACGAACTGGGCCTCCCCACGTTGCGCGCACCCTACGCTCATATCAAGGAGCAAGGAGTAGCGCATGGTTGCAGCAGACCTCCCCATCGGGGACAGGATCAGGCACTACCGTGGGGGGCGCCGACAGGACGCTGTCGCCGGCCTGGCCGGTATCTCGCCCGACTACCTGTCGCAGATCGAACGCGGCCTCAAGAGGCCGTCCCTGCCGATTCTGTACGCGCTCGCCCAGGAGCTGGGCGTGCCTGCGGCAGCGCTGCTCTCTGAACAGCCGCCCGCCGAAGAGACGGCCGGGGACACCGCCGAGACCGCCGTGGGCCGCGCGCTGCTCGGCTACGGCCCGGCACGCAGCACCCCACCGGTGCCTGCGAGCGTGCTGAGGGACCGGGTGGAGGCTGCGTGGCAGAGCTGGCAGACCAGTCCGGACCGGTTCACCAGAGCGGCCGAGACGATGCCGGACCTCGTCGCTGACCTGGAGCATGCCGTGCGTGCCGCGCGCGCGGGTACCGACGTAGCGGAGCGACGCGCTGTGCTGCGAGCCGCCTCAGATCTGTACTGCCTGCTCCGCTCCTACCTTCGGCGCACCGGACGCGTCGACCTCGCCACTCTCGCCGCCGACCGTGCGATGCGCGCAGCGGAGGACGCCGACGATCCACTGCGCATCGCGGCTGCACAGTGGAACCTCGGGCACGTGCTGCTCGCGGCCGGCCAGCCCGTCGAGGCGGAGGAGTCGGCCATACGCGCTGCTGAGCAGGTGGCGACAGCTCAAATGTCGGAAGTTGAGCGGGCGGCGATGGGGGGTGCTCTCCAGCTGGTGGCAGTCGTGGCTGCCGCTCGCCGGCGCCGGTGGTGGGAGGCCCGCGACCGGCTGAGGCAGCATGCCGCGCCCGCGGCTCGCGCCGTGGGTGACGGCAGCAACGTTGCTTGGACAGTGTTCGGGCCGACCAACGTGGCATTGCACGCCGTCTCCATCGAGATGGAGGCGGGCGAGACCGGCGAGGCCCTGCACACCGCGGACGCCATCGACACAAGTGGTCTGCCCAGCCTGGAACGGGAGTTCACGTTCGGCCTGGAGGTAGCGGCCTGCCACAGCCAGCGCCGGGACGATGCCGCCGTGCTGCTCGCCCTCCTCGGCCTGGAGGCGATTGCCCCGGAAGACCTGGCACGGACACCGCTGGCACGGCAGATGGTGTTGACCGTGATCCGCCGGGCTCGGGCGATGCATGCCCGACAAGCCGAGCAGCTCGCGGAGCGCATCGGTCTGGTCTAGGTCGACGAGCCTGTGGGTCACCCGAGCTGTCAGCTCGGGTCACCTCACCAGCTCCTGCCTACGGTCACGTGGTGAGACAAACCACCGTGACTGTGGAGGCGTGAGCGATGACGTACGAAACACCCAAACATCCAGCCTCGTCCGGAGCTGTCTTACACACCAGAGCAGAGGTGGACGAAGCGGTCGGCGCCTGGCTCCTGGGCGCGACCGAGTCCCGCGACCGGTCCCGTACGGAGTGGCAGGATCTCGGCGTCACCATGCTCCCTACGGGCCGTATCTTCTCCGCGATCCGCATGTCCGCGCGCCTCGTCCACGCCGCCGCCTGCACCACCGACCTCGCGGCCGTCGACCACTACCTGGCCCGCGCGCTCGTCGGCGGACCGGCCATCCATGACCCGCACCGCTGCCGCTACTACGTGCTGATGTCCGCCGATAGTGGCCGTCCGTGGGAGTACACCCGGGACGTGGAGCCTCGCGGTCTCGGCTCGTATGTGGGTGTTCCCCGGCCCGGCCGGAACGCCCCGGACGACTCGGGCGCCCCTTACTGGTCGGTCTCCATGGAGGCCGCGGGCGCCTTGTGCGCCCCGAGCGTCGTCGCCGCACTGGTCGAGATCGGCCTCCACGAGCTGGCTGGCCGAACCCCGGGCGCAGGCGGCCAGGTCTTCCCGCTGCCCACAAAGGGGAGCCGATGACCAGCGCCACGCAGGACATCCTGCGCACCGCGACCCTGCCGGTGCCCGCTCTCGGCAGTCTGCGGCCGGAGCAGATCCGCGGCGAGGCCTGCGTGTGGGGCGGAGGCCTCCTCGATTCCGGTGCCGTCGACCTCGGCCGCCGGTCCGGCACCCTGATGGGGATAGTCGGCCCGTGGGAACCCAGGGCGTGCACCAGCTGCGTACATGCCGCTGTCTGGCGGGCACTCCGCGCCCACGATGGAACATGCACGCCGTGCAGCCGGGGTGAGGCCTGCGATGCGCGCCGAGCTTTGCGTCGCCATGCGTGGGAGGACGGCCGATGATTTGCGCCCGCTGTGACCAGCCGATCCGGCGCGGACAGAGGACCCTGAAGGTCCCGAAGGACAGCGCGTCCGGTGCCGGCGGCGACGTCATCCTCCACGCCGTGCTGTGCAAGAAGCCGCCCACCCAGACCTATCCCGCCCGATCCCTCGCTACCGGCGCGCGCCGACTTCGGTAGCGGGAAAGAGGAGCGGTCGGCCCCGTCACCCCCGTCGGGGTCGGCCGCTCAGCGCACGAGTTCGGTGAGTGGGACGTCCATCGCGTTGGCGATCCGGATCAGGGTGTCGAGGAGGGGGCTGGAGTGGCCCTGCTCGATGCGGCTGTATGTGGCGATGTCGATGCCGGACCTGCCGCAGACGTCCGGCTGGGTCAGGTTGAGGTGCTCGCGTACGCGGCGGATCTGCTCGCCCACCTGGCGCCGACGGGCGATGACCCGTTCGTCGGGTGCGGGGGGACGTGGCACTGGTCCACAGTCCCGACTACATGATCAAAAGGGATTAGGGCCGACCCTAATTTGTGTGATCTTGAAGTGCGTGGGTATGACACCGGCCCACCCTCCGGATAGGCCCGCCGTAGCCGCGGGGGCAGTGTGATGTGTGTCCTCTGCCCCCGCTAGGCGCTCGCCCGTGCGGCTGAGCGCCGCCGCCCCGTTCTCCGTATGGAGGGCGGGGCGGTTTACTGTGCCCAGACGCCCCCTGTCGCGTGTGATGCGACAGGGGGCGCCCTCCGGCCGCGGCGCCTCCCGAGCAGCCGCCGCCGGGCTCGCTTGGGGTTGTGTGTCAGGCGGATGGAATGGTCACGTCCGCCTCCCCAGACTGCACATTACCCACTCAGACGGCCGATCTACAGACGGTAGACCCGGGTTATGTAGCCGATTCGCCAGCGTTTCGATTGCTTGTGCGGGGCTTTGCCAGTTTTTATGAGGCAGCAGATCCAGACAATTACGAGACCGGCCGCCCCGTTTCTGCCTGCGTGACGAGGCATCAGGACATCCGGCCACTCGACGACCATCCTAGTCGCACAGACGTTCGATAGAGTGGCCCATGCGTACGCCAGGGAGCGGGAGGTCCCGGGCCTACGCAGACACCCCCTGCCGCGCAAATCGGCAGGGGGTGCGCTGCGAGCAAGGGTAGATGGAGACTCTGACATCAGCCCAGCAGTCCTGACATCGCGTCGGATCAGCGAAGTTACGGACTAGTACCGGACTCTCAAGATCAACAAATGTAGAAGCCCGGTAGATCCTGAGGACCTACCGGGCTTCTGACCTGGCACTTAACTACTGTGGGGCTAACAGGATTTGAACCTGTGGCCTCATCCTTATCAGGGATGCGCTCTAACCAACTGAGCTATAGCCCCGCCGCGCTGTGCGGTGTATGTCCCGCGCGCTGACCTCTGAAGATTAGCGCACGACGCGGTCAGTCCCAAAATCGATAGTCGGGCGACGTTTGGGACCGCACCTCACCCGCGTCTCACCTGCGCTTCACCAGCTCACTCGTCCTCGGCGAGCGTCAGCTCGATGCCGCCGACGAAGCCCGCGGAGAGGTTGTAGATGAACGCGCCGAGGGTCGCCAGCGCCGTCGCGAGGACGACGTCGATGACGGCGATGACGGACGTGAACATCAGGACGTGCGGGAGCGACAGGAAGGACTGGAGGTCGAAGCCGTTCGACTCGTTCGACCCCGTGGCCTCCGAGATCGTGCCGCCGACCGTCGAGAAGACGCCCATCGCGTCCATGACCATCCACAGGACCACCGCCGCCACGATGGTGCAGATGCCCAGCGCGATCGACAGCAGGAAGCTGACCTTCATCACCGACCACGGGTCGGCCTTGGACACGCGCAGCCGGGCCTTGCGCGTGCGGGGCAGGGTGGTCGCCCCCGTACGCGGGCGCCGTACGGCCCCTGCCTGGGCGTTGCGGGCCTGCGCCTGAGCCGGGGCCTGCACCGGGGCCGCGGGGCCCCCGGCAGCGGCCGACGGGTAGGCCTGCGGCGGGTGGTAGGGCCCTGCCGCCTGCTGCGGCTGCCGCTCACCGGGCAACGGCGACTGCTGCGGCGGCGCCACGGGGGCGCGCTGCGCGGCGGGCTCCGCCACCGGCATCGCGCCCGGGGCCCCCTGGGCGGCCGCGCCGCCACCGGCCCCGTACTGCTGGGTCTGCGGACCTCTGGCGTCCGTCACGGTTCCCCCCTGGGATCCCTGCGATCCATGCGTGTCGGGCGAGCGCTTGCCGCTCGTGCGCGGCTTGATGG
>NZ_AEJB01000476.1 GCF_000331005.1 Streptomyces turgidiscabies Car8
GTCCGCTTCAGGAGGGGCCGCGGAAGCGCCGTACCCCCGACGGGGTGACCACCGCGTGCACCGGCCGGTCGTGCGGCTCGGCCGGGACCCGCGGGACGACCTCCGAGTCGTACAGCAGCACCACCAGGGCCGGATCGACGCCCGAGCGCTCCAGCCGGGCCAGCACACGGTCGTACGAGCCCCCACCGCGCCCGAGGCGCAGCCCGCGGTCGTCCACGGCCAGGCCGGGCAGCAGGACGGCGTCGGCGCCCGTCACGGCCTCCGCTCCGAGACGGTCACCGGCCGGCTCCAGCAGGGCCATCCGCCCGCCGTGCCGCACCTCCACCAGGGACCCCTCACCGGCGTACGCGCCCCAGTCGAGGTCGTTGTCCGGGAGGAGGACCGGCAGCAAAACCCGTACCCCGCGCGCGTGAAGGGCGTCGAGCAGCGCCCGGGTGCCGGGTTCGGTGCCGACGGAGACGTACGCGGCCACCGTGCGCGCGTGCGCGAGCTCGGGCAGGCCGAGCGCACGGGCGGCCAGGGCGGCCCCCGCCGCCTCGACGTCGGCGGCCGTCAGCCCGCCTCTCACCGTGAGGAGATCCCGCCGTGTCGTGCGCTTGTCGGGCTCTGCCCCCATGGCGCTCCCCCTATCGTGTCCGGTGTTCTCATGTGCTTCATATGTGGATATGAGCCTCAGTTAATCGGTGCCACAGAATCAGCACAAAGGCTGCGGATAAGGTTGCCGCCATGACTGAGTCGCACCCCAGGATCAGCAAGGCTGTCATCCCCGCAGCAGGCCTCGGCACCCGGTTCCTGCCGGCCACCAAGGCCACTCCCAAGGAGATGCTGCCGGTCGTCGACAAGCCGGCGATCCAGTACGTGGTCGAGGAGGCCGCGTCCGCGGGCCTCGACGACGTCCTCATGATCACGGGACGCAACAAGCGCCCCCTTGAGGACCACTTCGACCGCAACTACGAGCTGGAGTCCGCCCTTCAGAAGAAGGGCGACGCCGCGCGACTCGCCAAGGTCCAGGAGTCCAGCGACCTCGCGACCATGCACTACGTCCGCCAGGGCGACCCCAAGGGCCTCGGCCACGCCGTCCTGTGCGCGGCCCCGCATGTCGGCCACGAGCCCTTCGCCGTCCTCCTCGGCGACGACCTCATCGACCCCCGCGACCCCCTGCTCAAGCGCATGGTCGAGGTCCAGGAGCAGCACGGCGGCAGCGTGATCGCCCTCATGGAGGTCGCCCCCGAGCAGATCCACATGTACGGCTGCGCGGCCGTCGAGACCACCGACGACGGCGACGTCGTCAAGGTCACAGGGCTGGTCGAGAAGCCGGACGCCGTGGACGCCCCGTCGAACTACGCGATCATCGGCCGCTACGTCCTCGACCCGCACATCTTCGGCATACTCCGCCAGACCGAGCCCGGCCGCGGCGGCGAGATCCAGCTCACCGACGCCCTCCAGCAGCTCGCCCACGACGAGAAGATCGGCGGCCCCGTACACGGCGTCGTCTTCAAGGGCCGCCGCTATGACACCGGGGACCGCGGCGACTACCTGCGTGCCATTGTCAGACTCGCATGCGAACGTGAAGACCTGGGCCCGGACTTCCGGACCTGGCTTCGCAGTTACGTAGCCGAGGAGATGTAGCAACGTTGAGCAGCGCCGCGCCCCGCACCACCGGCCAGGACCACCTGTGGTCGGTGGACGAGCACCTGGAGGACATCCTCGCGACCGTCCGCCCCCTCGAACCCATCGAGCTGCAGCTCCTCGACGCCCAGGGCTGTGTCCTGGTCGAGGACGTCACGGTGCAGGTGTCCCTGCCGCCGTTCGACAACAGCTCCATGGACGGGTACGCGGTCCGGGTCGCCGATGTCGCGGGCGCGAGCGAGGAGTACCCCGCCGCCCTGACGGTGATCGGGGACGTCGCGGCCGGCCAGGACGGCCTGCTCCACGTGGGCCCCGGCCAGGCCGCCCGCATCATGACCGGCGCCCCGCTGCCGGCCGGCGCCGAGACCGTCGTCCCCGTGGAGTGGACCGACGGGGGCCTCGGGGAGGGCCCCGTCACCGGGATGCGCGCCCGCAGCGCCGACCCCGACGGCGCCTACGGCCAGGTGCGCGTGCACCGCCCGGCACCGGCACGCGCGCACGTACGCGCGCAGGGCAGCGACGTCCAGGCCGGCGACCGGGCCCTCGCCGAGGGCACCGTCCTCGGCCCGCCGCAGATCGCCCTCCTCGCCGCCATCGGCCGCGGCACCGTCCGTGTGCGCCCGCGCCCGCGCGTGGTCGTCATGTCGACGGGCAGCGAGCTGATCCAGCCCGACGAGAAACTCACGGGCGGCCAGATCTACGACTCCAACAGCTTCGCCCTCACCGCCGCCGCCCGCGACGCCGGGGCGATCGCCTACCGCGTGGGCGCGGTCGCCGACGACGCCGAGATCCTCCGCTCCACCATCGAGGACCAGCTCGTCCGCGCCGACCTCGTCGTCACCACCGGAGGCGTCAGCGTGGGCGCCTACGACGTCGTCAAGGAGGCCCTCTCGCACGTCGCCGACGAGGACGAGCCCGGTGCCGGCGTCGACTTCCGCAAGCTCGCCATGCAGCCCGGCAAGCCCCAGGGCTTCGGCACCGTCGGCCCCGACCACACCCCGCTGCTCGCCCTGCCGGGCAACCCGGTGTCGTCGTACGTCTCCTTCGAACTGTTCGTGCGGCCCGCGATCCGTGCCCTGATGGGCCTCACGGACATCCACCGGCCCACGACCAGAGCCGTACTGGAGACGGACAAGGCGCTGACCTCTCCGGCAGGCCGCCGCCAGTTCCTGCGCGGCACATACGCGGACGGCCGGGTGACGCCGGTCGGCGGCGCCGGATCACACCTGATCGCGGCCCTCGCCCACGCCGACGCGCTGATCGTCGTACCCGAGGACAAGGAGTCCGTGGAGCCCGGCGCCGAGGTCGAGGTCGTCCTGCTCGGCTGACCGGGGCGCCAGAGGCCCGGCCGACCGGGTGGGCGGGGCGGCTGAGGAGCGCCGGTTGGGAGTACCGTGTCGCGCACAACAGGCCCGACCGGGAGCGCCGCAGCACATGAGCACGCAGGACGACCGACTGACGCACATCGACGAGACGGGCGCCGCCCGCATGGTCGACGTATCCGCCAAGGACGTGACCGCGCGCACCGCCCGCGCCAGCGGCCGCGTCCTTGTCTCGCCCCGTGTGATCGAGCTGCTGCGGGGGGAAGGGGTCCCCAAGGGGGACGCCCTGGCCACCGCGCGGATCGCGGGCATCATGGGCGCCAAGCGGACCCCGGATCTCATCCCGCTCTGCCACCCGTTGTCGGTGTCGGGTGTGAAACTGGACCTGTCGGTCGCGGACGACGCCGTGGAGATCCTGGCCACCGTGAAGACGACGGACCGTACGGGCGTCGAGATGGAGGCCCTCACGGCGGTCTCGGTCGCCGCGCTCACCGTGATCGACATGGTCAAGGCGGTCGACAAGGGGGCGGTCATCACCGACGTCCGGGTGGAGGAGAAGACCGGCGGCAAGTCGGGCACCTGGAGCAGGTCATGACACCGACGCCGCCCGTCGAGCCGCCGACCGGCGGCGCGCTGCTCGCGCCCTACGCCGCCCTGGTCGTCACCGCGTCCAACCGCGCGGCGGCGGGCGTCTACGAGGACAAGGGCGGCCCCCTGATCGCGGTGGGGCTGGAGAGGTTCGGCTTCGCCGTCGACGGACCGCGGGTCGTGCCCGACGGCGACCCCGTGGAGAACGCCCTGCGGGCCGGTGTCGAGGCCGGCTACGACGTCATCGTCACCACGGGCGGCACCGGCATCTCGCCCACCGACCGCACGCCGGAGGCGACCCGCGCGGTGCTCGACCAGGAGGTGCCGGGCATCGCCGAGGCCATCAGGGCGTTCGGCCGGGACAAGGTGCCGACCTCGGCGCTGTCGCGCGGACTCGCCGGAGTCGCGGGCGGGACACTGATCGTCAATCTGCCGGGTTCCACCGGCGGGGTGAAGGACGGACTGGCCGTCCTGGAGCCCCTGTTGAAGCACGCCGTCGACCAGATCCGGGGCGGCGATCACCCCAGACCCGCCGGCAGCAGTGGGGGTGCGAGCTGAACAGCCCGTCCTGGCCCGTCGAGCTGGTGGAAGGCGATGTCGTCCTCCGGCCCGTCAGGCTGCGCGACCAGCGGGTCTGGCGCGAGATCAACCGACGCAACCGGGACTGGCTGCGGCCCTGGGAGGCGACGATCCCGCCGCCCACGCCCAGCGGCCCGATCGCCCACCGGCCGACCTACCGTCAGATGATCAGACATCTGCGGGCGGAGGCGAACGCGGGCCGGATGCTGCCCTTCGCCATCGAGTACCAGGGGCAACTGGTCGGCCAGTTGACGGTCGCCGGCATCACCTGGGGCTCGATGTGCTCGGGCCACGTCGGCTACTGGGTGGACGAGGCGGTCGCGGGCCGCGGCGTCATGCCGACGGCGGTCGCACTGGCGGTCGACCACTGTTTCCGCACGGTCGGACTGCACCGCGTCGAAGTCTGTATTCGCCCCGAGAACGGGCCCAGCCGCCGCGTGGTGGAGAAACTCGGATTCCGCGAGGAGGGACTCAGGCCCCGCTATCTCCACATCGACGGCGCCTGGCGCGACCATCTCGTCTTCGCGCTCACCGCGGAAGAGGTGCCGGAAGGGTTGCTGAGCCGCTGGCAGCGGGCACGCTCACAGAACACGCCCAGGAATCCCGCGTAAATTGAATAAGTGTTCGAAAAGTATTGACTGACGCCTGACTGACGCCTGACAGACAACTGCCGGACGGCCCTCTGGCGACCGACTGGCGTCCGTCCGACGATCGACTTGGGACGCTAAATTCACGCCTTCGATGACCCGCTGATCGCATCGATCACAAAAAAAGCTCGAAATATCAGCCAGATCGTGCGACACACCGGCTCAATTGGCAGATGGCCTCACGCAAACCCCTCTACCGTGTGAGGCGTGAGCAGCAGCGGCCTCATCTACGCAGTCATTGTCGGGGCCTGGGCCGCCTACTTGGTGCCGATGTGGCTCCGTAGGCAGGACGAGCTGAACGAGGCTCGTCCGACGGAACGCTTCAGCACCGCCATCCGGCTTCTGTCCGGACGGGCGGGCATGGAGCGCCGGTACGCCAAGGACCTGCGGGCGCGCTCCACCGACGAGGGGGAGCACAGCGCCGGAGACCCGGAGGGTGCCACCGACTCGGTGGACGTCCGGGCCTTCGCCGCGCCCCCGACCCGCCCCAGGGCGAAGGCCCAGGTACAGGCACAGGAACAGGCACACCAGGAGCAGTCACCGGCGCAGGCGCACGAGCAGCCGAGGGCGCCGAAGCGGGAGCAGCCGAGGGCGCCGAAGCGGGAGCAGCACGCACAGGCGTCGGCTCCGGCGAGGGAGGCGAGGGAACGGAAGCGCGAGCGCGTACCGGCGTCTCGTCGGAGTGCGGGCACCTCGGCGGAAGCCGCCGCGCGCGCCCGGCGCTCGAAGGTCCTCGCGCGCCGTCGGCGTACGACGGTGATGCTGTTCATCGCCTTCACGCTCGGCGCGATCGTCGCGGCGGTCGGCGGACTCGCCCTTCTCTGGGCCCCCGCCGTCCCGGCGGTCATGCTGAGCGGGTACATCGCCTACCTGCGTACGCAGGAACGGCGCCGATTCACCTACCAGATGGACCGGCGCCAGGCCGAGCTCGCCGCGCAGCGACTGCGTGAGCGCCAGCCCCGGCGACGGCCGTCCACGGACCCCGGCGCCGAGGAGCAGGACGAGCACCCGGAGCCGGCGACGGACCCAGGGATGTCAGCGCTCGCCGCCGACAGGCGCGCGCTCGTCGAACAGACCGACCACGCGGAGTGGGTCGACCAGCAGCGCGAACGTCAGCGCCGCCCCGGCCACGGCGACAGCTGGGACCCGGTCCCGGTACCCCTGCCGACGTACGTGACCGCCCCGGTCGCCCCCCGCGCCACCTCCGACGTCGACCTCGGAGCACCGGACGCCTGGAGCTCGGCCCGGTCCAGCACGGTGGGCCGCGAGTCGGAGGCGCCGACGGACGAGCCGATGCTGACGGAGGAAGCGGCGGAGGCGGAGGAGGACCTGTCGTCGGAGTCCGACGCGGAGCTGGGCGCGGAGGACGCGGACGGTCGCACCGACGCCCGCCGCGCGGCCTCCGCCCGCAGGGCCCGGGAGCGCGGCCGTACGCCCCTGTTCGACCAGTACGAGGACGGCGAGCGGCCCCGGGCAGCCAACGAGTAACGAGCGCCGCCCGGCCGTCCCGGCCAGGTGGGAGCACGTGCGCGGGCCCCGACTGACCAGCACGGAACGGATTTCCGACCACCCGGATCGGGATGCTAGAGTTTCACTCGTTGCAAGGGCCTGTGGCGCAGTCTGGTAGCGCACCTCGTTCGCATCGAGGGGGTCTGGGGTTCAAATCCCCACAGGTCCACCGCAGCTCAGAGCCCCAGTCGGAGTGATCCGGCTGGGGCTCTTTGGTGCTGTACAGCAGCTAAGTACAGCAACTACTTCCGATCTTGCTTCCCAAGGTGCTTGCCCAGCTTGCGCAGCGCCCGGCGAGTCGACTCCGAGGGCACGTGCGTGTAGATCTCCATCGTCACCGCGATCTTGCTGTGTCGGAGGATCTGCATGGCCACCCGGGGGTGCACATCGAGCGCGGCGAGCAGCGAGCCGCACGTGTGCCGAGTGTCGTGCAGCCGGATGCGACGGACACCCGCCCTGGCCGACCGGTCGGTGAACTGGCGGTTGAAGTTGCGCGGTTCGAACGGCGTGCCGTAGCGCGTGGTGAACACGAAGTCGGAGTCCACCCACAGTTCGCCGGCGGTCTTCTTCGCCAACTCCTGTTCTTTCAGGCGAAGTTGCAGCGCAGCCACGCAGATCTGCGGCAGCGGGAGCGTGGCCGTCGAGGCTTCGGTCTTGGTCTCGTCATGGACAAGCCGCCGGTTGATCCGCTGTAGCTGCATCTGCACCGTGACCTCTCCGGCGTCCAGATCCACGCTCTTCCAGGTGAGGCCCAGGACTTCGCCCCGCCGGAAGCCCAGCACGAGGATGAGCACGTACGCGGCGTACAGGGGATCACGGGCCGCGCTGGTCGCTTCGAGGAACTGCCGAGCCTCTTCGACGGACCACGGGTGCCGCTTCGTCTTGCGTGCCGACCGCACCTTGACCAGGCCCGCGACGTTCTTCGAGATCAGCTCTTCCGTCATCGCGTTGGTCAGGGCGGACCGCAGGACAGCGCGGGCATCCTGCACGGTACGACGCGACGGGATGCGCTCACAGCAGTCGCCGGCGGCGCAGCAGCGTGGCGTGTCCCGCTTCGCATCCAGGCCCTGGGCACAGCACTGGCACTGTTCCAACAGGTTGTTGACCCAGCTTCGGACGTCCCGCACGGTCAGCTTGTCAAGTGCCCGCGCAAGCGCGGGCTGGCCCTTGGGCCCGGCCCTCTGCGCCTGCGGCGCCGGGCCGTGCCCCTGGGCCGCAACGAGTTCCGGCCTTGAGTAGCGACCTGGACGGGCAGGCCACGGTCAGAACGAGCCTCCGGCGGGGGATCGGCCGGCACCGGGGCGAGGGGGCGCCGTTCGAGGCTGCGGGTCCGTAGTGGCGTGCGCGGGGAGCTTCCATCCCGACCGCCATCGACCCAGGCAGAGCCGAGCAGACGAGGCCCAGGGCGTCAAGGTCGTTCGTACAGTGGCGCGCTCCACCTTGACGCCCTGAACCACGCCTACTCCATGGTGTGTGGGTCGACGGCGGACGGGACGGAAGCTGGGGTGAGTGGTGGGTAGAGGAGGGGGCAGGTCCACAGGCTGCCTGCCCGCCTCGCCGGAAGCTTAAGGGGCCATGATCACTTGCCCCATGGCAGCTCTCGCCCAAAGTCGCTCCGCCGACCGCACGATATGCTCACCGCCCGTATCGGCAGGCCTCAGGGCCGCAAGGGGGGAGAAGCCGTGCAGCTCACCGTGCATTGGGGGGATCTATGGGCGCCTGTTTCGATGATTGTCCTCAGCGTCATCCTCAGCTTGGTAACTCGTCGGTGGCGGCACAGGCGCCAGGCCGCAGTGAGGTGGCGCTCACGGACTCACTGGGAATGGTTGCCGTTCATGTTCGGGCTGGTCGTAGCGATCGCAGAGGTCTCACGACTCCTTGACGTACCCGATCCTTGGATCACGATCTCTGACGTGATTGCCTATGCGCTCGCCGTCACCACTGTGTTCATGGCCGCCCGGACGGTGTTCATCCTTTTCATGCGCGGCACTCGACTCTTGTTCCGACGCAGAGGGGTGGAAAGCAGTAGCTGAAGGGGACCACCATGGACCGAGGTGCTGGCTGAGCCGATGCGCTACTCGACAACGAACGCGACAGATTTCAGCTCTGCGGTACAGCAGAGAAGTACAGCAACCGAACTGACCGAGGCCGACTGTCATCGACTTACGGCAACCGTCTGACCAGCCCAGCAGACCTCAGCGACCTCCCCGCCCGTAGTTCGCATCGAGGGGGTCTGGGGTTCAAATCCCCACAGGTCCACGCACAGCTCGAAGCCCCGGCGGGATTTCCCGTCGGGGCTTCGACATGTCCGGGGGGTGGGCTGGTGTCATTCCCGGGCTGCCGCCAGGTCCGTCGGCCTTCGTCGTAGGGACAGCGCCGCCGGGGTCAGGACCGAGGTCACGGCCAGTGCCGCGCAGGTCGCTGTCGTCGCGAGGGCCGGCCACGGGAGTTCGAGTGAGGTCCGTACGGACAGGACGCGTAGCGCGTGCCCCGGGGGAAGCCGAGGGAGACCGAGTCCAGGGCGGTCACCGCCTCTTCGGGCCTGCCCGTCACGAACTTGCGCGTGACGGAACGCAGTTGAATCGCGTCGATGCTCATGAGGACCAAGGCAACCCAGTGCCGCGCGGTGAAGCAGTGCGACAGGGAGGAGAGTTGGGGTAGGGCCAGGCATACCTCCGGTTCGCCCACAGGCCCGATGGTCCTGCCGGGCGGCTGCCTCCTACGGTGATCCCCATGGACCCGAGGAACGTGTGGCAGGCCATGACCCGGCCGGGATTTCTGCTGTCCTGGTGGCCCTGGCGGTCGGTCGCCTACCTCGTCAGTGGCGCGGGAGCCGGGGCCCTCGTCCTGTTGCTGATCCTGTTTCTGGCGGTGGCCGGCGGGGCGCTCGCCGTCGTGCTCGTAGGCCTGCCACTGCTCGGCGCCCTCGCCCTGGTCGGGCTTCCCGTGGCCCGGGTCGAGCGGCTCAGGCTGAAGGTGGTCGACCCGGAGCCGGCGTCCGACCCGCACCGGGAGCCGGACGTGCCCGGTCTTCGGCCCTGGCTGACCCTGCGGCTCCGGGAAGGCGCGACCTGGCGGGAGCTCGGGTACGCGCTCCTCTTCGCGGGCCTGCTGTGGCCGGTGGACGCCCTCGTCGTCACCGTCGCGCTGCTCCTTCCGGTGTCCGTGGTGTCAACTCCGGTGCTGATGGCCACCGTTGGTGACGGACAGGAGGCCAAGGTGCTCAAGCAGTGGACGGTCACCGACTGGCCGACCGCCGTCGGCTGCTCGGCCGGCGGCCTGCTGCTGCTCGCCCTCGGCGCCTACGCGCTCGGGGTCGCTGCCGGAGCGCGGGCCGGGCTGACGCGGCTGCTGATCAGCGCCAGGGACGTCGAGTTGGGGGAGAGGGTTGTCGAACTCGCCCGTTCCCGGGTGCGGTTGGTGGACGCCTTTGAGGCGGAGCGCCGGCGCATCGAACGCGATCTGCACGACGGAGCCCAACAGCGCCTGGTCGCCCTGTCGGTGACGCTCGGGCTGGCCCGGCTGGACGCACCGCCGGGGCCGCTCGCCGAGCAACTGGCCAAGGCGCAGGAACAGGCAGGGAGGGCCCTGGAGGAACTGCGCGAGCTGATCCACGGGATCCACCCCCAGGTCCTCGCGGACTACGGGCTCCAGGCCGCGGTGACCGACGCGGCCGACCGGTCGGCGGTCCACGTCGACGTCACGCGCTTCGACCTGCCCGGGCGGCTGCCCCGGGCGGTCGAGTCGGCCGCGTACTTCGTGGTCTGCGAGGCGCTCGCCAACGTCGACCGGCACAGCGGGGCGAGCCGGGCCGAGATCGGCGGCGGACACCGCGACGGACGGCTCCTGCTGGAGATACGGGACGACGGGCGGGGCGGGGCGGACGCCGGGGGCGGCAGCGGGCTCACCGGGCTCGCGGACCGGGTGTCAGTGCTCGATGGCAGACTTTCCCTGTCCAGCCCGCCGGGTGGACCGACGCTGCTGCGGGTGGAGATTCCTTGCGAGTTGAGCCAGTCGACCAACCGAGCCCATCGCTCCGCATAGTCCTCGCCGAGGACAGTGTGCTGCTGAGGGAGGGGCTGATCGGGCTGCTCACCCGGGTCGGCCACGAGGTCGTGGCGGCCGTCGGTGACGCGCGGGCGCTGCTCGCGGCGGTCGCCGAGCAGGAACCGGACATCGTGGTGACGGACGTACGCATGCCGCCCGGTTTCCAGGACGAGGGGCTGCACGCGGCGGTGAAGCTCCGTGAGGCGCGCCCCGCGCTGCCCGTCCTGGTCCTCAGCCAGTACGTCCAGCGGGCGTACGCCGCCGAACTGCTCGACTCCGGGGACGGGACGGGCGTCGGCTATCTGCTCAAGGACCGGGTCGGGCAGATCGAGGAGTTCGTCGACGCGCTGCGGAGGGTCGCGGCCGGTGGGACGGTCGTCGACCCGGAAGTCGTACGGCAGTTGCTGCGCCGGCGCCGCGACCCGCTGGAGCGGCTGACCCCACGTGAGCGCGAGGTGCTGGCGCTGATGGCGGAGGGGCGGTCCAACGGCTCGATAGCCCGCGAGCTGGTGGTCTCCGAGGCGGCCGTCGGCAAGCACATCGGCGGCATCCTCACCAAGCTGGATCTGCCTCCGGCGGACGAGACGCATCGCCGGGTACTGGCGGTGCTGGCCTTTCTGCGGGCCTGACCGGCGACAGCCGGTACGACGATTCCTACAGGCTCTTGGCGAAGCAGAGGCTCGCCTCGTAGTGACGGTAGTAGCCGAACTTCGCGGAGGGCTCATAGCCGCTGGAGGTGTACAGGGCGATGGCCTCCGGCTGTCTGTCGCCCGTCTCCAGGACCATGCGGGTGCGGCCGGCGGTGCGGGCGTCCTCCTCCAGGGCGGCGAGTATGCGGCGGGCCAGGCCGAGTCCGCGCGCCTCCTCGACGACGTACATCCGCTTCAGCTCGGCGTCGCCGCTCAGATAGCCCTCGTCGTTCGCGTCGTCGTCGTGGCCGCGCCAGCCGCCGGTGGCGACGGGGCGGTCCTGCTCGTCGTACGCGATCAGGTAGAGGCCGGACGGCGGGTCGAACATCGCCGGGTCGAGGTGGGTGGCGTCGCCCTCGTCGTCGTAGCGGGCGGCGTACTCGGCCTGGACCCGGTCGTTGAGCTTGACGGCGTCGGGGTGGTCGAAGGAGACCCGGCGGATATTCATGCTGGATACGGTACATCTATGCATGTTGCTGTCGCCAGAGGGATTCCGTCTGCGGGTATCGTGCCCGCGTGCTGACTGTGACCAGTGTGAATGTGAACGGACTCCGTGCCGCCGCGAAGAAGGGCTTCGTGGAGTGGCTCGCCGGAACCTCCGCCGACGTGCTGTGCCTCCAGGAGGTGCGCGCCGAACCCCAGCAACTGCCGGAGGAGGTCCGTGCGCCTGAGGGCTGGTACGTCACGCACGCGCCCGCCGCCGCCAAGGGCCGCGCCGGTGTCTCCCTCTACAGCCGCCGCGAGCCCGACCGCGTCCAGGTCGGCTTCGGGTCGGAGGAGTTCGACGGCAGTGGGCGGTATGTCGAGGCCGATCTGCCCGGTGTCACCGTCGCCAGTCTGTATCTGCCCTCGGGGGAGGTCGGTACCGAACGCCAGGACGAGAAGATCCGCTTCATGGACGAGTTCCTCGCCTACCTGAAGGGCCTGCGCGAGCGGGCCGCCGCCGACGGGCGCGAGGTCGTCGTCTGCGGCGACTGGAACATCGCCCACCAGCAGGCCGACCTCAAGAACTGGCGCGCCAACCAGAAGAGCTCCGGGTTCCTGCCGGAGGAACGGGAGTGGCTCGGACGCGTGCTCGACGAGGGGGACGGCGGGTTCGTGGACGTGGTGCGGGCGCTGCATCCGGACGTCGAGGGGCCGTATTCGTGGTGGTCTTATCGGGGGCGGGCCTTCGACAACGATTCAGGTTGGCGCATCGACTACGAGATCTCGACGCCGGGACTCGCCGCCAAGGCGGTCAAGGGGTACGTCGAGCGCGCGGCGACGCATGCCGAGCGCTGGTCGGACCATGCGCCCGTCACAGTCGTCTACGACCTCTGATCTGCCGGAGTGCCGGAGTCGTCGCGGTCACGGGCTCTGGCGCATTCGGCGGTCCAGCGCCAGTGACAGTTCCGCCTCCACCACCCGCTGTGCCAGGGGGCGCAGGCGGGCCGGGTCCGCGTCCGTGGTGTGGGTGAGGATCACGTTCGTGAAGATCTCGGCCAGGGCGTCCGCGTGTTCGCGTACCTGTTTGCCCGCCGCCAGGACGGCTGACAGCGGGATGCCCTCCTGGACCAGCGCCGACGACGCGTCCAGGAGGCTGCGGCTGATGTGGACGATCTGTTCGCCGTCGGTGCCCAGGTAGCCGAGGTCCATCGAGGCCGCGAAGTTCTCGGGGGTGGCGTCCGGGCCGAAGCGGTCGGCAAGATCCTCGGGGGTGAGGCGGACCGGGGTCTCCTCGGTGGGGGCGCCGAGGCCGAGCAGGTCGGCGACGTCGCGGCCGTGGTCGAAGGCCTCGGCCAGTTCCGCGATGCCGTTGAGGGTGTGCCCGCGTTCCAGCAGCGCCGAGATCGTGCGCAGGCGGGCCAGATGGTGGTCGTCGTACCAGGCGATGCGGCCCTCGCGGCGGGGCGGCGGGATCAGTTTGCGTTCGCGGTAGAAGCGCAGGGTGCGGACGGTGATGCCGGCCAGTCGGGCCAGCTCTTCCATCCGGTACTCCGTCCCCGAGCCGGGCCGTTCGGCGTTCTCTGCGTCTGCGTCTGCCACGTCGGAACCTTAAGACGTACCCCCGGTAACTTTCCCTCTTCCGGACCCTACCCATCGGTACGGACCTGTTCTACTCTCCCCATTGCGCCAGTGTTCACTGGCGCGGTCGCGCAGGGAAGGGCATCGGCATGGCCGAAGAGGAAGTCGGACACGAAGCCGAACACGAACATGTGCGGGTGGCGGTGATCGGGTCCGGGTTCGGGGGGCTCGGGGCCGCCGTGCGGCTGCGCCGCGAGGGGATCACCGACTTCGTCGTGCTGGAGCGGGCCGGCAGCGTCGGCGGGACCTGGCGCGACAACAGCTATCCGGGCTGCGCCTGTGACGTGCCGTCCCATCTGTACTCGTTCTCCTTCGCGCCCAATCCCGACTGGCCGCGCGCCTTCTCCGGGCAGGAGCACATCCGCGCCTATCTGGAGCACGTCACCGACGTCTTCGGGCTGCGGCCCCACCTCCGCCTCAACTCCGAGGTGAAGAAGATGACTTGGGACGCGAGCCGGCTGGCGTGGGTCATCGAGACCAGTAGCGGGACCCTGCTCGCCGATCTCGTCGTCTCCGCCACCGGGCCCCTCTCCGACCCCAGGGTGCCGGACGTGCCGGGGCTCGACACCTTCCCCGGCAAGGTCTTCCACTCCGCCCGCTGGGACCACGACTACGACCTGCGCGGCAAGCGGGTCGCGATGGTCGGGACGGGCGCCTCCGCCATCCAGATCGTCCCCGCCATCCAGCCGGACGTCTCCCGCCTCACCCTCTTCCAGCGCACCCCGCCGTGGGTGATGCCCCGCATCGACCGGGCCATCGGCAGCGCCGAGCGCGCCGTGCACCGCGCGCTGCCCTTCACCACCCGGCTGCGGCGCGGACTCTCGTGGGGCGTAAGGGAGTTGCAGGTCCAGGCGTTCACCAAGCATCCGGGTGAACTCGGGGCCGTGGAAGCGTTGGCCAAGCGCAATCTGCACCGTGCCGTCAAGGATCCGGCCCTGCGCGCCAAACTCACCCCCGACTACCGCATCGGCTGCAAGCGCATCCTCCTGTCGAGCGCGTACTACCCGGCGCTCACCCGGCCCAATGTCGACGTGGTGGCCAGTGGGCTGAGTGAAGTGCGGGGGTCCACCGTCGTCGCGGCCGACGGAAGCACGGCCGAGGTCGACGCCATCGTCTTCGGTACGGGGTTCCACGTCACCGACATGCCCATCGCGGACCGGGTCGTCGGGGCCGACGGGCGGACGCTCGCCGAGGCCTGGGCGGACAGCGGGATGAGGGCGCTGCGCGGGGCATCCGCAGCCGGCTTCCCCAACTGGATGACGATCATCGGGCCCAACACCGGCCTCGGGAACTCCTCCATGATCCTGATGATCGAGTCCCAACTGAGTTATATGGCCGACTACGTAAGGCAGTTGGACGTTCTCGGGGGTCGGGTGGCTCTCGATGCCCGGCCCGCCGCCGTCGACGCCTGGAACGACCGGGTCCAGGAGCGGATGCTGCGCACGGTATGGAGCACGGGCGGCTGCAGCAGCTGGTACCTCGACGCGAACGGGCGCAACACCACCATCTGGCCCGGTACGACCTCCGAGTTCCGGCGGGCGACCCGGAGGGTCGATCTCGCCGAGTACGAGGTCCTGCGGGCGACCGGCGGTTCCGGCGACGGCGCCGAGGGCACGGAAAACACCAACTCCGCTGTGGAGGTGGGCGCGTGAGTCGCCGGCCGACGCGGTCGGGGCGTCCCGCAATAGTGGCGGACGGTCCGTACACCCCGCCCGTCCCCTCCAGCGAGCTGACCGCCGTCTCCGCCGACGGTGCCCGGCTGCATGTCGAGGTGCACGGCGTGAACGAGGGGCCCGTGGTCGTCCTCGCGCACGGCTGGACCTGCTCCACCGCGTTCTGGGCCGCCCAGATCCGCGAACTCGCCCCCGGTCACCGGGTCGTCGCCTACGACCAGCGTGGCCACGGACGCAGCCCGGCGAGCCCCGTCTGCAGTACCGACCTCCTCGCCGACGACCTGGAAGCCGTCCTCGCGGCTACCCTGGCGCCCGGTGAGAAAGCAGTGGTCGTGGGTCATTCCATGGGCGGGATGACGGTGCTGGCAGCGTCCGCGCGGCCGGCGTTCCGGGAGCACACGGCGGCCGTACTGCTGTGCAGCACCGGCAGTTCGCGGCTGGTCGCCGAGGCGCTCGTCCTGCCGATGCGTGCCGGGCGACTGCGTACCTGGCTCACCCGGCGGAGCCTCAGCTCACGCGCCCCGATGGGGCCGGTCACGCCGGTCTCCAGGCGCATCCTCAAGTACGCGACGATGGGCGCCGGTTCGACGCCCGCCATGGTCGAGGCGTGCGCCCGGGTCGTGCACGCGTGTCCGCGCAAGGTGCGGTACGCCTGGGCGCGGGTGCTGGACGGGGTACAACTCGACGCTCATGTACGGGAGTTGAACGTGCCGGTCGCTGTCGTCGTCGGTACGGCCGACCGGCTCACCCCGCCCGTTCACGCGCGGGCGCTGGCCGCCGTACTGCCCCAGTGTCACAGCATGACCGAGCTGCCCGGGCTCGGGCACATGACGCCGGTCGAGGCGCCGGAGGCGGTTACCGGGGTGATCCGTGAACTCGTCGCGCTGTATGGGGAGTTGGGGCCCCAAGGTACGCAGGGCGGACAGAGCACGCAGGTCGACAGTGGCGTACGTATGGAGGAGAGCGCATGAGTAAGGTCAGTCTGGACGGACAGGTCGCTGTCGTCACGGGGGCCGCTCGGGGGGTCGGTGAGCTGCTCGCGCGCAAGCTCTCCGCTCGCGGGGCCAGCGTCGCGCTGGTCGGGCTGGAGGCCGAGGCGCTCAAGGAGGTGGCCGGCCGGCTGCACACCGACAGCGCGTACTGGCACGCCGACGTCACCGATCACGAGGCGATGTCCCGGGTGGCGGCGGAGGTCAAGGAACGGTTCGGGAAGGTCGACATCGTGGTCGCCAACGCCGGGGTCGCGAGCGGCGGGCCCTTCGTCGACTCCGATCCGGAGTCGTGGCGGCGGGTCATCGAGGTCAATCTGATCGGGTCGGCGGTCACGGGCCGGGCGTTCCTGCCGGTGCTGACCGAGAGCCGCGGGTATCTCCTGCAGATCGCGTCCCTGGCCGCGATGGCGCCGGCGCCGATGATGTCCGCGTACTGCGCGTCCAAGTCGGGCGTCGAGGCGTACGCGCACTGTCTGCGCGCCGAGGTCGGGTACAAGGGCGTCGGGGTGGGCGTCGCGTATCTGTCCTGGACCGACACCGACATGGTGCGCGGGGCCGACCAGGACGACGTCATGCGGGAGTTGCGGCAGCGGCTGCCGTGGCCGGCCAGCAAGACGTATCCGCTGGGGCCGGCCGTCGACCGGCTCGTGGCGGGGATCGAGCGACGGTCCAGTCATGTGTACGGGCAGTGGTGGCTGCGTGGGATGCAGGGGGTACGGGGGTATCTGCCGGGGCTGATCGGTGCGGTGGGGCAGCGGGAGGTCGGACGGTTCTCCGGGCGGTTGCAGGGGATGGGTACCGGACTGGTGGGTGCGGGCGGGGCGGCGGACGAGGAGGCCCGGGGGGTGGCGGCCGGGCGGGGGCCGGACGCGGTCGGTGACTGAACGTTACTGATCGAAATGCGTGCTTTGTCCGGGCATGTAAATGTGGTCGAGCCCCCATCCCCTCACCCACTTACGGGAGTGAACCCACATGGGCATGAAGGACGAGATGCAGGACAAGGCCCGCCAGGCCAAGGAGAAGATGGAGCAGCAGGCCCGGAAGGGTCAGCAAGGCCAGCGTCAGCCGGGTCAGCCGGGGCAGGAGGGGCAGCGCCGGCAGGGGGAGACTCCGGAGCGGGGGCGTCCTCGTGATGAGGAGACGGAGCGGGCGATGCGGGAGGAAGAGGACCGGATGAACCAGGACTACGAGGCGTAGTCCTGCTTGAGCTCGGTTTGCGTGGGGTGCCCTCGGTTTCTGTGAGGGCACCCTGCGTTTTTGTTTTTGGGGTGGTGGGGGGTGTGGGGGCGGGTGCGGGTCCGGTGGGGGCTTGTCGCGCAGTTCCCCGCGCCCCTGGGTGGGTGACCTTGGCGCCCGTTAAGAGACTTGCTGGTCAA
The DNA here is from genome assembly GCF_000331005.1 of Streptomyces turgidiscabies Car8. Classification (GTDB taxonomy): domain Bacteria; phylum Actinomycetota; class Actinomycetes; order Streptomycetales; family Streptomycetaceae; genus Streptomyces; species Streptomyces turgidiscabies. Next base: position 17,116 of record NZ_AEJB01000476.1, read on the forward strand.
GAACGTGGGGGGAGTTCTGGTCTGGCTCTGTTGGGGACGCTGTCGTAGGTCGGGGGGGTTGCTGCGGGGTGGGTTTTCAGGAGGGTCAGGGCCAGTTTGATGGCGTCGTCTGTTTCGACGTGGCGGCCCTCTGCCCAGTCCAGGGGGGTGCGCAGGACTTCCAGGTCCGGGGCGACGCCCTGGTTCTCGACCGTCCAGCCGTACGTGTCGAACCAGGCCGCGTTCATCGGGACCGTGATCACCGTGCCGTCGCCGAGGCGGTGGCGGCCGGTCATGCCGACCACTCCGCCCCACGTTCGCTGGCCCACCACCGGGCCGAGTTCCAGCAGCTTGAAGGCGGCCGTGATCATGTCGCCGTCGGAGGACGTAGCCTCGTCGGCCAGGGCGACCACCGGGCCTCGGGGAGCGTTCGAGGCGTACGAGACCGGCTGGGCGTTGCGTGTCAGGTCCCAGCCCAGGATCGTGCGCGTCAGCTTCTCCACCACCAGCTCGCTGATGTGGCCGCCCGCGTTGCCGCGCACGTCGACGATGAGGGCGGGCCTCGACACCTCCATGCGCAGGTCGCGGTTGAACTGGGCCCAGCCCGAGCCGCCCATGTCGGGGATGTGCAGATAGCCGCACCGTCCGCCGCTCAACTCCCGTACCACTTCCCGGCGTTTGGCCACCCAGTCCTGATAGCGCAACGGGCGTTCGTCGATGAGGGGGACCACCGCGACCCGCCTGGCCCGCCCCTCGCCGGGAACGTCCTCCGCCGCCGTGAACGTCAGCTCCACCGTCGTACCGCCCGCGCCCGCGAGCAACGGGAACGGGCCCGTCACCGGGTCCACCGGGCGGCCGTCCACCTGCGTGAGCAGCGCGCCCTCCCGGATTCCCGAACCGGCCAGCGGGGAACGGGCCTTGGAGTCGGAGGAGTCGCCGGGGAGGATCCGGTCCAGCATCCAACCGCCCTCCCTGCGGACGAAGTTGGCGCCCAGCAGGCCCTGCCGGCGCTGGTAGTGGGGTGGGCCCTCGTTGCGGCGGGCGGCTGTGACGTACGCGTGCGAGGTGCCCAGCTCGCCCAGGACCTCGCGCAGGAGATCCGCGAACTCGTCGGGGGACGCGACCCGTTCGACGAGCGGGCGGTACTGCGCGAGCACCGCGTCCCAGTCGATGCCGCACATCCTGGGTTCCCAGAAGTAGGCGCGGATCAGGCGGCCGGCCTCCTCGTACGACTGGCGCCATTCGGCCGGGGGGTCGACCTCGTGCAGGACCCGGCGCAGGTCGATCCAGACGGTCGTGTCGGCGTCGCCCGGGTCGGTGGACGGCACCGCGCGCAGCTCGTCCTCGTCGACCACGACCAGCCGCGAGGCGTCGCCGCTGACCGCGAACCAGTCGAGGTGTTCGACGAGTTCGGACTTCTTGCCCTTGCTGAGGTTGAAGTGTTCGAGGGTGGGCCGGCCGCTCGTGTCGTCCGGGTTCGCGAACGTCTCGCCCAGCGCGCCCGAGATCGGCCAGCGCAGCCACACCAGCCCGCCGCCCGCGACCGGATACAGGGCCGAGTACTTGGAGGCGGCGACCGGGAAGGGCGTCACCCGGTTCTCCAGGCCCTCGATCTCGACGGTCACCGTGCCGTCGGCGCCCTCGTCCTCGGCGGGGTCCAGGCCACCGGCGGCCGGCCGTCCGTCGGGGGACAGGGCGAAGGGCGAGGGCGTGGCGGAGGAGAGGGGGACGAGGTAGGGGCGGCAGCCGAGCGGGAAGGAGAGGTCGCCGGTGTGGACGTCGTACACGGGGTCGAAGCCGCGCCAGGAGAGGAAGGCGAGGTAGCGGCCGTCACGGGTGAAGACCGGGTTCTCGTCCTCGAAGCGGCCGTTGGTCACGTCGACGATCAGGCGGTCCTTTATACGGGCCATCTTGATCTGGCGCAGGGAGCGGCCGATGCCCGGGTGCGACCAGGTCAGCCAGGCGCCGTCCGGGGAGAAGGCGAGGTCCGTGACCGGGCCGTTGATGGAGCAGATCAGCTCCGTAACCTCCCCGCTCGACTCCCCACCCCCTTCCCCGTTCGAATTCCCGTCCGGCTCCTCCCTCGCGTCGATGAGGAGGAGGCGGCCGTCGTGGGCGGCGATGGCGAGGCGTTCGCCCGCTGGGTCGGACACCAGTTCCAGTACCCGGCCGAGGCCGCCGGACGCCAGCCGTCTCGGGTCCCGCTCCCCGCTGGCCCTCGGCAGATAGGCGATCTCGACGGCGTCCTCGCCCTCCGCGTCCGTGACGTAGGCGACCTGCCCGCCCGAGCCGAGCATCTCGGGCAGCCGGACCCGTACACCGGGTGTGTCCGTGATGGTCCTCGCCGGCCCGTCCCGATGGGTCAGCCAGTAAAGACTTCCGCGTACGACGACGGCGCTCGCGCGGCCCGTCTCGTCGACCGAGATGCCGTCGACGTGCTGCGCGGCGGGCACCTGGTACGTACGACGGCCGGCGCGCGGTCCGCCGAGCCGTACGTCGAGGCGGCGGGGCAGGGAGTCGGCGGCGAGGTCGTCGACGATCCACAGGTCGCCCGCGCACTGGTAGACGACGCGGGTGCCGTCGCTGGAGGCGTGCCGGGCGTAGAAGGCGTCGTGGTCGGTGTGGCGGCGCAGGCCGGAACCGTCGTACGCGCACGAGTACAGGTTCCCGATGCCCTCGTGGTCGGAGAGGAAGGCGATGCGGTCGCCGACGAACATGGGGGAGTGGAGGTGGCCGTCCAGGTCGGGCAGCAGGCGCTCGCCGTGCAGCCAGAGGCGGCCGGTCGCGCCGCCCCGGTAGCGCTTCCAGGCGGCCGGTTCGTGGGGCGGGGTGCCCGTGAGGAGGAGGGTCCTGCGCTCTCCGGCGATGTCCGCGACCTGGATGTCGGAGACCGGGCCCCAGGGGAGCCGGCCGCCGGGGCCGCCGTCCGCGGGCACGCTGTAGGACCAGGTGAAGTAGGAGAAGGGCTGGCCGTGGGAGGCGACGGCGAGGATGTCGCCGTCCGGGGACCAGCCGCAGACCTGGGTGTCGGCGCTGCCCCAGTAGGTGAGCCGCCGCGCGGGGCCGCCGTCCACCGGGACCCGGTGGATCTCGGGCACGAGGCTGCGCCAGCTCGTGTACGCGATGTGCCGGCCGTCGGGCGAGAAGCGCGGATGCCCGACCTTCGTACGGTCGACGGTGAGCCGCCAGGCCCGGCCGTCGGTGCCGGGCGACCCAGATCCCTCGTCTCCCTCGGCCCGGTTGTCTCCGTTGACTCCGTCGAGGCGGGCGAGCCAGAGGTCGTCCTCGGCGACGAAGCACAGCAGGTCTCCGCTGAGGTGGGGCAGGCGCAGATAGCTCACCTCCCCATGCTTTTCCGGGAACGGGGCCCCAGCAACTTCGGACCCGCTTCCAATTCGGTCAATCCATGAAATGTCCGGTGCTTTGATGGTTCCCGATACCGTCCGTGAGCGACGACACGTACGAAACGGTTTCGTTTCTATGGTTCTCAGGGTATGTTCATTGACGTAAGGCGGAGCTGTACGTCACGGTGTCGTCCGACACCGGAGCCGGAAAGGGTGAGTGGCATGACCGAGGTCGCAACGGCGCGTCGTAGTCGGATCACGCCCGAGCGCGAGGCCGAGCTGTACGGCGCCACGCTCGACCTGCTCCGGGAAGTCGGCTACGAGGCGCTCACCATGGACGCCGTCGCCGCCCGTACGAAGTCCAGCAAGGCCACGCTCTACCGCCAGTGGGGCGGCAAGGCCGAACTGGTCGTCAGGGCGATGCGCCACTTCAAGCCGGGTGGTGCCGCTCTCACCGACATCGACACCGGGTCCCTGCGCGGTGACTTCCACACCCTGCTCCTCCGGGAGAACGACTGCGCCATGGAACAGAACTCCGCGCTGATGCGGGCTCTGGGTATGGCGGCCCACGCGAACCCGGATCTCCTCCAGGCGTTGCGGGAACTGCTGATCGAGCCGGAGTTGGTGGAGTTCAACAAGGTGCTCCAGCGTGCCGTCGACCGTGGTGAGATCCGCGCCGACAATCCGGCGATCGGCTATGTGGTGCACATGATGATCGGCGGCTTCATCGCTCGCACGCTCATCGACGAACTCCCCCCGACGCAGGCCTACTTGCGCTCGTACCTCGATGCCGTGGTGCTCCCCGCCCTCGGTGTCAGGGTCAGTGACTGAGGCCGGCGCCCGACGTCGGTAGAACCAAACCCCCTTGTAACACGACCCATTTGTACCTGACGCGACTGCTCACGTCGTCGGGCTGATCCCGCCTGCGCCCCAACAGGCCGGTCAAACACGCCCTGTTGCTGTTCAACGACCTGACCGGGAGTACGCCCTCGTGGCCACGTTCCTCTACAAACTCGGCCGGCTCGCCTTCAGGCGACGGCATTTCGTCGCCCTGATATGGGTGGCGCTGCTGACGCTCGCGGGAGTCGGCGCGGCCAGCGCGCCCGCTGCGGGCACCACCTCCTTCTCCATTCCGGGTACGGAGGCCCAGAAGGCCTTCGACCTGCTGGAACAGCGTTTCCCCGGCGCCGGCGCCGACGGAGCGACCGGCCGTATGGTCTTCAAGGCGCCCGAGGGCCAGAAGATGACGGACGCCGCCAACAAGGCGACTGTCGAGAAGACCGTCAAAGAACTGCGCGACGGTTCCGAAGTCATCTCCGTCACCGACCCGTTCACGACGAACGCCGTGAGCAAGGACGGGTCGGTCGCCTACACGTCGGTGAAGTACAAGGTCCCCGGCATGGAACTGGCGGACACGACCAAGGACGCGTTGGAGAAGGCCGGGGACGAGGCACGGGCCACCGGGCTGACCGTCGACGTCGGCGGTGACGCGCTGCAGGCCGCGGCTGAGCCGGGGGCTGTCGGTGAGGCCGTCGGTATCGCCATCGCCGCGATCGTCCTCGTCATCACCCTGGGCTCGCTGGTCGCGGCCGGACTGCCGCTGCTGACGGCGATCATCGGCGTCGGTATCGCCGGCGCCACCATCACCTCCCTCGCCAACGCGCTCGACCTCGGCGACACCACGTCCACGCTCGCACTGATGATCGGTCTCGCGGTCGGTATCGACTACGCGCTGTTCATCGTCTCCCGCTACCGGGGCGAGCTGGCCGATGGCCGTGACCACGAGGAAGCGGCCGGTCGTGCCACCGGCACCGCCGGCTCCGCCGTGGTCTTCGCGGGCCTCACCGTCGTGATCGCCCTGGCGGGCCTCGCGGTCGTCAATGTCCCGATGCTGACCAAGATGGGCCTCGCCGCGTCCGGCACGGTCGTGGTCGCCGTCCTCATCGCACTGACCCTCATCCCGGCTCTGCTCGGGTACGCGGGCCGGAAGGTCCAGCCTGCGGGCCAGAAGAAGAGCAGGCGGAACAAGAAGGCCGAGCAACTCACCGACGCGCCGGCCGACGCGCTCTCCGACGCCAAGGGCGGCCCGTCCGAGAAGTCGGCCGGGCCCAACATGGGCACCCGCTGGGCGCGCTTCGTCATCCGCCGGCCGGTCGCCGTGCTGATGTTCGGCGTCCTCGGGCTCGGAGCGATCGCGCTCCCGGTCACCCAGCTGGAGCTGGGCCTGCCCGACGACGGCTCACAGTCGACGTCCACGACCCAGCGCAGGGCGTACGACCTGCTGTCGGAAGGCTTCGGCCCCGGCTTCAACGGTCCCCTGATGGTCGTCTACGACGCACAGGGCGTCGCCGACCCCCAGGCCGGCGCCGCCAAGCTGGCCGACCGCATCAAGGGCCTCAAGGACGTCGTCACGGTCACCCCGGCCCAGTTCAACCCGGCCGGCGACACCGCGACGATCACCGTGATCCCGAACTCCAAGCCGTCCTCGACCCAGACCGAGGGCCTGGTCCACGCGATCCGCGACGAGAGCGCCGGCGTCAAGGCCGAGACCGGCGCGACGGTACTGGTCACGGGCACCACCGCGATGAACATCGACTTCTCGCAGAAGCTCAACGACGCCCTGATCCCGTACCTGGGCCTGGTCGTCGGCCTCGCCTTCCTGCTCCTCATCCTGGTCTTCCGCTCCATCCTGGTCCCGCTGAAGGCGGCCCTCGGCTTCCTGCTCAGCGTCCTCGCCGCGCTCGGTGCCGTGGTCGCGGTCTTCCAGTGGGGCTGGCTGAGCGGCCTGATCGGCGTCGACGAGACCGGCCCGATCATGTCCATGGTGCCGATCTTCATGGTCGGTGTGGTCTTCGGCCTCGCGATGGACTACGAGGTGTTCCTCGTGACCCGGATGCGGGAGGCGTACGTCCACGGTGAGTCGCCGTCCGACGCCGTGGTGACCGGCTTCCGGCACAGCGCCCGGGTCGTGGTCGCCGCCGCGATCATCATGATGGCCGTCTTCGGCGGCTTCATCAGCTCCAGCGAGTCGATGATCAAGCTGTTCGGCTTCGGCCTGGCGATCGCCGTCTTCTTCGACGCGTTCGTCGTCCGTATGGCGATCGTCCCGGCGGTACTGGCCCTGCTGGGCAAGCGGGCATGGTGGCTGCCGAAGTGGCTGGACCGCGTCCTGCCCAACGTCGACGTCGAGGGCGAGGGCCTGCGCACCCTGGACGACGACAACCGTCCCAAGGACGAGGACCGGAAACTGGTCGAGGTCTGACCGGCCTGAACAGTCCGCGAGCACGATGAAGAGGG
>NZ_AEJB01000477.1 GCF_000331005.1 Streptomyces turgidiscabies Car8
CCCCCAAGAAAGGAGGTGCACCACAGTGGTGAACCCCACCCCAGAACAGGCCGACGCGATCGACGCGTACGGCGACGGGCTGGACCTCGTCCTCCAGGCCGGCGCGGGCTGCGGCAAGAGCGCAACGCTCAAGATGATCGCGAAGAGCGACCGGCGGCGCCGGATGACCTACGTCGCCTACAACTCCGCGATCGCCACCGACGCCCGCCGCAGCTTCCCCAGCACGGTCCTCTGCAAGACCGGCCACGGCCTCGCCTTCGACCCGAAGTACGGCGACCGTCTCCAGCGGCCCCGGCAGACCGCACACCAGGCCGCGCAGGCCCTCGACGTCCGATCGATCCTCGGCATCATCGGCGCGACTCCGGCGATCCCCACGGACCTCGGCCACCCGAAGGCCATGACCAGCAAGGTCATCATGCGGATGGCACTGGACACGGTCACCCGGTACTGCCACGGCGCCGACGACGAGATCACCGCCGGGCACATCCAGCACTACGACGGCCTGACGAAGAAGAACGCGCGTGCCGCGCTGGAGAAGCTTGTCCTGCCGGTCGCTCGGGCGGCCTGGGAGGAGCTGAAGCGGGACGAGAGCGTCCTCAACCTGACCCATGATCACTACCTGAAGATGTGGGCGCTCTCGAAGCCCCGCATCCCGACGGATGTGGTTCTCCTCGATGAGGCCCAGGACACCAACGACGTGTTGAGCGCCGTCCTCCTGGCCCAGGAGCACGCGCAGCGCATCGCCGTCGGCGACTCCGCCCAGCAGATCTACAGCTGGCGCGGCGCCAACGACGCCCTGCAGAAGTTCGTCAGTGAACTCGGCTGCCCCGAGCTGACGTTGAGCCAGTCCTTTCGGTTCGGCCCGGCCATCGCCGCCCGCGCGAACATCTGGCTTCGTCTCATCGACGCCCCGCTCCGCCTCACTGGCTGGGACGCCGCCGAGTCCACCGTCGGCCCGCTTGACACCCCGGACGCGATTCTCTGCCGCACCAACGCAGGCGCCATGGGCATCGTCATGGAGAGCCTCGCCGCCGGCCGGAAGGTCGCGCTGGTCGGCGGGGGCGGCGACATCAAGCGCCTCGCATGGGCCTCCGAGTCCCTCCAGAACGGGCAGCCGACCGACCACCCGGAGCTGTGCGGTTTCGCCTCCTGGGACGACGTCCGCCAGTACGCCGCCGAGGAGGACGGCTCGCTGGAGGTCCTCGTCAAGCTCATCGATGAGCACGGGCCCGAGCGGATCGTTTCGGCGGCCGACGGACTGTGCTCGGAGCAGCAGGCCGAGCTGGTGGTGTCGACCGCTCACCGGTCCAAGGGCCGCGAGTGGCCGGCCGCCCGGATCCACAGCGACTTCCGGGCCCCGAAGCCCGACCAGCAGACCGGCCTCGTCATCCTGCCCCGCGAGGAAGCCCGGCTGGCCTACGTCGCGGTGACCCGGGCGCGCGAGCAGCTCGACGACACCGCCCTCGCCTGGGTATCGACCGTCACCGCCGTCACCGGCTGACCCACCGCCGACTTGTGGGCGCCCCCGCCCAAATCGGGGGCGCTCAACCCGCAAGGAGAACACAGCACATGAGCAATTTGAGCGAGCTGGCCTTGAAGGCCGCCACCGTCAAGGCCCTCGCCGACGTTGTGAAAGCCGTCGGCAACGACGTCCGCAAGGAACTCCACGCAGACCTCGCCGCCGCCGTCAAGAAGACCGGGGACCGCACGGTGCCCGTCGTCGTCCCGGGCGGCAAGCAGGTCGCCACGATCAGCTTCTCGGACAAGGACGCCGCCGCAGCGGTCACCGACAACGAGGCGCTGCTGGAGTGGGCCCGGGCCGCGGTCCCGGAGGCCGTGACGGAACGGGTCGTACACGAGGTGTCCCCGGAGTGGCTGTCGACGGTCCTCGCCGCCATGACCAGCGCCGACAACACGGAGTGGACCAGTCCGGACGGGACGGTGCACACGGTCCCCGGTGTGGCGATCATCCCGGGCAGCAGCAGCCACAGCGTGCGGCTGCGCAAGGACGGAGGCGCCGAGCTGGTGGAGGCATGGCGGCAGGGCCGCCTGGAGGCCGTGCAACTCCCGGAGCTCGCCCCGGCCCTCGAAGGCCGCAAGTGATCGCCTCGTGACGGGCGTCAGCGGCACCCGTCACGAGGCTGTCACCAGCCGCATTTCGTTTGATCATGACCGACCGTACGGAGGACCCGTGATGGATCGAGAGTGGGAACTGAGAGCGGCCTGTAGAGCCGCTGACCCGGACACCTTCTTCTCGTCGAAGTCGATCGGCCTGGCCCGGCAGCTCTGCCAGGGCTGCCCGGTGCGGATGGAGTGCCTGGAGTCGGCACTCGTTCGCGAGGACGGGGTGGCGAAGGCGTTCCGCACAGGGCTGGTCGCCGGGCTGACCGGTGCGCAGCGGTGGGCGATCGGCAAGCAGCGGGAAGTCGCCGCGAAGGCCGGCGCAAAGCCCGCGAAGAAGAAGCCCAGGCCGAAGAGCACCCGGCGGTGGAATCTCGCGCCGTGCGGGACGCGGGCCGCGTACCAGCGGCACGTCCGCAAGGGAGAGCCGGTCGACGACGCCTGCCGGGCCGCGAACAACGCGGGCAAGCGCGAGCACGCCCGCAGCGGCACCACGCAGGTCCCGGTCACCCAGTAGCCGTCGGT
>NZ_AEJB01000478.1 GCF_000331005.1 Streptomyces turgidiscabies Car8
GGTCGCGCAGGGCGGCGGCCATGCGGGTGGCCGCCGTCGGGCTGAAGCGCACGGGGAGTGCGGCGAGCGCGCGGTGGAAGGGGCCCGGACGCCACAGCAGGCTGTCCTGCGGCACCGCGAGGGTCAGGTCGGGCAGCGCGTTGAGGATCCTCTCGATCGCCGTGAGCGCGATGACCTGGGCCGGGTCCTTGGCGGGGCAGGCGTGCGGGCCCGCGCCGAAGGCCAGGTGCGCGCCCTTGCTGGCCAGCTGCCGGGCCTCGCTGAGCGCCGGGTCGCTGTTGGCGGCGGCGAAGCTGATGACGACCGGGCTGTTGGCGTCGACCGGTACACCGCCGAGGTCGACGTCCTGCAGGGCGTAGTGCGTCGCGTAGTTGGCGATGGGCGGGTTGTTCCACAGCACGTGCTCGATGGCTTCCTCGACCAGCATGCCGCCGCCCCGCTCGGAGGGGCCGTCGGACAGCAGCAGGAGCAGCGCGCTGGCTATCAGGTTGCGCTGGGGTTCCAGGCCCGCGCCCATCAGCACGATCAGCTGGTCGCGCAGTTCCTCGTCGTTGAGGCCCGCGGGGTGCTGGATGAGCCAGGAGGTCACGTCCTCGCCGGGCTCGCGGCGCTTGAGCGTGATCAGCTCCTGGAGGCAGGTGGCGACCTGCTCCAGGCCCTTGATGGCGTCGTCCTGGCCGTCGAACATGGCGGACATGCCGGAGGTGAGGCGGTCGCCGATGTCCGCCGGGCAGCCGAAGATCTTGTTGAACAGCAGGAGCGGGATCAGCTTGGCGTAGTCGTTGAGGAGGTCGGCCCGGCCCCGCTCGCTGAACTGGTCGATCAGGTAGTCGGCGATGGGCTCGACGTCCCGCCGGACGCGGCTGATGCTCAGCTTGGCCAGGCTCTCGGTGACGGCCTTGCGCAGCCGCAGGTGCACCGCGCCGTCCGTGAACAGGACGTTGGGCCGGTACATCATCATCGGCAGGACCGGGCTGTCGAGGGAGATACGGCCCTCGTTGAGCGCGGCCCAGCGGCGTGAGTCACGGGAGAACAGGGTGGTGTTCTGGAGCACCCTGAGGGCCATCTCGTGCTGGACGACGAGCGTGGCGTCCACACCGGGGGCGAGTTCGACGGGCGCGGCCGGGCCGTTGGTGCGCAACTGGTCGTAGATGCGGTGCGGTTCGGCGGCGAAGTCGGCGCCGTGCATGGGGCATCTGGCAGGCGCGCTCGGCGTGGCACCCGCGTGCTGTGTGTCCATGGAGGTTCCTTAGGGTTCCCCGCGCCTCGGGGCGGGGGACGGGGGTGAGGAAAAACCTTGTGCGGGGCCCTGTTCCGGATGGTCCGGGCCCCTGGCCGGACCTCCTGTCCGGACCCCCCGTGCGGGGAGGGGACCGACAGGGAGGGCCCGGGGCTCAGGCCGCGCGGGTGAGCAGGTGCTGGACGAGGGCGATCAGCGCTCTCGCCGAGGACGTCTGGTCCCGTGCGTCGCAGTAGACGACCGGGGTGTCGGGCAGCAGGTCGAGTGCCTCGCGGATCTCGTCCTCGTCGAACTCGCCGCCCGACGGGTCGAAGGTGTTGACGGCGATGGCGTACTCCAGGCCGTACTTCTCGACCAGGTCGATCACCGGAAACGTTTCAGCCAGCCGCGACGGGTCGACCAGGAGCAGGGCTCCGAGCGCGCCGCGGGCCATGTCCTCCCACAGCTGCATGAAGCGCTGCTGACCGGGCGTACCGAAGAGGTACAGCACCAGTTCCTCGCTCAGCGTGAGCCGGCCGAAGTCCAGCGCGACCGTGGTCGTCTGCTTGTCCGGCGCGCCCTTCAGGTCGTCCACGTGGGCGGACGCCTGGGTCATCTTCTCCTCGGTGCGCAGCGGGGCGATCTCCGACAGCGAGCCGATGTACGTGGTCTTGCCCACGGCGAAGTGCCCTACGACAAGGATCTTCGCGGTGGTGGTGACCGCGTCTGAGACGTAGATCGTCTCAGCCGTAGAGCGATTCGAGTCCATGCAGCACCTTTTCGATGATTCCTCTGTCGACGGACTGGGCGCGTGGGGGCGCGGCACGGCGCAGGAGATGACCCTGTTCGAATAAATCGGTCAGCAGGAGTCGGGCGACACCCACCGGCAGCGACAGGTGCGCGGCGACCTCCGCGACGGACAGGTAGCCGCCGCCGCACAGCTCCCAGATGGCCCGTACCTCGGGGCTGGCGCCGAGCGGCACCTCCCGGTCGGGAGCCAGCGTGACCAGAGTGTGCAGGGACAGGTCGTCGGCGGTCGGCAGCCGGCGCCCGCCCGTGATGACGTACGAGCGGACGAAGTCGCTGGTGACCGTGACCGGAGCTTCCTCGCCGTGCGCGTTCATGCGTCCGCACCGGCGTTCTGACGCGGCGGGGTGGTCATCGCCTTGCCGAGCGCTCCGACCTGCTGCTGCATCCGGAACGACATGGCCTCCATGTCGACGTCCAGCGCTGCCGACACGGCGAGGTAGGCGCCGCTGCCCGCGGCTATCAGGAAGATCCAGCCGCCGTCGTACTCGATGAGCGTCTGCTTCCAGAGACCGAGGCCGTAGCCGACGAAGGGGGCGACGGCCCGGCTCAGGGACTGCATCGAGCTCATCGCTGCGGCGTTGGTCTCCGCCGCGTCGCGCTCGATGTCACTGGACCGTTCCAGCAGGAGGCCGTCGGCCGAGACGAGGATCGCGTGACGGGCGCCGCGCACCTGCAGCACGTCGTTCAGCACCCACGACAGATCGGGATTCACTGGTCCTGTGGTCCTTCCATGGTCGTCGTGTCCCGCCCGAGCAGCGTTCCGCGCTGGAACGCACCGATACGTGAGGCCGTCACCTCTGTGTTGTGCTCCGGCTGGGCCGGTTCCGCCGGCGGTGGCACCACCGCGACAGGGCTGCCGCGCCGCCGCCGCTTGGGCAGGCCGCCCGCCGTCGTCCCGATCGGACGCGGCGGTCCGCCGGGGGTGGCGACCGGGGTCAGCCGCTGCGGGGCGACCGGGACGTCGGCCCGGGGTTCGGGCTCGGCGGCCCTGCCCTCGGGCTCGGGAACGTCCGTCGTCAACAGGTTCTCCGGCAAGAGAATCACCGCCCGTACGCCGCCGTAGGGAGACACCGAATCGACCGACACCTTGAAGCCGTACCGGGTGGCGAGCATCCCGGAGACGGCGAAGCCGAACTTCGGCGGGTCGCCGAGGCTCGTGAGGTCGACCGGTGCCTGCGGGGAGAGAAGGACGGTGGCGCGCGCCTTCTCCTCCGTGTTCATGCCGAGGCCGGCGTCGTCGACGATCAGGCAGACACCGGTGGGTACAGCCTGGATGTTGACGTCGACGCGGGTGCCGGGCGCGCTGTAGTTGGTGGCGTTGGCCAGCAGTTCGGCGAGGACGACCGCGATGGGCTCGACGGCCCGGCTGGCCACCGTGACGTTCACCTGGGTGTTGATGGTGACGCGGTCGAAGTGCTTGATGCGGCCCTGGGCGCTGCGGGCCACGTCGTACACGGAGGCGGTGGTCTCGCGTCGGCCGAGCCAGCCGCCGCACAGCACGGCGATGCCCTGTGCACGCCGGCCGAACTGGCTGTTGGTGTGGTCGATCATCATCAGGTCGCCGAGGACCTGTTCGTCGTCGCCGTAGCGGCGCTGCGACTTCTCGATGATGAGCTGCTGTTCGTCGGCGAGTACCTGGAGGGTCCGCATGGCGGACTTCAGGACTGCCTTGGTGTCTACCTCCGCGTCCTTGCGCACGGCCGCCAGGTCGCCGGCGTGCTGTGCGTTCAGTTGGGTGTATTCCGCATAGAGGCGGTCGCGTTCACTCTGTGCGGCGTCGCGGGCGCTCTGCAGGTCGTTGCTCTTCCTGCGGAGCGCCATGTTGGTTCTCCGGGCCCGCATCACTGCGACGACCGCAGCGACCAGGACCACGAGCAAGATCCACAGCAGTGGATCCTGGATCAATGACGTCATGAGACTCTCTTCAAGTCGCCTTGCGACAGGAGCAGTTGCAGTCCGATGGGTCCTGGCCCGGAACTCGGCCCAGCCCGGTGGCGAACCTTACCGGCGGACCAACTCAGCTACTCCTTCGCGATGGGGGCCCTTAGAGACTGTCCCCCGTGCGCGTGGCGCGCCTCAGCCTACTGAAAGTGGGATGATCTTATCAGTCAAGTAACCGTCAAAAAGGTTCCGCTTACGTTTACTTGGAGACCTTCACACAGGATTCGCGAACAGGCCCACGGCGGTTAAGACCCCGACGGCACCCGGACACACGGAAGGCCCGCTTCCCGGTTTCCCGGGAGCGGGCCTTGCGTACGGACCTCTCAGGCGGCGTCGGCGACGGCGCCGTCACTGCCTTCGACGGGCCGCCAGTAGACGCCCTCGCTGCGCCGCAGGTGCCGCAGGTCCACCAGGTGGCGGCGCAGCGTCACATGGTCGATACGGCTCGCGCCCTCGCACCACACCCGCAGCCGCTCGTCGACGAGCCGCTCCGCGTACTCGATGCCGGGCTCGAAGGTCTCGTCGGCGATGTGCTGGAGCACGATCAGCTTCCGGCTCCAGCGGGCGGGCAGCCGCACGAGTGAGCCGTCCTCCCGTACGAAGGTCCGCAACACGTTCTCGATCTGCTGCCGCTCGTTCTGCTCGGCTTGCTCGGATGCCATGTCCGCGAGGCTAACCCCTGTGCGGACGGCCTCCCACCACTTTTCCCGTCACCTTTCCCCGACCCCGCGCTCCCGACCGTTCTCCTGATCGCTCTTCGAAAAGGGTGACGCCGGGCCGAACGCCGTTACCAGGCGTGAGCGGGCGCGTTGTAGGGGAAGTGCGGGCGCGAGTCGAGCGTCCGCACTCATCGAACCAAAGGAGAACGTGATGTCTCGCATCGCGAAGGCAGCCGTCGCCGCGCTCGGCACCGGTGCCGTGGTGCTCGGCGGTGCCGGTATGGCCACGGCTGACGCGGGTGCCCAGGCCGCGGCCGTCGGCTCGCCCGGCGTCCTGTCCGGCAACGTCGTGCAGGTCCCGGTCCACGTGCCCGTCAACGTGTGCGGCAACTCGATCAGCGTGATCGGTCTGCTGAACCCGGCCTTCGGCAACACCTGCGCCAACGTCAGCGGCGACCACCACGAGGGCAACCCCGGCCCCGGCGGATACGGCAGCTGACACGCCGTACGGCAAGCACCGGAAGA
>NZ_AEJB01000479.1 GCF_000331005.1 Streptomyces turgidiscabies Car8
TTCGGCGTCGAGCGCCGACACGAACTGCGTGGGCACGTAACCACCGGCTGGGCCGGGCCCCGGCGGAGGAGGAGGCGCAACTCCCGGACGGGCGCCCGGAGTTCCAGGTGCGCCCGGCGGAGGCGGGGTGCTCGCGGACCGGGCACCGCGTGGCGGCGGCGCCTTGCTGGTCGCCGCGTCGGCGATCTCACCGGCGTTCGGCGCGAGCGCCCGCGCCGGAGGGGTGGGCGCACCGGGCGCCCCCTGCGGGTAACCGTACGAAGGCGCACCGGCCCCCTGCGGATACCCGTACCCCGCGGTCTCCGCGAGCCCCGGAGCCGCCGCGGCCCCGTTGAGGGCGTCGCGGTCGTCGTCGCCGAGCGGCGGCGAGAACACGGTCGCCGGCAGGGGTACGGAACGGTCCTCGCCCGCGTCCACACCGGTCGTGTCGGTACCGGTCCAGGGCGTGGCCCCCGGCGGCACCGCGTCCACCGGCCCCCCGCCGGAGGCACCCGCACCCTCCCCCTCACCCGCGCCGGAACCCGAGCCCGTCCCCGAACCCGACCGCCGGTCAGGCTGGATCCCCAGCTTGTCCGCCGCCTCCTGCAACCACTCCGGCGGAGTCAGCAGGAACGACGTCTGGTTCAGGTCGACCCGGGCCGGAGGCGCCGGTACCGCGTCCTCGACCGAGGCCGCACGGCCGTACTCCTCCTCGTACCGGCGGATCACCTCACCGACCGGCAGGGCGGGCCACAACGTGGCCTCGCCACTGTCCCGGGCCAGGACCAGCCGCTGCGCGCCCCCGTCCGAACGCGGACCCTCCGCGCGGTCCTCCGCCCAGACCACGAACCCGAGCTCGAACTCCCGTACCCGCACCTCCCGGTGCTGGTACGACGGCACATCCCCGTTGACCCATTCCTCGGCGTGCTCCTGCGCCTGCGCGAAAGTCACCATCGGTCAGTCACTCCCCCACCGAAGACGCCGAAGACGCCGAAGTCACCTGGGACGGCACCGGAACCGCACGCGCGAAACCGCCGTCCACCATCAGGTTCGCCACCGTCTCCAGCTCCGGCGGATTGCCCGCGAGCCGGGACAGGAACTGGTCGAAGTCGTCGCCGCACGGCAGCAGCAGCCGCTCCACCCGGTCGGCCGGCGGCCACGTCGGATCGACGTCCCGCGCGTCGTCGTACGCGCAGAACCACACCGACCCGAGCCGCTCACCCTTCACCCGCACAGCCAGCAGACCACCCTGCACGAACCCGACGCACAGATAGTCCTTCGTCAGATGATCACGCAGACACTTGTTGACGTACACGAGGTCGTTCACCGCCGCCTCGTCCCGCACCGTGAAGAACGGCTGGTCCACCAGCAGCCCCAGCTCGGCGTCGAGCGCCGCACCCACCGGCGCGCACCCGCCCGCCGCCTTCAGGAACGACCGGTAGGCCCCCGGCAGCCGGTAACCGAGGTCCTCCTCGACGCCCTGCACCTGCAGCTCGGTCACCGCCACCGCCGACTTCGGCAGCGCGAAGTGCGCGGGCCGCGTCTCCTGCAGCGGCCGCGTGCCGCGTTTGTGCTGGTCGACGGCCGACGTCGCGATCCCGCCGTGATGCCGCAGCAGCGCCTTCACCTCGACCGGCACGAGCTCCAGCCGCCGCCCACCGGGTACGTGGTGCCAGGTCCAGCCGTGCGGCGTCGCCACCGCCGGAACCGTGTCCCACAGCTCGTGCCCGGACGCGGCGAGCGCCGCGTTCGCCGACACGTAGTCCGTCAGCCGCAGTTCGTCGACACCGAAGCCCTCCGGCGGCTCGGCGATCTCCGCCACCGCACGCGCGTAGAGCGAGAAGTCGGGATAGCCGCGCTCGTCGACCCGCACCCCTCTCGGGTGCCGGGTGGCCCGGACCGGGTCCGGGAAGTGCACGACCTGCCCGGCATAGGCCGCGTTCGGCGGCACGGCTCGCTGCCCGAGCCGACCTGTCGTCATGGCGGTTGCCCCCTGCGGCGTTTAAAAAGGCCTGTACATCAGTACGACCCGTACGTCTGTCACAACACGTCACGTCACATCACCCCCATCCCGTCTGTCAGCACATCAGTGCGGACAGCAACCCGGACGGCGCTGCGGATCGCGGCTGCCCGACAGCCTATGCGGTACGCCGACACCGGTCACCGGCGCCGGTCACCGGCCCACCGCTTCCGTGACCAGCCGTCACCCTGCCGTGACGGTGCGACGAAGCCCGGGCGTGTCACACCGCCCCAGCTACCGCACCAGGCACGCCATTTGGCACTCTGTGTCCGCCGGAGCGTTGTACGGGGGAGACACCGGAGGGGATGACGATCATGAACGCGACACAGACAGGGACTCAGACGGGACGGCCGGCAGGACGGCCGACAGACAACCCAGCGAGAACACTCACGCCCGAAATGCCCGGTACGACCGGCAGACCCGACGGCGACCCACGCGTCGGCTGGAGCACCAACGAGACGCCCCGCGTCCCCGCCCTCCGCCACCGCCGCGACGGCATACTCCCCACCGTCGCCGCCGCCCTCTCCGTACGCGGCGCCACCCTCACCGGCACCGCCGCACGCGCCGACCAGCCACCCGCCCTGCACCCCCTCGTCCAGGACTTCCTGGACACCCTCGCCAGCACCCACCGCGACCGCTCCACCGGCCGCTGCGCCGAGGCACTCCTCATATCCCGGCAGATCACCCTCGCCGACGAAGGCCGCAGCCGACGCGCCGCCCGCAAACCCATGACCAACGGCGAAGCCCGCAGAGCACTCAAACAAGCCAAACTCACCACCCGCCGCATCCGCGAGGACGGCGACCCCCTCCACGGCGGCTTCGCCACACCCTGCCGCTCCTGCACAGCACTCAGCGCCCACTTCGGCGTCCGCATAGTCGACTCGTCGGCCCCCACCGGCTGACGCCCCCCTCTCCCCCAAACCCCCACCGCACCACGGCGCCGCACCGGGCACACGCCCGCGCCGGTCCATGACCTCGACGATCGAAGGGCAGATGCACACCGACCGCACCTCAACCACCCGCTTCCCCGTAGCCGTCGACGCCGCACTGCGCGCCGCCGGCTGGCAGCCAGGCCGCTGGGACATAAAACAGGCCGAGATCTGGGCCGACGCCCTACGCGGCCACACCTCCCCCGCCGGCCACCGCCACGCGGTCTTCCCCGCCGCCGTCGAAGCCTGGGCCGAGTTCGGCGGCCTGCACATCACACCCCCCGGCCCCGGCCGCCAGGTCGCCCCCACCGCCCTGCACCTCGACCCCCTGCACGGCCTCCACATGGCCCGCACCCTCGCCGACCTCGGCCGCGCCCTCGACACCGAGGTCTGCCCCCTCGGCGAGGAACCCGAGACCCAGACCCTCCTCGCCATCGACACGACAGGCCGCGTCTACGCCCTCGACCACACCGGAGACTGGTACCTCGGCCCCGACCTCGACCAGGCCCTCGCCACCCTCATCACCGGCCTGGAACCCGTACGCCTGACAGCCCCCTGAAACCCACCCACACAGGCAACACCGCAGGCCGGACCACCAAAACCTGTCCTAGGTCGGGATGACCGCCGACACCCGGAACCCCCCGGCCTCCGTCGGCCCGGACACGAACACCCCGCCCAACGCGGCAACCCGCTCCTTCATCCCGAGCAGACCGTTACCCCCCGACGGAAACCGCACCGAAGAGCCCGCCACGGGCTCCGGCGGCGGCTCGTTCTCCACCTGCATCGCGATCTCGCCACCCCGATGCGCCAGCCGTACGTGCGTCTTCGCACCCGCCGCGTGCTTGTGGACGTTCGTCAACGCCTCCTGCACCACCCGGTACGCGGTCTGCTCGACCTCCGCGCCGTACAACCGCGCCTCCCCCTCGACCGACAGCGCCACCACCATCCCCGCGGCCGCCGACTGCCCGATCAACTCCTCCAACTCGGACAGACACGGCCCGTCCCCCACACCCTCACCACCCGACACGGCACGAGACGCCGCCACCGCAGCGGCCACCCCCACCGCCGCCAACGGCACCCCCTGCACCCGCCGCTCCAGACCCTCCCCCGAACGCAACACCCCGAGCATCTCCCGCAACTCGGTCAACGCCTGCCGCCCCATGTCCCCCACAAGAGCGGCATTCCGCACAGCCTTCTCAGGGTCTTTCCGGGCGATCGCCTGCAGAGCAGCCGCATGCACCACCATCAGACTCACCCGGTGCGCCACCACGTCGTGCATCTCACGCGCGATACGCGTCCGCTCCTCGTTCCGCGCCCACTCCGCCCGCTCCTCGGCCCGCTCGGCCAGCAACTGGAGCTCCCGCTCCAGACTGTCCGCCCGCTCCCGAAGACTCTCCATCAACCGCCGCCGCGCCCCCACGTACAACCCGAGCAGCAACGGCGGCGCGGTCGCGCCCAACGAGGTGAGGATGGCGACGATCGGGACCAGCCAGTCCCCGATCTTCAGACCCCCGTCCGCCACACCCTGGTGCGACCGCACGAACGTCACGATGAGCGTCCCCACCATCGCCATTCCGGCCAGCGCCCCGATGATCCGCCGGGGCAGCTCCGAGGCGGCGAGCGTGTACAGCCCGACGACGCCCATCAGATAGCCCATCTGGGCCGGCCCGACGGCGATCGACACCAGCACGACAGCGATCGGCCACCGCCGCCGCAACACCAGCACGGACCCGGCGACAAGCCCGAACACAACCCCGGCCGCCACCGGGATCCCCGCCTCCCGCGCGAACCGGACGCCCTCCCCCGCACACTCCCCGGCGGACACCAGCGCGAGCCCCACATCCAGCACCGCACCGCGCCACCGGGTCCACCACCACGGCCCGGTCAAGGCCGCGGCGTGCTCATCCCCCGTAGTGGTCATACGTCCAGCCTACGTTCGGGCGCCGCCGATTTTCCGGCGAGTTTCGACGACCGGCCCGCACCACGGGGCCGCCCACGACCGCAATCGAACAGAAGCGAAACCCACCAGAATCCCTCGAACTGCTGAATCGCGCACCGTTCGACCCCGGAAGCGACGATTCCGCCGGGAGGGTTCGCCCATGGAACATGCATGTGGCAAATACGCCGACTTCGAGGCGCTGCGGGAACGGGCGGTGGCGTTGCGACGGGACGGGCTGAGCCGCCGCCAGATCCGCGATCAGCTTCGCGTCCACAACAACGACATCCTCAACCGCCTCCTGGAGGGCGAGCCGCCCCCGGAGTGGACAAAGCGCCCGAACGCGAAGGACGACCAGCGGCACCGGGCAAGGGACCTCCGGCTACAGGGCTGGACGTACGACCAGATCCAGGTGGAGCTGGGGTGCTCGAAGAGTTCGATCTCGCTCTGGGTACGGGACCTGCCGAAGCCCGAGCGGAAGCGGACCCGCGAGGAGGCGTCGGCGATCGCCAAGCGGGGTTGGGAAGCGACGATGCGGAAGCGGGAGGAGGAGCGACAGAAGACCAAGCAAGCCGCAACCGCCACTATCGGTGGCCTCTCCGACCGTGAACTGTTCGTCGCAGGTGTCGCCCTGTACTGGGCCGAGGGCACCAAGGACAAGCCCTACGACCGGCGCGAGCGAGTCACCTTCGTCAACAGCGACCCCAATGTGATCAGCCTATTCCTGGCCTGGCTCGACCTCCTCGGAATCGAACGGGAACTCATCAGGTATCACGTGATGATCCACGAGTCAGCGGGTGTCGAAGCGGCCGAGAAGTACTGGGCAGAGCTGGTTCAGGCCGACCGCAGCGCGTTCGGCAAGACAGTCCTCAAACGGCACAACCCCAAGACGGTGCGCAAGAATACGGGCGACGACTACCGCGGCTGCCTTGCACTCACCGTGCGGCGAAGCTCTGAGTTGTACCGTCGCGTCGAAGGCTGGTGGTACGGCATAGTAGGGGCCGCAACTAAGCCCGATTCCAAGAATCGGACATAGGGGGCGAACTATCCCGGGTCGTCTAATGGCAGGACAAATGGTTTTGGTCCATTGAATGAGGGTTCGATTCCTTCCCCGGGAGCCCTACCAGAGTGG
>NZ_AEJB01000480.1 GCF_000331005.1 Streptomyces turgidiscabies Car8
TTCTCCGCCCCCTGAGGGGGTGGCTGTGTGAGGCTGAGGCCCCGGTGCTCTCAGCACTCCACGCAGCAGAAGGAGAGACAGCGATGCCTCGTGTCTTCGTACAGGGCAGGCCCGTCGACTCGTACCCCCGGCTCACGCCCGAGGCCCGGCGTGGCGCCGTACGTCGCATCACCGAAGTCGGCGAAGAGGTCCTGCACAAGCCGTGCCGGGACGTGACCGAGTTCGGGCCGGAACTCGCCGCGCTCATCGACGACATGTTCCTGACCATGTATGCGGCCGACGGAGCCGGGCTCGCGGCGAACCAGGTCGGTGTCGGTCTGCGGCTGTTCGTCTACGACTGCCCGGACGACGACGGTGTCCGTCATGTCGGGCACATCGTCAACCCGGTGCTCGATCCGCTAGACGCGGGCGACCGGCGCCTCCTCGACGAGGGCGAGGGCTGCCTGTCCGTGCCGGGGGCCATGATGGACGTAGCCCGCCCGGATCGGGCCGTCGTGCGCGGCCTCGATCAGGACGGGAAGCCTCTGGTGGTCCAGGGGACGGGGTACTTCGCGCGGTGTCTGGAGCACGAGACCGACCATGTGAACGGACGCGTGTATCTGGACCGGCTCTCCAGGCGGGAGCGCAGGGACGCGCTGCGGCAGGTGGC
>NZ_AEJB01000481.1 GCF_000331005.1 Streptomyces turgidiscabies Car8
GGGTCGTACACGATCAGCTCGGGAAGCTGGCTGGTGGCCGAGGCTCGTCGTCGTCCGTCACCGTGACCGTCGGGCGGAGGATTCCCGCCTTCAGGTAGGCGTGGCTCGCCTCGCAGACGCCGCCCGTTACCTTGCCGGCCGTCGGGGTGGTGCCGTCCTTCCAGTCGATCCTGCAGGTGTGGGTGTCGGCGCTGCCCGGGTCGGTGAACTTCGCCGAGATGCGGGCCGGGGTCTGCTTGCCCGCAGCGACCGGGGTCTTCGGACCCTGGACCGAGGTGATCGCCGGAGGCGCGTTCGAGACGGTCACCGTCAGGGTGTCCTTGCTGCGACCGCCCGTCAGTGTGACCTCGTACGTGCCGTTGTCCCGGCAGGTGATGGTGGTCGGGACCGTGGTCCGGCTGGAGAACGTGCAGGGCGTTGCCGCGTCCACGCTCCAACTCGGCTTTCCTGCCCCGGAGATGCTGCCCGTGAGCGGGATCGCGCTGCCTTCCTGGCCCGTTGTGTCCGCACCGGCGTGGACGATGGTCACCGGGTCGATGCTCGACAGGGTCGGGACGACCTTCTTGATCGATCCGTCGGCGTCGAACTCCAGCTTGTCGATGGTCGTTTCGCGGTGCACCACCATGTGACGAATCGTCAGCTCGCGGGCTCGGTCACCTTCGTGGCCGTCTTGCCGTCGACGGCCGCCGACAGCTGCGGGACGAGCCGCTCCAGCATGTACGGAAGGCTCAGCACCGACACGAACGACACGGAGTTGCCGTAGTCGCTGGTCTCCTTGACGAAGACCTCGCGGTCCTCCTTGGCCACCTTCAGGTCCGCGTAGAGGGCGTTCTTGCGCAGCGCCGCCTTGTCCTTGGTGGTGTCGGAGACGATCCACACGATCGCGTCCGTGTCGAGGAGATCGGTGCGCTCCTTGCTGATGTTGGCCCCGAACTCGTCACCGATGACCTTGTCCAGGTCGGTGGGCAGCTTGAAACCGAGGTTCGTGAGGACGCGCGAGCGCGGGTCCTGGCTGCCGAAGACGAAGGTGCCCTCGTACGGGGTCGCCATCACGGCGCTGGCACCGGCGAACTCGGGGTGGTCGGCCGCCGCCTTCTTGAAGTCGGCCTCGACCCCGGTGACCAGCTCCTGCGCCTTGGCCTCCTGACCGAGGGCCTTACCGATGATCTCGGTCTGGTTCTGCCACGGCACGCCGTAGTCGTTGTACTCCTTCGGCTGGGCGACCACCGGGGCGAACTTCGACAGGGTGTCGTACTGAGCCTTCGTCAGACCGCCGTAGACGGCGAGGATCAGGTCCGGCCGGAGCGCGGCGATCTTCTCGGTCTGCGGGCCCGTGCCGGTGTCCTTCAGGACGGTCGGCGCCGCCGCGCTGCCGAGCTTGTCGGCCGCCCACGGGCCGATCGCGCCCTTGTAGCCGCCCAGCCACTCGGTCGTACCGACCGGCACCTTGCCCAGCGCGAGCACGGCGTCCTGGTCGGTCAGGCCGACCGTGACGATCCGCTCGGGCTCGGACTTGATCGTGGTGCTGCCGTATTTGTGCGAAAGGGTCACCGGGAAGGCGGAGCCCGCGGACGCGTCGGCGGCGGGGCCGGCCGCGCCGGAGTCGTCGTCGGAGCCGCAGGCGGCGGCGGTGCCGAAGAGGAGCAGTACGGAGGTGAGCGCCGCGGCGAGCCGAGTGCCTCTGGGAGAGCCGAGCATCAGTGGTCCTTCACGGTGGTGGTCGTATCGGTGCTGGGACGCGTGGGGGGCTTCTCGGCCGGCGAACGGGTGCCGGACCAGGCCTGCCAGAGCAGGGCATAGGTTCCGGCCGCCGCGCACAGCTCGTCATGGGTGCCGCTCTCCACGATCCGGCCGCCGTCCATGACGACGATCCGGTCCGCGTCGGCGGCCTGGGTGAGACGGTGGGCGACCACGAGCGCGGTGCGGTCCTCGATCGCCCGGTCGGCCGCCTTCTCCAGCAGGCGTGCGCCGGAACTGCCTGCCTCGGCCGTCGCCTCGTCCAGCACGGCGACCGGCGGATCCGCCAGCACCAGCCGGGCCAGGGCGAGTTGCTGCACCTGGGCGGCGGTGAGCCGGTGCCCGCCCTCGCCGACGACGGTGGCCAGCCCCTCGGGCAGCGCCGACACCCAGTCCAGCGCGTCCACTTCGGTCAGGGCCGCGCGCAGGGCCTCGTCCGTCGCGTCGGCGCGCGCGAGACGCAGGTCGTCGGCGAGCGGGCCGGCGAAGACATGCGTCTCCTGGGTGACGAGGGCGACCGGCAGACCGCCGGGGGACGTCGAGGCGCCGGTGAGCCGGACCGTGCCGGAGGTCGGCTCGTGCACACCCGCGATGAGCTTGGCGAGCGTCGTCTTGCCCGCGCCGCTCGACCCGACCAGCGCGACCCGCTCCCCGGCGGCCAGCGTGAGATGCACGTCCCGAAGGACGGGACGCCCGGACACGTACTCGTGGTGGACGCCGGTCACGGTGACCGTGCCGGGCTCGCGGTGCTGTGCCGTGGCCGCCGGGGGAGCGGACTCGGGGGAAGGTATGTCCGTCACGCCGACCAGCCGGGCCAGTGCCGCTGTCGCCGACTGGGCGTCGTCGAGCAGCGCGAGGGCCTGGTTGACCGGGCCGAAGAGGCTGTGGAAGTAGAGCGCGGCGGCCGTGGCGGTACCGATGGACACGGAGTCGGCGCGCACCAGCAGGAACCCGGTGACCAGGACCGCCGTGAGCCCGGTGTACTCGGCGATGTGCAGCCGGTTGTAGAAGTTCAGCACCAGCCGCACGCCCCGCATCGTCAACGCGACCGCGGCGGACGAGCGTCGGGTGACGGCCTCGGTGTGCGGCTCCTCCAGCCGGAACGCCCGTACGGTGCCGGCGCCCGCGATGGTGTCCAGCAGCTGCTGCTGCTGGGCGCCCGTGGCGATGCGCTGCTCGGCGTACAGGGGGACGGCGTTGCGGACGTACCAGCGTGCGGTTCCCGCCTGGATGGGCACCGCGAGCAGCGCGGCCAGCAGGAAGCGCCAGTCCAGGACGGCCATGGCGGCGAAGGTCAGCACGATGGCCAGCAGGGAGCGGGCCAGCTCGGGCAGCGCACCCCGGACCGCCTCACCGACCACCGAGACGTCCCTGGTGACACGGGCGTTGAGGTCGCCGGAGCCGGCCTTCTCCACCTGCTCCAGGGGCAGCCGCAGCGCCCGCTCGACGAACCGCTCGCGCAACTGGGCCAGCACGGTCTCCCCGAGCCGGGACACCAGGGACAGGCCGAGCGCGGTGGCGGCGCCCTGGGTGACGGCCACCAGGATCAGGAGGACGGCGGGGAAGGTGAGGTCGTCGGGCGGGCGGTGCTCGGCGACCAGGTCCACCATGCGGCCGAGCAGCGGCTGGACGAGCAGCCCGACCGCGGTCGCCGCGACCAGCACGGCGAAGGCGCCGACGGCCAGCCGCCGGTGCGGGCGGACCAGTTCACGGACCGCCGCACGGGTGCGGGCAGTGGTCGCGGTAGGCAACAACTCCCGCGATCCTCCGCTGTGTTCGCTGTCGCTCATGCCAGCACCGCCGCTCTGTAGGACTCATGACGGTGGATCAGGTCCGCGTGCGAGGCGGTGTCGGTGACCCGTCCGTCCTCCAGCAGTACGACCCGGTCGGTGACCGACAGCAGCGCGGGGCTGTTGGTCACCAGGACCGTCGTACGGCCCTTGCGGAGGTCCCGGACGCCGGTGGCGATGCCCGCCTCGGTGACCGCGTCGACGGCGGTGGTCGGATCGTGGACCACCAGGACCGGCCGCTCGGCCGCCAGCGCCCGTGCCAGTGCGACGCGTTGACGCTGCCCACCGGAGAGGGAGCGGCCCCGCTCACTGACCGCCGTGTCCTCGCCGCCCGGGAGGGTCTGCGCGACCTGGGTCACCCCGGCCGCGGACATCGCCTGTTCGGGGTCGGCGGAGTCGGAGGCGGCCGCCATGACGTTGCCTCGGACGGTGCCCTCGAAGAGGTCGGCGTCGTGCTCGGCCACCAGCAGGGCGGTGCGCAGTTCGGCGGGATCCAGGTCCCGCAGGGGTATGCCGTCCAGTTCGACGGTGCCCGCCTCCGGGTCGCACTGCCGGGCCAGGCAGCGCAGCAGGTCGGTGGCGTGCGCCGGGTCGGTCGCGACCACGCCGAGCAGCTCACCCGGTGCGATGTCGAGGTCGATGCCCCGGAGGCCGCCGTGGCTGACCCCGGCGAGGCGGACCGCGCCGCGCACCGGCCGGGCCAGGGTGGCGTCGCCCGGGGTGACGGCGTGCGGGGCGGCCAGTACTTCGGCGATCCGGGTCGCGGAGGCCCGGCCCTGGGCGAGCTCGGCGTTGACCCACGCGAGCACCTCCAGCGGGCCGAGGAGGAAGAGGGCGAGCCCGACCGAGGACACCAACTGGCCCAGACTGATGTCCCCTTGGGCGGCGAGCCGGCCGCCGACCAGAGCGACGGCGGCGATCAGGGCGCCGGTGAGGCCGAGCACCATGCCGCTCTGGAAGGCCTGCGCGCGGGCGGCCTTCAGGGTGGCCTGGAGGGAGTCGCGGCTGGTGGCGCGGTAGCGGGCCAGCGCGGTGGACTCGCCCCCGATGCCCTTGAGGACGCGCAGGCCGGCCACCAGGTCGGCGGCGACGGCCGAGGCGTGCGCGGCCTGTTCCTGCTCGGCCTCGCTGCGCGACTCCAGCGGCTTGCTGAGCAGATGGCCCAGCCACAGCAGCACGGGTGTGCCGAGCAGGACGACCAGGCCGAGGGTGACGGACATGCGCAACAGGACGACCGCGCCCACCAGGATGCCCACGAGGGCCGAAATCCCGCCCATGGCCGCCGTGTTGACGGCGCCGACCCGTTTGGCGTCCTCGGTGGCGATGTTGGCGAGGGCGCCGGGCAGCCTGCCCTCCTCGGCGCCGCCCCCGGGTGCCAGGATCCGGCGGACGAGGGCGATGCGGAGGGTGTGTTCG
This sequence comes from Streptomyces turgidiscabies Car8, assembly GCF_000331005.1. Classification (GTDB taxonomy): domain Bacteria; phylum Actinomycetota; class Actinomycetes; order Streptomycetales; family Streptomycetaceae; genus Streptomyces; species Streptomyces turgidiscabies. The sequence continues at coordinate 4,944 of NZ_AEJB01000481.1, forward strand.
GCCTGGGCGGCGGCCCGTTCGGCCGACCAGGCGCCGAAACGCCAGCTGAGCGCGAGGCCGACGTAGATGACGGCGAGGGCGGCGAGCCAGCTCAGCAGGGCGCCGGTGTCGGAGCCGGTGACGGCGCGGTCGATGACCAGGCCGATCACCACCGGCACCAGCACCTCACCCAGTTGGTGGCCGGAGCCGAGGAGCGCGCCGAGCGCGACGTCACGCCGCTGCCCTCGGACCGATCGGCGCAGGACGTCCCGCCCCGACAGCTGTGAAGGACTACTCACCCGTACCCCTCCGGGATCGGACGACAGTGGAGGCCGGGAAGGCCCGAGTTGGGGGCTGAGGCCTGCCCGAGTGCGTGAACGTGCACACGGGCGGGCCAAAACGTAGGTGAGGCTACCCTAAGTTCACGAGGGTTGCCCAGCGCCGGTGGCGACGTCACCCGTGCGACGCGTGAGCAGGGAGTCGAGGATCTCTCCCGAACGCACGGCGGTCGTCGACAGCAGCGTCGAGGTGAGACCGTGCGTGTGCTCGGTCGCCCCCTGGAGATAGATGCCCGCCGTGACCTCCGGCGAGACCTCGACCCGGTGGTCGCGGCCCACCCGTACGGCGTCGTTGTCGTCCCGCAGGCAGAGTTTGGCCGCTCTGCCCAGCAGGGTGTCGAGGTCCCGGGGGCGGTAGCCGGTGGCGTGCACGAGCACGTCGCAGGAGAGCACCTCCCGTTCTCCGGTGGGGAGATACTCGACGGTGACGTCCAGCCGGTCGTCCAGCTGCTCGACGTCCCGGATACGGGAGATGTTGCGCATCCGGAGCCGCTCGGTGCCCTGGACCTTCTCGCGGTACATGGTGGCGTACAGCGTCTCGATCAGGTCCATGTCGACCACCGAGTAGTTGGTGCTGCGGTGGTAGTCGTGCAGGGACTGTTTCACCTCCGGCCGCGACCGGAAGTAGACGTCCACCGCCTCCGGGTCGAAGATCCGGTTGGCGAACGGGCTGTCGTCGGCGGGCGTGTAGCCGTACTTGGCGAACACCGCGCAGACCTCGGTGCCGGGGAGGGAGCGGTGCAGATAGTCGACCGCCTCGGCACCGCTCTGTCCCGCGCCGAGCACGAGAACGCGGTCCACTGAGGCGCCCTTGCTGGTCAACTCGCGGGTGCGGGGGACCAGTTCGCTGTTGTGCCAGATGCGGTCCGACAGGGCGGTGCCCGGCGGGACGTGCGGTTCGAGACCGACGGCCACCGAGATGTTGCGGGCCCGGCGGACCACCGTACGCCCCGGATCGCCCGGCACGCGGGTGGCGACGTCGAACCAGCGGACCTCGCCGTCCTCGGTCAGCACGGGCTCCACGGAGATGACCTCGGCGTCGTAAGTCACCTGGTCCGCGACCCGGGCCGCCGCCCACTCGAAGTACTCGTGGAACTCGATCCGCAGCGGGAAGAGCGTCTTCGCGTTGAGGAAGTCCACCAGTCGGCCGCGGTCCCGCAGGAAGCACAGGAAGCTGAAATCGCTGGTCGGGTTGCGCATGGTGACCAGGTCCTTGAGAAAGGACACCTGCATGGTCGCGTCGTCGATGAGCATGCCCCGGTGCCAGCCGAACCGCGGCTGGCGTTCCAGGAACTCGGCGCGAATCCGCTCCCCGGGCGCGGCTTGTGCGTTGTGTTCCGCGATGGCTATGGCCAGCGCCAGATTTGACGGGCCGAAGCCGATACCGAGGACGTCATGTATGGCGTCCGGTTCATCGTGCAGTGCGTTCACCGCAACTTCCCTTCCCCTAGGCGCCACTGATATTAAATAAGGTTAGCCTTACCTTGCAATGGTGTGTCCTACGGAAGGATCGACTATGCGGGTCGTCATGTTCGGCTATCAGACCTGGGGGCATCGCACCCTCCAGGCGCTGCTGGACTCCGATCACGAGGTGGTCATGGCGGTCACCCACCCCAAGAGCGACCACGTGTACGAGAAGATCTGGGACGACTCGGTGGCCGAACTCGCCGAGAAGCACGGCATTCCGGTGCTGCTGCGGAACCGTCCGGACGATCCCGAACTCACGGACAGGCTGCGGGAGTTGGCGCCGGATCTGATCGTCGCCAACAACTGGCGCACGGTCCTGCCCCCCGAGGTCTTCGACCTTCCGGCGCACGGCACGCTCAACATCCACGACTCGCTGCTCCCGGCGTACGCGGGCTTCTCCCCGCTGATCTGGGCGCTCATCAACGGCGAACGGGAGGTAGGGGTCACCGCTCACCGGATGAACGCCGAGCTGGACGCCGGTGACGTGCTGCTTCAGCGGGCGGTGCCGGTGGGTGCGCGCGACACGGTGACCGACCTGTTCCATCGCACTGTGGACTTGATCACACCAGTGGTCCACGAGTCCCTCGGGCTCATCGCCTCAGGGCGTGCGGAGTGGATCCCGCAGGACCGCGGCCGGGCGAGTTTCTTCCACAAGCGGTCCCTGGAGGACAGCCGTATCGACTGGACCTGGCCGGCCGAGGACCTGGAACGCCTGGTCCGCGCCCAGTCGGACCCGTATCCCAACGCGTTCACGCATCACAAGGGCCAGCGGATACGGATCGTCGAGGCCGAGGTGTCCGAGGGCTGCTACGGCGGCACACCGGGCCGGATCTTCATCCGCGAGGGCGACGGGATCGTGGTGGTCGCGGGTACGGAGGCCCGGAACGGGCGGCTGCGGGGGCTGTTGGTGAAGCGGGTGCGGACGGAGGACGGGTCGGAGTTCGCGGCGACGGAGTACTTCCGGACGATGGGCGGGTATCTGACGGCGCGGCCCTGACCGAGGGCGGCCTGGACGGTCGGGGCGTACGGGGAGGTCGGAGCGGGCGGGCTGATTTCCGTTCGACGCGGGTGCGTGATCACGTCAGGATGGCGCCATGCCGGATCTGCGAACCCAACGCCTCGTCCTCCGCTCCTGGAGCGACTCCGATCTCGCCCCCTGGGCTGCCATGAACGCCGACCCCGAGGTCCGCGAGTACCTCGGGGGCATCCTCACCCGTGAGCAGAGCGAGGCCTCCGTCGCCCGCTTCCAGGCAGGCCTCGACGAACGGGGCTGGGGCTGGTGGGCGGTGGAGGTCACCGGCACCGGGGAGTTCGTCGGCTTCGCCGGACTGGACCCGGTGGAGGACGACATGGCGTTCGACGGCGTCGAGGCGGGGTGGCGGCTCGCCCGGCGCGCGTGGGGGCACGGATACGCCACCGAGGCCGCCCGCGCGGTGATCGCTCACGCCTTCGACGAGAAGGGCCTGGGCCTCGAAGAGGTCCTGGCGATCACGACGGCCACCAACCTCCGTTCGCAGGCGGTGATGCGCCGCCTCGGCATGACCCACGACCAGGACAAGGACTTCGACGACCCGACCGTCCCGGAGGGACCGCTGCGGCGGAACGTGGTCTACAAGATCCGGGCCGGCGCCTGGCTCTGACCGGCCGGTGCTCCGGAGGTCGGGTCAGACGTGCCGCATCCAGACGTTGGGCTCCTCGTACACGCCCTCGTCGGCGTCGATGTCGACACGCAGCAGCCCAAGACCGTCCGGGACGACGTACTCACCCGACTCGGGAAGCGCGAGGCCGGTCCACTTCTCCCATTCGGCGACCGTGCCGGTCATCGTCTGGGAGACCGGGGCCGCCGCCAGGATCTCTGCGCCGAGGCGCTCATGCGTACGGATCCACGGGTCGAGGGCCGACCCGTCGGCGCGGCGCCAGCGCATGAAGGTCTCGACGGGCGTCAGCGGGTAGCGCGCCTTGGTCGTCGGGCGGACGGGCGCGACGACTCGGACCAGCCCGGACTCCAGGGCGGCCCCGCGCAGCGCCATCAGCGTCTCGCCGGCCAGCCCACGCCCCGTCAGCGCAGGTGTGACGACCGCCCCGCAGATCACCAGCGTGTCCGGTGCCACGCCCCGCTCGCGCCCTTCGACGGCTCGCACCAGCGAGTCCGTGTATCCGGACGGCAGGTCCTCGACCGATCCGTCCCAGCGGACCGGCACGCCCCAGCCCGCCGCCACCGGCACTTCACGCTCGTCCACCAGCGTGAGATTCCAGGTGGGGAACCACTCCCGGACCCGGCCGATGTACTCCGACACCAGCCGGTCGGCCGTGATGAACTCCGGGAAGCTCTCGCTGAAAAGCTCCTTCAGCTGCTCAACCGGCCAGGTGTGCGCGTCGGTTCGTTCGGTCCTCAAGGTCATGATGCCGTCTTAGCACGTACGTCCTGGTGGTGGCGGCCCATGGGGATCACCATGGGGGTGTCGCTGACCGGGTCGAGGGTGATGCGGCACGTCAGGTCGAAGACGTCCTGCACGGTCTCCGCCGTGATGACCTCCGCCGGCGGACCCTCCGCGACGATCCGGCCGGACTTCATGGCGACGATGTGATCGGCGTACCTGCAGGCCTGGTTGAGGTCGTGCAGGACCATCACGACGGTGCGGTTCTCGCGGCGGTTGAGGTCCGTGATCAGGTCCAGTACGTCGATCTGGTGGGCCAGGTCGAGATACGTCGTCGGTTCGTCGAGGAGGAGTACGGGGGTGCCCTGGGCGACCGCCATCGCGATCCACGCCCGCTGCCGCTGGCCGCCGGACAGTTCGTCCACCGGGCGGTCGGCGAGGTCGGTCATGTCGGTCGCGGCGAGCGCCTCGTGCACGGCCTGTTCGTCGGCCTTCGACCACTGACGCCACCATGTCTGGTGCGGTGACCGGCCCCGGTTGACGAGGTCGAGGACCGTCAACCCCTCGGGGGTGACCGGGCCTTGGGGCAGGATGCCCAGGCGCTGCGCCAACTCCCGCGTGGGGATCGACTGGAGGGTGCGGCCGTCCAGGTGGACGGTGCCCTCGCGGGGGGCGAGCAGCCGGGCCAGGGCACGCAACAGAGTCGACTTTCCACAGGCGTTGGCGCCGACGATGGCGGTGATCCGGCCCGGCGGCACGGCCAGGTCGAGGCCGTCCACGACCACCCGGTTGTCGTATGACAGCCGCAGTCCCGTCGCCCTCAGGTCCGGGTCCGCGGCCGGTTCCGTGGTGGTGGGCAGGGGATCGACCGGCATGGCGTCCTCGGTGGTCGTGGTGGCCTTGGGGTCCGTCGACATGGGTCAGCCTCCTGAACCCGCGCGGTTGGCGCGGACGAGCAGCCAGAGAAGGACGGGCGCGCCGAGCACGCCGGTGACGATTCCGACCGGCAGTTCCGTGCCGGAGATGACCGTACGGGCGATCAGGTCGCTGCCCAGGACCATCAGTGCCCCGGTCAGTCCCGAGGCGAGCGTGGGCGGCCAGGCGGTGCGTGCGAGGCGCTGGGCGATCTGCGGGGCGGCCAGCGCCACGAAGGCGACCGGTCCGGCGGCGGCGGTCGCGAAGGCGATCAGGCCCACACCGGAGAGCAGGACGGCGAGGCGCACGGGCTGTACGCGGGTGCCGAGGCCGGTCGCCACGTCGTCACCGAGCTGCAGCGTGCGCAGCAGCCGGCCGAGCAGAAGTGCCGTCGGCAGCAGGACCGCCAGGGCGATCGCGAGCGGGCCGACCTGCGACCACGTACGGCCGTTGAGGTTGCCGACCAGCCAGCCCAGCGCTGCCTGCGCCTGGAACCGGCCGCCCCTGGCGACCAGGTAGTCGGTGGCGCTGGTACAGATCCAGGCGACGCCGATGCCGACGAGGATGATCCGGTAGCCGGTGGTGCCGCGCCGCCAGGCCAGTGCGTACACGACGAGAGCCGTGGTCAGCGCGCCGAGCAGACCGAGCGCCTGGGTGCCGAGACCGCCGTCCCAGCCCAGGACGATGCCGGCGACGACGAAGGTGCCCGCGCCCTGGGTGAGGCCGATCATGTCGGGGCTGGCCAGCGGATTGCGGGTCATGGTCTGGAACAGTCCGCCGGACACGCCGAACGCGACCCCGGCCAGCAGCCCCACCAGGGAGCGCGGCAGCCGCAGTTCCTGGACGACGAGCACGGTTCCGGGGTCGCCGGAGCCGGCCAATGCGCGTACGACGTCGGTGAACGCGATCGGGTAGTCGCCGAGCGTCAGACTCCAGCAGAAGAGGAGGAACGTGCCCACGGCGAGCAGCGCGGCGACCGTCACCAGACGGGGCCGGAGGATCCCTGAGACCGGGAGGACGGCCAGCCGGTAGGTGCGCCGGGCGCGGAGGGAAGGGGGAGCGGGCGTCAACGTGGCCGTGTCAGCGGTGGACTCGGGGTTCGTCATCCTCACACCTCCGCCAGTTTCCGGCGCCGCACCAGGGCGATGAAGAAGGGCCCGCCGATGAAGGCGACGATCACGCCGGCCTGGACCTCGACGGGTCTGGCGACCAGGCGGCCGATGATGTCGGCGGCGAGCAGCAGGCTCGGCGCGAGGACGGCGGACATCGGCAGCAGCCACCGCTGGTCGGGGCCGATGCCCGCCAACTGGGCCAGTACGCGCGCGACATGGGGCACGACGAGTCCGATGAAGACGACCGGGCCGATGACCGCGACGGCGGCTCCGGTCAGCAGGGTGACGGCGGTGACGCCCTGGAGCCTGACCAGACCGAGCCGCCGGCCGAGGGAGGCCGCCACGTCGTCGCCCAGGGCCATGCTGTTGAGGGCGGGCGCACTGGCGAACGCCAGCAGCGCGCCCACGACGAGGAAGGGCAGGATCCTGAAAACGGTCTCGCCGTCCTGGTCGGCCATCGAACCGGCCGACCAGAAGCGGTAGCGGTTGAGTGCGTCGGCGTCGGTCAGGGCGATCGCGCTGGTCAGGGAGGACAGCAGGGAGGTCACCGCGATGCCGGAGAGTGCCAGTTTGACCGGGGTGAGCCCGGAGCGCCCGAGCCTGCCCAGGAGGTACACCAGGATGCTGGCCGCCATCGCACCCGCGAACGCGAACCACACGTATCCGTAGAACGACCCGATGCCGAGCACTCCGACAGCCAGCACGATCGCGAACGAGGCACCGGCGCTCACCCCGAGGATTCCGGGGTCCGCGAGCGGATTGCGCGTCAGTGCCTGCATCAGCGCGCCCGACAGCCCGAGCGCCGCTCCGGCCGACAGTCCGAGCGCCGTACGGGGTACCCGTGCCGACCAGATGACGTTGTCCACGAACCGGCTGGGCGCGTCACCCAGCAGGGCTCGCACCACCTGATCGGGTGGAATGCTGGCCGCGCCCAGGGCTAGTGACGCAAGACACAGTCCGAGCAGGACGGCCCCGAGTACTGCCACGAGAAGAACGGGGCGAACGCTTCTGCCCCGCGTCACCGTGCGGTCTCCAACGGATAACTCCCTTAGGTTAGGCAGGCCTTAATAGTAGGGGTGGGAAGCTGGTCTGTCGGGACTGGGGTCTTTTGGTTAGGTAATGCTTACCTTAGTATTGCGCCCGGTCCTCCGGCTGAGCCGGTCCGTACACCATGGAGGCACGGTCGCCTGTGTCCGGTTTCGAAGTACGTGTGCCCGGTATCGACGACGACGCGGAAGGCGCGCTCGCGGCCTTCTGGCTGCGGCGCCTCGACCCGCTCCCGCAGGAGACCGCTCTCCCGGTCGACTCCCCGTACCCACTGCGCCCCACCGGTGAACGGCACACCCTCCGCCGCCCGTTGACGGCGACAGCCGACGACCCGGCCCTTCTGGCCGCGTACGCCGCACTTCTCCACCGCTACAGCGGCGGCCACGACATCACCTTCGGACACGACGGTCTGCCGCTCCGGATCGCCGTGGACGGCGGCGCCTCCTTCACGGACCTCGTACGGCAGGTGACCGACGCGCACGAGAAGGCGCGGGCCCACCGGGTCGAACACGCCACGCTCGTCGACTGGTTGAGCCCGGAACCCACCCGGGGCGGCGGCCTGCTCTTCAACACGGCCTTCGGCGGCGGGCCGGCCGACGGCGGCCGGCTCGACCTCGCCCTCGAAGTCCGCGCCGGCGACCTGTGCGTGACCTACCGCCGGGACCTCTTCGAGACCGCCACCGCCGAACGCGTCGCCGACCACTACACGACCCTCCTCGCCGACGCGCTGGCCCACCCGCACGCCCCCGTAGGCGAGTTGGAGCTGCTCGGCGCCGAGGAACGCGACCGCGTCCTGCGCGAGTGGAACGACACCGACCACGACATCCCGCTGAGCACCTGGCCGGAGATGTTCGCCGAGCAGGTCCGTCTGCGCCCCGACGACATCGCGCTGGTCTTCGAGGACACCGCGCTCACCTACGCCGAACTGGACGACCGGGCGGGCCGGTTGGCAGCCGCACTGATCGCCCGGGGCGCCGGTCCCGAGCGGGTGGTCGCTCTCGCGGTGCCCCGGTCGGCGGAGCTGATCGTCGCCGAGGTCGCCGTGCTGAAGTCGGGCGCCGCCTATCTGCCCGTCGACACCGACTACCCGGCCGACCGCATCTCCTACATGCTCGCCGACGCCGGCCCCGTCTGCCTGGTCACCACCGAGGAGGTCGCCGAGGACATCCCGGCGAACGACGGCACGGCAGTCGTCGTCCTCGACTCGCCGGACGTTGTACGGGAGTTGCGGGAAGGCCGGTCGGCGGACGTCGACGCGAGCACGCTGACCGTGGCCAACGCCGCCTACGTCATCTACACCTCCGGCTCCACCGGCCGCCCCAAGGGCGTCGTCCTCACGCACGCGGGTGTGGCCAAGCTGGTCGCCACACAGACCGAGCGGTTCGGGATCGGACCGCACAGCCGGGTGCTCCAGTTCGCCTCCCCCAGCTTCGACGTGGCGTTCTGGGACCTGTGCCTCGGTCTGCTGTCCGGTGGCCGGCTCGTCGTCGTACCGGCCGAGCGCAGGGTCCCCGGCCCGGCCCTGGCCGACTACGCCCACGCACACGGCATCACCTTCATGATCCTGCCGCCCGCACTGCTCGCCGCGATGCCCGAGGACGTCGAACTCCCGCCCGCCACCCTGCTCGCGGGCACCGAACGCGTCTCGCCCGAGCTGGTCGGACGGTACGCGCGCGGCAGGATGATGTTCAACGCGTACGGCCCCACCGAGGCCACCACCAACTCCACCCTCGGCCTGTGCGACCCCGACATCCCGGCCGGCTCCGTCGTCCCCATCGGCATCGCGGACCCCGGCACACGTGCGTACGTCCTCGACGCCCGCCTGAAGCCCGTTCCGGCCGGTGTGCCGGGCGAGCTGTACCTCGGTGGCGCCGGGCTCGCCCGCGGCTACCTCGGGCGGCCCGACCTGACCGCCGAGCGGTTCGTCGCCGACCCGTTCGGCGCCCCCGGCGAACGGCTCTACCGCACCGGCGACCTCGTGCGTCGGCAGTCCGACGGCCGACTGGTGTTCCTGGGGCGGGCGGACTCCCAGGTCAAGATCTGGGGCTTCCGTATCGAACCGGGCGAGATCGAGTCGGTCCTGCGCGGACACCCGGCCGTCGACCAGGTGGCGGTCGTCGTCCGCGAGGACCGGCCAGGCGACCGGCGCCTCGCCGCCTATGTCGTCCCGGCGCTGGACGGCGAGACGGCCCCGGACGCCACCGAGCAGGTCCGGGAGTGGAAGGACCTCCACGAACTCCTCTACGCGGCTGCCGGATCAGAGGGCAGCCAGGAGCAACTGGCCGGTCTCCGCGAGAACTTCGCGGGCTGGAACAGCATGTACGACGGGCTGCCCATCCCCGTCGAGGAGATGCGCGAGTGGCGCGCGGCGACCGTCGCCCGTATCACCGACCTCGCGCCTCGCCGTGTCCTGGAGATCGGCGTCGGCAGCGGTCTGATCCTCTCCCGTATCGCGCCCCACTGCGCCGAGTACTGGGGCACCGACCTCTCCGAGGAAGCGGTACGCGCCCTGCGCACCCAGGTCGACGCGATACCGGAACTCGCCGACAAGGTCCGGCTGTCCGCCCAACCAGCCCATGACACAACGGGGTTGCCGCAGGGCCACTTCGACACCGTCGTCATCAACTCCGTCGCCCAGTACTTCCCGAGCGCCGACTATCTGACCGACGTCGTCCGCGCGGTCGGGTCGCTCCTCGCGCCCGGCGGCCGGCTGTTCATCGGCGATGTACGCAACGCCCGGCTGCTGCGCTGCCTGCGCGCGGCCGTCGAAAGCCGCCGCACCCGCGACGCGGAGGACAAGCAGGCGCTGAGGGCCGCTGTCGAGCGGTCGATCGCCTGGGAGGGCGAACTCCTCCTGGACCCCGACTACTTCGCTGCCCTCGACGGCTTCGACGCCGAGATCCACGTCAAGCGGGGCGCCCACCACAACGAACTGACGCGGTACCGGTACGACGTGGTGCTCAGCAGGCGAGCCGTCGGGCAGAACACCGCCCAGGAGCCCGTCGCCGGTGCGGAGATCGCCTGGAGCGGACCCGAGGCCCTCGAAGCCCGCCTCGCCGAGCGGCCCGGACTGCTCCGGGTCACCGGTGTACCCAACGCCCGGCTCGCCGAGGACCTGGCCGCCCTGTCCGCCCTGGACGACAGCAGCCGTACGGCGGACGCCCCGGACCCCGAGGTCTTCCACGCGCTCGGCGCACGGAACGGCCACCGGACCGCCGTCACCTGGAACGGCGCCGCCGACGACGGCAGCCTCGACGTCGTGTTCGCCCTCGGCGACACACCGGTCACCGGCCTGTACCGGCCCTCCGGCACCGCCCCGCACGCCAACCGCCCGGCGCCCTTCCGGGACGTCAACGCCCTGATGCGGGCGCTGCGTTCGTACGCGGCTGACCATCTCCCCGAGTACATGGTCCCCGCGGCTGTCGTCCCCCTCGACCGCCTGCCGGTCACCCCCAGCGGCAAGCTCGACGCCGCCGCGCTGCCGATCCCCGACCATGGCGCCCTCAGCGCCGGCCGGCCGCCCCGTGACGCCCGCGAGGAACTGCTCTGCGCGGCCTACGCCGACGTCCTCGGCCTCCGGTCGGCGACCATCGACGACGACTTCTTCGCCCTCGGCGGCGACAGCATCACCGCCATCCAGCTCCTCGTCCACGCCCGCCGCGCCGGCCTGCGCCTCAGCTCCCGGGACGTCTTCAAGCACCGCACGGTCGCCGCGCTCGCGGCAGCGGCAGGTGAAGTGGTCCAGCGGGACACCGAGCCGGGCGCCCCGCTGATCACCCTCACCGAGGCCGAACTCACCGATATCCAGGCGGAGGTCCCGGTCACCGTCGAGGAGGTGCTGCCACTGAGCCCCCTCCAGGAGGGCTTCTGGTTCCACTCCCTCGTCGACGGCGCGGACCTCGACACCTACGTCGTCCAGCAGGCCCTCGACCTGACCGGGCCCGTCGACGGTGAAGCCCTGCGCCGCGCCGCCCAGCGCGTCCTGGACCGGCACGCCCCGCTGCGCGCCTGCTTCCGCCGCCGCCCCGACGGCCGGCCCGTGCAGATCATCGCCGCCGACCTCGAACTGCCCTGGCGCGAAGTCGACCTGACCGTCCACGACGGTCCCGCCCGCGCACCGCTGGCCGACGCGGTCGCCGCCGCCGAACGCGCCCACCGCTTCGATCTCGCCGACCCGCCTCTCATGCGCTGCGCACTCGTCCGACTCGACGGACACCGCAGCCGCCTGCTGCTGACGTTCCATCACATCGTCGCCGACGGCTGGTCGTTGCCCGTCCTGCACCGCGAGCTGATGGCCTCCTACGGTGACGCCCCGGCCGCGCTGCCGCGGCCCGCGCCCTACAGCGCCCATCTGCGCCGCCTGGCCACCGCCGACCGCGAGGCCGCGCGCGCCGCCTGGCGTACGGCTCTCGCGGCGGTCGAGGAGCCCACCCGGCTCGTCGAGACGCCCACGGACGGCACACGCGTCGAGCCCGCGCAGATCCGCCTCGAACTGTCCGAGCAGGTGACCGCCCGACTCGCGGCCCGGGCGCGGGAGCACGGAGTGACCCTGGGCACGGTCGTCCAGGGGGCGTGGGGGCTGCTCGTCGGGCGGCTCACGGCACGTCAGGACGTGGTGTTCGGTACGACCGTCTCGGGGCGTGATGCCGAGGTCGAGGGCATCGAGTCCATGGTCGGCCTGTTCATCAACACCCTCCCGACACGGTTCCGTTGGGACCCCTCCGACACTCTCGCCGACCTCCTCGGCCGCCTCCAGGACGAACAGTCCCAGCTGCTGGACCACCAGCACCTCGGCCTCGCCGAACTCCAGCGCGTCGCCGGCCTCGCGGGCGCGGGCGAACTCTTCGACACACTCGTCGTCTTCGAGAACTACCCGGCCGCGACCGGCCTCGCCGACCCGGCCGGCACCCTCCGGCTGACGGGTCACGAGTTCCACGACGCCGTCCACTATCCGCTCGCCCTGATCGTCAAGCCCGGCCGGCGACTCGACATGCGGCTCAAGCACCACGCCCAGCGGCTCGACGCCGACGCCGTACGCCGGATCGCGGACCGCCTCTCCCGCATCCTGCACGCCCTCGCCGCCGACCCGGGGCAGTGCGTCGCCGACGTAGAACTCCTGTCGGCCGGTGAACTCCTCGACGCCCACCCGACCGGCGAACATCGGAACGTCCCCGGTACGACCCTCGCGGCTGCCTTCGAGGCCCAGGCGGCCCGCAGCCCGCGGGCCACGGCGGTCGTGTACGAGGGCGAGACACTCACCTATCGCGAACTCGACGACAGAGCAGCGGAGTTGGCGCGTCGACTGACGGCCCGGGGCGCGGGCCCCGGCACGGTCGTCGCCGTCGCCGTGCCGCGCTCGGCCGAGCTGATGGTCGCCCTGCTCGGTGTCCTCAAATCGGGCGCCGCCTACCTCCCGGTCGACGTGGACTACCCGGCCGACCGGGTGGCCCACATGCTCGCCGACTCCGGTGCCGCCACCGTGGTGACCACCTCGGCGACCGCCTCGCGACTCCCTGCCGGGCACGCCCTTCTGCTGCTCGACAGCCCGTCCGAGGAGACCGGTCCCGAACCGCTCCCCGCCCACCCCGACGACCCGGCCTACCTGATCTACACCTCCGGCTCCACCGGCCGCCCCAAGGGTGTCGTCGTCACCCACCGGGCCGTCCTCAACCGGCTGGCGTGGATGCAGGGAGAGTACGGGCTGACCGCCGGTGACCGGGTGCTGCAGAAGACCCCGGCCAGCTTCGACGTCAGCGTCTGGGAGTTCTTCTGGGCGCTGTGCGAGGGCGCCGCCGTGGTTCTCGCCCGCCCGGACGGACACCGCGACCCCGCCTACCTCGCCGGACTGATCCGCGAACAGGGCGTCACCACCCTGCACTTCGTGCCGTCGATGCTGGAGGCCTTCCTCCAGTCCGACGAGATCACCGCCGACCCCGCCTGGGCAGCTTCCCTGCGCAACGTCTTCAGCAGTGGCGAGGCGTTGCCCGGCGCCGCCGCCGCCCACTGGCACCAGCTGACCGGCGTACCCCTGCACAACCTGTACGGCCCCACCGAGGCCGCCGTCGACGTGACGTACCACGCCTACGACGGCGCACCCGGCGCCACCGTGCCCATCGGACGTCCGGTGTGGAACACGGGCCTGCGGGTCCTCGACTCCTGCCTGCGCGCCGTGCCCGAAGGCGTACCCGGCGAGCTGTACCTGACCGGGGTCCAGCTGGCACGCGGCTACCACGCCCGGCCGGGACTGACCGCCGAACGGTTCGTCGCCGACCCGTACGGGGAACCCGGTACACGCATGTACCGCACCGGTGACCTCGTGCGTCGCCGCGCGGACGGTGTGATCGAGTACCTCGGCCGCACCGACCGGCAGGTGAAGATCCGGGGCAACCGGATCGAACTCGGCGAGATCGAGGCCGCGTTGAGCCGTCAGCCGGCGGTCGCCCAGGCCGCCGTCACCGTGAACGCGGGCCGACTGGTCGCCTACGTCGTGCCCGCCCGCGACGCCGAAGTCCCGCCGTCCGCCGAACTCCAGGCCGCGCTGGCCCAGGAGTTGCCCGCAGCCGTCATCCCGGCCGCCTACGTCGCTCTCGACGCCCTCCCGCTCACCCCGAGCGGCAAACTCGACCGGGCCGCCCTGCCCGCCCCGCAGACGGTCCGAGCGGAGACACGTGTGCCCCGCAACGAGCGGGAACACGCCCTCACCCGGATCTTCGCCGCCGTGCTGAAGCTCGAAGACGTCGGCATCGACGACGACTTCTTCATGCTCGGCGGCGACAGCATCACCTCCATCGGCGTCTCCAGCCGCGCCCGCCGGGCAGGCCTGGACCTGGGCCCGCGTGACGTGTTCGAGCACCGCACGCCCGCCAACCTCGCCGCAGCGGCGGCGCCCGTGACCGAAGTGGCCGCTCTGCGCTCCTCGTTCGCCCTCACGGCGGAGGAGACCGAGCGCGTCCACCGGCTCAGCCCCGCCCCCGTCGAGGACATCTGGCCGCTGGCCCCGCTCCAGGAAGGCCTGTTCTTCCACTCCACGTACGACGAAAGCGCCCTGGACGTCTACACCGTCCACGAGTCCTTCGACCTCACCGAACCCCTCGACACCGGCCGGCTCCGCACCGCCGTACGGGTGCTGCTGGACCGCAACCCCAGCCTGCGCGCCGGGTTCACCAGCGAAGGCCTGCGCCAGCCGGTGCAGTTCATCGTGCGCGACCCCGAGATCCCCCTCGAAGAGGTCGACCTGTCCGGCCTGCCGGACACCGAACAGGACGCACGGCTAAGGGAGTTGACCGAGGCTGAGCGTTCCCGGCGCTTCGACCTCACCCGGCCGCTGCTCTTCCGGATGCTCCTCGTCCGCCTCGGCGCGGACCGGGGCGACCGGCTGATCGTCGGGCGCCATCTGCTCCTCTGGGACGGCTGGTCCGCCTGGATCTTCCTCGACCAGCTCTTCGCCCTGTACGAGAACGGCGGCGACGCGAGCGCCCTGCCCGCGCCCGGCAGCTACCGCGACTACCTGACCTGGCTGGAGGTCCAGGACACGGCCGTCGCCACCGACGCCTGGCGCCGGGCCCTCGCCGGACTCGACGAGCCCACCCTGCTCGCCGCCGCCGACCAGGGCCTGGAACCGGACATCCCGGAAAGCCTCGACACCCTCGTCCCGGACGAGGTGGGCGAACGGCTGCGCACCATCGGACGCCGACACGGGCTGACCCTCAACACCGTGCTCAACGCGGCCTGGGGACTCACCCTGGCCAGCGCCACCGGCCGTACCGACGTCGTCTTCGGCACGACCGTCGCCGGCCGGCCGAGCGAGGTGCCGGACATCGAGAACGTCATCGGCATGTTCCTCAACACCGTCCCCGCCCGCATCGCCTACGACCCGGCCGAGCCGGTACTCGGGCTGCTGCGCCGCGTCCAGGACGAACGGCTCGCCGTCATGCCGTACGAGTATCTCGGCCTGGGTGTGCTGCAGGCCGAGACAGGCCACCGGCGGCTCTTCGACACGCTGTTCGTGCTGCGCAACAACGACACGGAGGAGCGGCTCGCCGAGCTCAGCGACCGGCACGGCGCCACGGCCGTCGCCAACGTCGACGCGACCCACTATCCGGTCAACCTCGTCGTCACCCCCGGCCGCTCCATCCAGGTCACCCTGACCCACCGGGCCGACATCGTCGCCCGCCCCCAGGCACAGGACCTGCTCGACCGCTTCACCCTTCTCCTGGACCGGCTCATCCGCGACCTCGACGCACCCGTGGGCGGCCTCGACCCGCTACTGCCCTCAGAACACGCCGAGTTGGAGCGGGAGCGGGCCGCCGGACGGGTCACCGACCCCACGGACACGATCGCCGACCTGCTGGCAGCCCAGGCCGCCGCCACCCCCGACACCACGGCCGTCGTCTTCGGCGACCGCACCCTGACCTACGCCGAACTCGACACCCGCATCAACAAGATGGCCCGACTGCTCATCGCGCGGGGCGCCGCTCCCGAGCGGGTCGTGGCCCTCGGGCTGCCCCGCTCCCTCGACATGGTCGTCGCCCTGTTCGCCGTACTGCGCACGGGCGCCGCCTATCTGCCGCTGGAACTGGACTACCCGGACGACCGGCTCGCCGCGATGCTCGACGACGCCCGGCCGGCGATGCTGCTGTCCACGGCCGCAGTGTCCGCTCGGCTGGTGGGCGAGACGCCCCGCGTGCTGCTCGACGACCCGGCGATCGCCGCCGAACTCGACGCCCTGCCTGGTGACTTGGTGTCCGTCACCTTCAGCCTCGAACACCCGGCGTACGTCATCTACACCTCCGGCTCCACCGGCCGGCCCAAGGGCGTCGTCACGCCCTACCGGGGCCTGACCAACATGCAGCTCAACCACCAGAAGGAGATCTTCGAACCGGCGATCGCGTCGGCGGGCGGACGCCGGCTGCGTATCGCGCACACCGTCTCCTTCGCCTTCGACATGTCGTGGGAGGAACTGCTGTGGCTGGTCGAAGGGCATGAAGTCCACATCTGTGACGAGGAGTTGAGGCGCGACGCCGAGGCGCTGGTCGCCTACTGCGAGCGCCACCGCGTCGACGTCGTCAACGTGACCCCGACCTACGCCCATCTCCTCATCGAGGAAGGCCTGTTGGAGGGCCACCGGCCCCCGCTGGTGCTGCTCGGCGGCGAGGCCGTGTCGGAGACGGTGTGGAACCGGCTGCGCGACACCGAGGGCACGTACGGCTACAACCTGTACGGGCCCACCGAGTACACCATCAACACCCTGGGCGGCGGCACCCTCGACAGCGCGACCCCGACCGTCGGCCGTCCGATCCGTGGCACCCGCGCCCACATCCTGGACGCCTGGCTGCGTCCGGTCCCCGAGGGCGTGCCGGGCGAGCTGTACATCGCAGGCATCGGCCTCGCCCGCGGATACCTGAACCGCCCGGCCCTCACTGCCGAACGATTCGTCGCCGACCCGTTCGGCGAACCAGGCGAGCGCATGTACCGCACCGGTGACCTGGTCCGCCGCAACCCCGACGGCAACTTCGACTTCCTCGGCCGCACCGACGACCAGGTCAAGATCCGCGGCTACCGGGTCGAGCTGGGCGAGATCGAGACCGCCCTCGCCCAGCACGACAGGGTCGCCCACGCCGCCGTGATCGTCCGCGACGAACGCCTCGTCGGTTACGTCGTCCCCGTCCAACTCGCGGGCACGGACCGGGATTCCGCCGAGCGTGACCAGGTCGGCGAGTGGCAGGAGATCTACTCCGACGAGTACGAGGAGATCAGCACCGCCGTCTTCACCGAGGAGTACGCAGGCTGGGACTCCTCCTACGACGGGCAGCCCATCCCGTTCGACCACATGCGGGAGTGGCGCGAGGCCACCGTAGAGCGCATCCGCTCGCTGAGGCCACGCAGGATTCTCGAGATCGGTGTCGGCTCGGGCCTGCTGCTGTCCAAGCTCGCCCCGGACGCGGAGGCCTACTGGGCCACCGACTTCGCCGCTCCGGTCATTCGCAAGATCGGCCAGGAGCTGCTCCAGGACCCGGAGTTGGCCTCCAGGGTCACCCTCCGCGCCCAGCCCGCCGACGACCTGACCGGCCTGCCCTGCGACGGCTGGTTCGACACCATCGTCATCAACTCCGTCATCCAGTACTTCCCCAGCATCGACTACCTGACCTCGGTGATCCGGGGGGCGATGGAGCTGCTCGCCCCCGGCGGCGCGCTGTTCGTCGGCGACGTCCGCAACCTGCGGCTCGCCCGCACCTTCCAGACCGAGATCCAGGAGGCGAAGGGCGTCACCGGCGACGCGCTGACCCGAGCCGTCGAACGCGGTCTGCGCCTGGAGAAGGAACTGCTCGTCGACCCCGACTACTTCACCACCCTCGGCTACGGCGTCGACCTGCGCACCAAGCAGGCCCGCCACCACAACGAACTCACCCGCTACCGCTACGACGCCGTCCTGTACGCCGCCGAGCCGGGCCTGCGACTGACGGACGTTCTCGCCGTTCCCTTCGACACGATCGGACACGGCGTGGACCGCGGCGATCTGGTCGGCCCGCTGACCGAACTCCCGGTACGCCTCACCGGCATCCCCGACGCCCGTGTCGGCAGCCCCGGGGGAGTCGACCCGGAGACCCTGCGCGACCTCGCCGCCGGGCTCGGGCACCGCGTCCTGACCACCTGGTCCGGCGAAACCGGCACCTACGACGCCGTGTTCGTCCCCGGAGAGGTACCCGCGCTGACCGCCGGGCTCTATCTCCCCGGCGGTGGAGCTGCCCCCTACGCCAACGCCCCGACGGCCGCCCGGGACGCGGGCAGCCTGATCCGGCAGCTCCGCGACGACCTCAAGCAGCGGCTGCCCGACTACATGGTCCCGGCCGCCTTCGTCACCCTCGACCGGCTGCCCATGAACGACAACGGCAAGCTGGATGTACGCGCCCTGCCCGACGCCGAACCGGCCATCGCCCTCGGCACCGGCCGGGGACCGCGCACCCCGCGCGAAGAGGTGCTCTGCCGGCTCTTCGCGGAGGTGCTCGGCCTGCCCGAAGTCGGCGCCGAGGACAGCTTCTTCGACCTCGGCGGCCACTCCCTGCTCGCCACCCGCCTCATCAGCCGCGCCCGCACCGAACTCGGCGCCGAACTGGCCATCCGGGACCTGTTCGAGGCGCCCACGCCCGAGCAGCTGGCGTCCCGCGCCGACACCTCACGCCCGGCCCGCCCGGCCGTCACCGCCACCGCACGTCCCGAGCGCATCCCACTCTCGGCCGCACAGCGCCGCCTGTGGCTCGTCGAACGGATCACCGGCAGCGGCGTCGCCTACAACTTCCCCCTGGTCTTCCGCCTCCGTGGCGACCTGGACCTCGACGCGCTCAGGGCGGCAGTCCGGGACGTGGCGGGACGCCATGAGGCGCTGAGGACCCTCTTCCCCGAGCAGGACGGTGAGCCGTACCAGCTGATCGTGGCGGCGGCCGAGGCCGACCCCGAGTTCACCGTGACGGACTGCGCGGAGGAGGAGCTGGCCGACCGTGTCGAGGCCGCCCAGCGTCGGCCCTTCGACCTCACCGGCGAACTCCCGCTGCGCTGCGAGGTGTTGCGGATCGGCCCCGCTGATCACGTCGTGGCGGTCGTCCTCCATCACATCACCACCGACGAGTGGTCCGACCGCCCGTTCCTGGCCGACCTCACCACCGCCTACCGGACCCGGCGCGCGGGCCGCGCCCCCGAGTGGGCACCGCTGCCGGTCCAGTACGCCGACTACACACTCTGGCAGGACGAACTGCTCGACCAGGTCGGCGCGGGCCAACTCGCTCACTGGACCGAGACCTTGAGCGGGCTCCCCGAGGAACTGCCGCTGCCTCTCGACCGGCCCCGCCCGGCCGAGCCCACGGGACGCGGCGGCAAGGTACGCCTGGAACTCCCCGCGGACACCGGACTGGCCCTGCGCGACCTGTCCGGCGCCACCGGCACCAGCATGTTCATGCTGTTCCAGGCCGCCACGGCCGCGCTTCTGCACCGCCTCGGCGCCGGTGACGACATCCCCCTCGGCGCCCCCATCGCCGGCCGCACGGACGACGCTCTCGACGGCCTGGTCGGCTTCTTCGTGAACACGCTCGTGCTGCGGACGGATCTGTCGGGCGGTGCACTGACCTTCCGGCAACTCCTCGCGCGGGTACGGGAGTCGTCGCTCGCCGCGTTCGAGCACCAGGACCTGCCCTTCGACCAGGTCGTCGAGGCGCTCAACCCGCCCCGCGTGCCCGGCCGCAACCCGCTCTTCCAGGTCATGCTGGGCTACCACTTCCGGCCCGACGGCGACCCCGACGTGCTCGGTATGCCGACCGAGTGGTTCGACATGGACACCGGTATGGCCAAGTTCGACCTCCACTTCACCTTCGTGGACGAGCCGGACCGCCTGACCCTTCTCCTGGAGTACGCGACCGACCTCTGCGACGAACCGACGGCCACCCGGACCGCGGCCCGGATGGTGCGCTTGATGGAGCAGGTGGCGGGCGAACCTGATGTCCTCGTACGGGATTTGGAGGTGCTGGAGGAGCCTGAGCGGCGGGTAGTTCTGGGCGACTGGAACGACACCGCCCGTGAGGTGACTCCCACCAGCCTTCCGGAGTTGTTCCGGGCCCAGGTGACCCGTACGCCGGACGCGTTGGCGCTGGTGTTCGGCGAACAGCGGCTGACGTACGCGGAGTTGGACGCTCGCGTCGAGCGGACGGCTCGTGTACTGGCCGGTCTGGGCGTGGGCCCGGAACGGACGGTCGCCGTCGCTCTGCCCCGGTCCGTCGAGCTGGTGGTCGCGCTGCTGGCGGTGCATCGGGCGGGCGGAGCGTATCTGCCCCTCGACGCCGACTACCCGGAGAAGCGGCTGGCGTTCATGCTGGCGGACGCCCGTCCGGTGACGGTGATCCGGGATGTGCTTCCGGAGGGGACGGCCCAGGGTGAACTCCCCACGTCCTACGATCCGTTGAGCCCCGCGTACGTCATCTACACCTCCGGTTCGACCGGCACCCCCAAGGGGGTTGTCGTGCCGCACGAGGGCATCGTCAACCGTCTGCTGTGGATGCAGGGGGAGTACGGGCTGACCGGCGACGACCGTGTCCTGCAGAAGACTCCGTCCAGTTTCGACGTGTCGGTGTGGGAGTTCTTCTGGCCGCTGATCACCGGCGCGGCCCTCGTGGTCGCCAAGCCCGAGGGGCACAAGGACCCCGTCTACCTGGCCGAACTGATCCACGAGCAGAGCATCACCACCGTGCACTTCGTGCCGTCCATGCTCCAGCTGTTCCTGGAGGAGCCCACGGCGGCGGGCTGCCTCGGGCTGCGGCGGGTGATGTGCAGCGGCGAGGCGCTGCCCGACGAGCTGGCCCAGCGGTTCCGTGCCGTACTGCCGGCCGAGCTGCACAACCTGTACGGGCCCACGGAGGCATCGGTAGACGTCACCGCGACCCAGGTCACCGAGGCGGCCGGTCGGGTGTCGATCGGCCGACCGGTGTGGAACACGCGTGCGTATGTGTTGGACGCCGGGCTGCGACCGGTGCCGCCAGGTGTGGCGGGGGAGCTGTACCTGGCCGGTGTGCAGCTGGCGCGTGGCTATCTCGGTCGCCCGGCACTCACAGCCGAACGGTTCACAGCCGACCCGTTCGGTGAACTCGGTTCACGCATGTACCGCACGGGTGACCTGGCACGCTGGACAACCGAGGGAACGCTCGAATACCTGGGCCGGACCGACGACCAGGTGAAGATCCGAGGCTTCCGTGTCGAGCTGGGCGAGATCGAGGCCGTCCTCGCCCGCCACGACACCGTCGCCCACGTGACCGTCGTCGCCCGCGAGCAGCAACTCGTCGCCTACGTCGTGCCCGCCGCTTCCGCTTCCTCCGCCGCTTCCGCGGGCGTCGACACCGCCGCGCTGCGCCGACACACGGCCGCCGCGCTTCCCGAGCACATGGTCCCCGCGGCCTTCGTCGTCCTCGACGCGCTGCCGCTCACGCCCAACGGCAAGCTCGACCGCAAGGCCCTCCCCGCCCCCGACTTCACGGCGACGGCGGCCGGGACGGGCGAAGGCCTGCCGCGCACCCCGCGCGAGGAGATCCTCTGCGGCCTGTTCGCGGACGTCCTGGGCCTCGCACGCGTCGGCATCCACGACGACTTCTTCACCCTCGGCGGGCACTCCCTCGTCGCGATGCGGCTGGCCGCACGTGTCCGCGCCGCGTTCGCCACCGACGTCTCCCTGCGCACGGTGTTCGAGGCGCCCACGGTCGCCCGGCTCGCCGAGCGCCTCCGCGACGGCGGTCAGGAGACCGGCGCCCGGCTGCCCGTTCTCGCCCCGGTCGAGCGGCCGGAGCGGTTGCCGCTCTCCTTCGCCCAGCAGCGACTGTGGGTGCTGTACCGGGTGGAGGGCCCCAGCCCCACGTACAACATCCCGCTCGCCTGGCGGCTCACCGGACGCCTCGACGCCGGCGCCCTGCAACTGGCCGTCGACGACCTGGTGGCCCGGCACGAACCGCTGCGGACCGTCTTCCCGGAGGAGGACGGGCGGGCGTACCAGCTGATCCTGGAGCCGGGACAGTCCCGCGTCGAGATGGCGACCGAGACCGTCCGCGACGAGGAGGAACTCGCCGAGCGGCTCGCGGGTGCCGCCGGTCACGGCTTCGAGCTGGACCGGGAAGTCCCGCTGCGCGCGCACCTCTTCCGCATCGCCGAGGACGAGCACGTACTCCTGCTCCTGCTCCATCACATCGCCGGCGACGAGTGGTCCGACGCACCGCTCAACCGCGACCTGGCCGCCGCCTACGAGGCGCGCGTCGCCGGCCGGGCGCCCGAGCGGGCGCCGCTGCCGGTGCAGTACGCCGACTACAGCCTGTGGCAGCGGGCGATGCTCGGAGACGAGAAGGACCCGGACAGTTCGGCCTTCCGCCAACTCGCCCACTGGAAGCGGACCCTGGCCGGGCTGCCCGAGGAACTCGCGCTGCCCGTCGACCGGCCGCGCCCGCTGGAGGCCACCTACCGAGGTGGCAGCGCCGACATCGCCCTGGACGCGGAACTGACAGCAGAGCTGCGCGAGTTGGCCCGGTCGAGCAACGTCAGTATGTTCATGATCGTCCAGGCGGCCGTGGCGGCCCTGCTGACCCGGTTGGGCGCCGGTACGGACATCCCGCTCGGCAGCCCCATCGCCGGACGTTCCGAGGAGGTGCTCGAGGATCTGGTCGGATTCTTCCTCAACACCCTGGTGCTGCGCACCGACACCTCAGGTGATCCCGCGTTCCGCGAACTCCTCGCCCGGGTGCGGGAGACCGACCTGGCCGCCTTCGACCACCAGGACGTGCCGTTCGAGCGGGTGGTGGACGCCCTCAACCCCGCCCGTTCACTGTCCCGGCACCCGCTCTTCCAGGTCATGGTCGTGTACCTGGCCGCAGGCGTCGACGGAGCCGGCCTCGCCGGTCTGGAGTCGCGGCGGGAGGAACTCGGCGCGGACACCGCGAAGTTCGACCTCTCCTTCGACTTCGTGGAACGTGCCGGAGGAGACGGTGTCGACGGTGTGCTGGAGTACAGCGCGGACCTCTTCGACCCCGCGACCGCCGCGACGATCGCCGAGCGCCTGGTCCGCCTCCTGCGGGCGGTGGCCGTCGCCCCCGACACCCCGATCGGCCGGATCGACATCCTCGGCACCGCCGAACGCCACCGGATCCTGACCGAGTGGAACGCCCGGCCGCGCCTCGCCGACCCGACCACCGTGCCGGCCCTCTTCGAGCGGCAGGCGGCGCTGTCCCCGGACGCTCCCGCCGTCGCCTCCGACGGCATCGAGTTGACGTACGCGCAGCTCAACGCCGAGGCCAACCGGCTCGCCCGGCTGCTCGTCGCGCGGGGCGCCGGCCCGGAGCGCCTCGTGGCGCTCGCCCTGCCCCGCACCGCCCGCACACTGCTGGCGATCCTCGCCGTGCAGAAGGCCGGTGCCGCCTACCTGCCGCTCGACCCGGACGCACCGGCGGGTCACCTCCGCGACACTCTCGACGACGCCCGCCCGGTACTGACCCTCACCACGCGGGACATCGCCCGGCTGCTGCCCGCCGACGGCCCGCCGACGCTGGAACTGGACGCCCCGGCGACCATCGAACTGCTCGCCGCCCAGGACGCGGCCGACCTCCTCGACGGCGACCGCCTCACGCCCCTCACCCCGCGCCACCCGGCGTACGTCATCTACACCTCCGGCTCCACCGGCCGCCCCAAGGGTGTGGTCATCACCCACGAGACCGTCGGAAACCTCTTCCACAGCCACCGCGAGACGCTGTACGCACCGGCGAAGGCCGCCACTGGCCGCAGTCTGCTGCGGGCGGGGCATGCCTGGGCGTTCTCCTTCGACGCCTCCTGGCAGCCACAGCTGTGGCTCCTCGACGGGCACTGCGTGCACGTCGTGTCGGACGAGACCCGCCGTGACCCGGAGCTGCTCGCGGCAGCCGTCGTCGAGCACGGCTTCGACTTCCTGGAGGTCACCCCGTCGTTCTTCGCCCAGATGGCCGAGACGGGCCTCGTCCGTGACGACGGGAGCTGCCCCCTCGCGGTCGTCGGCGTCGGCGGCGAGGCCGTACCGGTGGCGCTGTGGGAGCGCCTCGGGCGGCTGACCGGCACCGAGGCGTTCAACCTGTACGGACCCACCGAGTCCACGGTCGACGCCCTGGTGGCACGGGTGCGGGACCACGACCGGCCGCTCGTCGGACGCCCCGTGGCGGGCACCCGTGCGTACGTCCTCGACGACCGCCTGCAGCCCGTGCCGCCCGGTGTGACGGGCGAGCTGTATCTGGCCGGCGGCGGCCTCGCCCGCGGCTATCTGGACCGGCCCGCGCTGACCGCGGAGCGGTTCGTCGCCGATCCGTTCGGCGCCCCTGGTTCCCGGCTCTACCGCACCGGCGACCTGGCCCGCTGGACCCCCGACGGCTACCTGGACTACCTCGGCCGGGCCGACGACCAGGTCAAGATCCGCGGGTTCCGTATCGAACCCGGCGAGATCGAGGCTGTCCTCGCGGCCGAACCCGACGTCGCCCAGGTGGTGGTGACGGTACGTCAGGAAAGCGCGCGCAAGCTGCTGGTGGCGTACGTGGTCCCCGTACCGGGACAACTGCCGGACCCGGGGCGGCTGCGCGCCCAGGTCGGGCGGCAACTGCCCGACCACATGGTGCCGGCGGCCGTCGTACTCCTCGACCGGCTGCCCGAACTCGCCAACGGCAAGCTGGACCGATCCGCCCTGCCCGCACCGGACTTCGCCGCCCTCTCCACGGGCCGGGCACCCGGCTCCGAGCTGGAGAAGGCCCTGTGCGGTGTCCTCGCCGACGTGCTCGGTCTCGACGAGATCGGCGTCGACGACGACTTCTTCGCCCTCGGCGGCGACAGCATCATGGCGATGCAACTGGTCAGCAGGGCAAGGGCGGTGGGCGTGCGGATCACTCCGCGACTCGTGCTGCGCCACCGCACGGTGGCCGGCCTCGCCGAGGTCGCGACCACGACCGGCTCCGCCGCCGTCCGTCCCGCGGACGACGGAACCGGCACCGTGCCGCTCACGCCGGTCATGCACTGGCTGCGCGAACTCGGCGGCCCCTTCAAGAGCTACCACCAGTCGGCCCTCGTCCAGACGCCCGCGGCCCTGGACCGGCCGAAGCTCGCCGCCGTGCTCCTTGCGCTCGCCGACCGGCACGCCATGCTGCGGAGCACCCTTGTCCGTACGGAAGCCGGTCACTGGACCCTTGAGGTACCGGCGGTTGGAGCGGTGGACACCGGGTCGTGGATCGAGCGCGTGGACGTCGCCGGACTCGACGCGGCGGAGTTGCGGGCGACCGTCGGAGACCGGGCGCACGCCGCTCGCGCGGCACTTGACCCGGACACGGGCGCCATGGTGCGGGCCGTCTGGTTCGACGCGGGCGCGGAGCCCGGGCGGCTCCTTCTGATGGCCCACCACCTCGTCACCGACGGTGTGTCCTGGCGGATCCTGCTGCCCGACCTGGCCGCCGCCTGGGCCGACGTCGAAGCCGGCCGTCCGGCGGACCTCGCGCCCGTCGACACCTCCTTCCGCACCTGGTCCCGCAGGCTCGAAGAGCTGGCCCAGGACCCGGCCCGGGAGGCGGAACTGCCGTTCTGGACCGGCGTACTCGAAGGAGCCGCGCCCCTTCCGCTCGACCGGCCGCTCGACCCGGCCCGCGACACGGCCGGCACGGTACGGAACCTGGAGCTGCGACTGCCCGCCGAGATCACCGGGCCGCTGCTGTCCGCCGTGCCGTCCGCCTTCACCGCGAACGTCAACGACGTGCTGCTCACCGGCCTCGGCCTCGCTGTCGCCGACTGGCGGCGGCGCCACGGGGACACCGAGGGCGGCCCGGCCCTGGTCGACCTCGAAAGCCACGGCCGCGACGAGGAACTTGCGGGAGACGCCGATCTCTCCCGTACCGTCGGCTGGTTCACCAGCGTCTTCCCGGTCCTGCTCGACCCCGGTCCCGTCGACCTGGACGCGGCCCTCGCGGGCGGCCCGGAGATCGAGGAGACGCTCGCCCGGGTGCGCGCCCATCTCGCCTCGCTCCCCGCGAACGGCGCCGGCTACGGCATGCTCCGCCACCTCAACCCCCGTACGGCACCGGTCCTGGCGGGCTTCGCGGCGCCGCCGATCGAGTTCAACTACCTCGGCCGCTTCGGCATCCCCGAGGCCACCGACTGGTCGTACGCCCCGGAGGAGGACGTGTCGGACATCGGCGCCGAGCCGGAGATGCGGGAGGGCCACGCCCTCGGCATCAACGTCGTCACCGAGGACCGCGCCGACGGACCCGTCCTGGCCGCTCACTGGTCCTGGCCCGCCGCCGTCCTGTCCGAGGAGGCGGTACGGGACCTGGCGGAGACCTGGTTCCGGGCACTCAGGGCCCTGGTCGCTCGCGCCGAAACCCCCGACCGGCACTGACCCGACCCCACTCGACCACCCCGGCACCCATCCAAACCGGCACTCATCCACCCCGACCGAGGAGAACCCCCATGAGCGGCAGCAGCACCAACCCCTTCGAGAACCCCGACGGCGTCTACTCCGTGCTCGTCAACGACGAGGGCCAGCACAGCCTGTGGCCCGACTTCGTCGACGTACCGGCCGGCTGGACCGTCGCCCACGGCCCCGCGCCCCGCCAGGAGTGCCTGGACCACATCGAGACCAACTGGACGGACATGCGGCCCAAGAGCCTCGCCGAGCGCATGGAGCGGAGCGGCTGAGTCCATGATCGGAACTACCCGGTCGATCGGAACCGTCGGATCGGCGCAGGACCCGGAACGAGGAACTGACTCCCCATGCTCACCACGCGACTGACCAACGCCCGCGTCCTCACCATGGATCCCGGCCACCCCGTCGCCCACGACGTGGGCATCTGGCGGGGCCGGATCGTGGGCCTGGACGAGGCGGTGACCGGGCTGCCCGCGCAGCGGGTGATCGACCTCCAGGGTGCGACCGTGCTGCCCGGCTTCATCGACAGCCATGTCCACCTGGCCTGGACGGGGTTCAAGGCGGCCACGCCCACGGTGGCGCCGTGCGTCCGGGTCGAGGACGTGCTCGCGGTCATCGCGGAGGCGGCGGCACAGGTGCCGCCGGGGGCCTGGGTCGACGTCGCGGGGTACGACCAGCGGGGCCTCGGCCGGCATCTGACCCTCGCCGAGCTGGACCGGGCCGCCGACGGGCGCAAGGTGCTCCTCATGCACGACTCCGGGCACGGCTGCGCGGTCAGTGGCCCGGTGCTGGAACTGCTGCCCGGCGTGGTCCCGCACGAGGGCGCCTTCCTCGCCGAGGGGGCCATGGGGGCGGCCCGTGCGCTTCGACTGCCGCACTCCCAGGACGAGTTGGCGGAAGCGATCGGACGGGCCGCCCGGGCCTGCCTTGCCGAAGGCGTCACGGCGTGCGCCGAGGCGGGCATCGGCGGCGCCCTGCTCGGCAACAGCCCGGTCGAGCTGGGCGCCTACCAACTCGCCCGGGAACGCGGTCTGTTGCCGCTGCGGGTCCAGCTGATGGTGGCCGCCGACCGGCTGCACCCCGTCACCGCCCACGAGGCCGACGGCATCCCGCGCGCCCTCGACCTCGGGCTGCGTACCGGCTTAGGCGACGACTGGCTGTCCGTCGGCGCGCTGAAGGTGTACACCGACGGCGGCATGATGGCCCGCACCGCCGCCCTCAGCAGCCCCTACCAAGGGCTGGACACCGCAGGGCAGTTGCAGGAGGCCCCGGAGTTCCTCAGGCAGACGATCGTGGACGGGCATCTCGCGGGCTGGCAGCTCGCCGTGCACGCCATCGGTGACCGCGCCGCCGACGTCGCGCTGGACGCGCTGGAGGAGGCGCAGCGGCTGCGTCCCCGGCCGGACGCCCGGCACCGGATCGAGCACGCCGGACTGATCCGGCCCGACCAACTGCCCAGGATGGCGCGGCTCGGTGCGGCGGCTGTCGTACAGCCCAACTTCCTGCGGTACTTCGGCGACGACTACGCGTCGATCATGAGGGAAGAGCGGGCGCCCTGGTTGTACCGGGGGCGAGGGTTCCTGGAGCACGGCATCCGGCTGGTGGGGAGTTCCGACCGGCCGGTGGCGGACGGGTCGCCGTTGCGGGCCGTGCAGTTCATGGTCGAACGGGCCTCGCTGTCGGGGCAGTTGATCGGGCCGGACGAGGGCGTCACCGTCGACGAGGCGCTGCGCGCGTACACCGTCGAAGGCGCCCACGCCTGCCACTGGGAGGACAGCGCGGGCAGTGTCGCGCCCGGCAAGCGGGCCGATCTGGTCGTGCTGGGAGACGACCCCCGGAGCGTCGACACGTCACGCATCGGGGACATCGAGGTCGTGGCGACACTCGTCGACGGCCGGGAGACCGAGGAGGGAAAGCTGTGAACGCTCCGACGACGGACGCCATCGGCGAATACACCCCGCTCTGGCAGGACTCGCCCCACGCACCCCGGTGGGTCCTCTGGGACACAGCCGGAGACGTGCTGGTGTTCGACCGGGACGTCAACTGCCCCCTCTACATCGACGACGAGGCGATCCGGGGCGAGGTACTGCGCCGGATGCGCGCGGCGGGCGTACCGGAGAGCGCGGAGTACCCGGGACGGCCTTGTTCGCGATAGCCGCCCCGGGTAAGGGGGTTGAGGTGCCGCACGCCACGCGACCGGCTCAGGAACGCATCAGCAGCTGGAAGTCGAAGGCGTAGCGCGACGCGCGGTAGATGTGCGTGCCGAACTCCACGGCCCGTCCGGTGTCGTCGTACGCCGTGCGCTGCATGGTGAGCAGGGCCGCACCCTCCGGCTCCTCCAGGCGTTTGGCCTCCGCCTCGGTGGCCGAGCGGGCGCCGACCGTCTGGCGGGCGCTGTGCAGGGTGATGCCCGCGTTCCGCATCATCCGGTACAGGCCCGTCGACTCCAGCCGGCCGGCGTCGAGTTCGAGGAGCCCCGAGGGCAGGTAGTTGCAGAGGAACGCCACCGGCTCGCCGTGCGTGCAGCGCAGCCGCTCCAGCACGACGACCTCGCTGCCCTCCTTCACCCCGAGGGCGGCGGCGACCTCGGCGGACGCCGGCTGCCGCTCGTCACGCAGGACCTGGGTGGTGGGCCCCTGTCCGGCGGCCTCCAGGTCGTCGTAGAGACTGCTCAGTTCGAGCGGGCGCTTGACCTGGCTGTGCACCACCTGCGTGCCGACGCCTCGCCGGCGTACCAGCAGGCCCTTGTCCACCAGGGACTGGATCGCCTGGCGGACCGTGGGCCTCGACAGGCCCAGGCGGACCGAGAGGTCGATCTCGTTGCCCAGAAGATTGCCCGGCGCCAGGACGCCGTGCTCGATCGCCGCCTCCAGCTGCTGAGCCAGCTGGTAGTAGAGCGGGACCGGGCTGGAGCGGTCCAGCGTGAAGTCCAGGGTGTCGAGCGGGGAGCCGGACACCGCACGGGCGCGATCACCGGGTGTCGCCACGGGGACACCTCCCTTCATTTGGTGACGGAGTGTCAGGAGTGGCTGGGGAAAACGAGGTTGGGCCGCCGCTGATCCGGGGGTCAGAGGTGCCTGCGGCGGTCGCCGACCTGGCGGTCGTACTCCTCCCGGGCCCTTACGGCGGACTCGCGGGTGGCGGTCTCGGCGACCGGCACGTCCCACCAGGCCTCCGCCGGGGGAGCGGTCGGCGCCGGATCGGTCTCCACGTACACGCAGGTCGGCCGGTCCGAGGCGCGGGCCGTTGCCAGGGCCGTGCGCAGTTCGCCCACGGTCTTGGCGCGCAGGACGTCCATGCCGAGGCTGGCCGCGTTCGCCGCGAGGTCGACGGGCAGCGGGGCGCCGGTGAAGGTGCCGTCGGTGGCCCGGTAGCGGTAGGGGGTGCCGAAGCGCTCGCCGCCGACCGACTCGGAGAGGCCGCCGATGGAGGCGTACCCGTGGTTCTGGATGAGGACCAGGTTGACCGGCAGGCTCTCCTGGACGGCGGTGACGATCTCGGTCGGCATCATCAGATAGGTGCCGTCGCCGACCAGCGACCAGACCGGGGTGTCCGGCGCCGCCTGCTGGACACCGATGCCGGCCGGGATCTCGTAGCCCATGCAGGAGTAGCCGTACTCCAGGTGGTACTGGCGGGGGCTGCGGGCCCGCCACAGCTTGTGCAGGTCCCCGGGGAGCGAACCGGCGGCGTTGATGATCACGTCGTCGTCGCCGACGACCGAGTCCAGGGCGCCCAGCACCTGCGTCTGGGTGGGCACGGCGGAGTCGTCGGCAGCGGCGAAGGCGGCGTCAACAACCTGCTCCCAGCGGTCCTTGCCGACACCGTACTCAGCCTTGTAAGCCGAGTTCACACGGTGATCGGACAACGCCTCCGTCAACGCCGTGAGCCCGGCACGCGCGTCGCAGACCAGCGTCCGCGCGGCCAGCTTGTGGGCGTCGAAGGCGGCGATGTTCAGGTTGAGGAACCGCACGCCGGGGTTCTGGAACAGGGTGTTCGAGGCGGTCGTGAAGTCCGTGTAGCGCGTGCCGACGCCGATGATCAGATCGGCGGTGCGGGCGAGATCGTCACTGACGGCCGTACCGGTGTGGCCGATGCCGCCCAGGTCTGCGGGGTGGTCGTAACGCAGGGAGCCCTTGCCGGCCTGCGTGGAGGCCACGGGGATGCCGGTGGCGTCCACCAGGGCCTTCAGCGCCTCCTCGGCCTGGCTGTGGTGGATCCCGCCGCCCGCGACGATCAGCGGGCGCTCGGCGGCCCTGACGGCCTGTACGGCCTCGGCCAGCTCGTACGGGTCGGGCGCGGGGCGCCGGACGTGCCAGACCCGCTCGGCGAAGAACTCCTCCGGCCAGTCGTACGCTTCCGCCTGCACGTCCTGCGGCAGGCAGAGGGTGACGGCACCGGTCTCCACCGGGTCCGTGAGGACGCGTACGGCGTTCAGCGCGGACGGGATCAGCGCCTCGGGGCGCGTCACCCGGTCGAAGTAACGGGAGACCGGACGCAGGGTGTCGTTGACCGACAGGTCGGCCTCGACCGGGTGCTCCAGCTGCTGCAGCAGCGGGTCGGCACTGCGCGTCGCGAAGTAGTCGCCGGGGAGCAGCAGCACCGGGAGACGGTTGATCGTGGCGAGGGCGGCGCCGGTGACGAGGTTGGTGGCGCCCGGGCCGATGGACGTGGTGACGGCCTGCGTCGAGAGCCGGTTCAGCTGGCGGGCGTAACCGACGGCCGCGTGGACCATCGACTGCTCGTTGCGGCCCTGGTGGAACGGCATCGCGTCCTCACCGGCCTCAAGGAGCGCCTGACCGAGGCCGGCCACGTTGCCGTGGCCGAAGATGCCCCACGTGCCGGCGATCAGCCGGTGGCGGACGCCGTCACGCTCGGTGTACTGGACGGACAGGAACCGCACCAGCGCCTGGGCGACGGTCAGACGGCGGACAGGGGTGGTGCTCATCAGGACTTCTCCGGGGCCGTGTAGAGGGGCAGACGGGGGTCGACGGGCTGCTCGGGCCAGGTGCCGCGGACCCAGGCGTGATCGGGGTGGTCGCAGATCAGCCAGGCACGGTCGGCCTCGGGGCCCGCCATGACGTTCAGGTAGTACATGTGATGGCCGGGAACGGCCATGGAGGGACCGTGCCAGCCGTCGGGGATGAGGACGACGTCCCCGCCGCGCACCTCGGCCAGCACGTCCGTGTTGCGGCCCTGACCGGACGGGGACACCCGCTGGTAGCCGAGGCCGGGCGTGCCCTCGTGGTCGGCGAACTCGAAGTAGTAGATCTCCTCGAGGACGGACTCCTCGCCGGGCCGGTGCTCGTCGTGCTTGTGCGGCGGGAAGGACGACCAGTTGCCGCCGGGGGTGATCACCTCGACGGCGATGAGCTTGTCGCACTCGAAGACGCCGGCCGCGCCGAAGTTGTTGACCTGCCGGGAGGAGTTCCCGGTGCCGCGCAGTTCCACCGGAACGGAGGAGGCGGGCCCGTAGCGGGCGGGCAGCCGCCGGGTGCAGCGGGCGCCGGTGAGCGCGAAGCGCCCGCCCGCGGCCGACGTGATGGTCGTACTGGCGTCGCGGGGCATGTACACGAAGTCGCTGACGCCGTCGAACACGCTGTCGCGGCCCTGCACCTCGAACGTGGCATGGCCGAAATCGTCTGTCGTGTCGACTGTGCAGGCGCCGTTCAGGGACAGCGCGATCCACTCGCTGTCGCCGGTGGAGAAGGTGTGCGAGCCGCCCGGGGGCAGCTCCAGCACCCGGAGGCTGGAGTAGCCCCAGCCGGCCTTCTCGGGGTTGACGTCGACGACGTACGGGCCGCCGAGAGCCTTGCCGGCCGGGAGGTGGTAGGCGGTGGTCATGATCTGTCGCTCCTGTTCACAGCGGGTCCCGTGTTGACCCTGTTCACGGCCGTCTCTGGGATGTCTCGGTTCACAGCAGCCCCACCGCCGTGTCCACGGCCGCCTCCACACTGCCCGAAGACGGGTAGAGCAGCGACCGGCCGACGACCAGCCCCTGCACGGTCGGCAGCCGCAGCGCCTTGCGCCAGCGCTCGTACGCGCCCTCCTGTGCCTCGGGGGAGTCGCCGACCTCGCCGCCCAGCAGTACGGCCGGAAGTGTCGACGTCTCCAGCACCTCGGCCATGTCGTCCGGGTCGGCGGTGACGGGGAGCTTCAGCCAGGTGTAGGCGGAGGTGCCGCCGAGGCCCGACGCTATGGCGATCGAGCGGGTGACCGCCTCGGCGGACAGATCGTTGCGCACCCGGCCGTCGACCCGGCGTGAGATGAACGGCTCGACGAACAAAGGCAGTTGGCGCTCCGCCATGTCGTTCACGGCCCTGGCGGCGGACTCCAGGGTGGTGAGCGAGCCCGGGTCGTCGTAGTTGACGCGCAGCAGCAGTTTGCCCGCGTCGAACCGCAGCCGGGCGATGTCCTGGGCACGGTGCCCGGTGAAGCGGTCGTCCATCTCGAAGACCGAGCCGGCCAGCCCGCCGCGGTTCATCGACCCCATGACGACCTTGCCGTCCAGCACCCCGAGCAGCAGCAGGTCGTCCAGGATGTCGGAGGTGGCCAGCACCCCGTCCACACCCGGCCGTGACAGCGCCACGCACAGACGTTCGAGCAGCTCGGCGCGGTCGGCCATGGCGAGCCTTCGGTTGCCGACGCCCAGGGCGCCGCGCGCCGGATGGTCGGCGGCCACGATCATGAGCCGCCCGCTGTCGCCGATCAGCGGTCGCCTGACCCGGCGGGCGGCGGCCTCCGCGACGGCCTCCGGGTGCCGGGCCCTGACCGTGGCGAGGTCGGCGATGCTGAGGGTCAAGAGGAGCTCCGTTCAGGGGTTCGGGACGCCCGTTCGGCCGCCCCCGGGGTCGTCGTGGTCCGGCGTCGGCTCAACGGGGCGATCCGCTCGCCAGGAGAGCGTCGACCTCGGACTCGGTCGGCATCGCGGACGAGCAGGCGAGACGGGACGCGACGAGGGCGCCGGCCGCGTTGGCGTAACGCATCGTCCGCTCCAACTCCCAGCCGGACAGCAGCCCGTGGCACAGGGCGCCGCCGAACGCGTCACCCGCGCCCAGGCCGTTGACCACCTCGACGGGGACCGGCGCGACCTCGGCGGTGGTGCCGTCGCGGTGCAGCGCCAGTACGCCCTTGGGGCCCTGCTTGACGACGGCCAGCTCGACCCCGGCCGCCAGCAACGCCTCGGCGCAGGCCCGCGGTTCGCGTACGCCGGTGGCGATCTCGCACTCGTCGAGGTTGCCCACCGCCACGGTCGCGTGGCGCAGGGCCTCGGCGTAGTACGGGCGGGCATCTTCCGGGTTCTGCCAGGCTGTGTCGCTCCAAAGCGCCGGCCGCCAGTCCAGGTCGAACACGGTGATGCCCGCCCGGTCGCGCGCCTTGAGGGCGGCGAGGGTGGCCGAGCGGCTCGGTTCCTCGCTCAGGCCGGTGCCGGTGATCCAGAACACGCGGGCGGCCCGGATGCCGAAGAAATCCAGCTCGTCGGTGCGTATCCGCAGGTCAGGTGCCGTTGGTTGGCGGTAGAAGTACAGCGGGAAGTCGTCCGGCGGAAAGAGTTCGCAGAATGTGACCGGAGTGGGCAGGCCGTCGACAGGCGTCACCCAGCGGTCGTCGACCCCGAACTCCCCGAGCGCCAGGTGCAGATAGTCGCCGAAGGCATCCGCGCCGGTACGGGTGATGACGGCAGTGGAACGGCCCAGACGGGCCGCCGCGACCGCGACGTTGGCTGCCGACCCGCCGAGAAATTTTCCGAACGTCTGCACTAGGGTCAGCGGTACTCCGGACTGCAGCGGATAAAGATCCACTCCGATGCGGCCCAGGGTGACCAGGTCGAAGGGCGGGGCTGACTCGGTCATGCGATGCTCCTTCGAGCTGCGGAGGATGCGGGTCCCGAGGGGCCTGTCGTCCCCCCAGGTGTAGGACTCGGAGGGCAACGCTGTCAAGGGTTTGTTCTTACATTCTGACCTGCTTGTGAATTAATGTCTTAACAAAGTATTGACAGCGGACAGGTCCAAGGAATTGGATTCGGTCCCAACACGACTGCCGTGTTCGCGGCACACGGCCCGGAGCTCCGGGACCCGGGCCCGGGATCACCCCGATCCCCACCCTCTCCCCGGTCGCACAGTGAGGTGCAGGAAAGATGGCTCGCTCTTCTCGCTCCCGCAGAATCGCCCCCGTTGTTGCCGCTGCCGCGGCAGCAGCCTTGGTCCTCGCGGGCTGCTCCAGCAGTTCCGGCGGCAAGAAGTCCGAGGACGGTGGCACCGACGCTTCTGCGGGCAAGGCCACCACCCCTCGGATGACCGTCGCCCTGGTCACCCACCAGGCGCCGGGTGACGCCTTCTGGGACATCGTCCGCAAGGGCGCTCAGGCCGCCGCGGACAAGGACAACATCAAGCTCGTCTACTCGGCCGACCCGGACGCGGGCAACCAGGCCAACCTCGTCCAGAACGCGATCGACCAGAAGGTCGACGGCATCGCCATCACGCTGGCGAAGCCGGACGCCATGAAGGACGTCGTAGCCAAGGCGACCGCGGCGGGCATCCCCGTGGTCGGCCTCAACTCCGGCCTGAGTGACTGGAAGAAGCTCGGTCTTCAGCAGTTCTTCGGCCAGGACGAGTCCGTCGCGGGCGAGGCGTTCGGCAAGAAGCTGAACGAGGTCGGCTCCAAGAAGGCCGTCTGTGTGATCCAGGAGCAGGGCAACGTCGGCCTCACCCAGCGCTGTGACGGTGTGAAGAAGACGTTCACCGGCAAGCTGGAGATCCTCAACGTCAACGGCACCGACATGCCGTCCGTGAAGTCGACGATCACCGCGAAGCTCAACCAGGACAAGGCCATCGACTACGTGGTCGCGCTCGGCGCCAGCTACGCGCTGACCGCGGTGCAGTCGGTCTCCGACGCCGGCAGCAAGGCGAAGGTCGCGACCTTCGACCTCAACAAGGAGATGACCGACGCCATCACGAAGGGCGACGTCCAGTTCGCGGTCGACCAGCAGCCCTACCTCCAGGGCTACCTGGCCGTCGACTCGATGTGGCTCTTCAAGAACAACGGCAACTACAGCGGTGGCGGTGAGCAGCCCGTGCTGACCGGTCCCGCCTTCGTCGACAAGTCCAACGTCGAGAAGATCGCCGCGTTCGCGGCGAAGGGCACTCGGTGATGTCGATGAGTCAGACCACGGTTCCGGCGGCGAGTTCCTCGCCGCCGGCTCCGCCGGCCATTCAGAAGGACGGTCGCACCAACCAGCGTTCCCTGGGACGCCGGCTGCTCGGCCGCCCCGAGGTCGGCGCTCTCATCGCCGCCATCCTCGTGTACGTGTTCTTCTTCGCCGTGGCGCCTTCGTTCCGTGAGACCAGCGCCCTGGCGACAGTGCTCTACCAGGCGTCCGTCATGGGCATCATGGCGTTGCCGGTGGCCCTGCTGATGATCGGCGGGGAGTTCGACCTGTCCGCCGGTGTCGCGGTCACCACCTCGGCGCTGACCGCCGCGATCCTCAGCTTCCAGCTGTCGATGAACGTGTGGACCGGCGTGTTCGTCGCCCTGGTCGTGTCGTTGGCCGTAGGGGCGTTCAACGGCTGGCTCCTGATCAAGACTGGGCTGCCGAGCTTCCTGGTCACCCTGGGCTCGTTCCTGATCCTCCAGGGCGCCAACCTCGCCGTCACGAAGATCTTCACCGGTAACGTGGCGTCCGACTCGATCGCCGACATGGACGGCTTCGACCAGGCCAAGAAGGTCTTCGCCTCCGAGTTCACCATCGGCGACGTCAGCTTCAAGATCACGATCGTGTACTGGCTGGTGTTCGCCGCGATCGCCACCTGGATCCTGCTGCGCACCAAGTTCGGCAACTGGATCTTCGCGGTCGGCGGCAGCAACGACAGCGCCCGCGCGGTCGGTGTCCCGGTCGGCTTCACGAAGATCGCCCTGTTCATGGGTGTGGGCGCGGGTGCCTGGTTCGTGGGCATGCACCTGCTGTTCTCGTTCAACACCGTCCAGTCCGGCCAGGGCGTGGGCAACGAGTTCCTCTACATCATCGCGGCCGTCATCGGCGGCTGCCTGCTGACCGGCGGCTACGGCTCGGCGATCGGCCCGGTCATCGGCGCCTTCATCTTCGGCATGGTCTCCCAGGGCATCGTCTACGCCAACTGGAACCCGGACTGGTTCAAGGCGTTCCTCGGCGTGATGCTCCTGGTCGCCGCCCTCGTCAATCTGTGGGTCCGCCGCCAGGCGACCCGGAGGTGAACTGATGACAACCAACGAAACCTCCCCCGAGGACGTCTCGCCCAACGACACGCTCACCGACGAGAGTTCGCCCCAGGGCGACTCACCGAAGGACGGGCGGCCGATCGTCGAACTGCGCGGCACGGGCAAGTCGTACGGCAACGTCCGTGCCCTGCACGGCGTGAACCTCGCGGTCCGCTCCGGTCAGGTCACCTGTGTGCTGGGCGACAACGGCGCCGGCAAGTCCACGCTGATCAAAATCATCTCCGGGCTGCACGGACACACCGAGGGTGAACTCCTCATCGACGGCAGCCCCGTCCACTTCGCCACACCCCGCGAAGCCCTGGACGCCGGGATCGCCACCGTCTACCAGGACCTGGCGACGGTCCCGCTGATGCCGGTGTGGCGCAACTTCTTCCTCGGCTCCGAGATGACCAAGGGCCCCTGGCCCGTACGCCGCCTCGACATCCAGAAGATGAAGCAGACGGCGGACGCGGAACTGCGCAACATGGGCATCGTCCTGGACGACCTCGACCAGCCCATCGGCACCCTCTCCGGCGGCCAGCGCCAGTCCGTCGCCATCGCCCGCGCCGTTTACTTCGGCGCGCGGGTCCTGATCCTCGACGAGCCCACCGCCGCCCTCGGCGTCAAGCAGTCCGGTGTCGTGCTGAAGTACATCGCCGCGGCCCGTGACAAGGGCCTGGGCGTCATCTTCATCACCCACAACCCGCACCACGCCTACATGGTCGGCGACCACTTCAGCGTCCTGCGCCTGGGCACCATGGAACTGTCCGCCGCCCGCAGCGACGTCAGCCTCGAAGAGCTCACCAACCACATGGCGGGCGGTGCGGAACTCGCGGCGCTCAAGCATGAGTTGGCGCAGGTTCGGGGTGTGGATGTGGACGAGCTTCCCGAGGCGAAGGATCTCAAGGCTCCGGTCGCGACGTCCTCGCAGGGGAAGTCGGCGTAGCGCGTAGCGTGGGGGACGCGCGGTTGTTCGGCGGGTGCGGGTCCACTGTGGCTGGTCGCGCAGTTCCCCGCGCCCCTGGGTAAGTCCACGCGCCGCCTGTTGAAGGGGCACGGCATCTCCATGAAAGACCGTGACACGCTCGGCGTTCTCGTGATCGGTACCGGCAAGATGGGTGCCGATCACGTTCGTCGTATCGAGGAAGTCACCAGTGGGGCCCGGGTGGCCGCCGTCGTGGACGTCGACCGGGAGCGGGCCGAATCGGTCGCGGCCGGCGTCGACGGCTGTACGGCCTACACGGACCCCGTCGCCGCCATGGCATCCGCCGATGTCGACGCCGTGCTCATCGCCTCGCCCGGGGCCGCTCACGAGGCGGCCCTGCTCGCGGCGTTCTCGTACGACCTGCCAGTGCTGTGCGAGAAACCGCTCACGCCCGACGCGGCGTCCGCGCTGCGGGTGCTGGAGGCCGAGCTGAGGCTCGGGCACCGGCGGGTGCAGGTCGGGTTCATGCGGCGGTACGACGCCGAGTACCTGAAGCTCAAGTCCCTGCTCGACACAGGGCGGTTGGGGCGGCCCCTCATGCTGCACAACCGGCATCGCAACGTGGCCTCCCCGCCCTGGTGGACCAGCGCGATGCACATCAACGACTCCGTGGTGCACGAGATGGACGTGACCCGGTGGCTCCTGGAGCAGGAGATCACCGCGGTCACCGTGCTGTGTCCGAGCCCGTCCGGAAGCGCGCCGGACGGACTTCAGGACCCGCAGTTCGTCGTGATGGAGACCGACGGCGGCGCGATCGTCGACGTCGAGATCAACGTCAACTGCGGCTTCGGATACCAGGTGCAGGCCGAGGCGGTCTGTGAGCGCGGGACCGCGCGGATCGGCGACGGGCACGGCATGGTCGTCAACTCGGCCGGTCACTGGGGCGGGAGCATCGCCCAGGACTTCATCGAGCGGTTCGAGGACGCCTACGACCGTGAGGTCCAGGCATGGGTCGACGCCACCCGGCGCGGCGAGGTCACCGGGCCCGGTGTCTGGGACGGTTACGCGGTGGCCGCCGTCTGCGAGGCCGGCGTACGGGCGCGGACCGAGGGCCGGCGCGTAGAGGTGGAACTCGTGGAACGGCCCGCGCTGTACCGCTGAGGGCAGCGCGGGCCGGACTTTCAACAGGGTCTGCTCAGACCGTGCGTACGTCCTCGATGCGCACCGGGCGGTGCTCCTGGAGCGAGAGCGTGCACGCGTCCGCGATCCAGCCCGCCTCCAGCGCGTCGGCGACCGTGCACGGGGACGTGCGGTTGCCCGCGACGACCTCCGTGAACTCTGTCAGTTCGGCGCGGTAGGCGGGGATGAAGCGGTCCATGAAGAAGTCGTGCGGAACGCCCGCCGGGAACGTGACGCCCGGCTCCACGGAACGCAGCGGGAGCTTGTCCTCCAGGCCGACGGCGATGCTGTCCTGGAAGCCGTGGATCTCCATGCGGACGTCGTAACCCCGGGCGTTGTGCCGGGAGTTGGAGACCACGGCGATCGTGCCGTCGTCCAGGGTGAGGATGGCGCCGGTGGTGTCGGCGTCGCCCGCCTCCTTGATGTAGGCGGCGCCGTTGTTGGCGCCCACCGCGTACACCTCGGTGACCTCACGGCCCGTCACCCAGCGGATGATGTCGAAGTCGTGCACCGAACAGTCCCGGAAGATGCCACCGGAGGAGGCGATGTACGCGGCCGGCGGCGGCGCCGGGTCGAGCGTGGTCGACCGGACGGTGTGCAGTTGGCCCAGCTCACCGCTGCGTACGGCGGCGCGTGCGGCGACGAAGCCCGCGTCGAAGCGGCGGTTGTAGCCGATCTGGATCTCGACGCCGCTGTCCTTGACGGCGTTGAGCACCGCGACACCCTCGGCCATCGTGCGGGCCACCGGCTTCTCGCAGAACACCGGGACACCCGCCTCGACGGCGGCGAGGATCAGGGCCGGGTGGGCGTCTGTCGCGGCGGCGATCACGATGCCGTCGACACCGGCG
Organism: Streptomyces turgidiscabies Car8; assembly: GCF_000331005.1. Lineage (GTDB taxonomy): Bacteria > Actinomycetota > Actinomycetes > Streptomycetales > Streptomycetaceae > Streptomyces > Streptomyces turgidiscabies. Next base: position 44,296 of record NZ_AEJB01000481.1, read on the forward strand.
GCCAGAAGGGCCTCGGGGGAGTCCGCCACCTGGGCGCCGAAGCGCTCCGCGGCGGTCTTGGCGGCGTCCCCGAACGGGTCGCTGAAGACGAGGGAGTCGACGGCGTCGAGACCGGAGAGGGTCTCGGCGTGGAAGGCGCCGATGCGGCCGAGGCCGAGGATTCCGATACGCATGGGCTGTGCTGCTCCTTGGATGTGGTGCGGGTGACTTTTGTGCGGTAGGGGAGGCGCGGGGGTCAGTCGAGTCCGCCCAGGACGTTCTGGTCCCAGTCGATCACCGAACCGGTGACCACGCCCGACCGCTCGGACAGCAGGAGGACCACGAAGTCGGCGATCTCGTCCGGCTGGCCCAGCTTGCCCATGGGGAGGCGTTCGGCGGCTTGGTCGAGCCAGTCGTCGCCCGCTCCGTGGAAGGCCCGCTGGGTGGCGTCCTCGCCCTCCGTCGCGGTCCAGCCGATGTTCAGGCCGTTGATCCGGACCCGGTCCCAGCGGTGCGCGTGCGCCGCGTTGCGGGTCAGCCCGATGAGTCCGGCCTTGGCGGCGACGTACGGGGCCAGGAAGGGCTGCCCGCCGTGCGCCGAGGACGTGATGATGTTGACGACCGTGCCGGGCGCCTTACGGGCCACCATGTCCGCCACCGCCGCCTGCATGGCGAAGAACGGGCCCTTGAGGTTGATCGCGATGTGCGCGTCGAACAGCTCGGGCGTGGTGTCGAGCAGCGTGCCGCGCGAGGTCAGGCCCGCCGAGTTGACCAGGCAGTCGATCCGGCCGTGCGCGGCGATCACCTCGGCCACGGACGCCTTCGCCTGCTCGGCGTCCGAGAGGTCGGCGCGTACGTACATGGCCTTGCCGCCCGCCGCCGTCAGCTCCGCGACCAGCGCCTCGCCCGGCTCGGGGCGCCGCCCGGTGACCGCGACGACGGCGCCCTCGCGGACCGCGGCCCGGGCGATGGCCGCCCCGACGCCCTGGCTGCCGCCGTTGACGAGGACGACCTTGTCCTGAAGAAGTCCCATGCTGTTCTCGTTCCTCAGCTCATCTGTCGTTCGGCGCCGGCCCGCAGTGACTCGCGGAGCGCCTCGGGGGTCCACTCCTCGCGCAGCGCACGCCGTACGAGGTCCGCCTGCGAGGGCGGGGCCAGGCCGTCGACCGGCGGATCCCGGTCGAGGTTGGTGGGAAAGGGGTAGCCCTCGGCCGAGGCCGCGACGACCGCCTCCAGCCATGCGTCGTCCGCTCCCTCGGCCTTGCGGGCGAGCAGCACCGGATAGACCGCGTTCACGATCGCCTCCCGGTCCACGGTCTCCATGGCCCGCCCGAACGCGGAGGACACCTGGAGGAGGTTCGCCATCCGGCGGATGTCCGCGGAGCGGTTGGTGCCGGCCGCGTGGAAGAGCGCCGGGTTGAAGAACGCGGCGTCGCCTTTCGCCAGGGGCAGTTGCACATGGTGGGCGTCGAAGTACGCCGCGAACTCAGGGAGCCGCCAGGCCAGGTATCCGGGCTCGTACGTGTGCGAGTACGGCAGGTACAGCGTCGGGCCGGACTCGACGGGCATGTCGCAGTGGGCGACCGCGCCCTGCAGCGTCAGTACGGGGGACAGCCGGTGGACGTGCGCGGGGTACGCGGCGGCCGCCCCGTTGGACAGGAAGCCCAGGTGGTAGTCGCGGTGCGGGCTCTGCGCGGCGCCACCGGGGTTGACCACGTTGATCTGCGAGGTGACCTGGTAGCCGGGGCCGAGCCAGGCCGTCGAGATGAGGGCGATCATGTCGTTGGCGTAGTAGTCGGCGAACGCCTCCGGCGCGCGCAGGGCCGCCTTCTCCAGGGCGTTCCACACCCGGTCGTTGGCACCCGGCTTGGCGAAGTGGTCGCCCGCCACCGTGCCCGCGGCGCGCTGGTCGGCGATGAGCGCCTCGAAGGCGGCGGTCGCCCGGTCCACGACCGACAGGTCGGCGAAGGCCCGCTGGAGGACGACGACGCCGGGGCCGTCGGTGAGCGCCCGGACCAGCTCCGTCAGGGCCTCCCGGCGTCCGCCCGGTGAGGTGGCGGCGGCGCGCAGCCGCTCACTGTCGTAGACGAGGACGTTGTCGCGGACGGTGGTCGCGTACGGGTAGTCGGCGGCGTCGGTCGTCCGTTCGACCTCGGCGCGGAAGGCGTCGAGATCGCAGTCCTGTTCGGACAGCCACGCGGGGCGCTGTGCGGCGCTGAGGGACATCGTCGTCCTTCTCTCGACTCTCGGTGTTGCTGTCATTGTTGTCATGACAAACTCGTCAAACAACCAGCAGACAGCCATCAAAAACCCCTCAAGCGGAAGCCGAGGAACCTCCCCATGGGCCACCCCTTTCCGATCCGGGAGATCGCACGACAGGCGGGCCTCAGCGAGGCCACCGTCGACCGCGTCCTCAACGGCAGGGGTGGCGTGCGCGAGAGCACCCGGCGGGAGGTGCGCCAGGCCATCGCCGACCTGGACCGACAGCGCACCCAGGTCCGGCTGGTCGGCCGTACGTTCATGATCGACATCGTGATGCAGGCGCCCGAGCGGTTCTCCACCGCCGTCCGGGCGGCCCTGGAGGCCGAGCTGCCCGCCCTCCACCCGGCCGTCGTGCGCTCCCGCTTCCACTTCCGGGAGACCGGCCCGGTGGCGGACCTGGCGGCGGACCTCGACCGCATCGCCCGGCGCGGCTCGCAGGGCGTCATCCTCAAGGCGCCGGACGTGCCCGAGATCTCCGCCGCCGTCGGCCGGCTCGTCGCCGCCGGCATCCCGGTCGTCACCCTGGTGACCGACCTGCCCTCCAGCGCCCGCCTCGCCTATGTGGGCATCGACAACCGGGCCGCCGGCGCCACCGCCGCATACCTGATGGGCCAGTGGCTCGGCGAACGCCCCGGCAACGTACTCACCAGCCTCAGCAGTGGCTTCTTCCGCAACGAGGAGGAGCGTGAGATGGGCTTCCGGGGCGCGATGCGGGCCCGGCACCCCGAGCGGGCCCTCGTCGAGATCACGGAGGGGCAGGGCCTGGACGCCACCCAGTACGACCTGGTCCGGGACGCCCTGAAACGCGACCCGGACATCCGCGCCGTGTACTCGATCGGCGGCGGCAACATCGCGACGCTACGGGCCTTCGAGGACCTCGGCCGAGAATGCGCCGTCTTCGTCGCCCACGACCTGGACCACGACAACACCCGCCTGCTGCGCGAGCACCACCTGTCCTGCGTCCTCCACCACGACCTCCGCCAGGACATGCACGAGGCCTGCCGCACCATCATGCGCACCCACGGCGCCCTCCCACCCGCAGCCCCAACCCTCCCGTCCCCGATCCAGGTGGTCACCCCGTACAACATGCCCCCACACTGACCCCGGTCAGGGGCGCGAGCCTGTACCGACCCGCGCCCCCGTCAGGGGCGCGGGGAACTGCGCGACGAGCCTCAGCGGTCCCGCGGCCGACGATCCGCCCGCCACCCCTTCCCCGGCGAGCGCCGGACGTACGCGGACTCACCCCCGTGAGGGGCGCGGGGAACTGCGCGACGAGCCTCTGCGGTCCCGCGGCCGACGATCCGCCCGCCACCCCTTCCCCGGCGAGCGCCGGACGTAGGCGGACTCACCCCCGTGAGGGGCGCGGGGAACTGCGCGACGAGCCTCTGCGGTCCCGCGGCCGACGATCCGCCCGCCACCCCTTCCCCGGCGAGCGCCGGACGTAGGCGGACTCACCCCCGTGAGGGGCGCGGGGAACTGCGCGACGAGCCTCTGCGGTCCCGCGGCCGACGATCCGCCCGCCACCCCTTCCCCGGCGAGCGCCGGACGTACGCGGACTCACCCCCGTGAGGGGCGCGGGGAACTGCGCGACCAGCCCCAGCGGACCCGCAGCGCCCACACCCACCCAAGCCACGGCAGCCTCACGCCCCCACCGACACCCACGCCCCCGACTCCACCGACCGACTCATCGCATCCAACGCGGCAGCGCTCCGCACCGCATCCTCCAACGTCGCCCCGTACGACCTCCCCTCAGCCACCGACCGCACAAACCGGTGCGCCTCGATCACCTTCAGATCGTCGTACCCCATCGCGTTCGCCGCCCCCGGCTGAAACGCCCCGAACTCCCCGTCGCCCGGCCCGACGAACACCGTACTGACCGGCTGGTCCTGGTACGACGTACCGGTGCTCACGCCCAGCTCGTTCATCCGGCGGAAGTCCCAGAACACCGCGCCCTTCGTACCGTGCACCTCGAAGCCGTAGTTGTTCTGCTCGCCGACCGACACCCGGCACGCCTCCAGGACACCCCGGGCGCCGGAGGCGAACCGCAGCAGGCAGGAGACGTAGTCCTCGTTCTCCACCGGACCGCGCTCACCGCCCGCCGCAAGCGTGTGCCCGGCCGTGGCGCCCGTCGGACGGGACCGCTCGGGCACGAAGACGGCCGTGTCGGCGGTGAGCGCGGCGATGTCGCCGAGCAGGAAACGGGCCAGGTCCGCGCCGTGCGACGCGAGGTCGCCCAGCACTCCGCTGCCGCCGCGCTGCCGCTCGTACCGCCAGGTCAGGGCGCCGTCCGGGTGGGCGGCGTAGTCAGAGAAGAGGCGGACGCGGACATGCGTGACCGTGCCGATGTCGCCGGCCGCGATGAGCTGCCGGGCGCGCTCCACGGCAGGCGCGTTGCGGTAGTTGAAGCCGACCGCGCCCTGGACGCCGGCCTCGGCGACCGCGTCGGCGACCGCGCCCGCGTCGGCCGCCGACAGGCCGACCGGCTTCTCGATCCAGATGTGCTTGCCCGCCTCGGCCATCGCGACGCCGATCTCCCGGTGCAGGAAGTTGGGCGCGGTGATGCTCACGGCCTGTACCCGAGGGTCCTTGGCGATGTCACGCCAGTCCCGGGTGGTCGAGGCGAACCCGAACTGCGCGGCGGCCTCCTCGGCCCGGCCCGGCACCTCCTCGGCGACCATGACCAGTTCGGGCCGCAGGCCCAGTTGGGGGAAGTGGTGCGCCAGACGGACGTACGCCTGCGTGTGCACCCGTCCCATCCAGCCGAACCCCACGACGGCGACACCGAGCGTACTTGCCATGACAGCCCCTCTTTGGACCGGTCCAGAACATTTACCGCTCACCCTCGGTGCCGACAACCGCCGCTGTCAAGCCTCGCAGGATGTCGGCCGGAGCCTTTGACAGGCTCCAGCGGGCTGTGGAACGGTCCAACCATGAGACCGCCGACCATCCGAGACGTCGCCGAACGAGCCGGGGTGTCGAAATCCCTGGTCTCGCTCGTGCTGCGCGGTTCCGACCAGGTGCGGTCCGAGAAGCGGGAGGCCGTCCTGCTCGCCGTACGCGAACTGGGTTACCGGCCGAACGCCGCCGCGCGCAGCCTCAGCGAGCAGCGCACCCGGACCGTCGGTGTCCTCCTCAACGACCTGCGCAACCCCTGGTTCGTCGACCTGCTCGACGGCCTGGGCTCCCTCCTCCACGACAACGGCCTGCACATGCTGCTCGCCGACGCCCGCCTCAACCGGCGCAGTGGCCAGGACCTCACCGGCCCCTTCCGTGACCTCGGCGTCGACGGCCTGGTCGTCGTCGGCACCCTGCCCGACCCGGCGGTCCTGGGCACCCTCGCCGAGCGTGTCCCGGTCGTCGTCGCGGGCGCCCGCGAGCCGGCGCTGCCCGGCGTCGACGTGGTCGCCAACGACGACGAACACGGCGCCCGGATCGCCACCGAGTACCTCCTCGGGCTCGGGCACCGCCGGATCGCCCACATCGCCGGGTACGGCGCCGTCGGTGAGCTGCGCCGGCGCGGCTTCGAGGCGACGATGCGCGCGCACGGCTTTGCGGACAGCGCCCTCGTCGAGGCCGGCGACCTGACCGAGGAAGGCGGCTACCGGAGCGCTGTCCGACTGCTCGGCTACCCCGCCGACCGGCCCACCGCCGTCTTCGCCGTCAACGACATGACCGCCGTCGGCGCGATCTCCGCCGCCGAGGAACTGGGGATGGGCGTCCCTCGCGACCTGTCCGTCATCGGCTACGACAACACGAACATCTCCCGGCTGCGCCACGTCTGGCTCACCACCGTGGACAGCGCCAGCCACGAGGTCGGCCGCCGCGCCGCCCGCTGCCTCCTCGACCGGCTCGACGCGCCCCGCGCCCCCGGCAGCGTCCACCTGTCCGCCCCGGCACTGGAGATCCGGGGGACGACGGCGAAACCCTCCGGCAACCCGTAGACCCTCTCAGGCCCCGTACTCGCGCAGCTTCCGGTACAGCGTGGCGCGCGCGATACCCAGGGCCGTCGCCGTGCGGGCCTTGTTGCCGCCGTTGCGGCGCAGCGTCTCCAGGATCGCGGTCCGCTCGGCGTGCTCCATCGGGCTGAGCGGGCGCACGGCCGGCCCTTCCCGTACCGGGTCCGGGAGTTCGGCCCGCCCGACCGGCCCCGACGCCCGCCGGTTGTCCGCCAACGTTCTCACCAGGTGGGCGAGTTCGGTGACATTCCCCGGCCACGGATACCGCTCCAGCGCCCGCAGCGCGTCCAGCGTCCAGGTGAGCGGCGGTGTGCCGTCGGCCGGCCTCGGCGCCAGGGCCGGGAGCAACTCGCGGATGTCCTCCGGGCGTTCACGCAACGCGGGCAGGACGACCGAGCGGGCGGCCAGCGTGTCCAGGAGCCGCTGGAAGCACGGTCCCGGGGGAGTGCCGGGCGTGTACGTGACCAGCAGATGGACGTCCGGACGCTCGTCGAGGAGCCCGTTCAGCGCGGCCACGTCCGACTGGGCGAGACGCTCGGCATGCCGGAGCAGAATCGACCGGTCACCTGTCAACTCGCAGCCTCCCAGCCCGAGTTCCGGTTCCTCGGCGGCGTCCAGGACCAGCGGCTCGGCGTCGCCCAGCAGTTCGCGGGCCAGCGCGGTCTTGCCCGATCCACGCTCCCCGGTCAGCAGGAGCGGTTCGCTGCCGCCCGCCAACTCCACGGCCCGGCCCACCGCGTGGAGCCACGGCACCGAACTCCCTGCCAGCCGCCCCGCCGCCGGCCGAGGCACCGCCCGTACAGCCGGCCGTGTCACCGCCATCTCCGTGTCCGCCTCCAGCACGGCGACGATCCCGACCACCCGCCCGCCGCCCCGCTCCCGCACCGGACGGAACTCAGCGCTGCAGCCCGCCCCTTCGGGCAGTTCGATGTCGTACGACGAGACGGGCGCCGACGACTGCAACAGCGCCCGAGCGGCCCGCTCCAGCGACTCCAGCACCTGCGGCGACACCAGCCGCACGGCCGCCTCGCTGACCAGCCGGCCGCGCCCGTCCAGCGCCACCACCGCGCGCTCCCGCCCGCCACCGCTGCCGCCTCCGTGCTCCCCTTCCGGGACGCGCGCCGCACGCGCGTAGGCGTCGACGAGGGCCCGCTCGGCCGAGCGGGAACCGGCCAGCAACTCCGCCTCCACCGCTGCCGCAGCCGCCTCCGCGAGGGCGGCGCCGGGATGCGGACCCGGGCCGGCGCACAGTTCGGAGGCGACCGTGATCGTGCCGAGGGGCCGGCCGGACTCCGGGGCGAACACCGGCACGCTGACCGCCGACACGTCCTGCCACACGTCGAGGAAGTGCTCGGGGCCGTGCACCTCGGCGCGCCGCCGGAGACGCAGGGCGAGCGCCGCACTGTTGTGTCCGACCTCCCGCTCGGCCAGATCGCGGCGCAACCCGACCCCGGGCGCGCCACCTTCCGCCCACAGCACCCGCAGCCGTTCGTCGGTGAGCAGCAGCGCCGTCCCGACGCCCAGAGCCGGGGCGAGCCGTTCGAGGACCGGCCGGGCCGCCGCCAGCAGGGCCGACCCGAAGGCCCGGCCGTCGAAGGAGCCGGCCTGACGCACGTCGTGCCGTACACCGAGGAAACGGGCGCGCCGCCAGGCGGCGACCGTCTCGTCGGGGACGTCGTCGGGCAGCGGGCGCCCGCTCAGGAACCGCTGGCGTGCCCGACTGAGCAGGAGGAGGGCGGGAGATTCTTCGGCTGTGGTCATGGCTCCACTCACCGTATCGGGCGGGGTTCGGAGACCACCGTGGTGGTGCGGTGAGATTTTGGGAAGTACCGGGTGTCTCGTATTGAGACACCCACGCACGGCTCTGCCGCTCCACGATCATGGTTGGCCGCCCGGCTGTTCCCGGACGGGGCCTGTCCACCGTTTGGAGTGCTTGCCGTGCATACCGTTGTCGACACCGACGTCCTGATCGTGGGCAGCGGCCCGGCCGGGGCGTCGGCCGCCCTCGCGCTGAGCACCTACGGCGTACCCAACATCGTCGTCACCCGGTACGCGAGCCTCGCCGACACGCCCCGCGCGCACATCACCAACCAGCGCACGATGGAGGTCCTGCGCGACCTCGGCGTCGAGCAGGACGTGGTCGCCAGGGCGACACCCCAGCACCTGATGGGCAACACCACGTTCTGCACCAGCCTGGCCGGCGAGGAGTTGGGACGGGTCCGCTCCTGGGGCAACGACCCGCTGGTCCAGGCCGCGCACGAACTGGCCAGCCCCACCCGGATGTGCGACATGCCGCAGCATCTGATGGAACCGGTCCTGGTCGACGCCGCCGTCGCACGCGGCACCCAACTCCGCTTCCAGACCGAGTACCTGACACACACTCAGGACGAGTCCGGCGTCACGGCCACCGTCCGCGACCGGCTGCGCGGCGACACGTACGAGATCCGCGCCCGCTATCTGATCGGCGCCGACGGCGGCCGGTCCAAGGTCGCCGAGGACGCCGGACTACCCATGGGCGGTCAGATGGGCGTCGCCGGCAGCATCAACATCGTCTTCGACGCGGACCTCACTCGGTACACGGCCCACCGCCCCTCCACCCTCTACTGGGTCCTCGCCCCCGGCGCCACCGTCGGCGGTATCGGCGCGGGCCTCGTCCGCAACGTCCGCCCCTGGAACGAGTGGATGATCGTCTGGGGCTACGACGTGACCGCAGGCGCCCCCGACCTCACCACCGAGTACGCCGAGGGAATCGTCCGCAGGCTCGTCGGCGACGACGACATCCCCGTGACGATCAAGTCGTCCTCGGCCTGGACGGTCAACGAGATGTACGCCGAGACCTACGCCAACGGGCGCGTCCTGTGCGCCGGCGACGCCGTCCACCGGCACCCGCCGTCCAACGGGCTCGGCTCGAACACCTCCATCCAGGACGCCTACAACCTGGCCTGGAAGCTGAAGCTGGTCCTCGACGGCGTCGCCGCCCCCTCGCTGCTCGACAGCTACACCGCCGAACGGGCCCCCGTGGGCAGGCAGATCGTCACCCGCGCCAACAAGTCCATCGCCGAGACCGCCCCGATCTTCGCGGCGCTCGACGGGCTCTCCCCGCAGACCCCGGAGGAGCTGTGGGCCAACATCGCCGCCCGCAAGGACGCCACCGAGGCCGCCGCAGGGCAGCGCGCCCGGCTGCGCGAGGCGATCGCCGCCAAGGTGTACGAGTTCAACGCCCACGGAGTCGACCTCAACCAGCGTTACGAGTCCGCCGCGATCGTCCCCGACGGCACCCCCGACCCCGGCTTCGCCCGCGACCCAGAGCTGTACCACCGGCCCACCACCCGCCCCGGTGCCCGGCTACCGCACGCCTGGCTCACCTCCGGCACCCGCACGCTGTCCACCCTCGACACCGTGGGCCGGGGCCGCTTCACCCTCCTCACCGGCATCGGCGGCGACGCCTGGGTGCGCGCGGCGAAGGCACAGCCCCTGGACATCGCCACGGTCGTCGTCGGCCCCGGCCAGGAGTACGAGGACCCCTACGGCGACTGGGCCGGCCTCAGCGAGGTGTCCGACGCGGGCGTGCTCCTCGTACGCCCGGACGGGTTCGTCGCGTTCCGACACGCCGAAGCCGCCGAGAACGCCGAACAGTTGCTGACGGACGCGCTGCGGCAGATCCTCGGACATGCCTGACGGGACAGGTGACAGGACAGGACGGACGGGACGAGGAGCGCGGCATGACCACTGAACCCAGCCCACATGACGGCGGTGAGGACGCCAAATTCACCACAGCCGTCACCGAAGCGGTCGTCGACAGCATGAGCGGGACCGCCGACCCCCGCCTGCGCGAGCTGCTCACCGCCCTCACCCGCCACCTCCACGCCTTCGTGCGGGAGACCGAGCCGACCATGGAGGAGTGGGAGCGGGCCGTCGGCTTCCTGACGGCGACCGGGCAGACCTGCACCGACACCCGGCAGGAGTTCATCCTCCTGTCGGACGTCCTCGGCGTCTCGATGCTGGTGGAGACCCTCAACGGCCACGGGGACCCGGGCGCCACCGAGTCGACCGTCCTCGGGCCCTTCCATATGACGGAGTCGCCGGTACGTGAACTGGGCGCCGACATCGACCTGGTGGGCTCCGGCGAGCCGTGCGTGGTCAGCGGGCGGGTGGTCGACCGGGACGGAACTCCGTTGCCCGGAGCGGTACTTGACGTCTGGCAGGCCGACGCCGAGGGCTACTACGACGTCCAGCAGCCGGACGTCCAGCCGCCGGGCAACGGCCGCGGGCTCTTCACCGCGGACGCGGAGGGCCGCTTCTGGTTCCGCACCTGTGTGCCGAGCCCGTACCCCATCCCGACGGACGGCCCGGTCGGCGCACTGCTCCACGCCACCGGCCGACACCCCTACCGCCCCGCCCACATCCACTTCATCGCCACCGCCGAGGGCCACGAGCCCGTCACCACCCACATCTTCGTCGCGGGCAGCGAATACCTCGACTCGGACGCCGTGTTCGCGGTGAAGGAGAGCCTGGTCCAGGACTTCACCGAGACCGACGACCCGTCCCTGGCAGGGGAGTTCGGCGTACCGAACCCCTTCCGCCACGCACGCTTCGACCTCGTACTGGAAAAGCTGGAGAAGTCGGAGAACAAGTCGTGACCGGAGGCTTGGACTTCGTCTACGAGGCCCAGCCGATGCGGGTCGTGCTGCGGACCGGGGCCGCCGTGACCGCGACGGCCGGCGAGGCCGAACGGCTCGGTCTGCGAAGGCTGTTGGTGGTATGCGGCGGACGCGGAAGGGACACCGCGCAGGCGGTCGCCGACTCGCTCGGACCGGCCCTGGCGGGTCTGCACGCCGAGGCGCGGATGCACGTGCCCGTCGAAGTCGCCGACCGGGCCGTCGAGGTGGCGCTCGCGGCGGGCGCCGACGGCTGTGTGGCGGTCGGCGGCGGCTCCGCGATCGGCCTGGGAAAGGCGATCGCGCTGCGCACCGGGCTGCCGCTGATCGCCGTACCCTCCACCTACTCCGGCTCGGAGATGACCCCCGTCTGGGGCCTGACCGAGCAGGGCGTGAAAAACACCGGCCGCGACCCGTCGGTCCTCCCGCGCAGCGTGGTGTACGACCCCGAGCTGACCCTCTCCCTGCCGGTCCCGCTCTCGGTCACCAGTGGCATCAACGCCATCGCCCACGCCGTCGAGGCCCTCTACGCCCCCGACGCCTCACCCCTCGTCTCCCTGATGGCGCGGGAGGGCGTACGGGCGATGGCCGAGGCCCTCCCTGCCGTGGCCGCCGACCCGGCGTCCCTCGACGCGCGCGGCCGGGCCCTGTACGGGGCGTGGCTGTGCGGCTCCTGCCTCGGCGCCACCACCATGGGCCTGCACCACAAGCTGTGCCATGTCCTCGGCGGTACCTTCGGCCTGCCGCACGCCGAGACCCACACGGTCGTCCTGCCGCACGCCCTGGCCTACAACGCGCCCGCCGCACCCGACGCGGCCGGTGCCGTCGCCCGCGCGCTGGGCGGCGCGGCCGACGCCCCAACCGCCCTGTGGGAGCTGGCCGGACGCCTCGGCGCCCCGCGCTCCCTCGCCGAACTGGGCCTCACCGAGGCCGATGTGGCGGTGGCGGCGGCCCAGGTCGCCGGGCAGCGGCCGTACGCCAACCCGCGCGAGGTCACGCCCGAGGGCGTGCTCGGTCTGCTGCGGGCGGCGTACCGGGGCGCGGCGCCCGGCACGGCGGACTGAGGCCCCGGTACCTCAACCGCCCCCTGTCCTTCGGGGCAAAGACCCTCATGGCAAAGAGAAGAACGACAGAAAGGCAACCCCGATGGCCCTCGCACTGCTCAGACGCCTGCGGTCCAAAGGCGCCCCCGACCGCGAGGGCCTCTCACTCTCCCTGCCGTCCGGCGCGGGCGCCCTCGGCTGCGAGGTCCTCGACCCGCTGGGCCAGCCCATGGGCGGCGCCGATGTGACGGTGAGCGCGACCGACGCCCACCAGGTGATGGCACGCGGTACGACGGACCCGTACGGCTACTTCCTCGCCGTGCTGCCCGCGGGCCGCTACAGCCTGATGGTGATGGCCGAGGGGCTGACGCCATTGCGTGAGACGGTCGACCTCGTCGACGGGGTGATGCTCCCGACGCGGCGTGTCCAGCTGGAGCCGGCCCGGCCGCTGGACCTCCCGGTTTCCGGCACCTGGCTCTTCGATCCGCCGCACACGGCGATCCGGTTCATCGCCAAGCATGTCGGAATGGGCCATGTGCACGGCCGCTTCGAGCGGTTCGAGGGCGGCATCCAGGTGGCGCAGTCGATGGCCGAGTCCCGCGTGCAGGTCCGTATCGACGCGTCGAGCATCACCACCGGAAACCGGACCCGCGACGACCACCTGCGGTCGGCGGACTTCCTGGACGTCGAGCGCTATCCGTACATCGACTTCGTGAGCTCGCGCTTCTCCTACCGGGCCGGTGCGAAGTGGTCGGTGCAGGGCTCGCTGTCGATGCACGGGGTGAGCCGCTCGATGTCGCTGGACACGACCTACCTGGGGTCCGTCAACGGCGGCTACGGCGAGGAGTTGCGCTGCGCCGCCCATGCCCGCGCGGAGCTGCACCGGGAGGACTACACGCTCAACTGGCGTTCCATGCTGGCCAGGGGCATCGCGGTGGTCGGGCCGACCGTCCAACTGGAGCTGGACATACAGGCGATGTACCGGACGCACGACACACCGACGCCCCCGGAGTAGCCGGCACGTCCGCCGTCCGCCGTGCGCGCTCGAACCTTTCCTTCCGAGTGACCGATCCGTGATATGGGCATGCCAATCTGACCGAACCGCCGTACCCGCGCGGCATCGATCAGGAGGCACCCGTGAAGAGACCTGTGCGCACCCGCAGAGCCTCGCTCGTCCTCGGCAGCGCGGTCGCGCTGGTCATCGCCTTTCCCGGCACCGCCCTCGCCGCCCCGCCCGGAGCCCTCCCGGCCAACGCGGACGGCACCGAGCAGACGTACCAGCCGGCGTACGACTACGACACGGACGGCTGTTACTCCACTCCCGCCATCGGCCCCACGGGCACGCTCAACGGCGGCCTCAAGCCGACCGGCTCCCTCAACGGGCAGTGCAGGGACGCCTTCGACCTCGACAACACCAACGGCTACTCCCGCTACAAGTGCAACAACGGCTGGTGCGCGATCATCTACGGCCTCTACTTCGAGAAGGACCAGGCACTCGCGGGCAGCAGCATCGGCGGGCACCGGCACGACTGGGAGCACGTGGTGGTGTGGGTGCGCGACGGCGTGGCTGAGTACGTCTCGACCTCCGCCCACGGCGGCTTCAGCATCCACACCCGGGACCAGGTCCGCTGGGACGGCACGCACCCCAAGATCGTCTACCACAAGGACGGCATCAGAACGCACTGCTTCCGCCTCGCGGGCACCAACGACGAGCCGCCGGAGAACCACAAGGGAACCTGGCAGTTCCCGGCGCTGGTCGGCTGGAACGGCTATCCGTCAGGCATCCGCGACAAGCTGACCTCCGCCGACTGGGGCAGCGCCAACTTCGGCCTCAAGGACGGCAACTTCGCCTCCCACCTGGCGGCGGCCATGCCGGCGGGCATCGCGTTCGACCCGAACGCCTGACACCTGCCCGTTACTCGCAGCCGACGCCGTCGCCGTCCCGGTCGAGATGCCGTCCGTAGCCGGGATCACCGACACGCACCGGGGCGGCGCCGGCGGCGCGGGCGGCCGCGCAGTTCTGGTAGTACACGCTGTCGTCGCCGGACCCGGAGTCGTCGTCCGATCCTGTGCCCGAGCCGGTGTCGGCGCCGACGGCCGGCTCGGCCGTCACCGTCCTGGTCGCCCGCACGGTGACGGTAGGGGCGGGTTCGGGCGTGGCCGTCACGGTGGCCGTGGTCGTGACCGTGGCGGTCGCCGTCGCCGTGACGGTCGCCGTGGGCGTCGGGGCGGCGGCCACCGGGTCCTTGCCGTCCCCCTGACCGCTTCCACCGATGCCGATGCCGAGGAGGAACACGAGCCCGAGGGCGGGCAGCACGAATCTCTTACGAGCCCATCCCGGACCCTGACGGTCCGGCGTCGGCCCCGGTATCGGAGCCGGTGGCACGTTCCCGGAAGTGTTGTACGGGTTGCTCATGATCGTCCCCCTGCTGCGTTTCGGGTGGGACGACGGTAGTGCGGCGGATGGGATGGTAAGAGGCCTTTGATGTCTCGGTGACCGTTCCGTAACCGCTCGGAGGCAGGGCGGGTGTGCGGTAGGGTTTGTCTGTGCGATCACGCGGGGCAACCGCGGGTCGACGCACCGGGACGTGGCGCAGCTTGGTAGCGCACTTGACTGGGGGTCAAGGGGTCGCAGGTTCAAATCCTGTCGTCCCGACTTTTCGAAGTCGTGGATCA